>JBDXHU010000008.1:0-64879 GCA_039989475.1 Halieaceae bacterium | reverse complement strand
CAGCTGGGAGAGCGCAACACTGGCAGTGTTGTGGTCGGGGCGGGGCGCGTAGCCTTCGATCCCGCCAGCGGGATTAGGAAAGAGTAGATTTTCGGGGCCATAGCTCAGCTGGGAGAGCGCAACACTGGCAGTGTTGAGGTCGGCGGTTCGATCCCGCCTGGCTCCACCAAACAAACAACCCTCGGCCGTCAGGCCGGGGGTTTTTTGTTGGGGGTTATAGTGGATCGAAGCGCCGAAGGCGGCTTCGATAACGCGGGGCCGCCCAGGCCTGGCTCCACCAAACAAACAACCCTCGGCCGTCAGGCCGGGGGTTTTTTGTTTGGCCTTTGCGCCGGCATTCTGCGGTGAACCACAGCATCATTCCCAGCGATAATTAAGCGCGAGTGTTACGCCCTTGACGGTATCCAGGCCAATTTCCGAAACCAGCTGAAAGCTCTCGCTCAACTTCCACTGGGCGCCGATCGCCCAGGTATCGTAGGGTTCGACCTCAAAGGAGAGCAGGACCGCCTCGGTACCGGGGGGTACCGTTCCCGGATCCACACCCTCACCCACTATTTGCTTGAGGTCAAAGGTGCCTTCAAATTCTGTGTCGATATAGCTGAGCCAGGCCACCTCGGGCAGCCAGGTGCTCTGGGCGAAGTTCCATCCCAGCCGCAGCGTGCGGTTTGAAACCGGAATGATATCCTCATAGACATCTGTATCCAGTTCCATGTAGTTGTAGTCAAAAATCAGGACTACCTGCTTGTAGCCAGTAACCAGTGTGCCGCCAATACCATAGGTGGTCCCAGTGAAGTTGAAGCCCAGGGGTTGCGAACTTCCGAAGGTGTTGACGTTGGTATCCATTTCTCCGTCTGTATGACCGAGGATGGCGTAGATGTCGACCATGGGAAGAATCCAGTAATCCAGGATAATTCCGCTATTGGTAATCGTGTTATCCATGTCATCCATCGTGACGAAAGGGCTGGATGAAAGCGGTTCATCCTCGCTGAAACCGTACTTGAGGTTCTCAATGGGGAGCTTGGACTCGGTGTGGGACAAGTATGCCGACAGGCCCCATTGGGCCGGTAAATCGAACCCGCTGTCGATCAGGTACTCCCGATCCAGGAAGCGTGTGAACCCGGCTTGTTCCGCAGCGGTCTCAGTCCTCCCCGCAGCTTCATCGTCTGCGGCGTAAATGCCTGGCGAAGCCAGTAACAGAGACATTCCCAGCAGAACTACTTGAAGATACTGCCCGTGCATAAGCGCTCATACTCATCGACTCAATGGGCCACTATATAATACTTTTCTCACCGCATTCGATATGATGCAAATCAAGGCGTCGTGTATGGTGACAGCGGTAATGTAAGCGTGGAAGTCAGGCTGTGATGGTAATGCATGCAGAGTCCAGCCAGACGCGAACCAACTCCTGAACGATGAGTAAGCAGCCGGTGGCGAACGCCTTTAGAAAATTTTTCAGTACCCTTTTTGTAATAGTCCTGCTCTGTGCCTGCGATGGCAGTGGTTCCGGTAGTTTCCGGTCCTGGTCTCGCGCAGAGATGCTGCCTTTACTAACGCCACTCACTTCAGCCTCCCTGGCCGTGGACATCGTGGCACTTGAAGCGGCCAGTGGTTCTGCACAAGTCGGGGCCCTGGTGCAGCCGGGCCCATCGGCAGATCCCGTATTGCAACGCGCTGCCGCCAGACTTCGTGACCTCAGCCCAGGTCTCGATCCGGCGAGCGATTACCTGGAATACGTTATGGCCCTGGGCGCCGCTGGGCCACTGCTGCTGGCCGACACCCGCGTCAACAAAATGGAATGGCTGTACCCGGATGGTGAGCTGATGACCCAGGGTGACTATCGTGGTGTGAGGCTCTACGGCTATCCGGACAGTGACTGGTTGTTGAGTATGCTTCCCGGTGCCCTGTTCGCGTCAGGTACGGAGACTGCACTGCACTCCGCGATCGATCGCCTGTTGGATAACAGCGGCACGGCAGACAGCATGGTTATCGAGGCGCTCTCGGCGGCGATCAGCGACGGTCCGGTGGCATTGGCTGCCGCTTTGTCGCCCCAGGACACTGAACCGGGAATAACACAGAGCCTTACCGCGGCCACTCAGGTCTCTGCAGCCTTAAGCCTGGTGGATGGGAGCCTGGCTGGCGAGGCCCGGTTCCTGCATCCACTGGGCGCCCAGTACCGGGCCCGTTTCAATGAACTGGTGGACAGCAGTGTGGGCACTCCGCTGCCGCCCGCAGAAGACGATGAGATCCTGCTGCCAGTGTCATTGCCCCTGGAGTCTGTCGCAGAGCGCTTCAACTGGAAACAGATGAACCACGGGATGACCAGTATTGCCTATGCCGAGGGAGCAGAAGTTGGTGGCGACCCGGCCTGGCTGAGCTTTGAAGTTGGACAACTACCCAACTCGATATTTATCAACTTCACCTTTAAAGACGCGCCAACCCGTGCACGCTTCGAAGTAGAGCAGCTGCCACCGGGCTTCCGTATGGTGCCCATGCGAATTCTTGAGGGTGAGCCAGCCGTCTACTACCTGGTCCTTAACATCTACCAGTCTTCCGGTGGCCTGGTGGAAGGCGCACGGGCCGAGTGGTCTGTCTTTGTTGAAGACCCTGAAACCGGAGTGCCCCGCTTCATGGTGGTGCAGGCGGCAGCCGAGAATCTCGCAGCCGACCCGGTGAACCTCCTGACCTTCCCAGAGCCCGTCTCCCACATACTTACTGAGGACGAGGTGGCCAGCTACGTGGGAGTGAATGTGCCAGGTGGGGGAGAGGAGCTCTACTTCCAGTCCTCGTTCCCGTGGCCACAACAACCGGAAACCCTGGTCAGTTTCGATCGCCAGTTCGCCGTCGCCAATGACTACATATTCTGGGGCAACGCCGTCAATGATCGAGGTGTCTACAATGGCAGTGTTTATGCGCGTGAAGCTGTTCTCATCGATCCGCTGGAACTGGAACTGGATGATCGCAGCAACTGGGCGCAATATGTTAACCCCCAACCGCGCCATACACTCAGCTATCTCAATGCGCTGGACATCGTGATTTCACCCTGGTGGAACCTCGATGCGGACTACCTGGATGTGACCGACCTGTATCGTCAGCAGTTGGTAGATTTCAGCAATGAGTTTTACCCGTCGGTCGCCCTGGGGCAGGCGGAAGCAGCATTCGCTGGAAAGCTCGATGTCGCTAGCGCCGGACTCGAAGGAGAGCAGGCCCCCTCCATCTACTTCCATCTGCCTGTGACCGATACGGAGGGCCTGATGCAGCGCATGGGCCTGGATCCGTCGACGCCGCTGGCAGCCATCTCCCCAGTGGAAGGGGGCATCCCGACTCCGCTGTTGACCCTGCATTTTTTCGAAGTAGAGAACGATCCCTGCGGCTACCGCGCTGAATGGCTGACCTATCTGCAGAGCCAGGGTGCTGCCTATGCCGAGACCTGGAGGGTCGCCAGTTACACCAAGGCCCCCTGTCTGGACCTTGCGGCACTGGTGCATCCGGGTTACGAGGTGACTCACGAGATGGTGGGAGAGCGCAGCTACGTCCAGGTCACCGGGCCAGGGGTTCGCGTGGAGGCCAGCGTGGACGGTAGTGACGCCGCCCCGTCAATCCCCGGTCTTGACTGGGTGGAAAGTGGCGACCGGGTTTGCAGCGCGGCGGCGTTCTGCGATAGCAATTACTATGATGGAGCCACTTTGTCGACTCCACTGGATGTAATCTCTCCATCCGCCGTAGACATCACTCGCCTGCAGCATCCCTGGGAGGAGTTTGTCGATGAGACCGCGGTCACCGTTATTATGCGCGGCAACCCTCGACTGCAACTGATAAAGCCGGGCTCCGACATTCAGGCAGGTCCCGATTAGTGGGTTCATAGTAGAGGCGTTGTTCCGTCCCCGATTCAGGATCCCTGATCCCCCGTCACAGTCCACTTCCGCCCAAGAATAGACCGCGGCCCCAAAACAGCTAGTACTAGATTGTCTTTTATGTGTGCAGGTTTACTATAAACCGACTGTCCTGACTGTCCTGACTGTTTTTGGTGGTTGGGCTTATTCGCGGACCGACAAGCAGGAATAATAATAGTGCGGCCATGAAATATGTTGCCCCTTTTCGTGTTTGAGCTTACAGGTCTAGCGCGTACTGGTCGAAGGGTGCCGGTTTCGAGGCGCTACGTCCCTGCACTAGTAGCCTGCATCTGCACAACTATCTCCAGTGCTGCATCCATGTCGTAGTCGCCGACAGCAGCTTCCAGTGACGTGAACAATGTAGCGAGCGGCCCTGCAGACAGCAGCGCCCGCTGCTCGTTTACAGTATTCAGTGCGGTGGGATCGCTGTTGCCCAGTTGTTGCGCAAGCATTTCCAGAAGACCCGCTACCGCATCGGTATCTATGGCCGCGGCTGCGGCGGTATCAGCAGGAGCGTCAATTGCATCCAGAGCAGAAAGGCCGCCAAGCACCCGTTTCAGCTCCCTTGCCAGCGCGTCTCGCTCGGCGCTCTCTACCGCCTCTCGACTGGCTTGTGACTCCACCGCTGCACAGGCCTGCTGCAGTGAGAGGGCGCCCAGGTTCCCGGCAAGTCCCTTGAGGGTATGCGCCATCCGGTTGGCCAGTGCCCAGTCGCCATGCTCCAGTGCTGCGTCCAGTTCAGGCATAAAATTGGACTGGCTTTTTTTCAATTTGCGCAGCAGCCTGAGGTACAGCTCGCTGTTTCCCTGCACACGGGACAGCCCGTCCGCCACATCTATGCCGTCCAGCTCAGGGATGTTGACCGAAGCCCGGCTGCTCTTTACGGCCTCGGAAGATGGCTGTGAGGGTGTGATCCACTTCGCCATAGTGCCAAACATGTCGCTGACATTGATCGGCTTGGCGATGTGGTCATTCATGCCGACGCTCAGTACCTTGTCGCGATCGCCGGCCATGGCGTTGGCAGTCATGGCTAGTATCGGCAGCTCTTCGAAACGTGGGTCCTCACGCAACTTGCGGGTCGCGGTATAGCCATCCATGATCGGCATCTGGCAATCCATCAGCACGCCGTCAACAGGCGTTTTGTCGAGTATATCCAGCGCCTCCTGCCCGTCATTCGCGACCAGAGTGTCAATCCCGTTATTGGTAAGCAAATCAAGGGCCAGTTCCTGGTTGATGTCGTTGTCCTCCACCAACAATACGCGGGCGCCAGCCAGCTTGGCGACAGCGGCGTCCATTTCCTCCTTTTGATTACTAGCGCGACTTGATCTGATCGCTGTTTGTCCCAGTGTCGACAGGATGGTATCGAGCAGGGTGGACGGGGTTACCGGCTTGGTCAGGATGCCACTGATATCCAGCCCCTCGCTGGCCTGACCGGCCTCCTCACGACCAAAGGCGGTCACCATGATGATCGCAGGATTCCTGCTATCCGGCTTTTGATTCTGTATGCGCCGGCTTGTCTCGACGCCATCCATTTCCGGCATATGCCAATCCATCAACACCAGCTGATAGGGGTCGTCGGTATGGGCCTCGTCCAGCATGGACAGTGCCGCCTGGCCGCAGTCGGCGCATTCCACCCGCAGGTCGAAGCCTTCGAGCATGGATGACAGGATCTGGCGGGCGGAGCTGTTGTCATCCACTACCAGTGCTCGCATCCCTCCCAGCTCGGAAGTGCTGGCGCGGAACTCGCTGGGCTCCTGCTGTTGTTTTAAGAAAACGACTGAAAAGTGGAAAGTGCTGCCCACACCGACTTCGCTTTCCACCCAGATATCGCCGCCCATCATTATGGTGAGCTTCTTGCTGATCACCAGACCCAGGCCGGTGCCGCCAAACTCCCGGGTAGTGGAAGCATCCGCCTGGCTAAAGGACTGGAATAGCATTTCCTGTTGCTCTGGGCTCATACCGATTCCGGTATCACGAACGGCAAAATGCAGGGAGACCTGTTCATCGTCCTCCTCTAGCACATTCGCACTGATAACGATCTCACCCTCGTGGGTGAATTTTACGGCATTGTTACCAAGGTTGATCAGGACCTGCCCCAGGCGCAGGGGATCACCGATCAGGGCGGTAGGCAGATTCGCCGGCAGGTCGAACAGTAACTCCACCCCTTTTTCCTCTGCCTTGAGACCCACCAGGTTGGCGAGGTGATCGAAGGCATCCTCCAGGCGAAAATCCACTGCCTCAAGGTCGAGCTTGCCCGCTTCAATTTTGGAGAAATCGAGAATATCGTTGATAACCCCAAGCAGGGATTCGGCGGACCGGTGTACCTTTTCAATATAGTTGCGCTGTTTGCTATCTAGCTCGGTTTGCAGCGCCAGGTGGCTCATACCGATAATGGCATTCATCGGGGTGCGGATTTCATGGGACATATTTGCCAGGAAATCAGATTTGGCCCGGGTTGCGGACTCGGCAGCGCGCATCGCCGTGGCCAATTCCTGTTCATGTGCCTGGGAGGCGCGCATGTAACTGCGGAACATGCGATAGACGAAATAAAGAATCGCAACCAGAACCAGAATCTGAATGACGGCGGTCACCACCAGAGTGTAGTAGGCGCCGCTGGAGCTATCTTGTGCTCGGTCGTAGACTTTCTGGCTGCGCGCGATCTGGGTAGCTCCAAATGAACCGAGCGATGCCTGCAGGGCTTGATAGCTCTCTTTTTCCGGCCTGGTGACACTGATGAAAGCGGCAACCCGCACACCCTGCTCCATATAGGTGCGGGTGCTGGACAGTGCCTCGCGGTAGCGTTTCCAGGCCGCATCGATGGCATAAAACTGCTGCGCGCCATCTTCATCGATTTCTCCCGCAGCTATACGTTCATGCCAGTTGGTGAGAGCTCGCTCCAGACCAGTGATACGCTCATCGAGCCGCTGCCGGGCCTGCTCAAGCAAGGCTTTATTGGGTGCCAGCACGGCCTCCATCGACAACATGCGGATATCAGCAATGGGTGTGGCAATTTCCCGCGCGAGTTCGTCCAGGCCGGACGCTGCACGGTGCACCGTGGTGATAGATTCGTCGACTCGATCCAGGTTGGACAAGTTATACAGACTCTGGCCGATCAGCAGAATCGAGGCGATAAGCAGCAGTGCGATGATGCCCCGCGACAGGGCGCGCTCCTGGCTCAAGCTATCACGAAAGCTGGTTTCTGGCTGACTCAAAGGGAGGCCTCCAGCAAACTTCGGTGATTAATTTGCAAGGGGCGGCGACGCTCTGCGGGATACGCGGCCTCACCGCGCTGGGACCAGTGCTGGCCGGTCACTTCCAGGTCTCGCAGATAGACAAAAGCCGAGCGACCGGGGTTGAACACAAGCTCCTTGTTCACAGCATAGACATTGTTGGGACTGGGCAGGAATACCATGTAATTGTTCTCATGCACATGACGGATAAATTCCGCTATCAGGGGTATGTAGTCATCGGATGCAAGTGGGGTGCGTAACAGCTGATCAGTGTACTCCACCAGGGCCTCATTGGGTGGCAAAGTCGACCAGGGACTGCCCGGAACATAGACGAAAAAAGCGGACCAGGGGTGTTTGTACCAATCATAATTACCCCACAGCAGCAGGTCCCAGTGAATCTCATTGTTGCCTTCCACGGTATCGAACAATTGGCGGAACACCTGCTTCTCAGCAGCAACTGCCTTTATCTGTAGGTCAATATTCACCTGCGCCAGGAAATGCTGGATGTCTCCGATCAGGAACATGAAGCTCTCCTGGGCCAGCAGGGACAAGCGCAATGGGGCATTGGGATCGAGATCCTGCTCCCGTTGATAGTCTCGCACCATGTCTCTGAGGCTTTCGATGGCCTGGGGATTAGACGAGGCATAGTCTTCGAAGTAGCTCTGCAGCGAATCGATAGCCGCGGACACCTGGGGGAAATTAGGCGATACCATGGTGGGCGATAGCACGCCTTCGCCCAGCATCGACAAATTCAGCAGATACTCCTGATCGATGGCGTGATTGACTACATAGCGAATCCGGGCATCGGCCAGGGCGGGGTTGCCGTTGAGCAAATTGAAGTGCATCGCATAGTTATTCATGGATGGAGACACGGCAAGCTTGGCGTGCGGCGAGAGCACGGTCTCTACCTCATCGGCAAAGGGCACTGGCGTTATATCGAGCTCACCGTCGCTGAACAGGGCCAGGTCCCGGGCCTGTTCGATACTCAGCTCCGTATAGATCGTGACAGTCTCCACCTTGGGCCTGTCCTCACCCCAGTAGCGCGGATTGGCTTTGAGAACGACTTCCGGCGTGCTTCTGTCTCCCTCCACATAGCCCTCGTGGAGGATGTAGGGGCCCAGGCCCCAGGGTCCCGGCTCTGCCAGGTTGGGGCAGCTGGGCTTACCGTTCCAGCCGTGCTTCTTCAGGTAAGCGGGCGTATAAAATTGCAACCAGATGGCATCCTGCAGGAATACACCATAGGGCTCGCTCAGGTAGAAACGTACGGTGTAGTCATCCACTTTCTCGACACGCTCCAGTATCGTGCTCAATTTACTGAAGGTGAAAGGCTGGCGCTGGAAATGAGCCATGTTCAGCAGTACTGAATCGGCATTGAAGGGGCTGCCCTCCTGAAATGTTACCCCCCGGCGTAGCTGAAACTCCCAAACCTGGTCTTCCACACTGCTATGACTAACGGCCAGGTCGTATTGCCAGCCCTGTTCGTTGTCAGCGGGGCGCACCAGGGATGCGTTGACCGCATGGGAAATGGCCAGATAAGGCAGGTTGGGCAGAAACAACTTAACGTGAGAGCCGGGCCGAAACTCCCCCGTCACCTCGCCCGGTGCGGGGTCTGCCAGCAAACCGATATCCGGCTGTTCCAGCTCAGATGCACCTAAGGATCCGGACTGCGCGAGAAATAACGCCAGGGAGAGAAAAACGCGGCTAAAAACCTGGTTTATGGATTTGCTCGCAGGGAAAACCTCTATCTGCTTCGGCGCTTTGTTAATTGAGCTGGTCGGCATGCGAGGCAGTGTACTAGAAAGCGCGGGACAGACAATGCTTGAATCGGTAGTCCTGTTGCGATCGGAGTGCTGCGTCTTTCTGTTTGTGACTCAACGCCGCAACAATAGCGCCCAGCGGCCAAGATTGACGATGCTGGCCAATGCCGAGGCAAAGTAGGTCAGCGCGGCGGCTCGCAGCACTGACCGAATCGCGGGCAGGCTGCTCTCGGGCACGTACTCACCCTGCTCCAGAATAGGCAGGGCCTTATTGAAACTCGCGTCCCACTCCTCTGGCAGCATGATCAGGTAGGCGCCAGCACCAAGTAGCTGCAGACCCAGGCTCAGCGCCACCAGTGCGATGATCAGCGGCGGCGCCTTTAGCACCAGTGCAACAATGGGAACTACCAACAAGATGACTTCACCGGCACGGCGCAGCAGCATGGCTGTGGGCATGTATCTGGATCGCAGCTGGAACACGGCTTCGTTTCTACTGAACTGGATAGCGTGCCCGACCTCGTGGGTGGCAACCGCCAGCGCTGTCAGTGATTTCCCATCGTGGATGCTTGGGCTGAGTCGTACCGCCGGCGCCGACGGATCGAAATGATCGCGTCCCTCGTCCGTTGTCTCGACCGTCACGCCTTCGAGTTCCAGTCGATCGACCAGGTGCTGTGCCAGTTCGCCGCCGGTGCCTGGCATCTGGCTGATCTCCTTGCTGTACTTGCGCATAGTATGCCGTACCCAATACTGGGGTGCGTAGATGGCGACGACAAGTGCAAGTGTCAGGATCGCATACAGCAAGTCTGTCTCCCTGGATTAATGGGTTCTGGCCCTTGTTTGCTTATCTGGCAGCAGTGACTCTGCGGCCGGGGAACACACCGGGTAGCAGTTCACCGTTCTTGATCACCTGCACGCCGCCGACAATGACATGCGCGATACCCTCGGCTTCCTGATAGGGGTCGCGATAGGTGGCTCGGTCAATAATGGTCTCGGCATCGAAGATAACAATATCCGCGTCCATGTCCGGCTGGATGCGCCCCTTGCGGGAAAATGGCGTCGCATAGTCTTGCAGTCGCCGAGCCGGTAACAGGGTCATTTTTTCAATCGCCGTGGGTAGTTCCAGCAACTGCTGCTCCCTCACATAGCGGGCCAGTATCTTGCTGAAGGCTCCGTTGTGCGGGGCCACTTTCTGGTCGCGGCTGAGCATGGGGAGTAAATCGCTGACCACGATGCTGTCTGGTTCCTCCAGTGCGCGGCGGGTCCACTCCTCCTTGAGATAGTGATGAATTACGGCTCCCTGGGGCTGCTCCTCCTGGTAACGCGTAAAGCTTTCCTCACTCAGACGCTCGCCGCTAGCGGCCCATTCCACGTCGCTATAATCGATAGCGAAAATGGTCTGCCAATCGCGGTTGAATACCGCAGCAGAAATGGTCGTGGAACCTGCGTTGTAGGGCAAGACCCCAACGCTGACATCCACGCCCCGGTCACTTGCCAGGCGGACTTCTTGCAGGAACAGCTCAATGTTGCGCATGGCGTTGTGGGTAATATGGCAGATGTGGATGCTGGCGCCGGTAGCGGCGGCGAGATCCAGTACTTCCCGCAGCCCGGCGGGGTCGCCGTTGATGCCCCTGCGGATGTGGATGAAGATGGGTGCCCCGCGCGCAGCCCCGGTTTCAAATATCATCCTCACTTCGTCCGGCCCGGCTGCCTCGCTAAAGTAATCCAGTGGTAATCCTATCCCCAGTGCGCCCGCGTCGAGTGTGGCTTCCAGGGTCTGCCTGAGCCGCTCCAGAGTCTCTGCGGTTGCCGGGTCCCTCAGCGTGTGCAGATCTTCCGGACCACCGAGCCAGGCACGGGCGGCATTCCACCAGCCCTTAATGCCGACGGGTTGGGGGAGTTCACCAATACCCCCTGCTCGCAGTCCGTCCATCTCCAGCATGCGCATGGCAAGGTATCCTGCGGAAGCGCCGAAGTTGATTAGCGGGGTCGCACTGAGTGCTGAACCATAGTCCTCGATGGGATAGGCGCCAGCCTCAAGCTCCAGCGCCGTGGTCACGCCATCGAACAACTGGTAATGCTGCCCGAGTAAGGTAGGCGAGTGTGTGTGCAGATCAATAAATCCGGGTGCAACCACCAGGCCGCTGGCATCAAGGACTCGCGCCCCTTGCAGCGGTGTCATGGACAGGACTGCAATCCGGTCGCCATCCAGGCCAATATGCCGAACTGCATCGAGTCGGGTCTCGGGGTCAATCACACGGCCGCCATTAATGACCAGGGAATACTCCCCGCCCGCGGCTGGCAGTGACAGTCCGAGGGCCATCGAAACGCCAAGCAGCCAGCGGCCGCACAGACTGCAGGCTAGTACGGGATTCATAGTCGGCTCCGTAGGGCGGGATCATTCCCCGGGGTGGCAAAGAGCCTCATTCTAACCCCATAATACTGGCAGCGACGGCCCTATCTCCGTGCGCTGATAACAATACAAAGGGATGTCACCATGTCGAAGTACTTTCTTATAGTCCTCTCTGTGCTCTTGACGGCCTGCAGTGACGGCAATGACTCACGGTTTCAGGCTCAGCCAGAGATCCCGCCTGATTTCACTGAGGCTGATGCCTGGATGGAAAACTTCGTTGCCACAGAAGAGGCCTTCCCCGGGGGTTCCTACGTGGTCGTTGACAGGGAAGGTGGCGTTCTCCACAAGGCCGCGTTTGGCAACCTGGAAGAAGACAGCCTGGTGTTGCTGGCATCCACCAGCAAGGTTCCGAGCGTGACGCTGCTCATGGCGCTGCACGATGATGACGACAACGTGAATTTCGAGATCGATGAGCCGATCGCCAGCTACCTGCCATGGCAGGGCGTGTGGGACCCGGCCATTACCACAGAACACCTGGTATCGAATCGCTCCGGGATACCCGGCCTGGCCAATTTGTTCCTGCGGCCCGATGACTACGCACCACACCTCTGTCAATTTCTGCCCCTGGGGACGCTGCAGGCCTGCGCCGAAACGCTTTACACCACCCCATTACCTGGATTGGTGTCGACACCCGCCAACACGGCCTTCGATTACGGTGGCAGCCAGTGGCACCTGTCCGGCGCGGTGGCTGAGATTACCGGCGGCGGCACCCTCAACCAGTTGTGGGACCAGTACATCGGTGCGCCCTGCGGACTTGAGGTGACCCAGATCGGCAATAACCTGTCGTTGGCACCGCTCTGGGACGGTAACGCCGAAAGCCTGGTGGGTCAGGACAATGCTAATTCCGAGGGCGGCATGATGAGCTCCCTGGACGATTACGCGAAGCTCCTGTCACTACACCTCAATGATGGCCTGTGCGGTGATAACCGGGTGATGTCAGCCGACAGCCTGGCATTTATGCGCATCGAAAGAACCACGGCAGAAGCAGACAGCTGGGGTTACGGCATGGGTTGGTGGCTGGTGGAACCGGATGGCGGGGGACCTACCACACTGTTCCTGGACCCCGGATTCTACGGCTCGGTGGCCTGGCTGGATACGGAGCGCGAGTATGCCGCCGTGGTCTTTTTCGAGGAGTACAGCGGCGAGTCTGGCTCGGTGGGTAGTGGGGCTGTCGTCGAGCAATTCATTCCAATAGTCGACACAGCCCTGGACTAGCCGATCAAAAGTGCCAGCGCAGGAAGGCTAGTGCTCCGTCATAGTCGTAGGTGACCCGGTTGTTCTTCTTGGTGTCCTCTGCATCAATGCGAACCAGGTCGTATCCGGCACCGATGGAGAGCCTCTCTGTTAATGCGTACTCGCACTCCAGCCGCAGGTTGTAGAAATCACCTTCGGTATCATTCATATCAATGCTGAAGGCTTCCGCGGTACCGCGAATCAGCCACTTCTCATTGAGTAACCAGGAGCCGGAAAAACCAATCATCGGGAAGGGCTCGCTCTCGTCGTAATCCGCGTCCACCGCGCCTCCCAGGGCGGACATGCGCATGTCCATGTCGACCCAGTAGGCGCCGACTGAGAAGCCCAGTTCCCAGGCCTCGTTTTGCAAAAATGACCAGGTATAACCCGCCCGGTACATGTTGATATCAAAGTCGGTATCCACATCCGTGCCTGCCGGGAAGGTAACGCCGTCAAAGCTCAGATCCTCACTCAGAATTTTTCCGGCGTCCCGGTCCATGCCCATGTAGCTGAAGAAGAACTTGTGTTTTGACCAGGGCCTGATTGCCAGGGACACCACCGGGATTAGGTCATCATCGTCGAGGCCAAGGTCGTCTTCGAGACTTATCCGGTCGCCGTCGGTGTCACCCCTGGACTTGCGGATCTTCGTATCGTAGTTGGGCTGGAAAGCCCCGGCAGACACAGACAATCCGTCGCGCTGCTGCCAGACAGTTGCATCGCCGGGGTCGCCCAGGGCGTGACCACTGGCGGCAATGCAGGATACGCCGATCACCAACCTGGCTCTCTTAAGAAGTCTCACCATCTGTTGCTTTATCATAGGGACGCCAGGTCAATCACGAAGCGGTACTTAACGTCGTTCTTCTCGATACGATCCCAGGCCTCGTTAACCTCGTCCATGTTGATCATCTCGATATCGGCAGTGATATTGTGCTCGGCACAAAACTCCAGCATCTCCGCGGTGCTGGGTATGCCGCCGATCAGCGATCCAGACATCAGCTTGTCACCCATCAGCAGATTGGAAATCATAATCGGCAGTGGTGTCTGTGGTGCGCCCACAAAGCACATATTCCCTCCCCGGGCGAGCAGGGGTAAGTAGCTGTTGGCGTCATGTTCGCCGGAGATTGTGTTGATAATCATATCGAAGCTGCCAGCGTGAGCCTTGAGATCGTCTTCCTGGCTGGTCAGTACCACCTCGTCGGCACCGAGCTTTTGTGCGTCCGCCACTTTGTTGGGCGATGAGGTCAGCATTACCGTGTGAGCGCCCATGGCGCTGGAGATCTTGATAGCCAGATGACCCAGGCCACCCAGGCCGAGTACGCCTACTTTTTTGCCGGGGCCGGCACCGTAACGTTTTAGAGGGGTGTAGACCGTGATGCCGCCGCAGAGCAGGGGCGCGGCGGCAGCCGGATCCATTCCATCGGGAATCTTGACCGCATAGCGCTGGTTGACCGTGTAATGACTGCTATAGCCACCAAAGGTCTTCTCACCGCTGGTATCAAAGGCGTTAAAGCTTAGTGAAAAGCCGCTTTCGCAGTACTGCTCGTCGCCGGCTTCACAAGGGCTGCAACTGCGACAGGAATCCGCAATGCAGCCTACACCCACCAGGTCGCCGACCTTGACCAGGTCGACATCCGCACCCACTTCGGCCACTCGGCCCACCATCTCATGACCTGGTACCACGGGGTACATGGCCGCACCGGATTCATTGTTGGCGATGATGAGGTCCGAGTGACAGATGCCGCAATACATTAACTCGATCAACACGTCTTCTGAGCCTGGTTCCTTGCGCTCGACGGTAAACGGTTCCAGCTTCTGGCCCTCGGCCTGGATTGCATAGGCTTTTACTTGCATGAAAAGACTCCTCTGATTGTCGGTTTATAAGGATATTCTATGTCAGTAATGTGTTTACGTCAGTTAAGGCCTATCAGCTCATCCAGTCGCTGATGGAAATGATGTATTCGTGATTCCCTGTCATTCAACCACAGCTCCTGGAAGCCGTCCGACAGCATGCCCTGTTGGGCCTGCGAAAGCAGGGACAAGTCCTGGTCGATGGTATCGGTCATGCTCTTGTTACCCGCCATTACGTCGGTGTAGGAGAACACATCATGCGTCGGTCGCTGGGTTTGCTCCGCGGCGGGAAAGCGCTCGAAACTCAACTTGTCGAGGTAGCAACGATTGGGATCGGTCTCATGGGGGCGGGGACGAATCAGCCAGAGCATTTCCGGCTGGTAGGAGAAAATGGCGTTGGGAAATACGTTGGTCTGCATCACGTCGCTGAGTTCTGTATCGCTGAAGTTGTTGTAATAGGGCGTGGTCGCGGCCAGCTTGCGCTTTTCCTTACGAATCACAGCCTGTACTTCGTCCACACGATTTTCATAGTCTGCGGGGTCCAGGCCCAGGGCTTCCAGTTGCATGCACAGGATGTCTGTTGGCATGACCGGCGTGTCAAAGCGTGAGTCTGTAGTGCCGCCGGGCACGCAGACCCGGGTGTGCCCCGCAGGATAGAGTTCATCGGTGGCAGCGGTACAGTCGACAAAACGGCGATGCTGTGGATGCAAATAGGGCACATGATAGAGCTCACTGAAATTATCATGCACCGCCTTCCAGTTGCAGTTCACCAGTACTGTCTGGTCCTGCAGCAATGTCATGTTTTCGAACTCGTAGTGCGACAGTAGCGGTAGCATGTCCGAGAGGTAATCAGCCAGCGGTTCGATTTCGTCGTCCAGTGAAATCCAGGCAAACCCCAGGGCCAGCTCACAGCGAACGGGCCCCAGGCCGACCTGTTCTGGCGCTAAGCCATCGCTAAAGCCTTCGGTATCCGGCGCATAGGTAAGCTGACCCTGCCCGTTATAGCGCCAGCTGTGATAGGGGCAGCGGAAGCTGTCGCTGTGTCCACAGTGATCGGCGACCAGCCGCATACCGCGGTGCTGGCAGACGTTGTAGAAGGCCTTGATCTCACCGGCTTCAGTGCAGCTCAGCAGGATGCTTTCCGGCCCGAGCTGATAGACGGCAAAATCTCCCGGCGCTTTCAGGTCGGACAGGGGCACGGCAATTTGCCAGCTCTTCTTCCAGACCTGCTCCCACTCCCGCTGCATCCAGTCGGAGGAGATATAGCGGTCTTTATTGATCCTGGGCAAGGCCGTACCTGGTGCTAATCATTTTTATTGGGGTCAGAGTAACATTTATTGCCCTGCGTGAAAGTTCACTGCCTCAACGCGTACCAGTCTATGTCGCGGGTCAACACCATGATGCCTGCAAGAATGGCGAACACCAGAACCGAGCCGCCCAGCAGGGCGAAATCCTCCGCCTGGATGATGACGTAGAGTACGCCGTAGAGGGTGGACAACATGGCCGTGAACAGCAGCGCGCCGGCGATGCCGCGCAGCACGAAGCGCACATAATAACTGAGCAGGGCGATGCAACTGCTTGCGGCAAGTGCATAGGCTGCCCCGAAGCTGAGGTGCTCACTTAGCGATAATAGCAGCAGATAGAATATCGCGATCGCCAGTCCCACCAGGGTGTACTGGATTGGGTGAATGCGCAGTTTGCGCAGTATTTCAAACATGAAGAACGCGATGAAGCTTAAGCCTACAAAGAGAATGCCGTATTTGCTGGAGCGCTCGGATTGCAGGTAGGAATCCACCGGCTCGATGAGGTTGACCCCCAGGCTCATGCGTTGCAAGGCATCGCAGTGACCCTTTTCGCAGGCCAGCATGAGGGCTGCTATGTCGGTGCTGAACTGGTTTACACGCCAGGAGGCCGTAAATCCTTCCCTGCTGACCTCGCGGCTGAGCGGTGCATAGCCGCCCTCAAATTTCGGGTGCGGCCAGTCGGAGCGAATGTCGAATTTGCTCTCCAGTGCGGCGGGTATAAAGCCCAGGCTCTCCATACCCTTGAGCATCAGCTTCAGTTTGAACGTAAAACGCTCCTCCGGCTTCCCTGGCCAGGGAGGTAGCGGGGCATGCATGCCGCCACCCATCGCGGAGAGACCGCTGCCGGGTTTGAAGTTCACCGGCTTACCGGCCCAGTGTAAATCCGGCGCAGAACCTAGCCCGCGGGGGTCACTGATCAACAGGGTCAGAAAAGCTGTGCCGTGACTGAGGAAGCGGGCTTCTTGGGCAATGGCCTCACGCCGCCTGGAAATGGTTTCGCTATCGAAGTGCCCCTCGACCTGGATCGCTGCGGCATAAACCGGGATCTCGTAGATGCCCTTGCGGCGCAGTTCGCTGCTCATATCAGCGCTCAGGTCGCTGCGCTCGGGTAGCAGTAAGGCATAGTGCTGTTTGCGCTCCAGAGCTTGCCTCTTGTCAGTCACAAAGCCCTGTGAGGCCTCTGGTCCCTCAACGCTGTAGGGTAGCACCAGCACCGGTGTCATCAGGCGTTGGCTGGCAGTCCAGCTCTTTGCTATCTCGTGGCGGGCGCTGTTTTTAAACGCGGCACGCTCGGCAATCTTGCCTTGCACCAGGGTGATGGGAATAAGCAGCAGCAGTGCAATTGTACTAATGACACCCAACTTGATAGCGAGCAGTTTTTGCATGACAGGAACTCCGGCCAACTATTAATACAGTCGGAGTGTGAGACAGGATTCTGGCAATCGACCCTGTCAATTATGATGAATTGGGCGTCCTGTCGAGCTCATTCTTGCTGCCTTGTTTTGAGTTCTACTTGCTTCCAGAGTAGAAATATAACCGGCAACACCAACAGCGTGAGTACCACCGTACTCAGCATGCCGCCTACCATGGGCGCGGCCAAGCGGCTCATGACCTCCGAGCCGGTGCCACTGCCAAACAATATCGGCAGCAGCCCGACAATGGTTGCTACCGCGGTCATTAGCACCGGTCGTACCCGCGTGCCGGCACCGTACAGAATCGCATCGGTGAGTTGCGCCGGGCTGGGTTTGTCGTGCTCACGCAGCAGCTGCGCCCACGCCAGGTTCAGGTATACCAGCATAATGACACCGGTCTCCGCGGCGACACCGGCCAATGCGATAATGCCGACCCCGACGGCAATGGAGAAGTTGTAACCCATTGCGTACATCAGCCACAGGCTTCCCACCAGCGCCAGTGGCAGTGAGCCCATCAGAATTGCCACCGGCATGAACTCACGAAAATTGAGGTACAGCAGCACCACGATGATCGCCAGGGTCAAGGGTATGACGTAGCTGAGCTTGGCCCTGGCCCGTTCCATGTACTCGTATTGGCCGGCCCAGCTAATGGAGTAGCCGGGGGGTAATTGCAGTTGCTGTGCCACCACTTCCCTGGCAGCTTCAACGTAGCTGCCGACATCGACGTTCTCAATATCAACATAGGTCCAGCCGTTAATCCTCGCGTTCTCACTTTTTATCCCGGGTGGTCCGTCTTCAATAAACACCCGGGCCACATCACTGAGGGTAATGCGCAGTCCCGCCGGTGTCACAATCGGCAGCAACGATAATTGCTCCGGGGAGTTCCGATAGTCCTGGGGGTAGCGCACATTGACTGGGTAGCGCTCCGGACCCTCGACGGTGTGGGTTACGTTCATGCCGCCGATAGCCGTGGCGATCACTTGCTGTACATCGGTGATACTCAATCCATAGCGCGCCGCAAGGGCCCGGTCGATGTCCACCTTGATGTAGCGCCCGCCCGCAACACGCTCGGAGTACACCGAGGCCGTACCGGGGAGTTGTGCCAGAATGCTTTCCAGTTGCTGGCCTATTGCCTGGATCTGCTTTAACTCGGGTCCGGCGGTCTTGATACCCACCGGTGTCTTGATGCCCGTGGCCAGCATATCGATACGGGTCTTTATCGGCATAACCCAGGCATTGCTTAGCCCCGGCAGTTTGATCAGCGCATCGAGTTCCTGCCTGAGGCCTTCCGGTGTCATGCCAGGCCGCCATTGCGAGCGGGGTTTGAGCTGGATAAAGGTCTCGATCATGGTCAGTGGCGCCGGGTCAGTGGCCGTCTCGGCACGACCGATCTTGCCGAACACCGATATCGCCTCTGGAACAGTTCTTATCAGCTTGTCGGTCTGCTGCAGTAATTCACGGGCCTTGCCAATCGATATGCCGGGGTAGGTGGTCGGCATATACATGAGATCACCCTCGTCCAGCGGCGGGATGAACTCACTGCCGATGTGTTGCAGCGGCCACAGGCAGCTGATTGTCAGCAGTGCCGCAACGGCAAGAGTTTTACCAGGGCTGTGCAGGATCCTGCGCAGTGCCGGCAGGTAAGCACGGATCAGGCCACGGTTTATCGGGTTATTGTGCGCTGACCGAACCTGGCCGCGCACGAAATAACCCATTAGTACGGGTACCAGGGTGATCGCCAGCGCCGCGGCGGCAGCCATGGCATAGGTTTTGGTAAATGCCAGCGGCGAGAACATTCGCCCCTCCTGCGCCTCCAGCGTGAATACCGGGAGGAAGCTTACGGTAATAATCAGCAGGCTGAAAAACAGGGCAGGGCCCACCTCGACCGCGGCAGTGGTGACGACCTGCCAGCGGTTCTGATCATTCAGCGGTGTGCGCTCCATGTGTTTGTGCATGTTCTCGATCATGACGATCGCGCCGTCGATCATGGTGCCGATGGCGATGGCGATACCACCCAGCGACATGATGTTGGCATTAAGGCCCTGCAGGTACATGACGATAAAGGCGGTCAGGATGCCGACCGGCAAGCTGATAACCGCGACCAGTGATGAGCGCACGTGCATCAGGAAGACAATGCAGACCAGGGCCACCATCACCAGTTCCTGCAGCAGCTTGTCGCGAAGATTATCCACTGCGCGATCGATGAGACCTGAGCGGTCATATACCGTGACTACCTCGACCCCTTCGGGAAGACTCGCCTTGAGTTGTGCCAACTTGGCCTTAACCCCCGCGATCGTGGTTTGGGCGTTCTCGCCATAACGCATGACGATGATGCCGCCGACGACTTCGCCTTCACCGTTGAGTTCGGCAATGCCACGCCGCATTTGCGGGCCGATATCGATATCGGCAACATCCCTCAGTAGCAGCGGTGTGCCGTTGTGGTTAACGCCCAGTGGAACCAGTTCCAGGTCTGTAGCGTTTTGTAGATAACCGGAGGCGCGCACCATGTACTCCGCCTCCGCCATTTCCACCACTGAGGCGCCGACTTCCTGGTTGGCTTGTTTGATCGCGGTTTGTATTAATGACAGGGGAATGTCATAGGCGCGCAGCTTGTGCGGGTTCACCTTGACCTGGTACTGCTTGACCATGCCCCCAATGGTGCTGACCTCTGATACGCCGGGCACGGCTTGCAGCTCGTAGCGTAAAAACCAGTCCTGCAGGCTGCGCAGCTGGCTGATGTCATGCTGGCCGCTGCGATCAGCGAGGGCATAGAGGTAGACCCAGCCGACCCCGGTCGCGTCCGGACCCAACTGCGGCCGGGCATTGGCCGGTAAGGACGGAGCCACCTGGCTCAGGTATTCCAGCACGCGGCTGCGGGCCCAATACAGGTCCGTGTCCTCATCGAAGATAATGTAGACGTAGGAATCACCGAAGAAGGAATAGCCGCGTACCGTGACGGCACCGGGTACCGACAGCATGGCGGTGGTCAGTGGGTAGGTTACCTGGTCTTCTACCACTTGTGGCGCTTGCCCCGGGTAACTGGTCTTGATTATCACCTGTACATCAGACAAATCCGGAATCGCATCAACCGGCGTGTTGCGTACGCTGAATAACCCGGCGGCCACGACAATTGCGGTGGCCAGCAGGACGAACAGGCGATTGTTGATCGACCAGCGAATAGTGGCTTCAATCATGATTCATACCCTCATGACTCATGCGCTTGAAATCAGAGCTCTTGCTGGATTCAGAATCGAGCAGGAACTGGGCTGAAGTCACGATCTCGTCGCCCATTTCGAGTCCGGACACTATCTCCGCCTGGTGCTCGCCAACCCTCCCCAGTTGCACAGCTACCGACTTAAAATGCCCGTCACCAAGCGCCATTACCACGCGGTCCTGGTTGGCCGTGCGGATGACGGCTTCCCTGGGTACGGTCAAGACCTGTTCATCACCAGAGGTGTCGATCACCACCTGGGCAAACATGTTGGGTTTCAATAAGGCGTCCTCGTTGCTGAAGCGCAAGCGCAGTCGCAGGGTGCGGGTGGTTTCATCGAGGGTGGGGTAGACATAGTCCACTGAACCCTGCCAGCGCGCGCGCGGCAGAAATTCGGTGGTCATGACAACCGGCAGTCCGGCACGCACCGATGCAGCCTGGCGCTCAAACACTTCAGCTTCCACCCACACCTCGTCCAGGGTGCCGATTGACATCATGGTCGTGCCAGGTTGCACGTAAAAGCCCTGGCGAATGGCGAGGTTGTCGACCACGCCATCGCGACTGGCGTGAAAGGTCACTGTCTGGGTAACCAACTTGCTGCGCTGCAGTCGATCGATGAAACCGTCGCTCATTTGCAGGGCGCGCAGGCGATCTTTGGCAGCCTGGACCAGACCTTGATTGTTGCGCTTCAGTGCCAGTACCAGCTCTTCCTGGGCGTTGACCAACTCCGGTGAGTACAGCGCATACAATGCCTGCCCTTCAGTTACCGGGTCGCCCTCGGCTTTGACATAGAGGGTTTCCACCCAACCGGCCACCCGCGGATGAATATGCAGCAGCCGGTCTTCGTCGTAGGTCACGTAACCAACAGTGCGAATTTCCGCCTGCCAGCGCGAGGTTTGCACCTGTGCAGTGCGGACCCCGAGATTGTTGACCACCACTGGGTCAATACGGATCGTCTGCTTGTTGCTTGCAGCGCCATCGGCGTACACCGGTACCAGCTCCATGCCCATAGGTGACTTGCCCGGCGCGTCGCGTTGGTAGTCCGGGTCCATGGGCGCGACCCAGTACAGGGGTTCAGCCTCGGACGCTGTCTGCGTCGGAGCGTCGGTGGGTTTCAGCAGCAGCGAGCCGGCCCAGGTAAGCAGGGCACCGAGCAACAGTCCCACGGTCATATTAAGATTGAATTTCATGAGGATGCTCCTGTGTCTTCGCCTGTCAGGTCCGTGGTGGTGAAGAAGTAATTCAGATGCGCGATGGTTTTGCTGCGGTCTATGTCTATGACGAGCGCGTCGATCTTTGCATTGAGCTCGGCAATCCTGGCCCTGACTACCTCCGCGAAATCGCCATCATCGTTGGTGTAGGCGTTCAAGGAGGCCTCGGCCTGCTCGTGCATCTGTCCCAGCAGCTGTCCCTGATACAGCGCATGACGCTGGTTGAGACGTAACAGCTGGCTGCGCAGGGCCAGCACCGTGGCTCTCATGCCGCGCAGCGCCAGCCACTTCTGTGTTTTCGCGGACTCGGTGCGAGCGACCGCCGACTGAAGCTGCTTGTCCTGTCGCTTTTCGGTGAATATGGGCAGGTCGAATGTCAGGCCCACGGAAAAGAAGTCGTCGCGATTCATTCCATCCGGTGCGTCATCGCGATAGCCATAGCTGGCGTTTACGCCCCATTGGGGTTTGTATTTTTGTTCGGCCAGGGCAATGCCGGTACGCTGGGCGTCGATGCGCTGTTCAATACCAAGAATGGCTGGATGCTGCAGCAGTTGGCTACCCAGCCAATTGGGATCGAGCTCGCCCGCTGCTTGCAGGCGCTGGCCCTGCAGCAGCTCCAGGCTCGGCTCGCTGCGCGACCGCTGCGGTGTCGGTCGGAAACGAGAATCTTCGCCCGGCCGTTCCCGGTTGTGAGCGGAATCCAGCCACTCTCCCAGTTTGCTGGCCGCCTGCTCGTAGCTCAGCCTCAGGGTGGTGAGTCGGTCATCGAGTCGGGTCAGTTCCAACTGCGCGCGGATAATATCCTGCTGCCGGGTTTTACCGACTGCACTGGCGTAGCTGGATTCGGCGACTTCCACCAGGTATTCGAACAGGCCGCGGTCTGCCTCTATCAGGCGCAGGGACTCTCGCGCCAGATAGGCGTCCAGCCAGAGCTGTGAGACTGTCACGGCAACCTTGGCCAGGCGGTCCTGCCGCATCAGCGGCTGCTCCGCACCTAGCAGTTGCAATCGCTGTTGCTCCAGGGCCAGCGATTGACCGCGGGGGAACATCTGCGAGACGCCCACTTTGAACTGCGTCATCGCCTCCTGATTGAAATCAAGGGAGTCAAGTGGGAGGTTGGCAAAGCCGACGGCAATCTGGGGATCCGGGAAGGTGCCGGCGGAGATGCTCTCTGCCTGCAGGGCCTCCTGGCGCAGTCTGCTGCCCTGTTGCCAGGGGTCGAGTTGCTGGGCCAGCGCTACCGTGTCAGTCAGTGACAGCTGCCCTGACTGGCCATAGGTCGACGTGCTTGCCAGGATCGACACAGCCGTTGCCAGCGCCAGTGTCATCGAGCACCAGTCTGTCCTGTTGGATAAATAGACGTTCATTGCATAACTCCCGGGCGGTCAGCAGAAGTAATCTGCATGGACAGCCATTCCAGATAGTCTGAAAATTTGCCTGCAAGTGAATCTGTTTACTGCAGGCGTACTGGTCCTGTGTCAGGCGGGAATGGGCGGACGCAGCAGGGAGTCGGAGATGTCTTCGATGGCGGGCATCCAGACGGATGTCCGCGGAGTTAGAGCTTTGGGTAAGTCAGATCCGGATACGCTTGCGAGCACGGCTAGCATGCCTGAGCAGGCCGAGGACGGGCACTTGCAGTCCGCATCACAGCAGTCCTGGGAAGCAGGCTCGTTCATGGCGCTCATGTCATGTCCCGCGTGGGATTGATCGACGCTGCCATGCATCATTTTTCCTGTCATGGAGTCCTGCTCGTGAGAGCAGTGCTCGGCCTGCAGTGATGGCTGCAGCGCAAGCATTAACAACAACAGTACCGACAACATCGGCGCTGGACTGCGCAATTTCCTGATCGCTCGCAATGACATAATTAGCATTGTACCTCAACCGCTGGAAACAGTAATCTCTTGCAATACAAGCGCTTGAGCCCCCTATGTCCCAGTACCAGACACCCTACGAAGCACTCGGAGAAACCGGGATTCGAGAATTGACCGGGGTATTCTACGACCTCATGGATGAATTACCGGAAGTGGCGGGCATTCGCGCCATGCATGCCGCTGACCTGGGCCCCATGAAGGAAAAGCTGGCTGAATACCTGATTGGCTGGATGGGCGGGCCGCCGCTGTACGCCAATAAATACGGCAGCGTTTGCATGACCACGCCGCACCAGCCCTATGCAATCGGCGCCGCCGAGCGCGACCAGTGGTTGCTCTGCATGAACCGCGCGTTGGAGCAGGTGGCAGCGGATGATGAGCTTAAAGCCATGCTCCGGGAGCCACTGTTCCAGGTGGCCGATATGGTGCGCAACCGGGATTGAGTCACACCCGGGTGCAGCCGCGGTTTACTTGTCCTTTTTGAACATGCCCTTAAGGCCTTCCAGCTTCTCTCGATTCTCACTGCCAATCTTGTCGTCTACTTGCTTGTTGAGTTCTTTTTTGGCCGCGTCCTTGCCCAGTTTCTTCAGGTAATCGGCTACGGCCTTCTCTGCCTGCTTGACCAGGCTGGATACCATTTTTGAGGCAAGCTGTTCGGGCGTGAGCCCGGTCTGCCTGTCACCCAGCCCGGACAGCTTGAGGTCAGGCAGCTTCAGGGTTTTGTCCCCGAACTGCTGGGTTTTCAGGGTGGCACTGCTGTTGGTGAAGGAGAAATTTTCCAGCATCAGGCGCACATCGGCGGTGTCGCTGGTCGCGGGGACGGGCTCTGTAGTGCTGGCACCGGTGTCCATGCCGTCCAGCAGGTCTTGCAGGTTGGTGGCTGTGCCCTTTTGTTCGGCACTGAGCCTGGCGCCATCAATCACTACTTCCTCGATTACGATCACCGGGCCGGTCAGCGAGGCAGTATCGAGTTGCACTGCTACCTGGTCCATCTCGAATAAATTGCGACCACTGTAGCCGGGTGGGTTGCCGATATGCAGGCCCCGGATCTCGCCGCGGCCCTCACTCAGGGTGAACTTCACCTCGGCGACGCTGACCCGGGTTGAGGTGACGTCGCTGCCCACATCTTCGATTATCCGCTTGATGATGCCGTCGAGATTCTGAAACACCAGCACCGCCACCAGTGCGACAGCTGCGATCAGTGCGATTGCCAGCCCACCAATAATTTTTCCCGTCTTGCTCATATCCTGTCCCGTTGATGATTGTTAAGCCTAACAACTATAGATCAAAGCGAAGCCGCTGGGGCATAATATATGTCCTTGGCCTGGGCCGTTAAGTCAACCAAAGCGCATGTACTATCGCTATTTCGGACTGCAGGAAGAACCGTTCTCCATCGCGGTGAATCCCAGGTACCTCTTCATGAGTGCTCGCCACCGGGATGCGCTCGCGCACCTCTTGTATGGCGTTGGCGCGGGGGGCGGGTTTATCCTGCTGACCGGGGAGGTCGGTACCGGCAAGACCACGATTAACCGCTGTTTGCTGGAGCAGCTGCCGGCAGATACCGACATTGCGATTATCCTCAATCCAGCACTGAATGCGGACGAGTTGTTAGCCACGGTTTGCGATGAGCTCGGTATAGCCTATGACGCGAGCGCGGCCACGCTCAAGGACCTGACCGATAAATTGCACAGCTTCCTGCTGGAGAACCACGCCCAGGGTCGCAACACCGTGCTGTTGATAGACGAAGCCCAGCACCTGCAGTTCGATGTGCTGGAGCAAATCCGTCTGCTCACCAACCTGGAAACCAATACCCGCAAGTTGCTGCAGATTATCCTCGTAGGGCAGCCGGAGCTGGGCTCCATGTTGGCCAAGCCTGAGCTGCGCCAGTTGAGCCAGCGCATTACGGCGCGCTACAACCTGGCACCACTTAACCGGGCGGAAACCGACGCTTACATCCGTCACCGACTGCAGGTGGCGGGCTTACCGGCCAACCAGGAGTTGTTCCCGGCCGCCATTGTGTCCGCGGTATTCAAGCACACCCGCGGCATCCCGCGATTGATCAACGTGCTCTGTGATCGTTCACTGTTGGGCAGTTACGGCCAGAACCAGTCAAAGGTCAGCATGAAAATGCTGCGCCAGGCGGTGCGCGAAGTCATGGGAGAGGACAGCGAACGCCCCGCGGGCGGCCGCTGGATGTGGGGGCTGGCGGCAGTACTTGTGCTGGCAGTTGGTATTAGCCTGGCAAGTCGGTATCTGCCTGGGAACATTTCACCTGCGCCGGCCAGTGAGCCTGAGCTGGTGCGCGAGGAAGTAGCTCCCGCGGCGATGCCAGCGGGGCCGTCCGCCGTCCTCATGCGCAATCGCCAGGCAGCCCTGGCCGCCTTGTCATCCTATATGGGGGTCGCGGTTGATCCCGCCATGAATGTCTGCGACCAGCTGCAGCAGGGTAATTGGCAGTGTGAATTCCTGCGTGCGGCCAGTTGGAATGATCTGCTGGAGTTTGGCCGGCCGGTGGTATTAACGTTGGTGACCCCAAGCCGCTTTATAAGTTATGCCGTGTTGATAGGAATAGAATCCGAGATTGGGCTGGTACTGCATGAGGGCGTGCAGCACCGTGTACCGCTGACGGAACTGGGGCCGATGTGGCGCGGTGAATTCCAGTTGTTCTGGCAGCCGCCAGTAGATTATGCGGGGCCTATCAGCCTCGGTGCGCGGGGCCCGATGGTGGCCTGGCTGGCGCGTGAATTCGCCCGTCTTGATGAGCAGTCGCAACCTTTGGCCGAAGACGAGTTTAACGCTGCGCTGGAGGCCCGGGTGCGCCTTTTCCAGCGCCAGTTTAACCTGCTTGATGACGGCGTCGTGGGCTTGAAGACGCTGCTTAGATTGAATGCAGCGCGAGGGTTAGGCGTGCCGCTGATGGGCAGTACCGCTGAGTTTGCCAGCCTGGGGCAGGGCTGATGTCGCTGATACTCGATGCCTTGAATCGCTCCGATTCAGATCGTGCCGAGCCCGGCGCCGCTCCGGGCCTGCATGCCACTCATGGTCCAGCTGATGGTGCTGCCGGGCCCGGGCTGCGGAAATATTTTTGGCCAATAGTCTGTTTGGTATTACTGGCTGCCGCCGTGCTGCCCTGGTTACTGGATGACCCGGCGTCACAGCCGCCATCAGTAAAGCCAGAGCCGCTGGCAAGTCAGGCCGGGAGTATTCCCGCTGCGACAGAGGTGGCCGCTGCCAGGCCTGCACCCGCTGCCTCGCCGACAAGGCCAGCTGCGCCGACAGTCGCTGCCGCCCGGCAGGATGCCGATATTGCCGCGCTGTACAGGAGTTCTGAACCTGCGCCTACTATTCCGGCTGCTGTTGCAGAAGTCGCCCCAGCGAAGACTGCCGCAGTGGAGACTGCCGCAGTGGAGACTGCCGCAGTAGAGATTGCCCCGGTAGAGACTGCACCGAAAGTGGAGGCGGCCCCGGTAGAGGTTGCACCGAAAGTGGATGTCGAGGCGCTGGCCCGGGCGGCGGAACAGGCCCTGGCTGAGCGCAAAGCCCGGCGCAGTGCCAGCTCGGAGGTGGTCGTTGAACACGCGGCGCCCTACATTGCAGATTTGAGTCAGCGTGAAAAGGATGCCATCCCCAGCATCTTCTACAACTCACACGCCTGGGCGACCAACCCGGCTGAGCGGCGCCTGGTATTGAACGGGCAGAGCTTCAGGGAGGGCGATCAGGTGAAGCCGGGCCTGAAGCTGGTGCAAATCCTGGAAAACTCCAGCGTATTTGAATATGACGGCACCGAGTTCCAGCTGCGGGCGCTGAATAGCTGGGTTAACTTGTAGCCGGCCTCAGGCGAGCTGCTGTTCCAGTGGTAGCTCCGTGGTTTGCTTCATGGTTTCCATCACGAAGCTGGAGCTGACATCGAACAAGTTGGCCTCTATCAACTTCTTGTACAGCCGGTCATAGCCAGGCATATCGCTGACCACGGCCTTAATCAGGTAGTCCAGGTCGCCACTCATACGATAAACCTCCAGTACCTCCGGTATGTGTTCGATCACCGCGGCAAACTGTGTCGCCCAGTTCTCATTGTGCTGATTGGTGCGCACCGAGACATACACTGTTAGCCCCAGGTCGAGGGCCTCTGGGTTGAGCAGGGCGACCCGGGCGCGGATTACGCCTTCCCGCTCCAGCTTCTGTATGCGGCGCCAACAGGCAGTCTTGGACAGGGCCACGCGCTCGGCGATATCACCGACAGAGAGGCTTGCGTCGCGCTGCATCAAGGCGAGGATGTTGCGATCAAAGTTGTCCATTATTCGACTCAAATGGAATTAAGTTCTCTTATTAAATAAGTAAATAGGATAAAAGTCTATTATTTGATTAATGCAGTGATCAATTGGAAACAATGTTCCCGTCCCGAGCCGGTACACTGTGCCGATTAATGAATGCACTGGAGTAGTAGCTTGGACATCTCGCAATTGGCCGCACAAGTTATCGGTGAGCGCAGTAGCCTGCCGACCCCCTTCGGCGAGAAGCCGCTGGTCTATGCGGATTACACCGCTTCAGGGCGGGCCTACGCGCCGATTGAGGCCTTCATCCGCGCGCGGGTCATGCCCTACTACGCCAATACGCATAGCGAGAGCTCGCTGACCGGCCGCCAGACCAATCGTTTGCGGGAACAGGCGCGGGCCAGCATTCGTGAGGCGCTCAAGGCCGGTCCGGAACACGCACTGATCTTTTGCGGTAGCGGGGCCACGGTGGCCATCAACAAGCTGGTTAGCCTGCTGGGCCTGCGCCGTGACGCTGCTGCGAATGAGGAGCCGGCGGTGGTACTGATCGGTCCCTACGAACATCACTCCAATGACCTGCCCTGGCGCGAGAGCAATGCACAGCTGGAAGTCATACCACTGGATGCGGATGGCGCCCTGGATATGGAGGTGCTTGAGCAGCGCCTGGCCTATCACCGCGGGCGAGCTCCCGTTTATGCCAGCTTTTCCGCTGCATCCAACGTGACCGGCCTGAAAACCGATACCGAGGCCGTGGGCAAGCTGGTGCACGCTTACGGCGGCCGGGTGTTCTGGGATTATGCTGCGGCCGCGCCCTATGTCGGTATCGATATGGCCGACAAGGACGCCGTCTTCATTTCCCCGCATAAATTTCTCGGCGGCCCCGGCACGCCGGGTCTGTTGGTGGTGCGCAAGGATTTACTCAACAACCCGGTACCGGATGTTCCCGGCGGCGGCACGGTGTCATTTGTGGCGCCGGATTTTCATCACTACCTGACCGATGTTGAGCATCGGGAAGAGGGTGGCACACCGGGCATCATCGAAGCCATTCGCGCTGGCCTGGTGTTCAAGCTGCAGCAACAGGTGGGCACCGAGGAGATTGAGGCGCGGGAGGAGGCGCTGGTCAAGCGGGCCCTGGCACGCTGGGGCGACAACCCCAATATTCGGGTGCTGGGCAATCCAGACCTGCCGCGCCTGTCGATTATCTCCATGCAGCTCAGCCACGAGGGGCAGCAATTGCATTACGCCTACGTGGTGGCGCTGCTCAATGACCTGTTTGGCATCCAGGCGCGCGGCGGTTGTTCCTGCGCGGGGCCCTACGGACATCGCTTGCTGCATATTGACGCTGAAGCCAGCCATGCGCTCGATGCTGAAGTCAGCCGCGGTAACGCCGTATTGCGACCGGGCTGGCTGCGGCTTAATTTTAACTACTTCATTGATGATGAGACCTTCGAGTACCTGCTGCGGGCAGTGGAGTTGGTAGCAGATCACGGCTGGAGGCTGCTGTCCCAGTATCGTTACAATCATGAGTCCGGCAGCTGGGTGTGTAAGCAGGATGCGCCGGTACTGCCGGTTGACCTGGCGGACTTTGATGCACTGGCGCCAGTCGCGACGCCGGTAAAGGCCTGTTCGCTGAAACTGGAAGACTGTCTGGACGAGGGCCGGCGTATTCTCCTGCAAGAGCCGCAGGTGATTGCTGAGCCGGTCATTAGCCTGGACGAGCACGCGGAGTCGCTGCGCTGGTTTTATCTGCCAGCGGTGGGGTAATTGGCAAGGTCTTTTGAAGGTGATAATGTCCGGTCTATCAATAACAAGGAATGGACTATCAGCTATGAAAATAATTCTTGGCCTCGTTTTTGTATTTTCTTCCAGCCTGGTTGCAGCAGCGGAGTGCAACCGACCCGCAGCGCCCACCTTGCCCGACGGTGATACGGCTGAGTTGCAGGCTATGGTTGATGGTCAAAAGGCAGTTAAGGCCTACGTCACGGCTACTGAGGCCTACCTGGACTGTCTGAACTCGAAGAGTGCAGAAGCGGGTGCCGAGGCCGATCCCGATGCCGAGTTGGCGCGAATCGAGGAACACAATGCGGCTGTCGATGAAATGGAAAAGATCGCCGGCGAGTTCAACGACGAAATTCGCGAGTACAAGGCCAAGGCAAAGTAGTGATCCTGTAGGGCTGCAGACGCTAGCCCTGACCCCGTCGCCACGCCGCCGGGGTCACACCCTTCCACTTTCTGAAGGCGCGGCCAAAATTGGCCGGGTCACGATATCCCAATCGTTCGCCCACATCCGCCACGGTCAAACTGGCCTGTTGAAGTAAATCCTCCGCCGCCTCTACCCGTGCCTGGTCCAATAACATCTTGTAGGCATAGCCATGGCGCTTGAGCCTGCGTATCAGTGTGCGCGGCGTCGTGTGCAGCTGCGCGGCAATTTCGCCCAGCCCCGGCGGTGCTTGCGTCGTCAGGTCGCCCGACCGTGTTCGGTCGAAGTGAATGGCGAGGATGTTGCGTACCTGTTGCACCGGGTCCCTGTCATCTGCCTGGGCGGCAATGATTTCCCGACACTTGGCGATATTGGCGCGGTAGGTGCTCTCGTCATAGAGCGGGGAGGGGATGTGCTGCCAGGACGCTGGCATGCTAATGGCGTTATGGCTGGCGCCAAACTCGCAGGGTGCGCCGTACACCCGCTCCAGTTCGTCAGCGTAGGCTGGGGCTGGCCTGGTGAAGCTGATTACCACGTTGTCACCTACCGGGTGTCCGACGATGGTTTCGATCAGTGACTCCAGCACTCTAAGTGTGGACTCCAGAATCCAGTAGCCATAGAGCTCATCACCACTGAGGTCGGTCATGGCGAAACGGTAGCGGTTGCCGGCCTGTTGTAACTCGGCACTCAGTGTGTTGATGCGAACCGCGTAGAACTCTTCCATGACCTGCAGGGCGGCACCGAGGCTGGGGGCGCTGAGGGCAGCAAATCCGAGCGGGCCGTGGGTGCTGATATTGAGCTGGCTGCCGACGCGCGCGGCCCAGCCGGAATCGGGGTCGCTGGCTTCAATATTGCGCATCACGATGCCCATCTCGGTTGCACTGACGTAGTCCCGTTCCAGCAGTGAGGCCTCAGTGAGACCGCTGCCAGCCAGTAATTGCGCTGCTGGCTGCCTGGCGCCTCTGAGAAACAGTTGGGCGTAGGCTGACGCGGCATAGAAATGGGAATCCATGGGAGAATTGTGGCCTTTATGTCACTTAATGACCAGTATTATGTCACTAAGTGAAATTCTAAACTCGCACTTTCATGGATAGGATGTACGCTATAACAACCGTGGAGGCTTGTGACTATGACAACGTATACCCTGGACCACCCTGAAAAGGGCCTGATCAGCTACACCGACAAGAAGCGCTACCTGTGGCTGACGTCTGTGTTCATGCCGATATTCCCCATGATGGGAATATTCGTTTACTTCCAGACTGGTAGCGAGTGGGCCCTGGGCATACCCCTGGCGTTTACCTACCTGGTTATTCCCCTGCTGGATTGGGGTCTCGGCAGCGATGAGAACAACCCACCCGAGGAAATAGTCCCCCAGTTGGAAGAGGACAAGTACTATCGGGTGCTGACCTATATCACCATTCCCATGCACTTCATCGTGTTGATTGCTATCGCCTGGTTTGTTGGCACCCATGAGTTGACCGTCTGGTCCGTGCTGGTGCTGGCGCTGACCGCCGGTAGTTATAGTGGTCTGGGCATCAATACCGCCCATGAAATGGGCCACAAGAAAACCAGCCTGGAGCGTTGGTTGGCAAAGATCGTATTGGCAGTACCGACCTACGGTCATTTCTGTATCGAACACAATCGCGGCCACCACACCGAGGTGGCAACGCCGGAAGACCCCGCCAGCTCACGCATGGGCGAGTCCATCTACAAGTTCGTGCTGCGGGAAATACCCGGCGCCTTCAAGCGTGGCTGGAACCAGGAGAAAGTGCGCCTGGAGCGCCAGGGTCTCTCTGTCTGGAGCTGGAAGAACGATATTCTGCAATCATTTGCGATCAGCGCGGTCTTGCAGGGCGGGCTGATTATCGCCTTCGGCTGGATCATGATCCCCTTCCTGGCGATTCACAACGTGTATGCCTGGTTCCAGCTGACATCGGCCAACTATATTGAACACTACGGACTGCTGCGCGATAAGGAAGAGAGTGGCCGTTACGAGCGCTGTCAGCCGCATCACAGCTGGAACGCCAACTACATCTTCAGCAACCTGGCCCTGTTCCACCTGGAGCGTCATTCCGACCATCACGCCAATCCCACCCGGCGCTACCAGAGCCTGCGCAATTTCGACAATCTGCCCGAGTTGCCCAACGGCTACTACGGCATGTACCTGGCAGCCTACATTCCCTGGCTCTGGTACAAGGTCATGGATCATCGAGTGCTGTCCCTGCCACACATCAATGGCGACCTGAGCAAGGTCAACATCGACCCGGACCGACGCGAGGAGATTATCGCCCGCTACGGTAACGGACACAGCCAGGCTGTCGCTGCCTGATGGCCGTATTCGAGTGCCCCGGCTGCAACTACCGGTTTGATGAGAGCCAGGGGGATACCCACGAGGGTTACCCCGCTGGCACCACCTTCGAATCACTCCCCGAAGACTTCACCTGCCCCGACTGCGGCGTGCGTTACAAAGAAGACTTCGTCAAAATCCCCGACTAAACTCAAGCTTTTCACCCATTCCACCCCACCTCCGACCCCACTGGGGTCGGAGGTAAATGGGGTCGGAGGTGAATGGGGTCGGAGGTGAATGGGGTCGGAGGTGAATGGGGTCGGAGGTGAATGGGGTCGGAGGTGAATGGGGTCGGAGGTGAGGATGGATTTGTTTGAGGTGATGCGTTGTACATTTGCAGCGCGTGAGTATACGGATGAGGATCTGCCGGATTCCGTGTTGTATGAGCTCATCGAGCACGCCCGGTTTGGCCCCAGTGGCGGTAACCGGCAGGCTGGGCGGATTATCGTGGTACGCGATAAAGCTGTGCAGGCTCAGCTGGCGGATATGACACTACCGGTGGCTCAGCGTTACACGGCGCAGGCTCTAGCCGGGGAGACCCCCTATAACGTCACCAGGCCCACGGCGCTGAGCGATGAACAGATCGCAGCCACAGAGCCCATGCCCTTGCTGACCGAGCACATCCGCAATGCGCCGGTGCTGTTGGTTGTCTGCGCCGACCTCAGTGCCCTGGCGGCATTGGACAAGGATCTGGACCGCATCGGCATGGCCGTCGGCGCTTCTATCTATCCGCTGGTGTGGAATATCCTGCTCGGCGCCAGGGCGCGCGGCTACGGCGGTACCTTTACTACACTGAGCCTGGCGGTGGAGCCCCAGGTGAAGTCACTGCTGAACATTCCGGCGGAGTGGGCAGTGGCCACGCTGGTGCCCATGGGTAAACCCGTCAAACAGCTGACCAGACTGAAACGGCGCGAGGTAGAGGAATTTGTCGTGCGCGATAGTTTCGACGGCGCACCCTTGAGTAAATAGCGGGCATAAAAAAACCCGCATCGCGAGATGCGGGTTCCAGTACCGCGTGCTTACGCCCTAGAAGCGATAGCCTGCGCGAACACCGTACACCGCACCTTCATCAAACTGGGCCGAGTGTGAGCCGGCCAGCACGGGCGTGTCGAAGCTGATGGAATAGACGTTTTCGTCGGTGATGTTGCGACCGTAGGCCATGATTTCCCAGTTCTCCCCGGCACCGCGTAAGCCAATGCGCAGGTTGATCTTGGTAAAGCTCTCGGTATCGTCGATCGGATCCTTGTCACCGGCTGAGCTGAAGTCATCACTGTAGTTGGCTTCGCCACCTGCAAATATCTCCATGCCGTTACCCAGCATATAGCTGTAATCGAAGAACAGACTACCGGAGTATTCCGGCGCAAACGTGGTGGTTTCATTTGACTGGTCATTGTCGGTGAAGCCACCGGCGACACCACAGAGCGGATCATTATCCAATTGAATGGCGGTACAAGGTGCCTGCTCGTAATTCTTCCACTCCGCATCCAGATAGGCGGCGTTAAGACCCAGGCGCAAGCCTTCTGTAGCCTGCCAGAGGGCGTCAACTTCCAGTCCCGAGACATCCGCATCGGCGTTGGTCACGGTGAAGCCCAGTCCCTTGAAGATCGAAATCTGCAGGTCTGAGTAACTGGTGTAGAACGCGGCCCAGTTAAGAGTCATGGCGCCGTCCAGCAAGGTGTGTTTGCCGCCAATCTCGAAGGCGTCTGCATCCTCATCGTCGAACTCAAATTCATCAGATGGAAGGTTGGGGTCATAGGCGGGGTTAAATTCACCCTGTTGGAGCCCGCCTGGCTGGCCGTCGTCAGCAGAGGTGAAGCCGCCGCTCTTGAAGCCCTGTGAGAACGAGGCGTAGAACATGGAGTCGTCACTGAAGTCCCACTGCAGGTTCACAGAGGGCAGCCACTTGTCGGTATCCCGGTCCTCATCGTAATCATAGGCGTAAGTGTTGAACTCGGTGTTCTGGATGAAGCCCAGGAAGAAATTGTCACTAGATACATTCAGCCCTGTGATGTCATCACTGAGTATCTGGGTGCTGCGCACATCCTTGGTTTCTTCCGTGTAGCGCAATCCCAGGGTCAGGCGCCAGTCATCAGCCAGGTTGAAAGTACCCTGTCCGAATACTGCCCAGGAATCTGAATCCAGGTCGTATTTGTGGTTACGCGCGATCTGGGCTGCACTGTAGGCGCCGGAGGTCAAAACCCAGAGCAGGCTGGGCGCACCGGTCAGGTCGGAGAAGAGTCCCCCAAAATCACTGTCGATAGTCACACGGCGGTTGAAACTGAGATTGCTCTGCTCGTAGTAGGCGCCACCGATGTACTCGAAGAAGCCGCCTGTGGGGGAGGTGATGCGAATCTCCTGGCTCCACTGGTCGAAGTCCTGGTCATCATCACGATGCACAAACTGTAGCGGTAGCCAGTCAACGTCGGCGCCGTCCACATAGTTATATTCCGAGTAGCCGGTTACAGAGGTAATGGTGTACTCACCCATGTAGTAGTTCAGCGTCATCGAAAAATTATCGATGTCGTTGTCGCTGCTCTCCACGTTCTTGCCGATGCCCCGGGTCTTGCCATCCGGCCCGTAGCCGTTGTCCTTGAAGATATCGAAATCATCTTTGATCTTGTTGGCAAAGTCCGGGTAATAGACGTCAGTAACCAGATAGGCTGTATTGGCGAAATCGCTGGCGTTGGGAACTTCCGCTGCGCGCTGGTCAGAATCCAGATAGCGCCAGCTACCTGAGCCGACGCCGTCGCGATTGTACTCGGCCTGGCTGTACTTGAAATTAGCGTCAAGATCGTCGGTAATTTGCCAGACACCGGTCAGGCGCCAGACAGTTTCGTCGGTGTTGGGCTCGTCTTCATTCAGGAACGAGTTGTCGGCCCAGCCGTCACTCTCGCGGTACTTGAAGGCGCCGCGCAGGGCAAAGTTTTCGGTCAATGCGCCACTGAGAACACCCTCCACCTGGTAGCCGCTATTGGATTCGGCTGAAGCGGAAATATTGCCCTCGAAGGGTTCATCCAGGTCCGGCGAGGCGGTAAGGATATTGACCGCGCCGGCCACGGTATTCTTGCCGAACAGGGTGCCCTGGGGGCCGCGCAGTACTTCTACACGCTCAATATCCATGAAGGGTGAGCGATATTGGCGACCGCGGCCCATGTAAATACCGTCAATGTACATACCCACAGACTGCTCAAACGCCTGGTTGTTGCCAGAACCCATGCCGCGCATATAAATATTGGTGTTTACCGGTGCCTCGGCAATGTGCAGGTTGGGGATGTAGTCGGCAATCTGCGACATGCTGTTAATGCCGGCCTCGGCGATTTTCTCACCTTGCATGGCGGACACAGAAATCGGCACGTCCTGCAGGCTTTCAGCCCGCTTCTGCGCGGTAACGATTATTTCCTCCAGCATCAGCTGGGCGTGGGAAAAGGGGCTTGCGGCGGCCAGGGCCAGCGCGGCAACAACAGGGGTCTTCCTGAACTTAATAGACATTGAGATACCTCTGGGGCTTTTATAATTATATTAATCAGCCGATAGTCATGGCTGACGCATAACCACTACCAACATACTAGTGCACAATTTGTACTGAAAAAAGCCCCCCGAAGTGATTTCCAGCATAGATCAGATGAATAGCTGAACCGCACGGCTGCTCAATGGGGAATATGCTCGCCACCATTGACGTCTACCTGGGCGCCGGTCATAGCGCAGGAGTAATCGGAGGCCAGGAAAATTGCCACCTTGGCACAGTCGCCGTCCTCGGGGATTGAGCCCAGCGGAATGCCTTTTTCCACCTCGGCCTTGACCCCATCCGCACCCTGGGGATGGCTGTCTTTCATCATCTGCATGTAAAACTCCACGGGCGGGCCCCACATCCAACCCATGTAGGCCGAGTTTACGCGGATATTGTATTGACCCAGTTCTACCGCCAGGTGCGCTGTAGCGCTGCTGAGCGCGGCCTTGGAGGCGGCATAACCGCCCTGGCTGGCCAGGGGCTGGCGGGTCACCATGCTGTTGATCATGACGATGGCGCCGCCGCCCTGTTGCTTCATGGCCGGTATACAGGCCTGGGTCAGGTTCATGGTGCCAAACAGGTTGACGTCAAAGGCACCGCGCCAGCTCTCCAGGTCGGCGTTTTCGATGGGTGCAAAGCCGCCGGGGTTGTAGGCGCTGTTAATCAGCGCGTCGATACGACCGTAGGCGTCGAGGGTTTGCTGCACGAGCTGGTCACACTGGCTGCGATCACTGATGTCGGTGGGCACCTTGATTACCGGGGCGTCGAGGCCGGCGGCGCGGATCTCGGCTTCCGAGCCATCCAGCTTTTCCGGTGTGCGTGCGGCAATCGCCAGCTTCGCGCCCTGGCGCGCTGCTTCCAGGGCGAGTTCCCCGCCAAGGCCGGGACCGATACCCGACACAATCACCACTTTATCCTTGAGTAACATGCTGCTCTCCCTGTTAGTTCAATTTCAACCGTGTTTTGCTACGCTGCAGCTCAGTCTTGGGCTTTGCAATGGAGAATAGGCAAAGAATGGATACGCTAGTAGAGTGGCTGCCACGAATAGGCGCCATACTGACACTAATCATCGGTCTGGTGGGATTCTTTAAACCGCGCGCCATGACTAACAATCTGCAGATTGAGTTGGGCAGCAATATGGCCATGTCGGAAGCCCGTGTGGTTTTCGGTGGTCTCAACCTGGGTGCTGCGATTGCGGCTTTGCTGCTGAATTCTGCCCTGGTCTATATCACACTGGGGGTGGCCTGGTTCTTTGGCCTGCTGGCGCGGTGCTATTCCATGCTGGTGGACAAGACCAGTTTCAAGGACAGCCTGCCGGGTATGGTCGTCGACGCCAGCCTGTCATTCCTGTTCTTAAGCGGGCTGTTATTTTAAAAACGCTCAAGGCTGTCTACACGCTCAAGGCTGTTCCTATAACAGCAACCCCAATGTCGGCACATTGATGTCGGCCATATCCATCACCACCTCACGCCTGGCGATCTTGTATGACGCCTCGCTGCGCAGCAGTTCGTCGCGGCGCTGGCCGGCGTAGAAAAAATCCTGGCTGCCGGGTCGGCTGTAGAACAGGTGGAAATTGCTGAGCACCGAGTAGCGGTCTCCATTCACAGACTGTAACTCGACGTTGCCGATGATGCGGCGGGTTCGAGCCGGCGGGTTCTCCGCCCAGGAGTTGCGTTTGAAGGCACGCTCAACCCGCAGCATCAGGTGAATATAGTTTTCATCACGTAGCGGGCAGCCCTCGGAATCCAGGTCTTCCAGCTCGCGTTGCACCGAGATCATGTCCTGTTGCCCCTGGGCCTTGTTGTCTACCAGGGGGTTGCTGCGCGCGGGCATGGAGTAAGAGATATCCTCGGTGCACAGGGCGAGCCAGTCCTGGTAGCGGCGCTCGTCCAGCAGTCGCGCTTCGCGGTAGTAGAACTGTTCCAGTGACAGCTGCAGTTCTGGCGTGAGCTTATCCATGCGACTCCCCCTGTTCGGCGAGCAGGGCATCGCGCCAGCGCTGGAAGAATGCCCGGGCATAGAATTCATTGGCGGTGCCACTCACCAGTCCGGGTAGCTCAGGATGTGGCTTTTCTTCACCCATGCCCAGGCCGTAGTAGAACGGGCGGTCGTCGGCGAAATCAATATTGGCTCCCCGGAATTGTTGCATCCAGCTCTCTGAATCCTCCTGTTCGACCATGCCTCCGGGGCCAAAGAAGGAGGTGTAGTTAGTGCGAAGCAATTTCTTCAAGTGGTCCGGTGCATCGGCCGGCACCACCGACCAGGACCAATACTCGACCTTGCCGGGGCCGCGCGGATGGGAGACCTTGAAGGAGGCGTTGGACCAGAGAAAGGACAAATTGGGGTAGACGCCGTAGGTCAATCCCTTCATGCGGGCGCGCAGGGGCCCAACCCGCTCTGCCGCCTGTGCCTGTATGTCGCGCAGGTAGTCCTGTAGTTCTTCGCCACCGGTTTGCCCGGTAATACTCTCAAACCCCCAGGCCACGTTTTCCACTGGTGTATCTTCCGGCATCAGGCGGAAGGTGGCGCCGTGTCCCGGGGTGGTCACCACGGAATGACCGCAGTTAATGATCTCCTCATTGGCGGCATCCGGGATGATGGTGGCATGCAGGTAGGGGCCATGGTTAACGTCGCCCAGCTGATTTTCCATGGGCAGCTTCCAGTTTGCATCGATCAGCCAGCGATGGGGCGAGCCGACGAATTCAATGCCCTGGGGGAAGCGGGCGAAGAAGGCGTCCAGGTAGAAGCGCATGTCGCCCAGGTAGTCTTCCAGCGATTCAATATCGGCATCGAAGCTGCCGAAAATCATGCCGTTCCAGGATTCCAGCCGCGGTACCTGTTTAAGGCCGAGCTCACTCTTGTCCGGCTTGTTACACACTTGCCGTTCCTGGGGAATGGCGACCAGGTCGCCGGCCACCGTGTAGGACCAGTTGTGATAGGGACAGACGAAGCGTTTGGTATTGCCGTGGTCGGCCCGGCACACAGGCAGGCCGCGATGCGTGCAGCTGTTGATGCTGGCGTGGATGGCCCCCTGTTCGCCGCGGGCCAGGATTATTGGGGTCTCACACATATAGGCCTGCACGAAATCACCCGGCGCCGGGATCTGCGATTCGTGGCCCAGGAACAACCAGGCCTTGCCGAAGATGGCGCGCTTTTCCAGCTCATACACTGCCGGGTCGCTCCAGCAGCGACGACTGATCAGGCTCGCATCGGAGTTGACCAGGGTGTTGGCATCAATCGTCATCGCTATCTCCGCTGATCGCCAGAATCCGGCTGTGGGTGGGGCTGGCTAGAGCTTGAGCGGTTGGTCCAGGTCCCACAGCACGTTCAGGTAGCGGTGGCTGTACAGGGGGTTGCCATCGCAGTCGACGATGGTGTCCTGGTAGCGAATACCGACCTCCCATTTGCGCTCCACACCGTCCTTCTCGTAGATGTGGGTGGCGATGCAGTAGGTCTCGCCCTGGTAGCCGCCGTCCTTCCATTCGCCAAACTGGTTGCCTATCAGGTGCATTGTGGCGGAATACTGGTGCAACTGCTGCAGCACCTCGGTGAATTCCGCCAGCCCCGTGCACTTGAATTCCGGTGCCGACATTTCAATATCATCGGTCATTATTTCGCTAAGTCGCTCAAAGTCCCGGTCGTCAATGTAACGGGCGTAGAGGGTTGCCAATCGATTGGGTGCGTTCTGATGCAATGTCTGGGTCTCCAGTGGTCTGCTATGCTGGCAGAATGTAGCAGATGCGAGAGCCAAGCACTATGGACTCACAGAGCGAGGCTTTGCGTTGGCACAAGAGATTGATCTGCTGGCGGGGTGAAGTGTGAAACTACTGATGGTATCGATGGATCGGGCTCCCTTATTGGAAAAGGCCGCCTTGCTTGAGTCCAAGGGTATTCCCATACATCTGGATGAGGTGCCGCATGTTGGTGCCGTACCCTCGCACCTGTACGTATTGCTGGACAAGCATTTTGAAGACGCAGAAGCGCTGCTGGAGGATACTGACCACCGGGTTGCTGAGCCGGTTTTTGCCGAGGAGCTGGAAATGCTGGCAGTCGAGTCCAGGCAGGCGTCCGCCCAGCTGCGCGAACGTCTGCTCTATCGCTTGCTGGTGGGTGTGCTGGCACTGATGTCGGTGTTCTATGTTGCCGCCCAGCTGTTTGGCTGAAACTGCGGCCTCCATCCACAGGATATTTATCGCTACGGGCCAAGATTTTCGAGGCCATTTGACGTACAATTCGCGCCCTTAAAATCCCCCCAATGCAGGAGTATCCATGTACGAGAATCGCAATTTTAACCGCTGGCGTCGTCACCCCTGGCACGGTTTGCGGGCCCGCGCCGATGGCGCCCCTGAAGACATCGTCCAGGTCTATATCGAAATGACCCCGGCTGATGTGGTGAAGTACGAAGTGGACAAAAACTCCGGATTTCTGATGGTCGATCGCCCCCAGCGCACAACCTCCAGCCCGCCGGCCTTGTACGGCTTTATTCCCCGCACCTACTGTGGCGAGGAAGTGGCCAAGCGCTGCCCCCACGCCGACGTCGCCGATCACGATCCACTGGATATCTGCGTCTACTCCGAGCGTCACATCACCCGCGCCGATATTATCCTGAATGCGCGCGTGGTCGGCGGTATCCAGATGATTGATGGTGGTGAAGCGGACGATAAAATCGTCGCCATTCTCGAGGGCGACAACATCTGGGGTGATGTTAACGACATATCCGATCTGCCGCCTATCAAGGCCGAGCGCCTGCAGCATTATTTCAGTACCTACAAGATGCAGCCCGACAAGGAACTCGATATCAAGGTGGATTTTGTTTACGGCCGTGAAGAAGCTCTCAAGGTGATTGCAGCGGCGGAAAAGGATTACTGGGATAACTTCGAGCACCTGCATGCCCAGGCCAGGGCGGAAGAAGGATAGCGAATACTTGGGCAATAACCGCGACGACTGGCAGCCGCTGCTGGGTGAATTGCAGCGACGCACCGCCGAGGCAGAAGCCATGGGCGGCGCCGACAAGGTGCAGCGTCAGCATCAGCGCGGTCGGCTCACGGCCCGTGAGCGTGTATCGCAATTCTGTGATGCTGACAGTTTCAATGAAATAGGTGCCCTGGCCGGCGGTAATCATCCTGCCGGGCAGCCGGCACTGGCGGCCGATGGCCTGGTTGCTGGCTCCGGTCGAGTAAATGGCCGGCCGGTGCTTGTGCTGGCAGAGGACTTTACCGTCAAGGGCGGTTCTATTGGGCATGCAAATGCGGCCAAGCGCTCGCGCCTGGTACGACTGGCTGCCGAGGACAAGATCCCACTGGTGCTGATGTTGGACGGCGCTGGTGAACGAGCCAGTAATGCGGCTGAACGTTATCCCATTGCGCCCAGCGACCTGCAGTTGCTGGCGGACCTCAAGGGGCAGGTTCCCGTGGTCACCCTGGTGCTGGGTACCTCTGCCGGTCACGGTGCGCTTACCGGTATGTTCGCCGACCTGATCATCATGCAGCAAGACGCCGCCATGTTTACCGCCGGTCCGCCGCTGGTGCAGGCTGCGCTCGGTATTGAGAGCACCCCGGAGGAACTGGGCGGTGCCCGTATGCACGCTACGGTCAGTGGCGTGGCCCACAACCTGGCCGCCACCGAACAGGAGGCATTTACCCAGGCACGCTATTTCCTGTCTCTGTTGCCCCTGCGATGTGGTGAGTCCCCGCCGCACTTTCCGGTCCCAGCACAAGCCACAGAACAGGACTCTGGCGCGTTGCTGGATATTATTCCCATCGCCGCCAACCAGGCCTACGATATGCAGGCGGTTATCGCCACCCTGGCGGACGCGGACAGCACCTTCGAGCTACAGGCCCTCTACGGTCGCAACCTGGTATGCAGCCTGGCCCGTATCGGTGGCCATCCCTGCATGATTGTAGCCAACCAGCCCGCGGTGCAGGCCGGCGCTATTACCCGCGAGGCGGCGGAGAAGGCGACTCATTTTATCGATGTGGCGGCAGCGTTTGGGCTACCCCTGCTGATGCTGTTGGACAACCCCGGTGTTATGCCGGGCCCGGAAGCCGAGCGCAGCGGTGTGTTGCGGGCTGCGGGCCAGATGTTCGCCGCGCAGCGCCGTTATCGCGGCAGGAAAATCGTGGTGACCTTGCGCAAAGCCTTCGGTTTCGGCAGCTCGGTGATGGGTATGAATCCCTTCGATAACCAGGCGATCAGCCTGGCGCTACCCTCGGTCTCCCTTGGCGGTATACCAGCGATAGGTGGTGCTGCGGCGGCCGGCGCGAGTGAAGAGGAAGCTGAACAAATGCAGGAACAACAAGCCGGTGCCTGGGTGCCCGCAGACGCCATGGCCTTTGACAAGGTGGTCGACCCGGCCGCACTGCGCGCTGAAATCCTGCAAGTACTTGAGCGCAATCGCTAAACGGGCAGCAGCTGCTATTAGGGCCGCACTTGCTATAGGCTTGGCGGCTACTACCAATACCAGGGAGAAATTATGTTAATTGTCATTGTTGAAGTACGCGTGCCAGAGGGTGCTATCGAATCTGTTAAAGACGCTATCGCTACCATGGAAGCGGAGAGTCGCAAGGAACCTGGTTGCCATACTTATGCCTTCTCCGTGGATGTGAACGACGCCACGATGGTGCGCATTACCGAGCTGTGGGAGTCCCGCGCCGACCTGGAGGGGCACTTCACCATGCCGCATATGGCCGGCTTCAGTGCCGCCCTGGGCCAGTTGGACATTCAATCCATGGACGTAAAAGCCTATGAATTGGGCGACGCGGTGCCAATGCCGGTTTAAGCTACAGCCCGCTCATACTCTGCTATTCTTAAACGATAAAAATAGCAGGGGGCGTGGCGTTGCGGGCTGCAGCTATAGTTGCGCTGTTCCTGGCACTGCTGGTGCAGAATGCGGGGGCGGCCGATAATAATTCCATCCGGGGCGAGGGCGCGAAGCGGACTTCTTACGGCCTGAAAATTGTGCGCGGCAACGATGATCGCCGCGCCGAGCCGGAGAGTGAATTGCCGATCGCCGGCCTGTCGCTGCTGCGTTATATGCAGTCCGTAGAAAATGCAGAGTTCGACGGGGGTGCTTACTCAGCAGACCTGGCTGAGCCCTTGCAGGACATGGGTCGCGCCTATCAATCAGAGGAAAAGCACCCGCAAGCCATCGTCTTTTTCAACCGTGCCCTGCATCTTTCCAGGATCAATGAAGGCCTCTACTCAGAAACCCAGTTGCCACTGCTGTCGAGTTTGATCGACAGCCACCTGGCCATGGGGCAGTTGCAGGACGTGGATGCAAAACAGGATTACCGCTTTCGGATTCAGCAGCGTGTCTATGAGTCAGGCGATCCCGCATTGATGGAGGCGACCCTGGAATACAGCGACTGGCAGCGGCAGGCTTATCTCGATGGTTTCTCAGGCAATACCTATCGCCGGGTGGTGGATATATACGATGTGAATACCCGCCAGATTGACACCCTGGAAGCCGCCGACGAGGCCGACCCCAAATTGATTCCACACCTTTACCAGCGCATGCAGGCGGAGTACCTGGTATCCCAGTACGAGGGCGAGAAAGAAGCGGAATTTCAACTCAATCTCACTGGCGCCATGGAGCCGCAGTTTGGTTTGAGCACCGACCTGGCAGCCCAGCGCTTCCAGTACCTCCGTGAATTCAACTACCGCAATGGCATCAAGACCATGCAGCAGGTGGTCACTATCATGGAGCAGCAAGAGGGTCCGGACCCGGTGCAATTAGCGCAGGCGAAGATCGCCCTGGCCGACTGGCATTTGTGGTGGGATAACGTGGCCCGGGCGGTGCAGAGCTACGAGGAAGCCTGGCAGCTGCTGGAGACCGATGGTTCCAGGCTCACCGATCCCAATGCCCTGTTCCAGGGCCCGGTAGAGTTGCCGGCAGTGCCGGTTTTCCATCCCGGTGGGTTTTCCCCGGTAGATGACGAGCGTGCCCATGCCACGGTCTTGTTTGATGTCTCCCGCGCTGGTCGAGTGCGGCAACTGGAAGTGGTGCAGCAAACACCGCCTGAGCACATGGGTGCACGGGTGGTGTTGTTCGACATGATGAAGGAAATGCGCTTCCGTCCGATTGTGCGCGAGGGCAAGGTGGTCGTCGCCGAATCCGTGATTCGCGACTATCGCTACGAGTATTAGTTAGCGGGCTCTACCAGTATTTAGCTGCGCGCTGCCATCGATGCGTGGCAGATCCATGACCGTCAATACACCTTCCCTGGCGGCACATACCCCCGGTACCGCATTCACCAGCCAATTGGCGGCGGTGGCATTGCCGCCACCGGCTGCACCCGCTTCAAAGTGGTCCTCTGCGTGCAGGCTCACTACCAGGTCGGGATTGCCGCGAATGATGGCCTGGTGACAACCGCGGCCCTCGGCGGGGTAGGGCCAGTCCGGCGCACAGTCATCATCTATACGGGTGACATGTTCCACCACGTACAGGGCCTGGTCACCATGATAGCCGCGCAGCTCGAAACGAAACGCGCCCTGGGTGCCGGCATCAAACTGTCCCATGCCATCGACCTGTATGGTTTTCTCCAGGGGGCGTCGCTCAACACTGGTTTCAATACGCTGCACCGGTTTGCCCAGGGCATCACCCACCAGGCGCACCATGGGCGCCCACACCATTTCAATGGCGAAGTCATGCAGCATCAGCGGTAACTCGTCCATGCTGCCGCCAAAGCCAATGACTTCACGCACCACCTGGGGCTGGTCATACAGTGCATAGTTGAATATCTCGCGGCTGCGAATCTCGCGGATGTTGGACACAGCACCGCTTAGCACCACTGGCAGCATATCCATAGCCCAGCCTGGATCGATGCCTGAAACCAGCAAGGAGGCGCCATTGCCGGCACAGGCGGTCTTTATTGGGGCCAGTACTTCTGCCGCGGTAGAACCGGGGTGTAAGTAGCTGTAGAAGGAGGAGGACACCACGTTAATGCCGGCACTGAGGCAAGCCAGAAGGTCCTGCATGGCAGCTTCCGGCCGGGTGTCCGCGGTGGCGGTGTAAATCACCGCATCTGCACCGGCGTCCAGCAAGCCTTGCCAGTCGGCGCTGGCAGCGAGGCCACAGGGCTCCATTCCCGCAATTTCGCCGGCGTCCCTGCCCACCTTGTCCGGATTGGCGACCACCACGCCGACCAGTTCAAGATCATGGTGGGATAGCACGGCCCTGATGGCGGGTCGACCGACATTGCCGGTTCCCCAGACGATTACGCGTATTGGTTTGCTTGCTGCCATGCAAATATGCTCCTGACTAAATCCTGGGTCTGGCGGGCAGTTTACACGGTGGAGCGTGAGGGGCAACGACTGGAGATCGTGCTGCCAGGCAAGCTTGAGTGAGCCCAGACCGGCGCAGTGAGCAGGTCCTGGCCAGTGTGCAACTGCAGCATCTCAGGGCAACGGTCCAACTCTATGAGGCTATAGGCCAGCAGGTCCGTGTAGGGATCTTTTTGTGCTTTGTAGCGTATCAATTCATCCTGTAAATGACACCGTTGGTCGCGTTGTTGTGGGCTAAAGCATGCACTGTGTCACTATGGGAGGAAATAGAGGCCTGAATTATGAAAAAACTTATAAATATGAGTATGTTGGCCTTGGCAGTGACCTTTGCTTTTGGCAGCCATGCCGCCAGCGTGGAAGATGCCATGGCCAAGCCGGGTCGCCTGCAATCTGACATAGATCGTGACGCGCGCAGTCAGCCCCAGGCAGTGATTCCACTGCTGGCACTGGAGCCCGGTGACCGGGTGGCCGACATCTTTGGCGGCGGTGGTTACTACAGTGAATTACTGGCCACGGTCGTCGGTCCCGACGGTGAAGTGCTGCTGCAGAATAATGCGGCCTATAAGCAATTCGCCAACAAGGGTTTAACGACCCGCTTTGAAGGGCGAGATCCCGGCGCCATCACCCTGCTCGATAGCGAAGCGGAGGATCTGGAACTGGGCACGGGCACGATCGATGCTGCGATGATCATCATGTCCTACCACGATCTCTACCATGTTGATGCGCCGAATGGCTGGCGGGATATCGATGCCAATGATTTCCTGGATCAGATTCACCGCGCACTGAAGCCGGGCGGGCGCTTCCTTATTGTTGATCACTATGCCGCACCGGGCAGTGGCAGTAGTGCCGCCCAGGATCTGCATCGAATTGATGTGGAGTTTGCCAAGACCGATATCAGCAGTCACGGCTTCACGCTGGTCGGCGGCTCTGACGCCTTACGCAATCCTGATGACGATTACAGCATCATGGTGTTCAAGCCCGAGGTGCGTGGCAAGACCGATCGCTTCGTGCTGGTATTTGAAAAGAATTAGTCCGCGCCAATGCTGTAGAGTCGCTGGTACTCGGGTTCCTCTACTGCCTGCGCCACGCTGCTGATCGCCAGTAGCAGCAAGCTGCCAAGTAATTTGTTAAATGAGTCAACGGTAGTCATCCAGTGTTGGCCATGCGTTCACGATAGTCCCAGGTAAATACGCGTTGTGCTTCCACGCGGATCAGCAATTCCTCCTCCGCCCTTGATAGCAGCCATTGCGCCAGTGATGAGCTACTGCCCCCAAGATAGTCCTGCAGGTGCTGGCGCAAGGTCTCCTCTGCGCCTTCTGTGAGCAGGGTCGCCAGACCCTGGCCACGGATGCCGTGGTAGGGCGGTTCATTGGGGGCGACCTCAAAGCCCACCTTGTTATTGCCTTGCAGTACGGCGGCGATCTTGGAATCCCGGTGGGTGACGCAGTAAAAGTGGCCCTGCTCGTAGCGATACCATAGCGAAACCACCCTGGGGAAGCCGTCAGTGCCGACACAGGCGAGCCTGAGTGGAATCCTTGCCTGCTGCAAGAACTCCGCGGTTTGCTCGCTGTTCCAGGGACCTTTGAAATTGATTGCCATGACCTTACTCCGGGTGACGAACGATAGTCAGTACGATGCTGCCTTCACCGTAGGGTATGCGCAGCACATAGTCCAGAAACATGGCATTAGCTGCGAAGCTGAGCTTGCCGTCGCCGACCACATCGCCAGCGCGCCCGACATAGCCACCTGCGCCCGCTGCTGGTTTATCTGTCCTGCTTGATCGATATCAAAGCTCCGCGACGACCTGCCCTTATAATCAACTCATGCTTTATTCACTTTGCTACCCAAGTCTCTCCGAGGCAGACAACGAATTCATCCATTCCTTCAGGCGCCAGCATGATTTGCCGTTTCTGAATCTGGTGGAACATCACTTCACCATGGCGTTTGGTATTGCCGAGATTGATCGGGATCTTTACATCGCCCATGTCCGAAATCAGCTGGCCGGACAGAAGAAGATCCAGTTTCACTGCCGCTACGCAATGCTGGGTAACGATGACTCTGATGAAAATTACTATGTGTTTCTGGTGCCCGATGAGGGCTACAGCGATATTTGTTTGCTACACAACCGGCTTTACCGCGGTTACCTGCAGCCTTTCCACCGAGTGGAAATACCCTATATCCCGCATATTGGCCTGGCGACTGTGGCCGACGCCCACAAGGTCAAGTCGCTGTGTGACGAGCTCAATGACAACGGACTGAGCATTGCCGGCAGCATTGATGCGCTCACTATTTGTGAGTTTGATGGGCACCGCATCGCTGATCTGGAGGTAGTGCCACTCAGCGACTGAGAAAGAAGTCTTCAATCCAGGCTTGCCACCGCTCGCGGGGCTCCGCGTTTATCGCCTGGCCAATACTGAATTCACAAATACAGCGGCTACCCAGGCTGGCCCGCGGCATGGGCAACAGGAAGACGCCGTGCTGCTCGCTCCAGTTGCAGGCGTGTTCTACTAAGTCGGCCGGATTGCCTGGCACGAGCAGGTGAAACAGGTTGGTCGGTGGCACCGTGGGCAGTGTTTCCAGTCCCTCGATGCTATTCAAAAACCTGGCCAGCCAGGTGGCTGCATCGACAGCGGCCGGCATGGCGGCCAGGTTGCGTTCCATGCCCGCTCGCGCCGCCAATACATAGGGGAACAAGCTGTAGAGGTTGCCACCGGCGCGACGAATCCAGGTTTTTGCGGCCTGGATAAATTCTTCCGAGCCGGCCAGGGTGGAACCGGCAATTCCACCCATATCCTTGTAAAAGCTGAGGTAGACCGAGTCGAAGAGGGCGGCGATCTCTGCCAGGGTGCGTTCGTAGTAGGGAGTGCATTGCCATAAGCGGGCGCCGTCCATGTGCAGGGCAATACCTTGCTCCCGGGCCCAGGCGCTCTGTGACTGCAATTCCTCCCAGCTCGGCAATTGTCCGCCGATCTCGCGCATGGGTAACTCCAGTAACACCGCGGCTAATGGATCTGTTACAGCCTCGAGGTCGGCCAGCGTGATCACGCTGTTACGGTCGCCCAGTAAGATACCGTGCAGACCATGCAGGGCCTGGTAGGCCTTGCTTTCATGCAATTCGAGGTGGCTGGTGGCATGGAAGCCCACGTAGGGAGAACCATTGTGTTCTGACCAGATGCGCAGTGCGATAGCCTGGGCCATGGTGCCGCTGGGTAGAAAAACGGCAGCTTCCTTGCCCAGCAACTCGGCGATGTCAGCTTCGAATGATTCAATCAGTTCGCCGCTGCCGTATACGTCCTGTTGCGCATACTGGTCTGATTGCTCTGTGATCGCGGCAAGTTGTTCTCGCATGCTCAATCGCGGCTGGCCAGTCAGCCGGGTGTGGCAGTTGGAATTAATCTGTTGGTAGCGTTGGCTGAGTTCGGTAGGAATCATGTCTCGGGTTCATGCTTGCACTGGTTGACCAAGCATAGCATTCAGTGACTGCGGGGCATGCCTCCTGATTGCACACCAAAAGATAGTTGCACACCAAAAGGGGTTTGCGCACCAGAAGCAGGCGAGCGCACCGCTTTGGTGCATAAATGAGTGCTTTGATGGCGCTGGCAGGCGTCGAAGCCCCGATAGCACTAGACTGTTAACTTGGCATGGAACTTGAACTCCAAAGCCGTAAAGAGATGCACAGTATGCAAGCCCGCGCACAGGACATTCTGGCCGAATTTAGCGCCGCCGAAGATCTGCCCGCCGATTACCCGGCGCTGGCAGAGCGTTGGTTCGTGCCTCTGGCCGACTACTTGCTGTCGTGCCACCAGGCCCGGGCAGCTCCCCTCCTGGTCGGGCTACACGGTGCCCAGGGTACCGGCAAGACCACACTGTGCCGCGTGCTGGAGTTGTTATTGGCAGATTGCGATGTACGCGTGTTGACCCTGTCATTGGATGACTTTTACCTGGGTCGCAAGGCGCGACAGCAGCTGGCCCTGCAAGTGCATCCTTTGCTGGCAACCCGCGGTGTACCCGGGACCCACGAAATTGCGCTGTTGCAGAAGACAATACGAGCACTGCGGGCGGGAGAGAGCTGCAGGGTGCCGCGTTTTGACAAATCCCAGGATGACCGGCTACCCGAGGGGCAATGGGTGGAGACTGGGCCGGCAGATATCGTGCTCCTGGAAGGCTGGTGTGTGGGTGCTGTGGCGGAATCCGAATCGGCGCTGGCACAGCCAGTTAATGAGCTGGAGGCGAAAGAGGACGCTGAGGGTGACTGGCGTCGCTACGTCAATGAGCGCCTCGGTGCGGAATATGCCGAGTTGTTTTCCGGCCTCGACTACCTGGTGATGTTACAAGCGCCCTGTCTTGAGGCGGTTTTGCAATGGCGCACCTTGCAGGAGCATAAGTTGGCTCGCAATGAACAGGGACAGGGTTTGATGGATGACGCCGCGGTGGAACGATTCGTACAGCATTACCAGCGTATTACCCGGCACAGCCTGGCCACTCTGCCAGAGCTGGCCGATTACCTGCTGCTGTTAGGTGAAGACCACAGGGTCAGGAGCGCGCGACATAGATGAAACAGCTGCTCATAGTTACAGATCTCGACGGCAGCTTACTGGATCATGATGATTACAGTTTCGCCGCCGCCGTGCCGGCCCTGGCAACCATCTGGGAACGTGAGTACCCATTGATTCTTGCCTCCAGCAAAACGCGGGAGGAAATGTTGGTACTACAGCAACAACTCGACATCTGTTATCCGTTTATTTGCGAGAACGGCGCGGCGATTTGTACTCCCCTGGGTCCCGAGCCGGGAGCAGAAGTGCGCGTCGAGGCGCTGGCACCACAGCGTTCTCAGGTCCTGGCCCTGTTGACCCAGTTGCGAGATGCCGAGAATTATCGCTTCACCGGATTTAGCGACTGCAATGTCGATGAGATCGCGGCTATGACCGGTCTCGAACCCGAGGCTGCGGCGCTGGCTGCGGCGCGTGAGTACAGTGAGCCGCTATTGTGGCAGGACACAGACGAGCGCCTGGCGGAGTTCCGCATGGCATTGGCACAGCATTCTATGCAGGCCATGCAGGGCGGGCGCTTTCTATCGGTAGCCGGATGCAGTGACAAGGCCGTGGCAATGCAAAAACTGCGCGAGCGTTACGGTGGCGAAGAGCAAACGACTATAATTGCCCTGGGTGATAGCCCCAATGACGAATCAATGCTGGCGGCCGCGGATATTGCGGTCATCATCCGTTCAGCGCGCTCGGCCAGTCTGCATCCCCACGGACCGGACAAAATAGTGCGTACGACGGGCAGTGGTCCACGTGGCTGGCAGGAGGCCATGTCCATGTTGTTCGAATCAATGCATCAAGCCAACGGAGAAAGCTGAGTATGGGAGATTTCCACCAGAACGGCCTGGTCACGACCCTGCATAACCTGGCCTCACGGCCGGTGGATGAGCTGGAGCAGGAGCTGGTTTCCTTCAAGAAGACACGTCCTATGTCGCTGGTACTGCCTTGCCTGCACTCGGAACTGGCGGGTCCGGCCATGAGCAATATTGTTGATGAGCTGAGCAAGGTTCCCTACCTTGAGGAAATAGTTATCGGCCTGGACCGGGCTGACAAGGCCAACTACCTCGAGGCGATAGAATATTTCAGGCGCCTGCCGCAGCATCACCGCATTCTCTGGAATGACGGGCCGCGCCTGCTGGAGATTGATGCCAGGCTCAAGGCGCTGGGTCTGGCGCCGCAGGAGTTGGGTAAGGGGCGCAATGTCTGGTATATGTTGGGCTATGTGTTGGCTACCGGCCGTTCTGAGTCGGTTGCATTGCACGACTGCGATATTGTCACCTATGAGCGCGAGTTGCTGGCGCGTTTGATCTACCCGGTCGCCAACCCCACCTTCAGCTACGCCTTTTGCAAGGGCTACTATGCTCGCGTGGCCGGCAACTCTATGGGGGGGAGGGTCACACGCCTGTTTGTTACGCCCTTGTTGCGCTCCCTAACCAAAGTCTGCGGCTACAGCGAATACCTCAATTACCTGGATAGCTTTCGTTATCCCTTAGCGGGTGAGTTTTCACTGCGCTCCTATGTTATTAACGATTTGCTGATTCCCAGTGACTGGGGCCTGGAAATTGGCGTGTTGTCGGAGATGAACCGCAATTACGCCACCAATCGAATCTGCCAGGTGGATATTGCCGATGTCTATGACCATAAGCATCAGCAGCTGTCACCGGATGATGCCAGCGCCGGTCTTTCGAAAATGAGCTCTGATATTGCCAAGGCAATGTTTCGTAAACTGGCCACCAAGGGCGAAGTGTTCTCCGCGGAGACTTTCCGCACTATCAAGGCGACCTATTACCGGGTGGCGCTGGACTTCATTGAAACCTATCACAACGATGCCTTGATCAATGGCCTTGCCTACGACAGGCACCAGGAAGAGCAGGCCGTGGAACTGTTCGGCCGAAACATCATGGAAGCGGGCGAGTACTTCCTGGAACACCCGATGGAGAAACCGTTTATTCCAGGCTGGAACCGGGTGCGCAGCGCGATCCCCGATATCCTCGATCAACTCAAGCATGCTGTGGAAGAGGATCATCGTGAGTACGTCGCGGACAACTGACAACCTGGTCGAGCTGCGCCATCGCTTACAGGTGCACTTGCAGCTTATCTACCCGGACGCGGATCACTCGGCGTTGACGGAAGCGCTGTTGGAACGCGGTGGCCTGAGCGATGGCTGTCATGCACCTGAGCGGCACCAGAATCTCTGGGACGAAGGTGACAACCTGTTGATTACCTATGGCGACAGTATTGTCGATGGCGACGCGACGCCGCTGCATACGCTGCACCAGTTTCTTGATGAGCACCTGAAAGGCACCATTAGCGGTGTTCATATTTTGCCCTTTTTCCCCTATAGCTCCGATGATGGTTTCGCGGTGATGGATTACTCCTCGGTAAACCCATCGCTGGGCGACTGGGACGACATCACCGCAATCGCCAATGATTACCGTCTCATGTCCGATCTGGTATTGAACCACGCATCTTCCCGCAGTCTCTGGTTCGACAACTTCAAGCAGCGCAGGAACCCCGGCAAGGATTACTTCTTTGAGGGTGACCCAGCCGCTGACCTGAGTGCCGTGGTAAGGCCGCGCAGCTCTCCCTTGCTCACCGAGGTCGAGACGGCCGACGGTGTGCGGCATGTCTGGTGTACCTTTAGCGCCGACCAGGTGGATTTGAACTTTGCCAACCCGGCTGTACTGCTTGAGTTCGCGGGTATCGTTCGAGATTACCTGGAGCGTGGTGTACGACTGTTCCGGATGGACGCTGTGGCCTTTCTGTGGAAGCTGCCGGGTACACCCTCCGTGCACTTGCCCCAGACTCACGAAATCATCAAGTTGCTGCGTACCCTGATAGAGCATCACACAGCTGATGCGGTGGTTATTACCGAGACCAATGTCCCTAACCGGGAAAACCTGACCTACTTTGGCAATGCCAATGAGGCGCACCTGATCTACAACTTCTCGCTGCCGCCCCTGCTGGTTTACACGCTGGTTAGCGGTGACTGTCGGCACCTGAAGACGTGGATGATGAGCATGCCGCCGGCCCAGGCAGGTACCGCCTATTTAAACTTTATCGCTTCCCATGACGGGATTGGCCTGCGCCCACTGGATGGATTACTCGAGCAGGCGGATATCGACGGCCTGGTGCAGTGTATGCGCGACTTTGGCGCCCGCGTCACTACCCGCAGGGCACGCGAGGGTTACGACAAGCCCTACGAAATTAATGTATCGCTGTTTGATGCCCTACAAGGTACCCGGGCAGGGGGACGTGACGCCTTGCAGGTGGATCGCTTCGTCTGCGCTCACGCCATAATGCTTGCCCTTGAAGGCATTCCTGCACTGTATATCCACAGCCTTTTTGGAACCGAAAATGACGAGCAGCGCGTAGAGCACACAGGTAACAACCGCTCTATTAACCGCCATATCTGGAAGCAGTCAGAGCTGTACGCAGCCCTGGCCGACGATAGATGCCACCACAAGACTGTGTTCCAGAAAATGACGGGGCTGCTGAATGTGCGCAGTGCGCAATCCGCTTTTCACCCCAATGCTACCCAGTTCACCTTGCACCTTGGCACCGAGGTGTTTGCTTTCTGGCGCCAGAGCGTGGATAGGAGCCAGAGTATCTTTTGCCTCTACAACGTGACAGACAGTACCCAGGTTCTAAATCTATCGGACATCAATCTCATCGGCACCGAATGCTGGCGGGATCTGGTCAGCGGCAGGGATTACAATGACCTAACAGCGCGCATGCAACTGGCACCATACCAGGCCGTGTGGTTGACCAATCGTTTTGAAGAGCGCGGAGTGTAATCAATTGAGCGATATTGAAAACTATGAGGAGACCAGCGGCGAGTTTACTGCCCTGTATTGATTAGTGCCGGCTCCGGTTTTTCCAGATTTTCTCAGTGTTGCAACTCGGTAATCACGTCACCAAGAATGCTGATAGTGCGTGCCATGCCCCGGCTCAGGTTTATCATGAGCAGGCCAAAGTTTTCGGGTGCCGTGTGATTGAGATCGAAAAATTGTGAGCTGGAGATGGCCACAGTCCAGCAGGTTTCACAGGCGATTGCCGTGCCCCTGTGTGGGTGCAAGGCGATGATACCAACGAAACCCAGCTGGTCACCGGCGTGGTAGGTGCGGGTCGGCGCCCGCTTGTCCTCGAAATGGTGAAACAGGTCCAGCGTGCCATCGATAATGACGTAGAACTCATCAGCACTGCTGCCAGCTTCATACAAGGCATCGCCCGGCGCGAGTTCCATCAGGTGACCGTTTTCCAGTAGATCCAGTATGCATTCGTCGGACAGCGCACCAAAGGTGGCAAGTTCCCGCAAATGCTCAAAGGGGAATTTGTTCAGGACCTGTTCGACAGTGATCTCATGCATAGTCACAACATAGACTATGCACGCCTATTTTGCTGTCGCCTGGTGGCAGTGCTCAAACTTGTCGCACCAGAACCGGTGGTTTGACCGCCGCATCTGCAGCGCCCAGTTTTCGCTGCTGACCTGGCTTCGCCAGCCACCATGAGCAAAGTCATCATAGCGGTAAGCCAGATTGACCAGCCATACCTGTCCGTATTTCACGCCAATCATGCTCATGGGCGTCCACAGAAAGAAAAGCACCGGGTACAGGCAGACAATGATGGCAATTGATATTCCAAGCTTCTTCATGATCCAGGCACCTCGTGGTCAGGGCTTTAGGCTACACGGCAGTATGCAATATCGCCAGCCAGCCGGCGGTGCTGGCTCAGCGGATAACGTCAATGGACTCCAGGGCCTGCAGGTAGTCCGTCAGTGCCGCCTGGTCCACAGGGCCAAACTCGGCCAGCAACCAGCTGCGGATTTCGCTGACGCTGCGCACGCCGTCAACCAGGTTCAGTGCCTCGTAGGCTTTCTCCCCGGAGAACGTGAGGCCGGCATAGTCGGCGGCCGGCAGATGGTCTTCGAGATAACTGTAACCAAAGGCGTGCATGGTGCCCTTGATCGCGGGGTTGCGCTGGTAAATACGATCGTCGTTGTTGCTGGCAACGGCAGTTGCTGCGGAGCTCCCGGTTAGTTGATCCAGGCCTTCGATGAAGGCCTCGGCAGCGGCTTCTTGCTTGGCGGACAGTTCACTGTATTCATTGATGCTGGCGACCTTGCCCAGTTCCACTGCAGCCAACACCTGGCGCACCGCGACCTGGTCTGCCGGCGACAAGGCGGACAGGTCCAGCCATTGATCGCGATAACGCTGCAGTGCGTTGGCGCGCAGCAGTTCCAGCAAGGGTGTCACATCCTCATCATCGAAAGTGGCCAGGTACCAACCCTGCAGGGCGGCGATAAACGCGGCCCGCTTGAGTTTGGTGGGATCGATCATTGCCGCGGTGTCAAAGTTGGTGTGAATGTAGCGATCCGGCCAGTCGTGCAGGTAGATGCCGGGAATACCCCAGCTACCCGCATTGAACACCTGGTGGTCGCTGCCCATGGAAATGCCTTCCATGATGCCCAGTTGTGGATTCTTGCTGCCTTCACGCGATACCAGCGGGTAGGCCGCGCCATCCCCGGAGGCGTAGCTGAGGGTTTGTTGATTAACGAAGTTGCCAATCTCGTGACCGAGGTCGGCGACGAAGCTGGGCAAGCTCATGGGGCCGCCGGAGATACGAAATACTGACTTGGTCTGCTGGCCGCCGCCGACCATATCCAGGTGAATATTGCTTTTAATGTGATCCGTGGACTTGAGTGAAGACAGGTAGATTAACGAGCCTTCGATCTCGGCCGGCCACAGGAAGCGGAGACTGCGCCGGGGTGGGGGCAGGGCGCCTGCCGCAATCAGCGTGTGCAGTGTGCGCGCGCTCTCAAGAATGCTCACGCAACCGGAGGCATTGTCATTCGCGCCGGGACGCGGGTGGTCCAGGTGACAGGTGAAGACAATTTCCTCGTCGGCGACCGCCTCGTCGGTGCCGGGGATGCGCGCGGACACCAGTGTGTAGCGGCCCTCTTTTTGCGTGGCCTTGATCGTAGCCTGGAAACGAAGTTGCTCACCGGCCTCCATGCGTGCCTGCAAATCCCGCGCCTGTCCCAGCGAGATCATAAAACCAAAGCTCTTGGTTTTGGAGAAGGTACCCATGTGGCCCCAGCGCACCAGTCGGTCATCTTCCAGCCACCAGGCGCTCTTTTGGTTGGGCGCATAGGAAACAATGCCGACCGCCCCCAGTTCGCCCACTGCTCGCTCGACCACGGCGCCGGGTTGGCTGCTGGTCAGCACCAATCTGCCGCGCAGTTCTTTGTCCGCATAGTCGGCGTCGTCGCTGCCGGCGCCAATATCGACCAGCCTGGCAGTTACCTCGCCTGAAACAGAATCCTGTGCCACCGACAGGGGCATTGCCGCCCAATCACCAAAACGCCTGACGCGCTGGCCCTGTTGATCCAGCTCCCACAGCTCGGCGAATTCCACATCCCAGGCCGGGCGCGACTTCTGTGTGCCAAACATGGTCTTGCCATCGGCGGGGTAGTGCAGCATTCGCACATCTTTGATGCCGTATCCACGCAGCGATTTGTAAACGTGCTCGGCGGCGGCGCGGAACTGGCTGCTGGCGCGGGTGCGATGAAACAGGGTGATCGTGTCCAGGTTGCGCTTGGCGACGGTCCCGGAGCTTTCCTCGGCCAGTGCCAGGATAGTCGGTGCGTCGATAAGTCGCGTGATATCGGCGTGTGCCAACTGCGGCAGCAGCAGGTAGCTGACAAGAAGCAGCAGGCGTGCGGGGTAACTCATGATTAAAAAACCTGGTCTTGAACAAAAAAATGAAGAATAGCAGATGCCGACCCCTCGCCGGTTGTTTTTCCCGTGTGGCTGCATACACTAGTGAACAGGCGCTTATGCAAGAGGTTGGCATGCACAGCAACAGGGACGGCTGTTTATGACGGCTGTCGCTCTACAGCAGCTCGGCAAATCCTATGCCGGCACGCCCATTCTCTCCGACCTCACCACGACATTTCCGGCGGATACCGTCACCGCGATTATTGGCCGCAGTGGCAGTGGTAAATCCACCCTGTTACGCATGGTCAATGGCCTGGTGCAGCCTGACATTGGTGTGCTGCAGGTGTTGGGCCAGCCCATTGATTACCAGGCACTGCCAGCGCTGCGCCAGCGCATCGGTTATGCCGTGCAGGGCAACGGTTTGTTCCCGCACCTGTCCGTGGAGGCCAATATCTGCCTGCTGGCGCGCTTGCAGGAATGGGAGGGTGCGCAGATTCAGCAGCGCCTGCAGGTATTGCTGGATATGGTGCAGCTACCGGCGGCACTGTTAGGTCGCTTTCCCTATGAGCTCAGCGGTGGGCAGCAACAGCGGGTGGGCCTGGCCCGGGCGCTAATGCTAAATCCGCCCCTGTTGTTGCTGGATGAACCTTTTGCCGCCCTGGATCCGCTGACCCGCTTGGATATTCACCAGCAGCTGTTGCAAATGCAGGCGAGAGAACCTCGCTGTGTGTTGTTGGTAACCCACGATATGCGCGAGGCCATGAAGTTGGGGGACAGTATCCTGGTGTTGGAGCGTGGCCACATGATCCTGCGCGAGGAAGCGGCTGCCCTGCGTGATCGTTTTCCACAACTTGAGCCGGAACAGCTGCTGCTGAACCTGCTGGAGCAGGGCTCGTGAACCCTGGCCGTTTGCTCCTGTTGTTGCTGTGGCTGCATGGCTCACTCGTATTTGCCGATGACGGCGCGCTGACGGTGGGTTCGAAAACCTTCACCGAAAGTCATGTGCTGGCGGAGTTGGTGGTGCAGCGACTGGAAATGGGCGGCTACCCGGTCGAACGCAAGATTGGTCTCGGCGGCACCATGGTGGTATGGGAGGCATTGCGCAGTGGCGCTGTGGATGTGTACCCGGAATACAGTGGCACCCTGGCCCAGGCAATATTGCAGCGCCCGGATGCCAGTCTTGCCGAGGTCGAGGCCGCGCTGGCGACGGAAAAGCTGCAACTGTTGGCTACGCTGGGCTTTAATAACACCTATGTCATCGTGGTTGACGGTGCGCTGGCGCGGGAACGCGACCTGAGTAAAATCAGCGATCTCAGGCAACACCCGGATCTACGGGTCGGCTTGTCGCTGGAATTCCTCAATCGCGCCGATGGCTGGCCGGCCCTGCGCGCCCATTACCAGTTGCCGCAGTCCGTCAGCGGCCTGGAGCATGCACTGGCCTATAGCGCCATTGGCAACGACCAACTCGACGTCACTGATGCCTACAGTACGGATGGTGACCTGGAGCAGTTTGACTTGCAGGCGCTGGACGATGACCTGCAGTTCTTCCCGCGCTATGACGCGATTTTGCTGGGGCGAGAGGATTTACCGATCGAGGTTAAGCAACTGCTGGCCGGGCTGGAGGGCAGTCTTACCGAGCAAACTGTACGCAGCCTCAATGCGGCTGCCGGCGTGGACGGTGTATCCCCGCGATCGGTGGTGCGCGACTACCTGGGACGCGATGACAGTGGTGAGCAAAGTGTTGCGCAATCTGTGTTGCATAACACGCTGGTGCACTTGAAGCTGACCGGCATCGCCTTGACCCTGGCCTGTGTGCTGGCGATACCACTGGCCTTGTTGCTCACCCAGTATGCTCGCGCCGCCGGGGTTGCGGTTTACCTGGCGGGATTGCTGCAGACAATTCCGTCTCTGGCGCTACTGGCTATGTTGGTGCCGCTACTGGGGCTGGGGCAGGTACCTGCCATTCTCGCCTTGTTCCTGTATTCACTGCTGCCGATTTTGCGCAATACCCTGACCGGCATTGCGTCCGTGGACCCCTTGCTGCGCGAGGTGGCGGAGGGTATGGGACTCAGCGTGGCACAGAGGTTGCGGCATGTGGAAATACCACTGGCGATGCCGATGATCCTGGCCGGGGTCAAAACCGCCGCCATTATCAGTATTGGTACCGCCACCCTGGCCGCCTTCGTTGGCGCTGGCGGCCTCGGCGAGCCGATTGTCACCGGCCTCAACCTGAACGACCATGGCCTGATCCTGCAAGGCGCATTACCGGCGGCGGGGCTAGCCATCGTCACCGAATTTCTGTTTGAATGCCTTGAGCGGGCGGTAGTGCCCAGGCACCTGGCAGTGGCGGGATGAGCATGGATTTGCGAGAACGGTTTAAACAGGTACGCGCTGACTCGAAGCGCTTCTGTGAACCACTGGAAGTGGAAGACTACTGCCTGCAGGCGATGGCCAATACCAGTCCGCCCAAATGGCACCTGGCGCATACCAGTTGGTTCTTCGAGACCTTTGTACTCAAAACCTTCGCCAGGGATTACCAGCCATTCCACCCGGCCTTTGAGGTCCTCTTCAACTCCTATTACAACGGTATTGGTGCCCAGCACCCGCGCCCCGAGCGCGGCCTGCTGTCGCGGCCAGTGCTCAGCGAGGTGCTGGCCTACCGCCAACACGTCGACCAGCAAGTTGAACAGATGCTGGACGCGAATGACCATCCGCAGTATGCCCGTATTGCCGAGCTGGTGGAGCTGGGTACTCACCATGAGCAGCAACACCAGGAATTATTCTTTACCGACATCAAGTACAGCCTGGCGCGCAATCCATTGTATCCGGCCTACTCTGGTGAGCCTGCACCGGGTGGTGGCGCCAGCCGGCCCCTGACCTGGCTCGAGCATCCCGGCGGTACCGTGGATGTGGGCCACCGCGGTGAGGGCTTCTGTTTCGATAACGAGTTGCCGGCGCATCCGGTGCTGCTGCAAGCCTTCGCACTGGCTGATCGGCTGGTGACTTGTGGAGAGTACCTGGCGTTTATTGACGATGCTGGTTACCAGCGTCCCGAGTTGTGGCTGTCTGACGGTTGGCAGCAGGTCTGCGAGCAGGACTGGCGCGCCCCCTTGTACTGGCTGGGTGAGGGCCGGGACTGGCAGGAATATACGCTCTATGGCTTGCTGCCGCTGGACCTGGAGCGGCCAGTAGCGCATGTGAATGCCTATGAAGCGGATGCCTATGCGCGGTGGGCCGAGGCGCGCCTGCCCAGTGAGTTCGAGTGGGAAGCAGTGGCATCAGGGCATGAGCTGCAAGGACAATTTGCCGACTCCGGAGACTGGCGACCGGCGGTAGCGACCGCAAAAGAAGATACACAGCTGCACGGCGGGCTGTGGGAGTGGACCAGCAGCGCCTACAGTCCTTATCCGGGTTACCAGGCTGCCGAGGGCGCCGTTGGCGAATACAATGGCAAGTTCATGGCCAACCAATTAGTGTTACGGGGTGGGTCCTGTGTCAGCAGTCGCAGCCAGCTGCGCAACAGTTACCGCAACTTCTTTTACCCACCGGATCGCTGGCAATTTTCCGGTATAAGGTTGGCTCAATGGCGCTAGATAAAGTCGAAAATGGGCGCAATGTACACGGCCTTTTGCAGCAGGAATTGCTGGAGGGTCTGCAGGCGCGCGAGCGCAATATCAATCCCAAGTTTTTTTACGACGTGCGCGGTTCGGAATTGTTCAGCGCTATCTGCGAGTTGCCCGAGTACTATCCCACCCGCACCGAGATCGGAATTTTCAAAACGCACGGTGCCTCGATTGCCGCATCCATCGGCCCTGATTGCGAGCTGCTGGAACCGGGTGCCGGCGGCTGTGAGAAAGTGCGCTACCTGATAACTGATTTGCAGCCCGCCGCGTACATGCCTCTGGATATTTCCGGTGATTACCTGTTGGCGGCAGCTGGTGAATTGCGCGAGTCCTTTCCCGGCCTGCAAGTGCTGCCGCTGGTGGCGGACTTCAGTGTCGAGTTCGAGTGGCCAGAAATAGGCGCTGATGGACGCCGTGTGCTGTTCTACCCGGGTTCGACCATCGGTAATTTTGAGCCTGAGGCGGCGCGGTCGTTCCTGCGGCGTGTCGCCGCGCTGGTTGGCAGCGGCGGTGGCTTGCTGATCGGCGTCGACCTGCACAAGGATTCGGCGGTGCTCAACGCGGCCTACAACGACAGCCTCGGTGTGACGGCCGATTTCAATCGCAATATTTTGCACCATGCCAACAGTTTGCTGGATGGAGATTTACAGCCGGAGCTGTTCGAGCACCTGGCCTTCTACAACGAGGCCGAGCGCCGTATCGAAATGCACCTTGAGTGCAGCCAGGATCACGCCGCGCACTGTGGTGGCGAGCAGCTGGAGTTTGTGGCCGGCGAGCGCATTCACACTGAGTATTCCTACAAGTACAGCCTGGATGATTTCAAGCGGCTGGCGGCCTCCGCTGGGTTTACACCGCGCGCCACCTGGGTTGACGAGCAGGACTGGTTTAGCGTGCAATATTTCGAGGTCGACTAGACTTTTATTAATGCCCGGCCGCAGCAATGCCGCCAATGGTTTTCTGGAGAAATCCCAAGGCAGTATGGAAAAAAGAGGATATTCAATAAGCGACTCCGGCGACGTGACTATCATTCGCCTGCATCGAGATTTCGAATTGCCAGAGCTTCTTGCGATGATAGATGATGTGGCTCAAACCACCTCTGGCGATCATCGAATCTGGGATCTTGGCGACTACTTTTCTTTTACCGGAGAGCAGATCCGGCAGATAGCTGATTATGGGAAGAATGCCGTGCGTGGACCTTGCAAGATCGCTTATGTTGCGCCCAACGACCTCACTTTCGGGCTTCTAAGGATGTATGAAGTCTATAGGAGTGAAGATGGTGTTCAGGCCAAGGTGTTTCGTACTGAAGCAGATGCGACAGATTGGCTTAACCAGAACAAAGTCTAGGGCGCCTGCCTGGAAGTTCGGCTAAAGGCTCCAGGCAGTATCGCCTGAGCAATTCCTAAGGCAGCCGTTTTTCAGAGGCCAAGACCCCGGCGCACACGCCGGAACCTTAGTAACCCTTTGTTTTATATAATGTTTTTAAGAGAACGACGCCGGCTAAATGTTGACCGTTTTTGATGAAAAACTAGCTGCCATGGCTCGGTTTGCCACTCAGCCATTTGGCCTAAGACTTCTAAAGTGTTGTTTTGGAATGGATTTATCGTTTAAATAAAATCTATGAAATTTACATATAGAGACTCGGTGTTATACCGACCGGTCTACATACTTAACTGTTAACTGTACGTCGTGAAGACCGGACCAGATATTGAAGCCCGAGTGACTTTCATTTCTACCCAAGATGGTGGACGGCGCGGGTATGCCGCTAACGGCTATCGACCACAGTACGCTTTTCGGGACGACTGGCGCACGACTAGCAAGCACGAGTTTATTGATACAGAATCTGTCGAGCCCGGTGAATCTGCTCTAGCAAATGTTTGGTTTCTATCACCCCTCGAAAGAAGCCTAGACATCGGTAGTAGAATATCGATTCACGAGGCCGCCAAGCTCGTTGGTTATGCAGAGGTTACAAAGATATTCAATGAATTGCTCAATAAGCACAGTTAACAAGACAAGGCTGTCGCTTCACTGGGACGCCCAACCCTCCGCTGCGCTCCAGGTCGGGCGCCCCAGCTTGCAGCGTTAAATGGCTGCAACTAGCAAAATCGCTAGCACATTCATAGGAATGGCCGGTGTAGGCTGGTATTCCTACCTCTATTACTATTTCTACAAAGTTTTTTTCATCTATTTCGAAATAGAATCTGTTATCGCGGCATGTAGAGAGAATTTCAGTACTTCGATTTGCACCGGTGCAACGTGGGCTTTTCTATGGCTAATGGATCTTCCAGCCAACGTAATGCTATTCCTCGGTTTTTCGGCCGTCCTGGCGGTGTTAGCCGCATGCATTTCCAAGTTGCAGCTTCTTACATCGTATGTCCTACTTGGCTACGTGGCTTCCTATTTAGCTGTGGCTGCTTTCACCTATCCTGGGGAGTTTGGTTTTATCTCGTGGTACACGCTGACTACGCTGGTAACTCATTCCGTGATAATCGCGTGCTGCATTTCGGTGGCCAGCCACTTAACAAGATACGCAACCGGACGGCTTCGCCGCCGGTTCGCATAGCGTTATGCGCCGCAGAGGTAGAGCCTGATGTATAGAAGTACTCTCGCTGGAATTTTGCTGGCCCTCGTTGGCTTTATTGCTGGTATGCAGATTCCTGCATATTCATCAGCTACATCTGATCGCTCGGATATTTCTTGGACGCTAGTCAATACTGCTGTTCGTGTGGAACTATTGCATCGCTTATTGATCGGTGAAGTTTCTTCCGTTAAGGAATCTGTAGCTAAAGATATTGCTTTCGATGTGAAGGCTCTTGCAGTTCCGACCAATTCCGAGGAGCTTAGCACCGAGGAAATGGTGAGGCTTGAAAGACTTCTGGTCCTACTTGCAATAATGCAGGAGGAGATGAATGTTGGGCAATGGAGAGAAGAGCCGGAGTTTCTCAAACGCCTGGATGCAGCCGCAAAAGCGTATCCCGATCTTGCACAGCAGTTTCGTTGCAAGGATTGGTCGAAACCGATGTGGGTGAGCGATGACTGCGCATAACAAGCAAAGGCAGCGGAGCTTCGCCCGCTGCTTTGGGCGTTATATTTCTTGAGTCATGAGCAACCTTATCAGAAGAATTCGAGTCTTCTTCCATCACTGGGTGGTTGTTGGATTTGAAAACCACACGGACCGTATTGCAGTGAGACACCTATTCAAGCTCGCAGAGCTGAATGACGATTGGGGCCTTCTTGACCTCGGTGTAAGGTACGAAGATGGTCACGGTGTAGAGAAAGACATCGAGAAAGCTTTTGATTGTTACACCCGTAGCGCAGAGTTACAGGGAGGCGTGTTTCAATACGCCGCATTCAACTTGGCGAGGCTTTACCATGCAGGCCTGTCTGTCCCAGCCTGTGAAGATACCGCTCGCTATTGGTATCTGCAGTCCGCTCAAGAGGGTAACAAAAATGCCAAGGAGGCCTTGGATCAACTTGGACGAGAAATATAACAAGGTGCAGCTGGCGCTTTGCTGGGACACCCAACCTTCCGCTGCGCTCCAGGTGGGGCGCCCCAGCGCACGGCGTTAACTGTACAGAGCTATGAGCATCGATTACCCATATATACCAAAATCAACCAGTCATATTGAGCAGGGCCAATATTGGGCGGTGCCATTAGAGGGTGGTGGTTATGGATGCGGTGTAGTGCTAGCAAAAATTTCAAACCAAGGTAAAACCGATACTCGTTTATTCTTGGCCGGGGTGCTTAATTGGTTTGGCGAATCACACCCAACAATAGAAAGTATCAGTAATTCCTCGGTCATAGAACACGGCGCTGCACACATCAAAAGTGTAACTGAAACAGGCGGTCAAATTATCGGGTCGGGGTTTGAGGTTTCTAGCGTTACTCCAGTGGTAGAAAACAATGATTCTATAAGCACCTGGGGTTACAATTTCATCACTAAACTAGCGGGTAAATATGCAACAGTTAACAAGTAAAGGCAGCGGACAAAATGCTGCGCATTTCGCCCGCTGCTTTAGGCGTTATAAGTCTTGCCCATCGATATGTTGAGTAGATTCCTAACCTACTCTGCAGCAGTTCGCGTATTCGCGGCAGGATTCACCATTTTGCTAATCGGTGGGATTGGTATCAATAAGGGGTTGGGAATGGTTGGTCCCGGTGTAGTGGTTACTTTCGGTGGCGGCGCCATCTGCGCCATTGGAATGCTCATCGGGGCTCTAGCAATGTGCCAGTCTCTGATTAGGAAGTGGCAATGATTTTGGGTGCCAAGACTTATAACAAGCAAAGGCAGCGGAGCTTCGCCCGCTGCTTTGGGCGTTACGTTTCTTGAGATATGAAAGAACTCGAAGTAAATGGCAAATGGCCGCAGATAGAAAAGCAATCTCTTCAAGAGATGATTGTGCAGGAATTCTGGTTTGAAGGAGTTCTCGAAGAGCCAGCAAATGTGGTCTATTTAAAAATCAATGACCATTGGCTTAGGCTGTACTTCGATTGTGGCATTTTATTCTGGCGGCAAGACAGTGAAGGCCTCGAAGATGAATTGGCTTCAAGAAGCAATGACACTGGCTATCCATTAATTGATTTAGCTGCGCATCTCAACGTTAAAGGTGCTGAAATCGTACATAGCATAGGAAAGGTGGTGCCGGGTGGTTCAGAGGTCGAATTCCAATTTCGAGATCAACCGCCTATTATTTTCCAGTGCATTAACGATGTCACAAGCATCAAAACGTAACAAGCGCATGTTGTCGGATTGGTTTTCCGCTGCGCTCCAAACCAACCGCAAATGCGGGCGTTATGTGCCCTAAACCTATGAACCAAGAGACGGACAAGTTGGCTTTCTGGAAGAATATCTTTCGACTATGCCTGGTGTTCGTCTGCTTCTCCGTTCTCACTCTTACTTACGACACGGTCTCAATCATTACGACATCTGAAAGGGTTTGGTTTCTGGAGGAGCATCACAACTTGAAATCTGGAGCAATTACCATCGCGACTTTGGTTATTTATGTATTCTGTTGG
>JBDXHU010000007.1:0-55938 GCA_039989475.1 Halieaceae bacterium | reverse complement strand
CCCACACATCTGTCTTCATCTTCTTGTTAAACAACTCTGCGCTCGCAGTGGACCGCAGAAAGGCCCGGGTATCATTCCCGGGAGCTATCACAACGCTTTGGGCGCTGTTTCTCCCGGGGTTCCCCCCGAACCGAGGTGGCGCATTATACCCAGATAGACCTCCCCTGCAAGGGGTTTACCAAGGAATTTTCAGGGCTTTTTATCCCCACCGGAGACAGTGCCTAAAAAACGATCAATAAATCGCCGCAACAGGCCGAAAATCAGCACTCGCAAGCACCTGTCCCAAGGACATCTTTTATAAGCCCGGGGCTAGTTTGCGTCCAATAACCTCGAGTTCCTAAGGTCCGCGCGCTTCTTCCAGAACTGTATAAGGCGCCAGGCCAGGAGGCCGGCAAACAGCAGGCAGTAAACCAGCGCTTCCCCGGCATCGGAGCGCACCTGCCAGAGGATATGCAGACTCACCAGGACGGCGACGGCGTATACCGCTCGATGCAAACGCTGCCAGTTGCGGCGCAGTCGCCGCTGCATGGCCTGGGTCGAGGTCAGCGCCAGCGGCAGAAGCAGCAACCAGGCCGTGAATCCCACCGCAATATAGGGGCGCTCAAGCAATTCCTCCCATACCGCGGCGGCTGACCATTCCAGGTAAAAATTCAGGAACAGCAGCAAGTGCAAGCAGGCGTAGAAGAAGCTGAACAGGCCCAGCATGCGACGCAGTTGTAACAACCAACCCCAGCCCAGCCAGGCGCGCAGTGGTGCAATAGCCAGGGTCAGCAGCAATAGCCGCGCACCCCACTCGCCGCTGCCATGCATCAGTGCTTCGGCCGGATCCGGACCGAGCCGGTCCGTTGCGGCGGCGATAATCATGAGCAATAGCGGTAATAGCGCGGCGACGAACACCGACGGCTTAAGCCAGGCTGGCAACGCCGATGGCACTAGTAGTTCTTATGCAGGTCCATACCGGCATACAGGTGCGCAACCTGGTCGGCATAGCCATTGAACAAACGTGTTTCCATCCGGTTGGGCTGGAACAGGGATGATGGCAGGCGGCGCTCGCTGCGCTGACTCCAACGCGGGTGGTCCACCCCCGGGTTCACATTGGCATAAAAACCGTATTCATGAGGCGCCAGGCGCTCCCAACTGGTCCGGGGGCGACGCTCGGTCAGTTCGATACGGACGATGGACTTGATACTCTTGAAACCATACTTCCAGGGCACCACCAGGCGGATGGGCGCGCCATTTTGATTGGGCATGACCTTGCCGTAGACACCTACCGCCATGAAGGTCAGCGGGTGCATGGCCTCGTCCATGCGCAGTCCTTCAACATAGGGCCAGTCGATAATGCTGGTAAAGGAGCGCTGGCCGCGCATCTGCTTTTTGTCTTCCAGGGTGTAGAACTTGACGTACTTTGCCTTCGAGGTCGGCTGAAACCGCTGCAGCAGGTGCGACAGACTATAGCCCACCCAGGGCACGACCATTGACCAGGCCTCGACACAACGCAGGCGGTAGATTCGCTCCTCGAGATCGAAACTCGACTGTATGTCTTCGAGGTTCAGCTTGCCGGGTTTCCCAACTTCACCGTCCACTTGCAATGACCAGGGGTCAATCGACATTTCACTGGCATAGCGCGCGGGGTCGCCTTTATCGGTACCGAACTCGTAGAAGTTGTTGTAACTGCTGACGTCGGCAAAGGGGGTCAGGGTCTCGCCGGTGTGAAAACCAGTGGCGGTTCCCGGCGTGGCCGGAGCAAACTTCAGCGCCGCTCCCGAGTCTATGGCCCTCGCCCAGGGCGATGCCAGCCCGGCACCTATTGCTGCAGCCCCGGCCACACCCGCCATAAACTCACGACGGCGCAGCCAGGCGGATTCGCTGGTAATTTCGGAAGAAGCAATATCGGTGGGCTTGCGGATTAGCATGGGCGTTGATCCTGCGCTGAATAAGTTGGGTAAAGCTTTGGGGTCACTAGCTTAGATCGAGAGCGGAACAAAAGTTCCGGGGAGAGTAGTCGCTTCTTACTCCTGAGGCTTTCCAGGCTCTGACCCTGACTCTTCCTCTCGCTTGGGCTTACGTAGTCGACGCAACAACATCAATGGACCAGAAATGGCATAAAGCAGGAATGCGCCCAACATCACGCGGGGAGGGTCGACGGTGACCAGGCTAAAAATCAGGACAATAAGGATAACGGCGGCGAAGGGCACCCTGCCGCTCATATCGATGGTCTTGAAGCTGTAGAAAGGCACATTGGATATCATCAGGAAACCAACCAGCGCTGTCAGCACGGCCACCATGACTGAAATCTCCAGTGGCACGGTCGCCTTGACCCAACCAATGTCATTGAATACCCATACAGTCGCGGCAATGCCCGCGGCAGCCGCAGGGCTGGCCAGGCCGGTAAACCAGGCTTTGTCAGCGACCTCGATCTGCGTGTTGAAGCGGGCGAGGCGCAAGGCGGCGCAGGCAACGTAGATAAAGGAGACTGACCAGCCAAACTTGCCCAGTGCCGACAAGCCCCAGCTGTAAACTACCAGCGCCGGCGCCACACCGAAGGACACCATATCTGAGAGGCTGTCATACTCTGCGCCAAACTTGCTGGCGGTGTTGGTCATGCGGGCCACGCGTCCATCGAGTCCATCAAACAACAGGGCGAAGAAGATGGCGATAGCGCCGGCTTCAAAATCACCACGCATGCCGGCGATGATCGCATAGAAGCCGGCAAAGAGAGCACCGGTAGTAAACAGGTTCGGCAGCAGGAAAATGCCCTGGCGGCGCACGGTCTTGCCGTCTTCGGAGACTTCCTCCTCATGCTCGTCCACCAACATCTCAATATCGATATCAAGTGACGATGCTTTGGACTTGTCTTTCGCTTGCTTCCTGGTCATGGCGGCATCATATCACTTTGTGTCGATATACGAATGCCGGGCGACCTCCCAGAATGCCGCCACCAGCGGATTTTCCAGTCGCTGGCCAGTGGCGCACAAGCCGACCGGAAAGGCACCGAGCGCCGGGCTGACACTGATCGCCGTCAACTTGTCCCGGTAGGTACTGTTGTCCAGAACCAGCTGCGGCACAACACCCACCCCAAGACCGAGCCCAACCATGGCCGCGATGGCCTCGTGCCCCGCGACCTGGGCGTAAATGCGGGGGCGCTCACCCCGGATCCTGAACCAGGCATCAACACGTTCCTTGCTGAGCCCGCGCTCGGCCACGATAAAGGGTATGTCACTCCAGCCAATGCCCTCCGCCGCCGCGGCCAAAGCGGCCAGCTGCTCGCTGACACTGCATTCAATAGCGGGACCGATAAACTGCAATGGTGAGTGCAGCAGGGTAAGAAACTCGATTTTGCCCGGCAGCTTGTCCGGACAGGCCGCCACCGCAATGTCCTCACGACCTTCGTGGATGCGCCCGACTGCGTCCGCCTGGTCACCGGTATGCAACATAATCTCAATGCCTGGATAAGCGGCGCGAAAACGCTCCAGGATAGGTGAAAGTACGCTGTAGCTTGCGGTTACGGAGCAGTAAACACTGACTTCGCCCCTGAGGTCCTGGGCGTCCAGTCGCAGATCGCCGGCCAGACGCTGCCATTCCGCCAGGCTGTGATCGGCGTATTCCCGGAAGCGCTCACCGGCGCGGGTGATGCGAACGCTGCGCTTGTCACGCTCGAACAAGCGCTGCCCAACCTCTGCCTCAATGCGCTGCAGAGTGCGGCTGACCGCCGACAGGCTCATATGCAGCTGCTCGGCGGTGCGGCTGAAGCTCCTGGTTTCGGCCAGGTTCAGAAACAGTTGCAGTGCGCGCGTATCCACAGTGGCTTTACAGCTCCCTTCTCAATATTTTAATTGCACTATTCGCAATACAGTATCTATTTTATATCGTTTCACGCAAATATATATACAGGCTAAGCTTGCCTCCTTTTCATCACAGCCATAGCGGAGATTTACCGATGGGCCAGAATTACTTCAATACCATACCCCTGCGCCTGCAACTGCAGCAGTTGGGCAAGTGTCGCTTTATGGACAGCTCGGAATTTGCCGACGGGGTCGACAAACTCAAAGGCAGGAAACTGGTCGTGGTCGGCTGCGGCTCGCAGGGGCTCAACCAGGGACTGAACCTGCGCGACAGCGGGCTGGACGTATCTTACGCGCTGCGGGCGGATGCTATCAGTGAGCAGCGTCAGTCCTGGAAGAACGCCACCGAAAACGGCTTCACCGTGGGCACCTACGAAGAGCTGATCCCGGAGGCGGACGTGGTGCTCAACCTGACCCCGGACAAGCAGCACACCAGCGTCGTCGACGCTGTCATGCCGCTGATGAAAAATGGCGCCTGCCTGTCCTACTCCCACGGCTTCAACATCGTCGAAGAGGGTATGCAGATCCGCGATGACCTGACCGTGATAATGGTAGCGCCCAAGTGCCCAGGCACCGAGGTGCGGGAAGAATACAAGCGCGGTTTCGGCGTACCCACGCTGATCGCCGTACACACTGAAAACGATCCCAATGGTGACGGCCTGGAAATTGCCAAGGCTTACGCCGCGGGTACCGGCGGCCACCGCGCGGGCGTGCTGCAGTCTTCCTTCATCGCCGAGGTGAAATCAGACCTGATGGGCGAACAGACGATTCTCTGTGGCATGCTGCAAACCGGCGCCATCCTGTGCTTCGACAAAATGGTCGAGAAAGGCATAGAGCCCGGCTACGCATCGAAATTGATCCAGTACGGCTGGGAGACGGTCACCGAGGGACTCAAGCACGGCGGCATCACCAACATGATGGATCGCCTCAGCAACCCGGCCAAAGTACGGGCCTACTACCTTGCCGAAGAACTCAAGGACATCATGCGCCCGCTGTATGAAAAGCATCAGGACGACATCATGACCGGTCACTTCTCCAGGACCATGATGGAAGACTGGGCCAACGACGACGCCAACCTCCTGGGCTGGCGCGCGGCCACGGCAGATACAGCCTTCGAGCAGGCGACCAATACTGACCAGGATATACCCGAGCAGGAATACTATGATCACGGCATTCTGCTAATCGCCATGTGTAAGGCCGGCGTCGAACTTGCCTTTGAGGTGATGGTGTCTGCGGGAATCATCGCCGAGTCTGCTTACTACGAGTCGCTGCACGAAACACCACTGATTGCGAACACCATCGCCCGCAAAAAGCTGTATGAAATGAATGTCGTGATCTCGGATACGGCGGAGTACGGTTGCTACCTGTTTGACCACGCCTGCCGCCCGCTGCTGGCTGACTTCATGAGCAAGGTCGATATCGATGTCATCGGCAAGGGTATGGGCGGCGGCAACGGTGTCGATAACCAGGAGCTGATTCAGGTCAACGAGGCTATCCGCAACCACCCGGTCGAACAAGTCGGCAAGGTGCTGCGCGGCCATATGTCCGCTATGAAATCCATCCTGTAGCCAGGCGTATCAGCTGAGTACCAGGTTATCGCGGTGGATGAGTTCTGCATCACCCTGATAACCCAGTAGCTCTTCTATTTTCTCAGAGGCGTGGCCGGCGATCAGCCGCGCCTCTGCGACCGAATAGTTAACCAGCCCACGAGCCACTTCCTTGCCGGAAGGGTCGGTACAGATGACCATATCGCCGCGCACGAAGTTTCCCTGCACGGCTTTGACGCCTACCGGCAGCAGGCTACGACCCGAACCACTCAAAACATCTACCGCGCCCTGGTCCAGTATCAGGGTGCCGGTACTCTGCATCAGCCCCGCCAGCCACTGCTTGCGTGCCGCCACCGGGGCCTGCCCCGCCTGCAACCAGCTGCCGTGGTTTTCACCAGCGGCCAGCTTGGCGATGATATCCGGCTCGCGCCCGTCAGCGATCAGGGTTTCACTACCAGATCGCGCCGCCAGTCGTGCCGCCCTGACCTTGGTTAACATGCCACCACGGCCCAGTGCGCCACCGCTACCGGCCATTTCCTCCAGCCCCACATCAGTAGCGGAGGCCGCAACAACCAGTTCCGCGTCTGGATGCGAGCGCGGATCAGCGCTGAACAGTCCCGCCTGATCTGTGAGAATCAGCAAGGCGTCGGCATCAATCAGGTTCGCCACCAGGGCGGCCAGGGTGTCATTATCACCAAAGCGAATCTCGTCGGTGACCACCGTATCGTTCTCATTAACCACCGGCACAACACCCAACTCAAGCAAGGTTGTCAGCGTGCTGCGTGCATTGAGGTAGCGGTCGCGGGCGGAGATGTCGTCGTGCCCCAGTAAAACCTGCGCTGTGTGCAGGTCGTAGCCCTGAAAAGCAGATTCATAACTTTGCACCAGGCCCATCTGCCCGACCGCAGCAGCTGCCTGCAAGTCATGCAGCGCGCTGGGGCGCCGGGTCCAGCCCAGCCGGACCATACCTGCCGCCACGGCGCCACTGGATACCAGCACCACCTCGCGGCCAGAGCTGCGCAACTGCGCCATTTGTGTAACCAGGGTTGCGATCATCGCCGCATCCAGGCCGCGTCCATCGTTAGTCAACAGGGCGCTGCCGACCTTGATCACCCAGCGCTGCGCCCGGGTGAAACACTGGCGATCCGGTTCAGGGGACATATTCAACATCGACGTCGTGGTCGTCGTCATCATCGAAATCATCCTCGTCGGACTCGCCATCGAGGTCATCAGAGTTCGATTTGCGCTGACGTAATTCAGCCATGCGCTGACGCGCCTCTGCCTGCAATTCACGCTGTCGGGTCAGCTCCGCCTCAGCTGCTTCGGGATCCTTTTCCTCTTGCTCGCGGCAAGTCTCCAGTCGCACCATGATGTCCGCACAAAGACGATCGGTACCGTCCGCACTGATTGCCGCTATCTCGTACACTGGGCCCTGCCAGTCCAGGGCTGACAGCAGTTTCTCGCGCAGCTCGGCCAGGTCGGCAGTGTCGATCAGATCGGTCTTGTTGAGCACCAACCAGCGCTCTCGCGCCGCCAGTGCCGGACTGAAGCGCTGCAGTTCGCGACTGATGGACAGGGCATTTTCCACCGGGTCAGAACCGTCAAAGGGCGACACGTCAACCAGGTGCAGCAAAATTCGATTGCGAGTCAAATGGCGCAGGAAACGCACGCCAAGTCCGGCACCATCCGAGGCTCCCTCAATCAGGCCCGGAATATCCGCTACCACAAAGCTGCGATGCGCCTGCACCTTGACCACACCCAGGTTCGGCACCAGGGTGGTGAAGGGATAATCCGCCACCTTGGGCTTGGCCGCTGATATTGCCCTGATCAGTGTTGATTTCCCGGCATTGGGCAGACCCAATAAACCTACATCCGCAAGTACCTTCAGCTCCAGCCGCAGGGCCCGCAACTCGCCCTCCGAGCCCGGTGTGGTCTGTCGCGGCGCCCGGTTGGTGGACGATTTAAAGCGGGTGTTGCCCAGGCCGTGAAAGCCCCCGCGGGCCACCATAAACTGTTGCTCCGGCCGCGACAGATCACCCAGCACTTCACCACTATCCTCGTCGAGAATCGTCGTACCTACCGGTACCCTGAGTACCAGGTCCTCGCCGCTCTTGCCGGTGCAATTGCGACCCCGCCCACCCTGGCCGTTCTCAGCCTGGTAATGGCGTACAAAGCGATAGTCCACCAGGGTGTTGAGCGCCGAATCAGCCTCTACATAGACGCTGCCACCATCACCACCGTCGCCACCATCGGGGCCACCTTTGGCAATATACTTTTCGCGACGAAAGCTCAGGCAGCCATTGCCACCCTTACCGGCCTGCACGCGAATTGATGTTTCGTCGACAAATTTCATGGGTTGATACTCTACTACAAGGCTTGGCGGGGGTCCGCCAGGATTGAGCTGGGGTCAGCGGGATCTCTCCAACCCTGACCTGGGGTCAGCGGTGTGTGGATAAGTCGCCTTGCGACTTACCCACATCACCGCTGACCCCCAACGAAAAGGGGGCCATTGAGGCCCCCTTTTCGTTGTCACTTTCGTGCGGTCAGGCGCTGACTATCTGCACATACTTGCGGTTCTTTGGGCCTCGGGTGATGAACTTTACTTCACCATCAGCTTTCGCGAACAGGGTGTGGTCTTTGCCACAACCTACGTTCTCACCGGCGTGGAAGCGCGTACCGCGCTGACGTACCAGGATGCTACCCGCGGTAACTTGCTGGCCGCCATAGCGTTTGACGCCAAGGCGTTTGCTTTCGGAATCGCGTCCGTTACGAGTACTACCGCCTGCTTTTTTGTGAGCCATGATCTATCTCCTGTTAGCCTTTGATACCGGTAATCTTGACTTCGGTATACCACTGGCGATGACCTGCCTGCTTGCGATGATGCTTGCGGCGGTTGAACTTGATAATTGTGACCTTCTCGTGACGGCCATGGGAAACCACCTCGGCGGTAACCTTGCCACCTTTAACCAGCGGCGTACCAATCTTCACGTCTTCACCACCGCCAACCATCAATACCTGGTCAAATACGACTTTGTCGCCGGTGGGCACTTCAATCTTTTCCAGCTTGAGGACTTCGCCCTCTACCACGCGGTGTTGCTTGCCACCACTCTCTATTACTGCGTACATCCTGATCTCCTTTAGTTCGCCGTCTCGCTGTTGGTATCTATCCCGCCATTTGGGGCAGGGGCAGAGCCCGGCACTAGTCTCCAGCAATGTTAACCGAGGCCACATCGCTAGAGGGCGGCGATTCTACTGAAATTGACCGCCTCAGGCAAGGGCTATTTCCATATCACACAAGCACTTAGGCTCCACTATGTTGACAGCAAACAAGCCGAAGCCGTAGCATGCTCGACTCTTCAAAACCTGTGCTCCAAATGCAAGCTATACGCGAACCTGTCCAGGCAGAGCTGGACCTGGTAAATCAGTTGATTGTGGCCAACCTGGCCTCCGACGTGGGGCTGGTGGAGAATATAGGCCACTACATTGTCGATGCGGGGGGCAAGCGCCTGCGGCCCTTGATGGCACTGCTGTGCGCCAAATGCTGCGGCTTCAGTGGCGACGAGCATATCAAGTTCGCTGCGGTGGTCGAATTCATCCATACGGCCACATTGTTGCATGACGACGTGGTCGATATATCCGCCCTGCGCCGCGGTCGACCTACCGCTAATGCGGAATTTGGTAATGCGCCCTCGGTGCTGGTCGGTGACTTCCTCTATTCCCGCGCCTTTCAGTTGCTGGTGGAGATCGGCAACATGGACATAATGCAGGACATGGCCACAACCACCAATGAGATAGCCGCGGGAGAGGTCTTGCAGCTGGTAAGAGCCGGCAACCCCGCTACCAGCGAGGCGGACTACCTGGACGTCATTACTCGCAAAACAGCCATATTATTCGCCTCCGCCTGCTTCGGTGCTGCGGCGCTGACGCAACAACCAGCACTGGCAGAACCACTGAGGGCTTTCGGTCTCAATATCGGCATCGCCTTCCAGATTGTCGACGATGTGCTGGATTACGAGGGCGACCCCGCCGTGATGGGCAAGAACGTGGGCGACGACCTCGCTGAGGGCAAGCCCACTCTGCCCCTGATCCATGTGCTCCAGCATGGCAATGCGGAAAACCAGGAATTGGTCCGCAGCGCCATACGCAATAAAGATGCTGGCGGCATTGCACAGGTAGTCGAGGCAGTCCGGCAAACGGGTTCGCTGGACTACGCCAGGGCCATTGCCGAGGAATACCATGGGCGTGCGCTCAGCGCGGTCCAGGCACTGCCAGACAACTCCAGTCGTGATGCCTTGCTGCATATCGCCAAACTGGCAGTCGTTCGGGATCACTAGTCGCTAACGGCCTTCCGTATAGCTAAAGGCTTTCTATACCGCTAAAGGCTTTCTATACCGCTAAAGGCTTTCAATAGGGCTAAAGGCTTTCTATACCGCTAAAGGCTTCATTGCGGTACGGTTGGTGGCTACCTATACTGCCGCCATAACACTGGACGGAAACAACGATGGGCGACTCTTCAGCGTCGGGCACTCAATCCAATACCGCAGCGTTCCCCTACCCGGATAGCGCTCTTGCCCTCAACGCGCTTGCCGCTGAGCATCGGGATCTGCGGATCGAGTCCTTGCTGGAATCCGTAGCCGCCCGGGTTGAACAATTTTCCTGTACCGCCGCCGGCTGGCACCTGGACTACTCGCGGCAACTGCTGTCTGGCGCCGCCCGCGAGGCGTTGCTGGCACTGGCCCGGGAATCCGGCCTGGAGAGTGCCCGGGAGGGCCTGTTTGACGGCCGCCCCCTGAATCACACTGAAGGTCGCGCCGTGTTACATACACTGTTGCGCGCCACTTCGGCAGATCCTGCGTTGCAGGATGAAATTGCTGCTGTTGGCGAATGCCGCCAGCGCATGGCGGACTGGGTGGAGAGAATTCACTCGGGTACACACCGGGGTTATACAAACCAGCCGATCAGCGATGTGGTGAATCTTGGCATTGGCGGTTCGGACCTGGGACCGCGTATGGTAGTGGAAGCGCTGCGCCCCTATCACCATGACGCCGTCAGGGTTCATTTCTGCGCCAATGTCGACCCCGACGATCTCAGCGCGACCCTGCAGGGGCTGAACCCCGCTACCACCCTGTTTATCATCTGCTCCAAAACACTGAAAACAGAAGAGACACTGCACAACGCTAAATCAGCGCGCAACTGGCTGCTGGCGGCCGGTGCCGGTGAAGACGCCATCGCCCAACATTTCCTGGCGGTCAGCACTAATCTCGACGTGGCACGCGAATTCGGTATTCCGGAGCAGAATATTCTACCGATGTGGGACTGGGTCGGCGGTCGCTATTCACTCTGGTCTGCGGTGGGGTGGAGCATCGCCTTTGCACTGGGCACAGGCCAATTTGAGGAGCTCTTGGCCGGCGCTGAGAAGATGGATGAACACTTCCGTAGCGCACCGCTGGAGCAGAACCTGCCGGTGTGCCTGAGTCTGCTTGAGATCTGGTACGTTAATTTTTTCAGTGCCCAGTGCCACGCGGTTATCCCCTACCACCAGGATCTCGCCCGCCTGCCGTCTTTCCTCCAACAGCTCTCCATGGAGAGCAACGGCAAACGTGTTAATCACCAGGGCCAGACTCTGAGCTACGCTACCGCCCCGGTACTATGGGGTGATGCCGGCAGCAACGGCCAGCACTCCTTCCATCAACTCTTTCACCAGGGCAGCGTGCTGTGCCCGATAGATTTTATCCTGGTAAGCGGTGATCAATCCCGCACTGACACTGAGGGCAAGCAACGACTGCTCGCCAATGGCCTCAGTCAGGCGCGGGCCCTGTTAACAGGCCGCGACCTTGAAGCATCGCGCCAGAGCTTGTTGCAGCGCGGCCTCGATAAAGACCGTGCTGCCGCACTGGCACCGCACCTTGTTATTCCAGGTAATCGACCCAGCTCAAGCTTGAGCTGTGAGCAGTTGACGCCTGAAACCCTGGGGGCCCTGCTGGCCCTGTATGAGCACAAGACCTTTTGCAGCGGCCATATATGGCAGATCAACTCCTTCGACCAGTGGGGTGTGGAGTTGGGCAAGGCGTTGGGTGCGGAAATATACGCCGCTATGCTGGGCGAGGCTGAAGGCAACTTCGATGCCTCGACTGCGGCCATTCTGGAGAAAATTCATCATGGATGACAAAGCCATTGCAGTGCTGGGTTTAGGCTACGTTGGCTTACCGCTGACCCTGGCCCTGTCACGCCAGCATTCGACCCTGGGTTTCGACATCAACCAGGAGCGCATCAGCGCGCTGCAAAACGGCCAGGACAGCAGTGGCGAAGTAAGCTCCGAAGAGCTGGCGGCGCAGGCTCTGGTACTCAGCTCAGATCCAGCTGACTTGCGTGATCGCAATATATACATCGTCACGGTGCCCACCCCCATCGACCAGGACCGGCGACCCGATCTACATCCACTGGGTGCAGCCAGCGGCTTGATTGGTGAGGTGCTGCAGCCCGGTAACATCGTGATTTTTGAATCCACCGTGTACCCGGGCTGCACCGAGGAATATTGCGTACCTATCCTGGAGCGGGCATCAGGCCTCAAATTCAACGAAGATTTTTTCGTCGGCTACAGCCCGGAGCGCATTAACCCTGGCGACAGCGAGCGCAAGCTGGCGGACATCATCAAGATCACGGCCGGATCAACCCCCGCGGCGGCGGCAGAAGTGGATGCGCTCTACCGCAGCATCGTGCAGGCGGGTACTTTTCCGGTCAGTAGCATTCGGGTGGCCGAAGCCGCCAAGGTCATCGAAAACACCCAGCGTGATGTAAATATTGCGCTCACCAACGAGTTCGCACAGATATTCAAGAAGCTTGATATCGATACCGAGGAGGTGCTGGCGGCCGCCGGCAGCAAATGGAACTTCCTGCCCTTCCGACCCGGCCTCGTGGGGGGCCACTGTATCGGTGTAGATCCCTATTACCTGGTACACAGGGCTCAGCAGGCCGGCTATTTCCCCGAAATTATCTCGGCCAGCCGCCGCCTGAACGACCAGATCGGCCAGCAACTGGCTCACGAGGTCATGCAAATCATGACCCAGCGGCGATTGCATGTGGTAGACGCCGAGATCCTGGTGCTGGGCGTCGCCTTCAAACCCAACTGCAGCGACCTGCGCAATACCCTGGTGGCCGATATCATTGCCGAGTTGGAGAACTGCAACGCGCGCATCAGCGTCTTCGACCCGGTTGTCGACCCTGCAGAAGCCAAAAAGGAATTGGGCCTGGACCTGGTGCCAGGGCCAGAGGGGAGCTATGACGCGGTGATACTGGCGGTCGGCCATGAGCAGTTCAGGGAAATGGGCGCGGAGCAGATCAGAAAGCTGTGCCGCGAGGACGGGGTACTTTACGACGCCACCTACCTGCTGCCCTCAAACGCGGTCGACGGGCGGCTGTAAGCACCGCAAACAGACGGCGCCGGCTCAACCTGCCATGCGCGCCAGCAACTCCTCCGTCCTGGCTTGCATCAAGTCACTGTCACCACGACTTTCCACGTTGAGGCGTACCACAGGTTCGGTATTGGACATGCGCAGGTTAAAGCGCCAGTCACTGAATTCAACGCTGAGGCCGTCGGTGTGGTCTACCGCCAGGGCTGAGGGTGCGTACTCAGATTCCACCGCCGCCAGCACTGCAGCGGGGTCCGCAATTTCCCGGTTGATTTCGCCGCTGCAGGGGTAAGCCGCCATCCGCTGTGCCACCAGCTCCGACAAAGGCTTGCCCTGCTGAGAGATCAGCTGCGCCACCAGTAACCACGGAATCATCCCGCTGTCGCAATAGGCGAAATCGCGAAAATAGTGGTGGGCACTCATCTCGCCACCATAGACCGCATTTTCGGCCCGCATTCGCTCCTTGATGAATGCGTGACCCGTCTTGCTTTGAATAGCCTCGCCACCGCAACGCTTGACCATATCCTGGGTGTTCCAGGTCAAGCGCGGGTCATGCACCACCTTGCCGCCGCCATCGCGAAGCAGGATTGACTCCGCTAGCAAGCCAACCAGGTAATAGCCCTCGATAAACGCGCCGCTTTCATCGAAGAAAAAGCAGCGATCAAAATCTCCATCCCAGGCGATGCCAAGATCCGCACCATGCTCAATGACGGCCTCACGACTCAGGGTTCGATTTTCCGGCAGCAAGGGATTGGGTACACCATTGGGAAAATTGCCATCGGGCTGGTGTAACAGCTTGATGAACTCAAACGGCAGCCGCCCCTCGAGGCGATCGATGACCCCACCGGCGCCGCCATTACCCGCGTTGACCACCAGCTTCAAGGGTTTTAAGCCCGCCACGTCCACATAGGACAATAGATGATCGATATACGCAGTACTGGTGTCCAGCGACTGCAGGCTGCCACGCCGGGGAGCTGCCGTAAAAGAGTTGGCTTCAGCCAGGGCCTGGATATCCTTGAGACCGCTATCGCCACTGATGGGCTCGGAACCGGCACGCACAAATTTCATGCCGTTGTAGTCCTTCGGGTTGTGACTGGCGGTAACCGCAATACCACCATCCATCTCCGCGTGAGCAGTCGCGAAGTAGATTTCTTCCGTCCCACAGAGGCCAATATCGAACACCTCTACACCGGCTTCCATCAGGCCGTCACTGAGCGCGGCTTTTATTGCCTCGCTGCTAAGACGAATATCGTGACCGACCACCACCCGTTTCGGCTTGATGACGGCGGCAAAAGCCTGGCCGATGCGCCGGGCGATATCTTCATTCAGCTGATCGGGTATGCGGCCGCGAACGTCATAGGCCTTGAAGCAGGTCAGCTGGCTCATGCGGGCTCCACATAGACATTTTCAAACACATAATTGGAGGCCTCTACAAAGCCGGGCACGCTGCCGCAATCAAAGCGGCGGCCCTGAAACTTGTAGGCCATGACACAACCCTTGCGGGCCTGGGTCAGCAAGGCGTCGGTAATCTGCACCTCACCGTTCTTGCCTGCTGGTGTGGCGCGGATGATGTCAAAAATATCCGGCGTCAGGATATAGCGACCAATGATTGCCAGGTTTGACGGCGCCTCGCCAGGCTTGGGCTTCTCGACCATGTCGTCAACCCGGTACAAGCCTTCTTTCAGGGCCTCACCGGCAATTACGCCGTATTTGTGGACCTCGTCGGCCGGTACTTCCTGGATTGCGACAATACTGCAACGAAATTGCTGATACAGCTCGGCCATTTGCGACAGCACGCCCGGGCCATCATTAAGACAGAGGTCATCAGACAACACCACACCAAAGGGTTCATTACCGATCAGCGGCTCGCCGGTGAGAATGGCATGACCCAGTCCTTTCATCTCACGCTGCCGAACCATGGTAAAAATTCCCTGCTCGAGCACGTTGCGAATACTACCGAGATAGGCCTCTTTGCCGGTACCGGCAATCTGGTGCTCCAGCTCATAGCTGATGTCAAAGTGATCGGCGATAGCGCGCTTGCCACGCCCGGTCACGAAGGAAATGGTGTTCATCCCGGCTTCTATCGCTTCCTCAACACCATATTGAACCAGGGGCTTGTTCACTACCGGCAACATTTCCTTGGGCATACTCTTGGTGGCGGGAAGAAACCGCGTGCCGTAGCCGGCTACAGGAAACAGGCATTTCTTGATCATTACTTAATCCTTACAAAATTCCTCAGGAATCACTGCGTCCGTAAATATCGTCGTAGCGAACAATGTCATCCTCGCCCAGGTAGGAGCCTGACTGCACTTCGATCAACTCCAATGAAATGCGCCCTGGATTAACCAGCCGATGCTTGTGGCCCAGGGGAATATAGGTTGACTCATCTTCGCCCAGCATAAACACCTTGTCTTCACAGGTCACTTCCGCGGTACCACTGACGACTATCCAGTGCTCTGCGCGGTGGTGATGCTTCTGCAGGGACAGCTTCTCGCCCGGGTTAACAACAATGCGTTTAACCTGAAAACGTTCACTATTGATCAGGGATTCGTAGGAACCCCAGGGCCGGTAAACTCGCGCATGCAACCTGGCTTCATCGCGTGATGCACCCTTTAGCGCCGTCACCAGCCGCTTAACATCCTGCACACGGTTGCGATCAGCGACCAGTACCGCATCGCTGGTTTCGACTACCACCAGGTTTTCAACGCCGGTTACCGCCAGCAGTCGCGACTCACTACGCAGATAATTGTTACTCGCCTGGTCAACCAGGACATCCCCCTGCAAGACATTGCCTTCAGCGTCAGCCTCACCCGCATCCCACAGCGCCGACCAGGAGCCCACATCGCTCCAGCCACAGTCGAGCGCGATAACGGCGCCGCGCCGGGTTTTCTCCATGACCGCGTAATCAATCGAATCCGCCGGGCAGGACTGGAAGGCAGCTGCGTCCAGGCGCACAAAGTCGAGGTCCGCCTGGGCCTCCGCCAGCGATCTCTCGCAGGCGCTCAGCATGTCTGGCGCCAGGGACTTCAATTCGTCTATATAGGTCTGGGCACGCAGCAGGAACATACCGCTGTTCCAGTAATATTCGCCGCTGTCCAGGTAGGTCTGGGCGGTAGAACTCTCCGGTTTTTCAACGAATTCGCCGATTGCAAATAGTCCGTCCTCCAGCTCATCCCCGCGACGGATATAGCCATATCCCGTTTCCGGACTGTCAGGCACCACTCCAAAGGTGACCAACTGGCCTGCCTGGGCGGCCGCCAGCGAGGCGTGAACCGCGGCCTGGAACGCCGCCGGCTTGCGAATAAGATGATCAGCCGGCAACACCAGCAACACCGCCTCGGCATCCGTCGCCAGCGCCTGTAGCGCGGCCACGGCCACGGCAGGCGCGGTGTTGCGACCGACCGGCTCCAGCACTATTTCACCGCCACTGTGACCCGCAGCACGGAGCTGCTCCGCGACGATAAAGCGGTGCTCGTCGTTGCAGATCACCATAGGGCAAACGTCAGTCAAACCGTCCAGCCGGCGCAGGGTATCCGTGAGCATGGATTCTTCCCCGGCCAGGGGCAGAAACTGCTTCGGGTAGGCCTCGCGCGAGACCGGCCAGAGTCGGCTGCCGACGCCACCAGAGAGAAGTACGGGCTTGAGCATGTTGCTTCCTTAAAAACAGCTATCAATAAGTCCACCGACATACTCACCCGGCAGCTACACTAAACATAACTGCCACGCGGGTGTCAGCCGGGGGGCAGCCAGTTTAACCCACGCTGGACATGTGGTCACCAGAGATTAGAATGCAAGCACTCAGTAGTGCACCAACAAAACACAAGACTGGAAGACTGGAAGACTGATGACTGGACAAAGCTCCTTCACTAAAGACGAACTCGCAAGCTGCGGTCGGGGTGAAATGTTTGGACCCGGCAATGCGCAGCTACCGCTGGACAATATGCTGATGATGGATCGCATCACACACATCAGCTCCGAAGGTGGCGCCTTCGGTAAAGGCGAGATCATCGCCGAATTGGATATAGATCCTTCGCTGTGGTTTTTTGACTGTCACTTCCGCGGCGACCCGGTCATGCCAGGCTGCCTGGGGCTGGATGCAATGTGGCAGATCGTGGGCTTTTTCCTGGGCTGGCGAGGCAACCCAGGCCGAGGTCGCGCCCTGGGCGCTGGCGAAATCAAGTTCACCGGGCAGGTATTGCCAGATGCCAGCAAAGTGGTCTACAACATCAATATGAAGCGGGTTATCGAGCGCAAACTGGTTATGGGAATAGCTGACGGCATACTGTCGGTCGACGGTCGCGAGATCTACCACGCCAAGGACTTGCGGGTCGGCTTATTCCAGTCAACCGATGCGTTCTAGGACATAACTATGAGCAGACGAGTAGTAGTAACGGGTATCGGTATCACCTCCTGCCTGGGACTAGACCAGGCCAGCGTCACCGAGTCATTGCAGCAGGGCCGGTCGGGCATCAGTTTCCAGCAAGAGTACGTCGACGTCGGCATGAAAAGCCATGTGGCTGGATCGATAGCGCTGGATTTCAGTGAGCACATCGACCGCAAGCAATTACGCTTCATGGGTGCGGCGGCGGCCTATTCCTATATATCGATGCAACAGGCCATCGCCGATGCCGGTCTCACCGAAGACCAGGTATCCAACGTCCGCACCGGCATTATCGCTGGCTCAGGCGGCGCCTCATCTTCCAGCCAGGTTGAAGCGGCCGACATCCTCCGCGAGCGCGGCCTGCGCCGGGTGGGGCCCTACCGGGTTACCCAGACCATGGCCAGCACGGTATCCGCCTGCCTCGCCACTCCCTTCAAGATCAAGGGTGTGAACTACTCGATATCCAGCGCCTGCAGCACCAGCGCGCATTGCATCGGCAATGGCATGGAGCAGATCCAGTTGGGCAAGCAGGATATCGTCTTCGCCGGTGGCGGCGAGGAATTGCACTGGAGCATGAGCTCGCTGTTTGACGCCATGGGCGCGCTCTCCACGAAATACAACGACACGCCTGAACGCGCCTCCCGTGCCTACGATGCAGACCGGGACGGCTTCGTGATCGCCGGCGGCGGCGGCATGGTGGTGCTGGAAGAACTGGAGCACGCCCAGGCCAGGGGCGCAAAAATCTATGCGGAGCTGGTCGGCTACGGAGCGACCTCGGATGGCCACGACATGGTGGCGCCGTCCGGGGAAGGTGCTGTGCGCTGCATGCAGCAGGCGCTGGGTACGGTAGAGGGCCCCATCGACTATATCAATGCCCATGGCACCAGCACGCCCGCTGGTGATATGCAGGAACTGAAAGCTGTGAAAGAGGCCTATACGGGTGCTGACATCCCCCTGGTTGGCTCCACCAAGTCCCTGTCGGGACACTCTTTGGGTGCCGCTGGCGTGCAGGAAGCAATTTATTCCCTGCTGATGATGCAGGGTGACTTCGTGGCTGCCTCAGCCAATATTGAAAACCTGGACCCCGAAGCTGCGGGCATGCCTATAGTGCTTGAACGCAAGGATAGTGCAGGCTTGCAGCGGGTAATGTCCAATAGCTTCGGCTTCGGCGGCACTAACGCCTCATTGGTGTTTCAGCGAATGAGCTGATCCAGCAACATCACTTCGATCATATCCCCGGGGGCCACAATGGTTCCCGGCGGTATCACCGCCAGGGCATTGGCCCAACTCACCGAACTTAGCACACCCGAACTCTGGTTGGGATGCAGCTCAGCACACAAGCGGCCCTGCTTCATGCTGGCCCGGGCGCGCATAAATTCAAGCCGCGAACCCGCTCGCTCAAGGCTGAAATCGGCGGTCGCGGCAAGCATCAGTGGCGCGTTGTCTGTCGCACCCTGGCGGCGCTGCAACCAGGGCCGCACCAGCAGGGAAAAGGTCACGAATACCGCGGCAGGATTACCCGGCAAGCCAAAAAAGCCGGCATTACCGATGCGGCCATAAGCCAGTGGCTTACCCGGCTTGATCTGCAATTTCCACAGCTTCAATGTTCCCAGCTGTTCGACCTGATCCTTGACATGATCCTCCTCGCCCACCGACACCCCGCCGGTGCTGATTACGCAATCGGCCAGGCTGGCTGCCTCAGCCAGTACGGTGCCTGTTGCGGCGGCATCATCCGGCACCAGGCCAAAATCACGCACTTCATAGCCCAGGCCGATCAGCAATCCCTGCAATGTATAGCGATTCGAATTGTATATTTGACCAGACTGCAGCTGCGGCTCTCCACCTGGATGCCCACCTGTATCCCCATCTGGTTCTACCAGTTCGTCACCGGTGGACAATATGGCGACGACGAGCTTGCGACGAACCTTTACCCGCGCCAGGCCGATCGAAGCCAATACCCCGAGGTCCTCGGCCTGCAGGCGCCGACCAGCCGCCATCACTTCACTGCCAAGGGCAATATCCTGCCCCTGGCAACGAATGTTCTCGCCGGGGGATACGGGTTTGAGCAGCCGCAGCAGCTCGCCCTCCAGTTCGCAGTTCTCCTGCATGACCACGGCATCGGCACCAGCTGGCACCGGCGCGCCCGTGAAGATACGTGCTGCGGTCCCGGCTGCGAGAGCCGAGCCCGCCTGCCCGGCTGCTATCCGTTGGCTGACGGGTAGGGTTTTGCCACTGTCCGCGGCGCGCAGGGCGTAACCGTCCATGGCGCTGTTGTCATCGTAGGGAACTGCTATTGCCGCATGAATCGTCTCGGCCAGCACGCGACCCAGCGCCTCCGATAAACTGCATTCCTCTGTTTCCGCACGGTCCCCGGCACAGGCCTCGGTATCGGCCAGGATCAGGTCCAGGGCCTCCTGCAGCGGTGTCAGTCCTGCCATTTGGCTAGCTTTCGTCCCGCGCGGTACGAATGACGCCAACGAAATTGCAGGGCCGGTAAGTGCTGTCCAACTGCTCGCTGATCAAGCCATCCCAGGCAGTCTGGCAAGCGCCGGTGGAGCCGGGCATGCAAAAAATAACCGTGTTGTTGGCAAATCCGCCTATAGCCCGGGACTGAATGGTGGAAGATCCGATCTCATCCAGTGAGCGATAGCGGAATACTTCCCCAAAACCATCGATACACTTGTCGAACAGGGGCTCTACCGCTTCCGGCGTACTGTCCCGACCGGAGAAGCCGGTGCCGCCAGTGACCAGGATAACCTCCACCGCGGGCTCTGCGATCCAACGCGAGATAATGGCGCGTATCTGGTACACATCATCCCTGACAATCTGCTTCTCGGCCAGCCTGTGGCCCGCAGCCTGCAGGGACTCGACCAGGTAGCGCCCGGAACTATCGTCCTCTTCTCCACGGGTATCGGAAACCGTAAGTACCGCAATCTCAAGCGCTTGCATCACTGTGTCTGTAGCTTTCGCCACCGCCGTCCTCCCCTGCTGCGTTATCCGCATAGTACTGTTTCACATAGCCCGCCACACTGGCGCGCCAGGGTTGCTGCTTGATAGCAAATGTATCCCTGATCTTGCTGCAGTCCAGACTGTACTCGACCAGATCTCCCTCGTCCTCCAGGGCCAGCAGCTGCGCACCCTGCGGGTCAAAGTTTTCGTACTGGGAAGCCGATGCCAGCAACACCTCGGCGAACTCGTAACAATTGGTCATATCGATACTGCAATAGTGGTAGATGCCCCAGCTCTCGAGACCACAGGCAAACTGGTCGACCATGCCCGAGACAACCCGGGCCGCGTCCTCGGCCGAAATTGGGCAGCCACAACGACGCCGGCTCAGTTCCAGCTTGCCGCTCTGTTGCAGCTGTCCAAGCATATGGGTTATCACGTTGATGCCAGTGGCGGCAAACACAGGTCCGGTCCGCAAAATGACATGGCGCTCACAGTTATCCCGCACAGCTGCTTCAGCTGCGATCAACAAGCTGGCAATGGTAGAACTGCCATCGGGATAATCTTCCTCGCGGTAAGCGCGCGACTCGTCTCCCTGGAACACCCGACTGCAGGACAACAGCAGCAAAGGGAGCTTCACGGTTTGACAGGCCCGGGCCAGCCACAGGCAGCGCTCTACATCAATATCGTGGACACGAATACCGCCGTCTGCGGCTGCCGCCAGGCGGGTATCAATAGCCAGGTCGCATTCGCTGCGGCGCAGGCTTTTTTTGGCCTGGCGCTCACTTTTCCACCGGCAATCCGCTTTCGGCAGGCCGACAAAGTCCGTGCCGCGCAGGGCCAGGTAATCCCCCAGCGCTTGCCCGACGGGGGTATCTGCTCCGATAACGAGTACCCGCACAGCCTGGCCAATGCCTCCGTTGATTATCTCGCTCTAGAAGGGGATGTCGTCGTCAAAATCGTCAAAACTGGCGGGAGGGGCAGCCTGTGCACCACCTGCAGCTTGCTGTTGGGCAGGAGCAGGCGCAGCTCCTGCAGCTTGTGGGGCCTGTGGAGCCTGGCTCGGCGCCTGCGAGTAGTTGTCATCCGGGTAAGGCGCCGCCTGGCCACCGCCGCGGCTATCCAGCATTTGCATCTCATTACCCACAATTTCAGTGGTATAGCGGTCCTGACCCGATTGATCGGTCCACTTGCGCGTGCGCAAAGAACCTTCGACATAGACCTTCGAGCCCTTGCGCAGGTATTCTCCCGCAATTTCACCGAGACGGTTGAAAAACACGATCCGGTGCCATTCGGTGCGCTCCTGTGGCTGCCCCGTTTGCTTGTCTTTCCAGGTCTCGGAGGTGGCGAGGGAAATATTGGTCACCGCTCCCCCAGACTGGGTATACCGGGTCTCAGGATCGTTACCGAGATTGCCGATCAGGATGACTTTGTTGATGCCGCGGGCCATGGGATTATCCTCTGTAAATAGAACCGAAAACTATAACAACCCCGCACTTCAATTGCGACAGAGACAGAGCTCTAATGTGCTCGATTTGACAGGAACTTCCGCACCGCGAGCTCAGGTGGCGGGCGGGCTGAGCAGGCCGCTATCAAACAGCTGCTCGTCCACTTTCAGGTATACCGTACCCTCTTCGGCCATGACCAGCAGATCCGCCACCCCCGCCGCGCCCTGCAGGCGCAGTAATTGCGCATCAGCGGCCCCGGGCTCCGTCGGCAAGCGCACCACCAGGCTGGCCAGGTTCTGCGGTGGGCGCATACCCCGGGCGACTCCGGCCCAGACCAGGGCCATTCCACCACAGAGCAGGAATACCGCGTCATTGCCCCAGTATTGCAGCACCAGTCCGCCACCGGCACCACCAGCGAAAGCACCGAGAAACTGGAAGCTTGAATAGACTCCCAGGGCGGTGCCTTTGCCACCCGCATAGACGGTTTTGCTGACCAGGCTTGGCAAAGTCGCCTCGAGGTAATTGAAGCCGACAAAATAGAGCCACAGGCCCACGCAGAACGGCCACAGGCCGAACCCGCCGGATATTGGCAACTGCGCCAGCAACAGCACTGCGATCGCCAGCAGGAAAGCCAGCGGCAATTTATGGTGTCGCTCCGCCAGGATCATCAACGGCACCATACCCAGCAGGGATAAAAACAGGGCCGGCAGGTATATCTGCCAGTGCTGCTCGCGCGCCACACCCAGCTGCTGCTCCAGGATCAAGGGTAGCGCCACAAAACCAGCCATGAGGATAAAATGAAGCACAAATACCCCCGCATTCAGTCGCGCCAGATCAGCATCCAGCAGAGAGCGCAGCAATAAGCCCGGCACCGTACCCACTTCACCGTGGGTTGGCATGCGACGGGCGCGCGGCACCGCGATGAGAACGACTGCAATGCCGAGCAATGCCAGCAAGGCCGTTACATTGAAAACCAGGCCAAGTCCTCCCTGCGCCGCCAACAGCGGCCCCAGCACTAGTGCCACAGCAAAGGACAGGCCGATACTCATGCCCATCAGCGCCATCGCCTTGGTACGCTGCTCGTCCCGGGTCAGGTCTGCCACCAGGGCCATGATCGTGCTGGCGATAGCGCCGGCTCCCTGCAGCAGGCGGCCGATAATCACGCCATAGATGGTGTCTGCCTGGGCTGCCAGCAAGCTGCCGAGGGCAAATAGCAGCAGGCCGCCGATAATTATGGGTAAACGACCAATTCGGTCAGAGAGCATACCCAGGGGAATCTGCAACAGGGCCTGGGCCAGGCCATAGATACCAAGGGCGAAACCCAGCAGCGCGGGTGTCGCTCCACGGAGCTCCGCACCGTACAAGGACAGCAGCGGCAGCACCATGAACAGGCCCAGCATGCGAAAGCAGTACAGGCCGGCCAGTGCCGCCACCGAGCGCCGTTCAAGCGCGTTCATTGGGGTTTTCGTTATCAAGGAATTTTCTTATCTGTAATGCCGCGCGCATAGTAACAATTCCCCGCCATGGAAACATCCACAGAAGTCTCCGCAACGTAACAAAAACACAGACATCTTTGCCTCAGGTCAGACCAGCCCCGTATAATATGGGGTTTGGTTTTTCGCAGACCAAAGCGTCGCCACCCACAGCATTCAACGCAGGTAACAAATGGACGAGATTCAGGTCCGCGGGGCCCGTACCCACAACCTCAAGAACATCGATCTGGACATACCCCGGGACAAGCTGGTGGTGATCACCGGCCTGTCGGGCTCGGGCAAGTCCTCACTGGCCTTCGACACGCTCTACGCGGAGGGGCAGCGCCGCTATGTAGAGTCGCTATCGACCTACGCGCGCCAGTTCCTGTCGATGATGGAGAAACCGGATCTGGATCATGTGGAGGGCCTGTCACCGGCAATCTCCATTGAGCAAAAATCCACCTCGCACAACCCGCGCTCCACGGTCGGCACCATTACCGAGATCTACGACTACCTGCGACTGTTGTTCGCCCGGGTCGGCGATCCACACTGCCCGGACCACGACATAACCCTGCAGGCGCAGACGGTCAGCCAGATGGTAGATTCCGTGCTGGCAATGCCGGAGGGATCCAAATTGATGCTGCTGGCACCCGTGGTGCGGGAACGCAAGGGGGAGCACTTGCACGTGTTCGAGGAGCTGCGAGCCAGTGGCTTCGTCCGCGCACGCATCGACGGTATTGTCACCGATCTCGACGACACGCCAGAGCTGGACAAGAAAAAGAAGCACAGCATCGAGGTTGTGGTCGATCGCTTCAAGGTACGTGAGGACCTGGGTATACGCCTGGCAGAATCCTTCGAGACCGCCCTGCAATTAACCGATGGCCTCGCCGCAATCAGCTCCATGGAAGAAGGCAGCGAGGCAGAGGACATCCTGTTTTCAGCGCGCTTTGCCTGCCCCAAATGTGGCCATAGCATCAGCGAGCTGGAACCCAAATTGTTTTCCTTCAATAATCCCGCCGGCGCCTGTGCCAGCTGTGACGGCCTGGGCGTGAAGCAATACTTTGACGCCGAGCGAGTGGTACTGCACCCGGAAGCCAGCCTGGCCGAGGGCGCTATTCGCGGCTGGGATCGTCGCAACGTCTACTACTTCCATATGCTCACCTCGTTGGCCGCCCATTACGGTTTCGACATAGACACGCCCTTCGAGGAACTGAGCAAGAAGCACCAGCAGATCATTCTGCAGGGCAGCGGCAAGGAGGAGGTCTGCTTCTCCTATATCAACGACCGGGGCGATGTATTTCAACGCACCCACCCCTTCGAGGGCATCATTCCCAACATGGATCGTCGCTACCGCGACACCGAATCCCAGTCGGTGCGAGAAGACCTGGCCAAGTTCCTCAGCACCCAGCACTGCCCCAACTGCGACGGCACGCGACTGTGTCGCGATGCCCGCCACGTCTTTGTAGACCAGCGCAGCCTCCCGGAAATTGTTGAAATGTCAGTGGGTGACGCCGAGGACTATTTCACCGCACTGAAGTTGGCTGGCCGCAAGGGTGAAATCGCCGACAAGATCCTCAAGGAACTGCGCGCGCGCTACCGTTTCCTGGTCGATGTGGGCTTGAACTACCTCACCCTGAACCGCAGTGCCGAGACCCTGTCAGGCGGCGAAGCCCAGCGCATCCGCCTGGCCTCACAGATCGGTGCCGGCCTGGTCGGCGTCATGTACATACTCGATGAGCCCTCGATTGGGCTGCATCAACGTGACAACGAGCGCCTGCTGAAAACCCTGACCCACCTGCGCGACCTGGGCAATACGGTATTGGTGGTCGAGCATGATGAAGACGCCATTCGCAGTGCCGATCACATCATCGACATCGGCCCCGGCGCAGGCGTGCACGGCGGTGAGATCGTCGCCCAGGGCCAGCTCAAGGATATTCTCGGCAACAAGAAATCCCTCACCGGGGCCTACCTGTCCGGCAAGCGCCGCATCGATATCCCGGAACAGCGCACAGCGGTTAACAAAAAGCAGATGTTGAGTCTCAAGGGTGCCTCAGGTAACAACCTGGAGCAGGTGGACCTGGAGATCCCGCTGGGCCTGATGACCTGTGTGACGGGTGTGTCCGGTAGCGGCAAATCCACCCTGATCAACGCCACCCTGTACCCGATTGCCGCCACCGAGCTGAATGGCGCTACCACCCTGACCCCGGCCGCGCACGACAGCATCAGTGGGCTGAAACACATCGACAAGTGTATCGATATCGACCAGAGCCCGATCGGCCGCACACCGCGCTCCAACCCGGCCACCTACACCGGCATTTTTACCCCGGTGCGCGAGTTGTTCTCGGGTACCCAGGAGGCCCGCTCCCGCGGCTACAAACCTGGCCGTTTTAGCTTCAACGTCAAGGGTGGCCGCTGTGAGGCCTGTCAGGGCGATGGTGTTACCAAGGTGGAGATGCATTTCCTCCCCGATATCTATGTGCCCTGTGATGTCTGCAAGGGGAAGCGCTACAACCGCGAGACACTGGAGATACGCTACAAGGGCAAGAACATCCATGAAGTGCTGGATATGACGGTGGAGGACGCGCTGGAATTCTTCGCGCCGGTGCCGGCGATTGCCAGGAAACTGCAAACCCTGATGGATGTCGGACTGTCCTATATTCGCCTGGGCCAGGCAGCCACCACCTTGTCCGGCGGCGAGGCCCAGCGGGTCAAGCTGTCAAGGGAACTGTCCAAGCGCGATACCGGCAGCACCCTGTACATTCTTGATGAACCCACCACCGGCCTGCACTTCCAGGATATCCAGCAGCTACTGGCGGTACTGCACAGACTGCGCGACCACGGCAACACTGTGATCATCATTGAGCACAACCTGGATGTGATCAAAACCGCCGACTGGATCGTCGACCTGGGTCCCGAAGGCGGCAGCGGTGGCGGCCAGATCATCGCCACCGGCACCCCCGAGGAAGTGGCGGAGGTGAAGACTTCGTTCACGGGTCAGTTCCTGAAACCCATTCTCAAGCCGGCAAAACCCAAACGCGGCAAGGCCAAGGCGGCCTGAGCTGTGGTGTTTGGGTCGGGGGCTCATTCAGGGCGACAAAACCACTGAGGCTTAACTATGCACAGGACTTCCATTGCTTACCTGATGCTGGCCTTGAGCTTACTGCTCAGCGGCTGTTTCCACACCCAGCTAAACGGCTCCGTGGGTGGCACCACGATCACCGTGGTCGACCCGGCCACACCCGAAGAGATGCTGTTTCAAGACAGCTCCTGGTCTTCTGATACCTGGCGCAGCTTTTTGGAAGCTGGCGCCTAAGAGTCCTCAGCTTTATAAAGAACCCTCAGCTAAAGCGATAGCTTTATGAGGAGCCCTCAGCTAAAGCGACAGCTTGATAAAGAGCCGCTCGGGAATCAGCTTGATCACCAGCATTATGTAGCGCCAGAACCAGGGCAGGTAGACCACACCGGCTCCGCGTTCTACCGCGCGCAAAATGCCCGCGGCCACCGCCTCCGGCTGCGCCCACAGCAGGCCCTTCTTGAATCCCGCAGTCATGGGCGTATCGACAAAGCCGGGTTTTATCGTCAGCACGGTAACGCCAGATTTCGACAGGCGATTACGCAAGCCGTCGGTATAGGTAGTCAAGGCGGCCTTGGAGGCCCCGTAGACGTAATTGCTCTGGCGTCCTCGCTCACCGGCGACCGAAGATATAACAGCAATAGCACCACCGCCTTGCGCTTCGAAGCGGGAGGCGAGAGCTGCCATCCAGGCGATGGCGCTAAGCGCATTTACCTGTAAGGCCCGGGAGGTGGCAGCCGCATCATCCTGGACAGCCTGCTGATCCGGCAACACCCCGTGAGCCAGCAACACCAGGTCCAGTCCCTCGCCCCAGGCTGCTGCGACCAGCGCCTGGTAATCCTCGGTAGCGACAGCATCGAATTCGATCAATGCCGTACCACCCGCACCACGTGCTTCCAGATCAGCTGCAAGGGCTTGCAAGCGCTCCTGCTGTCGCCCTGCCAGTACCAGGAACTCACCACGCTGCGCCAACAAGCGCGCCGTTGCCATGGCTATTGCCGACGTCGCCCCGATTATCAAAATTCGTTGCATCAAGCGTCCTCCATCACCCGCTGCCAGAACAGCGACAGCAGACCGGGATCACAGTACTGCTCCATTATCTCCCAGGACGGGTAGGCCCGGCGAAAATCCACGCCGCCCATGTGGGCGTCTTTGGCTGGGTAAATAGCTCCACCGACACTGACCACGACGGCGTCCAGTTGCCTAAACAATTCAAGAGTAGGCTCTCCACGCCAGGGAAAGTCCAGTGCCAGTGTCACTCCCGGCCTGGGGAAGGAGAGCAGCCCAGGGGATTTGATCGCCCCGAACTGTTTCAATACCGCCAGCAGCGAGCCGGTACCCGCGCGCCTGATGATCTGCAGCAGATCCGCCACCGCCTCAGCCTGCACCACACACTGGTATTGGCGAAACCCGCGGCGACCATACAAGCGGTTCCAGTTGCCGATACGATCTAGCGGGAACATCCACTGGTAGAAATTTGCGGTGCTTGCTAGCCGCCGAGCGCGCTGGCGATGGTAGTAGGCACTATTGAAAAGTCGCAGACTGAGCGCGTTGACCGGGGAAAACGGCGGTGCGAATGGCACACTAAATAACGGTGCGACAGGCTCTACTGGCAGCTGCTGCTCGCTGAAATTAGCGCGAGTGAAATGGCCGCGACTGCGTTTACTCAGGCAATCAATCCAGGCCACGCTGTATTCGAAACCGTCCCCGGTTTCAGCACTGAGTGCGAGGAAGTCCTCCAGGCCCTCAAACTTGATGGTCTCGATGTCGAGCAAAGCCCCGGTAATCGGGATCAGTTGAATCTCCGCCTCGACAATACAGCCGGTCAGGCCCAGGCCAGCGACAGTGGCATTGAACCAGTGCTGGTTCTGCTGCGGACTACACCACAGTTCTTCGCCATCCGTGCGCTGCAGTAGCAAGCCGCGGACGTGCCTGCCAAAGCAGCCGCGCACATGGTGGTTCTTGCCGTGCACATCGTTGGCGATGGCGCCGCCGACCGTGACAAATTGCGAGCCCGGCACTACCGGTAACATCCAGCCTGTGGGGATACACAGCTGCAACAGGTCACCAAGATTGACGCCTGCCTCGCAGCGCACAACGCCCAACTCGCGATCAAAGGCGAGCACACGGTCCAGTCCAGTAGAAGACAGCACAACGCCATTGGCGGCCAACCCGACATCGCCGTAACTGCGTCCCAGGCCCGCTACCAGCCCGATTTCCGCCAACAGCCCTGGCAATTGATCACGCCACTGCACACGGCGTTGCTGCTGCGCCTGATCTGGCAGGCCACCCCAGGAACGCATCAATGCGCCAACACGAACAGCAACAACAGCGCGCCGGCACAGGACAGGCTGGTCCAGTCGCGCAGGGCAAATACTATCGGGTCATCGCGCATGCGCCCGCGATGGGCTGAAAACCACATATGACTTATCCAGTACAACATCACCGGACATATGAGCCACATATAGCGCAGATTCGAGTAATACTGGGTGACTGCCTCACTATTGATGTATAGCGCCAGTACCAGCACCGCACTGTATGCTGATCCACCTCCGAGGGCGGCCAGCAAGTCGCTGTCGCCGTCCCGATAGCCTCGGCCCGCGCCGACACTGCCGCCCTGCTCCATTTCGCGTAATTCAGTGAAGCGCTTCATCAAGGCCAGGCTGAGGAACAGGAACATTGAAAACGCCAGTAGCCAGAAGGACAGTGGTATCGCAACCGCAGCACCACCGGCGATGATGCGCAGAGTATAGAGTCCGGCCAGGATCAGCACGTCCACCATGGCATAGCGCTTGAGACCCAGGGAATAGGCCAGCGTCACGGCGAAGTACAGGCCAATTGCTTCCAGGAATTTGCCCGGCAGTTGCTGCGACAACAGCAGGGAAGAAACCAACAGCATTGGAGCAACCAGCATTGCCGCGATAATTGGCAGATCGCCACTGGCCAGCGGCCGCTTGCGCTTGCGCGGGTGTTGCCGGTCGTGGGGCAGGTCCATCAAGTCATTGATCAGGTAGACGGCACTGGCGCAGGCGCAAAAGGCGACGAAACCGATAGCCGCGTCGATTACCAGGGCACTGTCACCATAGGCATGACCAACAAGCAGTGGTACGAAAATCAGCAGATTTTTAAGCCACTGGTGAACTCTCAGCGCCCTGAGCCAGGTCGCAAGGTCAACCCGCGCATCGCTGAACTGCCTCGCCAGCGCATGTTTGCCAGCGACTCGCCGGGCAAAATGCTGCCCCCTGGTGGCGACCATTACCTCTGCAGCCGCTTCCCACGCTGGAAAGTCTGCGCTGCTGTTACCGATATAGTCGTAGCCGCCCTCACCAAAACGCGCAATGAGCATGGTGCGCTTATTCCTGCCAGTGCGGTTGGTCTCACCGTCACTGGCCATGACTTCTGTGAAACAGCCCAGGTGATCGGCCACAGCCGCAGCCAGCACCTGGTCCGAGCCCGTTGCCAGGATGGTAGGGCGCCCGGTCGCGAACTGTTCACGTACGAAGTCCAGCACTGAATCCCTGTAAGGGAGTGAAGCCGGGTCGATCTGCACACGTCTGGCAACTTGCTGCTTCAGTCGCGCACGGCCAGACAGCAACCACCACACCGCCACAAACAGGTAAAAAGGATTCTTGCGCAACAGCGCCAGCAGGGATTCAGCAAACAGGTCTGATCGGATCAAAGTCCCATCCAGGTCGACCGCGAGTGCTACGAGTTTGTCGGAGTCAGCTTCCATGCCCACGAAGTATACCAGTAGACCCGCCTCTTAATGAGGTGCAGAGCTGTGAAGTACGTCACGCGATACCTCTCAAGTAAGTCCAATACTCGCCGATAAAGATACTGAGGCCGTGTCAAAGGCACTGGAGGCGTGCGCGATGAATTTTCTGGAGCAAACTGAACACCGCAAGAGCAGCCTGGTCCAGTCAGCCGCATTAATTCTGGCCGCACTGATGGTGGTGTTCGCGAGCGTGCGTCTGTTGGCCAAGACAGACCGATCCTTCATGTTGCCTATCGTCGTCGTATGCATACTGGTCTACCTCTGGTGCTTCTACGCGTCACGCTACAGGGATAATAATTTCGGCGCCGCCTGTGTGTTCGTCGTTATGTTTACGGTTAGCCTGGTGGGAACTTCGATAGCCAATGGTGGTTTCGTCGCACCCATCATCGTGTTGCTGCCCATGACGCCCCTCCTCACTACAATGATGATCGGCCCACGTGCCGGCCTGGTTAGCCTGGCCGGGATAGTGCTCATGTTGACCGGGATGATGACGTTAACGGGTATGGGCATCGAGTTCCCGATAACCCAACTCTCAAATACTGATCGCGACCTATTGCGCGGATTCACCCTGCTGGTTACCGTCTCCCTGGTTGGAATGAGCAGTTGGCACTACGCTTCACAGACCGAACTGATGTCAGCCACAATCTATCAGCAGGCGACCCACGATCACTTGACCGGCTTGCTCAATCGCCGCGCCTTCGACGAGACCCTGCAATCTGAAATCGACCGCGCCAGTCGAAATGGCGATTGGCTGAGCCTCATCGTGGCAGATGTCGATCATTTCAAGAACTTCAATGATCTCAACGGGCACATTGCCGGTGACGAGTGCTTGCGCAGGGTATCGGACACAATGGCAGCCAGTTTCCAGCGCTCCAGCGATGCCGTTGGCCGCTGGGGAGGAGAAGAGTTCGCGGTGATACTGCCGTCCACGGACAATATCCAGGCAGAGCGACTCGCGAACGAGTTGCGGGAGAAAATTGCCAACACGCCTCTGACAGGCGCAAACGGGCAACCGCAGTCAATCACCATAACATTGGGCGTAGGCTGTATTCGCGGCAAGCGCCGCATCGACCCCAGTGAACTGGTGGAACTGGCCGATCAGGCTCTCTACCGCGGGAAACAGGATGGTCGCAACCGGGTGAACGTGTCCGTCGTACGCGGGCAGCAGTTCCAACTGCACACCATGGAATTCGGTGACAAAAAAAGTTCCTCCACTGCCAAGCCCGCCTCCTGACCCGGCGTGAAATGCGGGCACATAAAAGCCGGGGTGAGCCCGGCGTTTTCCTATCGATGCTGCTGGTGACAGCTTCTGATACTGCGAGTAATCGACAGGCCTGTGATGTCGATAGCAACATTTGTTCGTGAAACCCGTTTGCTTATTACGCCTGAAAGTCTATTCTCATGCTTTTTGCAGGTGAAGAATAAATGCGGCGCGTCTTTGTCAGCTATGCTCAGGAAGACCGTGAGCTGATTAGCCGTTATACCGCGGAGCTGAAAGCCGTGGGCTGGGATGTCTGGTGGGACGATGCCATCAAAAGCGGCGATGACTGGACCGAGAGCATCGAGCGTGAGCTGGACCGCTGTGACTGTATCGTTATCTTCTGGTCCACACACTCCGTCAAATCGCCCTGGGTGCGTATTGAAGCCCATCACGCCAAGCGCCGTGGTTGTATTGTCCCCGTCCGCCTGGATGACGCGGAGATTCCCGACGAATATCGTCTGTTGCAGACCATCGATGCACGCTCTACGGAACCGGGGTCCTCTGTTGCAGAACTATCAGCTGCCGTGCACACAGCCATCGCGGGCCAGAGCCGTCGCCGCTGGCGCCGCGGTCTGGGGATTGCACTAGCGACTGGGGCTGCGATAGCTCTTCTCACCCTGATTTCCACTCCGCTCACCGAAGATGCCGCGCCCACGTCGACAATCTCTATCGAAGAAAGCTGGCAAGCAATCAGGGGGGCATCGACCCTCGAAGAGTTAGCGGTGATTGAACAGCAGTTTGCTGCCGCACTGGATGCAGACCCGGAATCAGTGCGCGCCCACGCAGGAATGTGCGCTACCTACCTGCGACGTTATGCCCTGTCCCGGCGCGACGCCGACCTTGCACTGGCGCAAGCTAGCTGCGACTCCGCCACCGCGCTCGATGAAGACGCTGCTTCATCAGCGGAAGCGAATGGCTGGCTCGCCTACTACACAGGCAGTGGGGGAGAAGCTGTCAGCCGTTTTCGCCAGGCGATCTCACTCGACGCAAACAACAGTGCCGCCCATCTCGGTCTGGCGGCGGCACTCGAGTCCCAGGGTGATTACGAAGGGGCTGAACGATCCTTCTCCGAGGCCACCGTCGTGGAGCCGGGATCCTGGCGTGCCCAGAATGCAATGGCCCTGTTCTTGCAGCGCCACGGTCGAACGGAGGACGCGATTGATCGCTTCGAACTGGCTCTGAAAATCGCCCCGGATAATGTATCCATGCTCAACAACCTGGGCGTCAGCAAGCTCTTTAATGTGGAGTACGCTGACGCAGTTGCCGCCTGGAATCGGGTGCTTGAAATAACACCAATCGAGGAACACGGTGCAACCCTGACCAACATCGGCTCTGCCTACTATTTATTGCGTGATTTTGTTGCAGCAAAAATTGCCTTTGAAAAAGCGACCCGCTTGATGGGCGATGATTACCGGGCCTGGGATAACCTGGCAGACAGCCTTGTCGCGCTTGAACAAAGGGAGCAGGCCCGAACAGCACGAAGACGTGCGCTGGATCGAGCTGGGCTAATCTACGGTCAGAATAAGACCGATTACCTCTCGCTGGCCAGTATTGCCTCCTCCAGGAGTGCCTTGGGCGAAGCGGGCTGGGAAGTGGATATAGAGCTGGCCCTGTCAGAATCACCCGAAGATCCGGAAATTCGCAGAGTTGCAGCACTATGCTACTTGCGCGCTGGAAACCCGGACTCCGCTGCAGCTCAATACGCAGAAGCGCTGAAATTGGGCTATCCTGAATTTCTGTTGGCAGCAGATTACCAATTTGATGCTATCAGTAACAAAAAGACCAACTAAGGCAACTGTACTCAGGAGAGAGTCATGTATCGGAAAATTATTGCGGCCATTACCACCGTCTTGATAACCGTCAACTGTAGCGCACAACCGGAAAGAAGCAGTATGCGCTCAGAGATCACCCCTGACGCCCCGCTAAAGATCAAACTCGGGGATAAGTATACGGACGCTGAGCGAACCGCTGCAATCCGCTCCGCCTTGCAATCCAATGCACGCAGAGTAATGGTGTTTTTCGAGACCGCGAACGGCGTACGCTGTCCGCAGGAGGTAAGAACGATCGACCGGGTTTGTCGCACAGATGCGTATGACACCATAGATCCTGCCGTTATATGCCGAGTAGCTGGTGATAGTGTTCTCGCATCAAGTCAGAACAAGCTTGCGGAAATAAAGTGGAGAGGAGAAGAGTTTGGCGACAAGTTCAAGATCAAATTTGAGAGCGATACCAAACCCTGTACAAACGACACCGACGCCACCTTCTTAAGGGAGCAAGTCTGTATTCTCCAAGATGCCGACAATCTGAAAATTGAAACCGGCAAACCCGCATACTTTAAATACAAGGTGATATCGAAAATCGATGGCAATCGCTGTGTACTGGATCCCCACTTTATCGTGAGAGACTAGCACCGGGAATTTTTAGAGCCACAAAAAAGCCGGGCAATGCCCGGCTTTTTTGTGTGCTGTCAGCTCGCACTAACGAAAGGACTTAATCCTCGTCGTCTTCAAACGCCTCTGCATCCGCCGGGCGATCGACCAGCTCAACATAGGCCATGGGAGCCTTGTCACCGGTGCGGAAGCCACACTTGAGAATGCGGATGTAACCACCCGGACGCTCCTGGTAGCGCGGACCCAGCTCGGTGAAGAGCTTGCCAACCGCGGCTTTGTCACGCAGACGATCAAACGCCAGGCGACGGTTTGCGACGCTGTCGTTCTTGGCCAGGGTGATCAGCGGCTCCGCAACGCGGCGCAGCTCCTTTGCCTTGGGCAGGGTAGTCTTGATCAGCTCGTGTTCAACCAGTGAGGTAGTCATGTTACGAAACATGGCCTTGCGGTGTGAGCTGTTGCGATTTAACTGACGTCCACTATGACGATGACGCATTTTTCCAATCCTTTACTTCTGTGCCTTCGGCCCATTCAGGCCTCAGCACGTGTGTGTGAACAGGGAGCTTAAACGCTAAGCACCCGATCATCATTCTTAAGGCTGGCCGGCGGCCAGTTATCCAGGCGCATTCCCAGGGACAGACCGCGGGAAGCCAGAACGTCCTTGATTTCAGTCAGCGACTTCTTGCCCAGGTTCGGGGTCTTGAGAAGCTCAACTTCAGTGCGCTGTACCAGGTCACCGATGTAGTAAATGTTCTCTGCCTTCAGGCAGTTAGCAGAACGTACGGTCAGCTCCAGGTCATCAACCGGACGCAGCAGGATAGGATCGACTTCATCCTCTTCCTCGGCCGCTTCTTCCAGCTTCTCGCTTTCCAGGTCAACAAACACAGCCAATTGCTGCTGCAGGATGGTCGCTGCACGGCGGATCGCTTCTTCAGGATCGATCGTGCCGTTGGTCTCCAGGTCCAGCACCAGCTTGTCCAGGTCGGTGCGCTGCTCAACACGAGCGGCTTCAACCACGTAAGACACGCGGTGGATGGGGCTGAAGGTCGCGTCCAGCTGCAAACGGCCAATAGCGCGGGTTTCTTCTTCCGGGCTCTCACGGCTGTCTGCCGGAGAGTAACCGCGACCACGAGCAACGGTCAGGGTCATACGAATTTCTGACTTGCCATTCAGGTGGCAGATCACGTGCTCCGGATTGCGGATCTCTACTTCGTGGTCCACCTGGATGTCGCCGGCAGTGACAACACCGGGACCCTTCTTGCTGAGTACCAGCTCAGCGGAGTCCTTGCCATGCAGAACCAGGGCAACGCCCTTGAGATTCAGCAGGATTTCAATCACATCTTCCTGTACGCCTTCCATGGAAGTGTACTCGTGGTCGACACCGTCAATATCAACTTCGGTGACGGCACAGCCGGGCATGGAAGACAGCAAGATACGACGCAGGGCATTGCCCAGCGTGTGTCCAAAACCACGTTCCAGCGGCTCCAGGGTTACCTGGGCGCGGCTATCGCCTTTCTCATCAACGTTGATGACACGCGGCGTTAAAAATTCGGTTACTGCAGTCTGCATAAATACACCTGTGTGTGCGTTAGTCCGTTAAAAGTATTACTTGGAGTAAAGTTCGACGATCAGGTTCTCGTTGATGTCCGAGCTCAGGTCCTGACGATCCGGATAGGCCTTGAAAGTACCTTCCAGCTTGTCGTTGTTTACTTCAATCCACTCGGGCTCACCGCGCTGGGCAGCCAGTGCCAGTGAAGACTGCACTCGCAGCTGCTTCTTGGCCTTCTCACGGATAGAAATTACATCACCGGGAGCAACCTGGTAGGAAGCGATGTTGACGCTCTGACCGTTAACCAGGATTGCACGGTGGGAAACCAGCTGACGAGCTTCTGCACGTGTGGAGCCGAAGCCCATGCGATAGACAACGTTGTCCAAACGAGACTCCAGCAGGCGCAGCAGGTTTTCACCGGTTGCACCACGCAGGCGAGCAGCTTCCTTGTAGTAGTTGCGGAACTGCTTTTCCAGTACGCCGTAAATACGACGAACTTTCTGCTTTTCACGCAGCTGTACACCATAGTCTGAGAGACGACCGCGACGGGCGCCGTGCTGACCGGGTGCGTTTTCGATATTGCACTTGCTTTCCAGTGCCCGTACACCGCTCTTCAGGAACAGGTCAGTTCCCTCTCGGCGGGACAGTTTGCACTTGGGACCAATATATCTTGCCATTGTCTTGTCCTGCCTTTAAACGCGACGTTTCTTCGGGGGACGACAGCCGTTGTGTGGAATCGGCGTAACGTCGGTTATGTTGCTGATTTTGAAACCACAGGCGTTGAGTGCGCGCACGGCGGACTCACGACCCGGTCCCGGACCTTTAACCTGGACATCCAGGTTCTGCAGGCCATATTCCTTGGCAGCTTCACCCGCGCGCTCTGCAGCCACCTGGGCGGCAAAGGGCGTGCTCTTGCGTGAACCACGGAAACCGGAACCACCAGCAGTCGCCCAGCTCAGGGTATTACCCTGGCGGTCGGTGATGGTAACGATGGTGTTGTTGAAGGACGCGTGTACATGGGCAATCCCATCTACAACGGTCTTTTTGACCTTCTTACGAGTGCTTTTAGCACCTGGCTTAGCCATATTGTGTTCCTACTTTAATATCAACACTGCAATCGATGCAGCTACACTAAATAAGATTCGCTGTTTGTCTTTTTCGATACTTCGAAGGTGACGTAGCGCCTCCTAACTCTCTAACAACTTTAACCTCTGGCGGCCTTATAAAGAGCCTCTAGCGGTTTTACAAAAAGCTACCGACGAATCGGCTTGCGCGGCCCCTTACGGGTACGTGCATTAGTCTTGGTTCGCTGACCACGCAAAGGCAGGCCGCGACGGTGACGCAGGCCGCGGTTGCAGCCCAGGTCCATCAAACGCTTGATGTTCATGCTGACTTCGCGGCGCAGGTCGCCCTCGACAGTCTTGTTCGCTACCTCATTACGCAGCGCATCCATCTGCTCTTCAGACAGATCACTGATCTTGATCTGCTGCGACACCCCGGTGCTTTCGCACAACTGCTCGGCCTGGGTACGCCCTATGCCGTAGATGTAGGTCAGAGAGATAACAGCATGCTTGTTATCAGGTATATTGACGCCGGCTATACGAGCCATCCAAAGTCTCCAATAATGTTCAGCTAGACGCTTTCAGCGACTACTACGCGACCGTTCCCCACCCACTATGAGGGGGGACGAGGCGCGAAAGGCGCAGCATTCTAGCGGTATAAATCTCAAAAATCAATACGTTACGCAGGTCTTTCAACGCAAGGCCAATTAGCCCTGGCGCTGCTTGTGACGCGGCTCTGCACTGCAGATTACCCGTACCACACCCTTGCGACGTACAACTTTACAGTTCCTGCACATCTTCTTAACGGAAGCACGTACTTTCATGACTTCTTCTCCTAATTACCGATCGCGCATTAACGAACGCGACCGGCACCTCCATAATTCTTCAAATTGGCCTTTTTCAGCACGGAATCGTACTGCTGCGACATCATGTGACTCTGCACCTGTGCCATGAAGTCCATCACCACAACCACCACGATCAACAGGGATGTACCACCCAGGTAGAAGGGCACGTTGAACCAGACCACCAAAAACTGGGGCATCAAGCACACCAGCGCGATATACGCGGCACCAAACACCGTCAGTCGGGTCAGTACGCCATCAATATAGTTCGCGGTCTGGGCACCCGGGCGAATACCCGGCACAAAGGCGCCGGAGCGCTTCAGGTTGTCCGCCACTTCCTCCGGGTTAAACATCAACGCGGTGTAGAAGAAACAGAAAAATACGATCAGTACCGTAAACAGCAAGATATTCAGGGGCTGACCCGGGCCGATAGCCAGGGCGAGTTCCTGCAACCACTCATTGTCACCGCTGCTTCCGAACCACTGCGCAATAGATGCGGGGAACAGCAAGATGGAGCTGGCGAAAATAGCCGGGATGACACCGGCCATGTTGACCTTCAGTGGCAGGTGACTGCTCTGGGCCTGGTATTGCTTGCGGCCCTGCTGGCGCTTGGCGTAGTTGACGGTGATACGACGCTGGCCACGCTCGATATAGATAATGGCGTAAATTACCGCCAGAGCCAGGGCCAGGATGAACAAGAGCACCAGGATATTCAGTTCGCCCTGACGTGCCGACTCCAGGGACTGGCCGATGGCGCCAGGCAGGCCGGCCACGATGCCGGCAAAAATCAGCAGCGAGATGCCGTTACCAACACCCTTTTCAGTGATTTGCTCGCCCAGCCACATCATGAATACCGCGCCAGTCACCAAAGAAGTGATCGCCACGATATAGAACAACAGGCTAACAGAGTAAGCCATGCCCTGGTTGGCCATACCCACTGACATACCCGTGGCCTGCACAAATGCCAACACTACGGTCAGGTAACGCGTGTATTGGCTGATTTTTCTGCGGCCGGATTCGCCTTCTTTCTTCAATTGCTCAAGCTGGGGGGATACCGCCGACATCAGCTGCATGATAATAGAGGCAGAGATGTAGGGCATGATACCCAACGCCAGGATGCTCATACGCTCCAGGGCGCCACCGGTGAACATGTTCGCCAGACCAAGGATGGTGCCCTGGTTCTGGTTAAACAACGCCGCAATCTGGTCCGGGTTAATCCCGGGCACAGGGATGTGCGTACCGACGCGATAAATAATTATCGCCATCAATACAAAACGAAGGCGAGCAAACAGCTCGCCTAACCCCGCGGTATTTACGCCCGGCAGTGAAGGATTACCCATTTATTCCTCGATTTTCCCGCCAGCTTTCTCGATAGCTTCGCGAGCACCCTTGGTGACCACAAGACCTTTGACAGTAACTGCCTTGTCGAGTTCGCCGGAAAGGAAAACACGAGCGCGCAGGGTATCTTGCTTAACCAGGTCAGCAGCTTTCAGCGCATCCAGATCGATCACGTCAGCATCTACCTTGCCGAGTTCGGCAACGCGGATTTGCGCCGTGGTACGAGCCATACGCGAGGTAAAGCCATACTTGGGCAGGCGTTTCTGCATTGGCATCTGGCCACCCTCAAAACCCGGCCTGACGCTGCCGCCGGAGCGAGACTTCTGACCCTTGTGGCCACGACCACAAGTCTTGCCGCTGCCGCTACCAATACCGCGGCCTACGCGCTTGGAAGCCTTGCGGGCGCCCGGAGCGGGGCTCAGGGAATTCAGTCGCATTGATTCTGACATTGCTTACTCCTCAACCCGAAGCAGGTAATTCACTTTGTTGATCATGCCGCGCACTGAAGGCGTGTCCTCAACCTCAACGGTATGACCGATACGGCGCAAACCCAGGCCAGCGATACAGGCTTTGTGAGCCTTCAGGCGGCCGTTAATGCTACGGATCTGCGTAACTTTAATTCTTGCTTCTTTAGCCATGACTTTGCCAATCTGGTCCTTGAACGTCTTAACTCAAAATCTCTTCGACGGTTTTGCCGCGCTTGGCAGCTACACCTTCGGGAGAAACCATATCTTGCAGACCCTTGAAGGTCGCACGTACTACGTTAACCGGATTGGTTGAGCCGTAGCACTTTGCCAGCACGTTGTGCACACCGGCAATTTCCAGCACGGCACGCATGGCGCCACCAGCAATTACGCCAGTACCTTCAGAGGCAGGCTGCATGTAAATCTTGGAAGCGCCGTGACGCGCCTTGACCGCGTACTGGATCGTGCCGTCATTCAGTTCAACAGTAATCATGTTGCGACGTGCGTTTTCCATTGCCTTTTGAATCGCAACAGGCACTTCACGCGCCTTACCGCGACCGAAGCCAACCTTGCCATTACCATCGCCAACGACGGTCAGCGCGGTGAAGCCGAATATACGACCACCCTTGACCACTTTGGCTACACGGTTCACCTGGACCAGCTTCTCTTGCAGGCCTTCGGTGTTGTCGTCTTTCTTACGATCGTTGTATGCCATTTCGCTTAACCCTAGAATTCCAGTCCATTTTCACGCGCGGCTTCAGCCAGCGCCTTAACACGCCCGTGATACTTAAAACCACCGCGGTCAAAAGCAACCTTGTCGATGCCAGCGGCCTTGGCGCGCTCAGCTACGAGCTTGCCTACTTCGGCTGCAGCGTCGATGTTGCCGGTCTTGCCACTGCGCAGGGATTTGTCCAGAGTCGAGGCACTGGCCAGCACCTTGTCACCCTCAGGCGCCAAAATCTGGGCATAAATATGCCGAGGCGTGCGGTGCACACTCAGGCGGATGGCACCCAGCTCACGTATCTTGGCGCGGGCGCGAGTAGCGCGGCGCAACCTGGAATCGTTCTTTGCACTCATAAACTTACCTGCTTACTTCTTCTTGGCTTCTTTACGACGGACATACTCATCCGCGTAACGAACGCCTTTACCTTTGTAAGGCTCGGGGGGGCGGAAGGCGCGAACCTCTGCTGCCGCCTGGCCCACGGCCTGCTTGTCGATACCCTTGATAACAATCTCGGTCTGGCTCGGGGTCTCTGCGGAAATGCCCTCGGGCAGTTCGTACACAACCGGGTGAGAAAAACCAAGCGTAAGGTTCAGCTTCTTGCCCTGTACTGCGCAACGATAACCAACGCCGTTCAGGAGCAGTTTCTTCTCGAAACCTTCAGACACACCTAAAACCATATTGTTGACCAATGCACGCGTGGTGCCTGACATGGCAACTGCATCGCTGCTTTTAGCGGCAAAGGTCAGCGTATTTTCTTCCTGGGCGACCTTCACGCCATCGTTGACTACCATCTGCAAGGTGCCTTTGGCGCCTTTGACTGACAGATCAGAGCCGTCGAGCTTAACTTCCACACCGCTCGGCAATGTAACCGGGTTATTTGCAATTCTGGACATAATGAACGCTCTTTAAATCTCTCAAATTCCTAGAATACGGTACACAGTACTTCGCCGCCGACGCCGGCAGCACGTGCAGCGCGATCAGTCATGACACCACGACTGGTCGAAACAATTGCACAGCCCAGGCCACCGCGTACTGAAGGCAAGCCGTTTTTGCCTGCGTAACGACGCAGACCCGGACGGCTGGCTCTATCGAGCTCGGCGATAACCGGCTTACCGTCGAAGTACTTCAGTTCTACGACCAGTTGCTTCTTGCCATCGCGTTCCATTTCACTGGAGCCAGCGATATAGCCTTCTTCAATGAGCACGGCACATACAGCGGCCTTCAACTTGGAAGCCGGAATCTCTACCGTAGTCTTACCTGCCATCTGCGCGTTGCGGATGCGGGTCAGCATGTCTGCTAAAGGGTCTTGCATACTCATAATATTGTCTCTCTCTTCCAGCCCAGGGCTGTCTACAAGCTCAGGGCTGTCTATAAGCTCAGGGCTGCTTACCAGCTAGCCTTAACCAGGCCAGGTACATCACCGCGCATCGCCGCCTCACGCAGCTTGTTACGGCACAGACCAAATTTACGATAAACCGCGTGGGGACGACCGGTTATCTGACAGCGACGCTGTTGACGCACCGGACTGGCATTGCGAGGCAGCTTCTGCAGCTTGACCTGCGCTTCCCACTTTTCCTCGTCACTCACATTGACGTCCTGCAGGATCGCCTTCAGTTCAGCACGCTTCGCTGCGAATTTCGCTACCGTCTTCGCCCGCTTGTTTTCACGCGCTATCATCGATTTCTTAGCCATTTATAAGCCTCTTCTCTCTGCTCTATTTAGCTTTTAAGCGGGAAGTTAAAAGCCCGCAGAAGTGCACGACCTTCGTCGTCAGTACGAGCAGTCGTTGTAATGGTAATGTCCAGACCACGCAGTGCATCAACCTGGTCGTAGTCAATTTCCGGGAAGATGATTTGCTCGGTTACGCCCATCGCAAAGTTACCGCGTCCATCGAATGACTTCGGGCTAACGCCACGGAAGTCACGAACACGTGGTATTGCGATGCTGATGAGGCGCTCCAGGAACTCATACATACGCTCACTGCGCAGAGTCACCTTGCAACCAATCGGCCATCCCTCACGCACCTTAAAGCCGGCAATGGATCTCCGCGCCTTGGTGATGATCGGCTTCTGGCCGGCAATCTTTTCCATGTCACCAACCGCGTTGTCCAGGACTTTCTTGTCGCCCAGGGCTTCGCCCACACCCATATTCAGGGTGATCTTGGTGATGCGTGGAACTTCCATCACGTTATCGAGACCCAGCTCTTCTTTCAGCTTGGGTGCGAGTTCGTTCTTGTAAACTTCTTTCAGCGTTGCCATTTCAATTCGTCCGCTTAAGCGTCTATCGCTTCGCCACTGGATTTAAAGACGCGAACCTTGTCGTCGCCGTCAACCTTGAAACCCACCCGGTCAGCCTTATTAGTGTTGGGATTAAAAATCGCAACATTGGAAACCTGTATCGGGGCTTCCCTTTCAATAATGCCGCCAGCCACACCCATTTGGGGGTTAGGCTTGGTGTGCTTTTTGATCATATTGATGCCAGATACCAACAGCTTGTTGTTATCCAGTACCTTCTGAACCTTGCCGCGCTTACCCTTGTCTTTACCAGCCAGGATAATCACTTCGTCATCACGCTTTATCTTACGCATAACCTTTCCTCTCTCCGCTCTCTTCCGCCCTGCCCGACTTACAGTACTTCGGGAGCCAGAGAAACAATCTTCATAAACTGTTCGCTGCGCAGCTCGCGGGTTACCGGGCCGAAGATCCGGGTTCCGATCGGCGCATTCTGTGCATTCAACAGAACCGCTGCGTTGTCATCGAACTTGATCAGGGAACCATCGTTGCGACGCACACCCTTTCTGGTGCGAACCACTACCGCGGTCATTACCTGGCCCTTCTTGACCTTGCCGCGCGGAATAGCTTCCTTGATCGTTACCTTGATCAGGTCGCCCACGCCCGCATAGCGACGCTTGGAGCCGCCCAACACCTTGATGCACATGACTCGACGAGCACCGCTGTTATCTGCAACATCCAGATATGTTTGTGTTTGAATCATTTTCTACTCCAGCTCTCGGTGCTTATACCTGGACGGCGCTTTCGTCGACAGACACCAGCTTCCAGGTCTTTAACTTGGACAGCGGACGCGTCTCTTCAACGGTCACCATATCTCCCATGCCACACTCATTTTTCTCGTCGTGCGCATGAATCTTGGATGAACGGGTGATGTACTTGCCGTATACCGGGTGCTTGACCCGGCGCTCGATGAGTATAGTTACCGTCTTATCCATCTTGTTACTTACCACGCGGCCAGTGGCCGTACGTGCAGTGCTTTGATCTGCAGTCATGATTTACTCCCCTGCCTTCTCGGTGAGCACAGTCTTAACGCGAGCGATATCACGCTGGTTCTGCTTAAGCAGGTGCGACTGGGCCAGCTGACCGGTTGAACTTTGCATGCGCAGCTTGAACTGCTCTTCACGCAAGGTCAGCAGGTCCTTGTTCAGGTCCTCAAGAGACTTTTCACGCAATTCAGTAGCTTTCATTACATTACCGACCGTTTTACAAATTTCGTTTCAATGGGGATCTTGGCTGAGGCGAGCGCAAAGGCTTCACGCGCCAGCTCTTCAGTTACGCCCTGAACTTCATACAGCACCTTGCCTGGCTGAATCTGGGCAACCCAGTATTCCACGTTACCTTTACCCTTACCCTGCCGAACTTCCAGCGGCTTGGTAGTGATCGGCTTGTCCGGGAAAACACGAATCCAGATCTTGCCACCACGCTTGATATGACGGGTCATAGCACGACGAGCTGCTTCGATCTGGCGTGCCGTAATACGACCGCGACCAACTGCCTTGAGGCCGTATTCGCCGAAGCTTACCTTGCTACCGCGCTCTGCCAGACCACGGTTGCGGCCCTTCATCATCTTGCGAAATTTTGTACGCTTTGGTTGAAGCATCTGCGTAACCCTTAATTAGTTGCTGTCTTCTTGGCGCCGGAATCAGACTGCTCTTCAGTGCCGATTACTTCGCCTTTGAAAATCCAAACCTTCACGCCCAAGATGCCGTAGGTTGTAGCGGCCTCATACGTGGCGTAATCAATATTCGCGCGCAGGGTATGCAGAGGCACACGGCCTTCGCGATACCACTCCGTACGAGCAATTTCAGCACCGCCCAGACGACCGCCAACCTGTACCTTGATGCCTTCAGCACCCTGGCGCATGGCGTTCTGAACAACGCGCTTCATGGCGCGGCGGAACATAACCCGACGCTCCAGCTGCTGCGCAACGTTCTGCGCAACCAGGCGAGCATCCAGATCGGGCTTGCGAATCTCTTCAATGTTGATGTGCACGGGCACACCCATCTTTTCGCTCAACACAGCACGCAGCTTGTCAACGTCTTCGCCCTTCTTGCCAATCACGATGCCCGGGCGAGCGGTGTGAATGGTGATGCGCGCGGTTTGGGCCGGGCGCTCAATAACAACGCGGCTAACCGATGCGTGATCCAGCGCCTTCTCTATGTAGGCACGAACCTCCAGATCCGTAATCAGGTTCTTGGAGTAGTTCTTGCTGTCTGCGTACCAGATAGAGCTGTGCTCTTTCACGATACCCAGGCGGATGCCTATAGGATGTACTTTCTGACCCATGAGCTTAACCTTCTCCGTCTGCTACTTTTACGGTGATATGACATGAGCGCTTCAAAATACGATCAGCGCGACCCTTGGCACGGGGGCGCAGACGCTTCATGGTCATACCTTCGTCTACATATATGCTGGAGATCTTCAATTCGTCGACATCCGCACCTTCATTGTTCTCAGCGTTTGCAATCGCCGAGTCCAAAATCTTCTTGATAATTTGCGCTGCTTTCTTGTTGCTGTATGTCAGCAGGTCAAGAGCATCTTCCACACCCTTGCCACGCACCTGGTCGGCGACCAGACGGACTTTTTGGGCTGAAATCTGCGCACCCTTTAATTTAGCTGCAACTTCCATCACTAAACCTCCGCGCCCTAGCGCGTCTTCTTGTCCGCAACGTGACCGCGAAAAGTACGCGTCACAGCAAATTCGCCTAACTTATGACCCACCATGTCCTCGTTGATCAAAACGGGAACGTGCTGGCGGCCGTTGTGTACCGCAATTGTCAGGCCGACCATATCCGGAGATACCATGGAACGGCGCGACCAGGTTTTGATCGGACGACGGTCATTGCTCTCTACCGCGGCCTCAACCTTCTTCATCAGGTGCAGGTCAATGAAAGGACCTTTCTTCAGTGAACGGGGCACAATCTATTCCTCTATCTAGTCCGGTTACTTCTTGTCACGACGACGGACAATCAAATTATCTGTACGCTTGTTTTTGCGAGTCTTGTAACCCTTGGTTGGCATACCCCAGGGGGATACCGGGTGACGACCGCCAGATGTACGACCTTCACCACCACCATGCGGGTGATCAACCGGGTTCATAGCTACACCACGAACCGTGGGGCGAACACCACGCCAGCGCGCGGCGCCAGCTTTGCCCAACTTACGCAAGCTGTGCTCGCTGTTGGATACTTCACCCAGCGTAGCGCGACACTCAGACAGAACCTTGCGCATCTCACCTGAGCGCAGGCGCAGCGTAGCGTGACGGCCTTCGCGAGCTACCAGCTGCACCGAGGCGCCGGCGCTGCGGGCCAATTGCGCACCCTTGCCAGGCTTGAGCTCAATGCAGTGAACGATGCTACCTACCGGGATATTACGCAGCGGCAGCGTGTTGCCTACCTTGATCGGCGCGGTATCACCAGATTGCAGCTTGTCACCTGCCACCACACCCCTGGGTGCGATGATGTAGCGACGCTCGCCATCTGAATACTTCAGCAGTGCGATGTGCGCAGTACGGTTGGGGTCGTACTCCAGGCGCTCAACCTCGGCGGGAATACCGTCCTTGGTGCGCTTGAAGTCGATCACACGGTAATGCTGCTTATGTCCACCACCAATATGACGGGTGGTAATGCGGCCGTTATTGTTACGACCACCGTTCTTGGATTGCTTCTCCAGCAACGGCTTGTGCGGTGCGCCCTTGTGCAGACCTTCGCCAACCACGTTAACGACATGGCGACGACCGGCTGAAGTGGGCTTTCTCTTTACAATTGCCATCTTAAACCTTCCTTCCTCACCTACTCTGCAGAGGCAAAGTCAATATCTTGACCCTGCTCCAGACGCACATAAGCCTTTTTCCAACTGGGCTTCTTGCTAAATCCAAACTTGTTACGCTTGAGCTTGCCTTTGACCTTCAGGGTCTGAACGTCTGAGACGTCAACCTTGAACAGCTGCTCGACAGCCTTCTTGACCTCAAGCTTCGTCGCATCAATCGCAACCCTGAATACATACTGATTGTTCAGGTCGGCAACGATGGCCGCTTTCTCGGAAACGTGTGGGCCTAACAGCACCTGATATACGCGCTCCTGGTTCATCCCAGCATCTCCTCAAATTTCTTCACGGCATCAACGGTCACCATGACCTTGTCGTAAGCGATCAGTGATACGGGATCAATTCCGTCCACATCGCGTACGTCAACCTTGTGCAGGTTGCGGGCTGCCAGGTACAGGTTTTCACCCACCTCGTCAGCCACGATCAGCACGTTGTCCAAACCGAAATCTGACAACTGCTTGACCAACAACTTGGTCTTGGGCTCTTCCAGGTCCAGGCTCTCGACCACAACCAGGCGATCCTGGCGGGCCAGCTCCGACATGATGGAACGCAGGGCCGCACGGTACATCTTGCGATTCACCTTGTGCGAATGGTCCTGCGGACGCGCAGCAAAGGTTACGCCACCGCTGCGCCAGATCGGCGAGCGGATAGTACCGGCACGGGCACGACCCGTACCCTTCTGACGAAACGGCTTCTTACCGCCACCACGTACGTCTGAACGATTTTTCTGTGCCCGTGTACCCTGACGAGCACCCGCCAGGTAGGCGGTAACAACCTGGTGTACCAGGTCCTCATTGAATTCACGCGCGAAGGCAACGTCAGAAACCGAAACTTTTCCAGGTTTCGCCTTGCCAGGCTTCACAATACTTAATTCCACGTTTGCGACCCCCTACCCTTATGCCTTGACCGCGGGACGCACAATAACGTCTCCGCCGGGAGCGCCGGGGACGGCTCCCTTGATGAGCAGCAAATTGCGCTCGGTGTCTACTCGTACTACTTCCAGACCCTGGGTGGTGACATTCTCTGAACCCATGTGTCCGGCCATTTTCTTACCCTTGAAAACGCGACCAGGCGTCTGGCACTGGCCGATGGAACCCGGCGCGCGGTGCGACAGCGAGTTACCGTGGGTAGCGTCTTGCATGCTGAAGTTCCAGCGCTTGATAGCACCCTGGAAGCCCTTGCCCTTGGATTTGCCAGCGACGTCGACCTTCTGGCCGGCTTCGAAAGCCTCAACAGTGAACTCAGCACCCACTTCAGGGGCCTCGTCTTCTGCTCCCAGGCGGAATTCCCAGAGACCGCGACCTGCTTCAACGCCAGATTTGGCGAAGTGGCCGGCTTCTGATTTGCTAATACGGTTGGAACGGCAAGAACCCGCCGTTACCTGGATTGCACGATAGCCTTCGCCATCGGAGTCCTTGACCTGTGTAACGCGATTGGGTTCTACCTCAATCACAGTTACCGGAATTGATGCGCCGTCTTCGGTAAAAACGCGAGTCATACCGGACTTACGGCCGACTAAGCCAATAGTCATTGTTACTAACCTCTCAGTGTACGGGGCTCTCACCCTCTATGGCCGCTCATTTCTGAGCGTTACACACCCAGGACACTCTGTGTCCGGAGCAGGTCTGGTTATTTGTTAACCTAGACTGATCTGTACTTCGACACCTGCTGCCAGGTCCAACTTCATCAATGCATCTACCGTCTTCTCGGTAGGCTCAACGATATCCAACAGCCGCTTGTGTGTACGAATTTCGTATTGATCACGTGCATCTTTATTCACGTGGGGGGAAACCAGCACCGTATAACGTTCTTTACGGGTGGGTAAGGGGATGGGGCCCTTGACCTGTGCACCTGTGCGGCGCGCGGTTTCAACGATCTCCTGGGTAGACGAATCTATCAGGCGATGATCGAATGCTTTCAGGCGAATACGAATTCGTTGGTTTTGCATTTGATCAAACTCCTACTACAAGTAAAAAACTAGAGATCCGCGCAGGGACCCCCCGAAAAAGGAGTGCGCATTCTAATGATGGGCCTACCCCCTGTCAACCGTATTTCCCTAATAATTTCAGGGAGTTTTGGCAGGGGCCAGGGGCTGGTACAGGGGCCGGTAAAAGCAGCCGGAAAGCGGCAAAAAGTAGTCATATCAGGCCAGTCCCGGCCAGGCAGCGAATTTAGCCGGTAATCCGCGCAACCAGCTTACCGGCGCTACGCCGTGCCGCCAGCTCTTCCAGGCCCGCCGGGATGTCGAAAAAGCCCAGTTCAGCGCCGACCAGCGGCACTATACGGCCATCACTGTAGAAATCCAGCAGCGATTGATGAATGTGCTGCCGGTCCTGGGCTGCATAGGCGCCCACGAAGACACCTAGTACGGAGGCATTGGCCAGCAGTACCTTGCGGCTATCGGGTAACCCCGGATCGCCACAGGCGAATCCGATCAGCAGCAGGCGCCCGCCGCTGGCAAGGCAGTCCACCGACCGATTACAGGTTTCGCCACCGACCGGGTCAAATATGACGTCGACGCCGGCACCCTGGGTCAGCGCCTGCACCTGGTCCACAAAATCCACGCTACCATGGTCAATTACCGCCTCCGCACCATAGTCGCGGCAGGCCTGGGCCCGCTCAGCCCCTCCTGCTACAGCAATCACCCGCGCACCCAGGGCCCTGCCCAGTTGTACCGCGGCGGAACCCGAACCGCCGGCGGCGCCGTGAACCAGCAGGGTTTCACCCTCGCGCAGGGCGCCCCGAATAACCAGGGCTGCCCAGGCTGTCTGAAACGGAATACCAAAAGCGGCGGCATGCACATCGGGCATGTCAGCGGGTACCGGGTAGGCCATGCCCCCGGTAGTCATGGCCTGCTCGGCGAAACCGCCATAGCCATCGTAAAAAGCCGTGATTGCCATCAATCGGTCGCCGACCCGGGCACTGACACCCTCGCCCGCGGCCACGACCCTGCCAACAACCTCCTGACCCGGTGTAAACGGAAATTCCGGTCGGTACTCATAAGTGCCCCGACACATCATCACATCGGGTAAGCCCAGTGCCGCGGCTTGCACCTGCAGCTTGATTTCACCGGGGCCAGGTGCCGGCAGCTCAACATCGCACAACTTCAGGACGCTGCGCGGTTCACCGTACTCACTTAACTGCCACGCCTGCATGGAAAAAGCCTCCCTATATCAACCGGCATACTACTCGCTTGCAATGGCTGGGCAAATATCATCGAATGGACGCAAAATTAAAGGAGGCTGCGAGCGTGGAAATTGCCGATCCCAATGCATTGACTGGTCCCTGCGCCGGTTTTCGGGTGCTGGAATTTGGAACCATGGTTTCTGGACCCCTGGCGGGCCAGAACCTGGGCGACCTCGGCGCTGATGTTATAAAAGTCGAGACTCTTATGGGTGATATCGCGCGCTGGACGGGGCCGCCCGAGCGCGACGGTATAAATGGCTTCTTTTCCCAGTTCAACCGCAACAAGCGCGCGATATCGGTGGACCTCAAGTCGGCACAGGGACAGGCTATTATCCAAAAGCTTGCCCGCGAAGCTGACGTTATCATGGTCAACTACCGACCAGGAGTTATGGATCGGCTGGGACTGGGCTACGAGCAGCTGAGCAAGGACAACCCCGGGCTGGTCTATGTCTCAGTATCCGGCTTCGGACCAGATGGACCCTATTCTGGACAACCGGTTTACGACCTGGTCACCCAGGGGATGTCAGGTACCATGCCACAACAAGGCCAGGACGGCCCCCCGAAAATGATCCGCAGCGTCATTGCTGACAAGACTTCGGCAATTACCGCAGCGTCAGCCGCACTGGCCGCGCTGCTGGCCCGCGAGCGCAATGGCGGCGTAGGTCAACTTGTGCACGTGCCGATGATCAATGCCTATGCACAATTGAGCTTGCCGGACATGCTGTCTCCCGAGGCTTTCCTTCCAAAGCCGGAGTTTGAGAGCGAGACGCCGGATATCTTCCACGTCTGGAGTTGCGCCGATGGCTACCTGGTCGGCATGCCCATCGAGGACAAGCAATACACCGGTCTATGCAAGGCACTGGGACGAGAGGACCTTATTAGCGACGAACGCTTTTCAAATATTGGCGCTCGCCTGCAACATACCACCGAGATGATCGAGCTTATTGATGCAGAGCTGGCCAGGTGGAATTGGCGTGAGGCCCTGCAGAAGCTGCAGGAACATGATGTACCATTCGCCCCCGTTTACGACCTGGAAGATTTTATGGCCGATCCGCAGGTGCAACACAACCGCACCATTTTCGAGGCGGAGGACCCCAGAGCTGGGACCACCCGCTATGTGCGCCACCCGGGTGTTTATGAAAAGACGCCGGCCACCCTGCGTCGCCACCCGCCCCGCTATGGCGAACATACAGACCAGATATTGCAAGAAGCCGGTTTTGACGCGGAACAGATTGCGTCCTGGCGGGCAGCACAGGTAGTTGCCTGACACATGGATCACATCAATACAGCAATGCGCGCTCGAGTTGATGAGCTACTCGGCCGCGAGGCTCGCGGTCTGCGGGACATTCCTGTACAGGATGCAGCAGGCCAGCCACAGGTCATACAGGTTGCCTCACTGGTCGCAGACAAGCCATTCCCCACCCTGTTCTGGCTGATAGATCCGCAGCTCAGCTACCGGATTGATCAACTGGAGGCCGGTGGTCTGATCGCCGAACTGCAACAACGAATCGATGAGAGCTCATCGCTACAAAAGAGCATGCGTGAGGACCACGAGCGCCACATCCGCTTGCGCAACAGCTTGATGACGGATAGCGAACGCAAGGAACTGCAGGCCCTCGGCTACTATGACAGCCTGCAGAAGCGCGGCATCGGTGGCATAGAGAACTTCAGCCGAATTCGCTGCCTGCACACCTGGTACGCAGCCCACCTGGTAGAACCCAACACGATAGGGCGCTTGCTCCATGAGGTATTTTCCGAGGTACAAAATTCCCCGCTTCTGGAATAGTATGCCACTATCCAAAAACAAGGATCAGACAGCTGAATACCTATTTACAGATGCCATTGCTGCTTTTGCTGCTGGCGGCCAGCCAATCTCAAGCGGAGGCGAACCCAGGCGCAAGCCTGGTGATCGAGCCAGCTCCGGGCCTGTCGGATCAATCCCCGCATGTGCAAGCAGTGTTGGACAGCCTGCCCGCCCAGCGCCAGCATTATATTGAGCTGGAGCTAAGGGGAGATTTCACCCTGCTACAGCCAATCTTGCTGGATAATTTTACGGCTCTAAATTTGCGCTCGGCACGCCTTGTGCTGAAGTCGAAACAGAAACATAGCGTGCTCCAGAATCGCGCGGGGATAGCCGGCAATCATCACATCAGAATTCTGGGCGGCCAGATCACAGGCAATAGAAATCTAATCGAAGGCAAAGGTGCCAGCTGTGTGAACTTGTTGAACAGTAGTCAGGTTCATCTTGAGCATCTCGAAGTTCGCGAATGCGCACTGGACGGAGTTCTGGTCGACGGTCGAGGCAAGAAGGCACGCAACATCTATATTCGCGACCTGCTCGTTACGAGAAACCTCCGCGATGGCCTGATTGTAACCTGGGCTATACGCGATGCGACCGTAGATACGGTCAACGCCCATAGTAATGGTCGCTACGGTGTTTACTCCGACCACTCGGAGAGCGATTACAGCAACATCCGCGCTAGCCGCAACCGACTCGACGGTATATTTATTCGCAACGTATTCCAGAACAGCTACCGCCACCTGCGCACTCGTAACAATGGTCGCCATGGGATTGCCGTACAGGGCATGGTAGAGAGTACCGGCAGTGACTGGCGCTCACACAACAATGGTACATGGAAGAGCGAGAAAGGAGCCGCTGACATATTCTTCAGTGCGAATGACGAGCTTAGCTATGGCATCAATGCGAGACTATTGCTGGATGGTGTTATCGCCGGTCCCAGCAAGAGGTCAACCCCCGGTAACGCACTTCACGCTATTCGGGTGGAAGCTCCGGACGCTGACTCCCAAAACTATAATGCTGTGCAGCTCAGCAACGTCTTGCTGCTGGGCAAAGCCTCCCTGCCGGCATCGAGCCCAGGATTTCGCATACTCTCACCACTGATGCCTGCCGCGGAGAAGCATGAATAAATTTGAAACCATATTCCTGCATATCGGTTTGCACAAAACGGGCTCGACTACGATTCAACACACCCTGCATAATTATCGAGAAGAGCTAGCTGCATCTCACGCCCTTTTCTACCCAGCTTTTGCGCGCAACCACAGCGTGCCGCTAGTGGCCATGTATCACGACCAGCCACACACCTATCGCATGAATATTCTATCGGGCATAGACACAGCCGAGGCAGCTGAAGAATTTGCCGCCACCCGCCGTGCGGCCTTTGAAACTGAAATGCAACAATCTCAATCGCGACAAATGCTCCTGTCAGGAGAAGATGTCAGCGATCTCAGTGTTGCTGGGCTGGAGCGACTGCACGAGTGGCTCATGCAGTGGACGGACGACTTGCGAATTGTCGCAATGGTCCGCAATCCGATTAAGTGGGCAGTGAGTGCGGCGCAAAGCAATATTCGCGGCGGTAAAACGTATGCCCAGGCAAACAAGCGGCTCACATTATTACGCCTGGGGGATCGCCTACAGAAGTTCCTGGACACCTTTGGCCGTGACCAGATGACGGTATTCAGCCTGGAAGAGGCGGCGCAGCATCCCGCTGGCTTGACCGCCTGCATGCTGGAAAAGCTTGGTCTGCCTGCAGCCGAGTTCCCCAACGAATCCAAGTTCAACCAGAATCCCGGTATGTCACTGGAAGCGGCGCAGCTGATCAGCGCACTGAATCGCCGTCGCCCCCTGATCATTGATGGCAAACTGAATCCGCGCCGTTTCGATGGAGATGTGCTTCCCATAATTCGCGGCATCAAGGGTCAGCCGTTCCGGCTGGAGAGCGACACCATGGTACGCATTCGCGAATCGGCGCTGGCAGACAAGCAGTGGTTAGAGCAGAACTTTGGCATGGAGTTGGCACTGGATCTCAATGATGGCTCCGCAGCGACGACCACCGACACCCTGACGTTCTCCATGGAATCTGTCGAGAACCTGGCACTGAAGTTACATGAATTAAATCAAATTCAGCAGTTGGAGAAAAAGCGCTAAACGATCAGCGTCACTATGCGCAACGCGCTGAAGCCTCAAACTAGTCAGGCGCCCACAGCAGGGCACGCTCAACAAACTCATATATGACCAGATCTGGCTGATAGCGCTCCAGCAGCGACACATCGAAGCTCATCTCCTTACGAGGCACCACAATCAATTCGTCAAAGCTATTGATCAGGTAAGGGATAAGCGCTTGCGCATAGGAGTCGCGGTAAAGAAGCACCCGTGACCTGGGCTTGTAACCGGTGTTGGTATAGCGCCAGTGCAGATGCTGCTGATGTGCCTGGTAAGGTCTCTCGAACAATCGCCCATTGCGTAGGTCGACTGACTCTACCGCTCGTTGCTCCAGCAATTTGCATCGCACCCCACCCGTCTCCGGCAGCTCATCGGGTAGCAGTAATAAATTCTTGGAGAGATCCTGACCACGCATCCGTGCCATTTCCCGAAATTCCACTTCCTGCTCAGTGACCCGGTGGACGCCGTCCAGGCCCATCGGCACCACGGCGTCCATCAGTCGCTGATAGGCGAGAAAGGCGCCGCGACAAGACCAGTGCGAGTCGGTCTTCAGATAAACCCGCTCGCCGCGATCACGCGCCGCCGAGAGCTCCTTATAGGTTTCAACGTATGGCTCGCCAGCGGCATCCAGTGCGCCCTGAAACTGCTGCAGACGACTGGGCCCGGCCCGACGCAACCACGCCGGCAACTGCTCCTGGTAAACACTGTGCTTATCCGGCACCGGCAGAACCACGTAGGGTATACCGCGTTCCTTCATATACTCCCGCCGCGCGCCAAACTGTCGCAGGTAATAGGACAACTGCTCTTGAGATAGAGGCATGGCACCACGATTCTGATCCGTCAGCCGATTCGCCTCATAGAATAACCAGTCATTCTGGCCCAGAACCACTTTATCGGAGGGTGATACACCGAAGCGAATCAACCAGCGATTATGGGTACGCAACAGGTCTTTGCGAAATCCAAAGTGATCGAGAACATAATCATCGACAGCCGCTGGTAGTGCCCACAGGCCAGCCAGGCTGGAGGGCAGGGCCGGCGCGGTTGCCAGCGCCCTGTTCTCCCAGGACTCACCGGTCGGCTCCTGCCAGGTCATGACAGCCGGCACCAGCAAGCCCGCGCTAAATACCGCGATCGCGAACAGCTTAATAGACAGTTGCAGACTCGCCCTCATCTTCAAAACCTGAAGTAAATAAACGGGTTGTAGGCCCCGGCTGCCAGGGTCAGGCAGGACAGGTAGAAAAGACCGGCCAGGACAAATGACTGGCTGGCCAGGGCAAAGGACGGGTTGAATCGAGCTATCCCGTCCCTAAGGCTGCGCGTGACAGGCGCCGTCAATACCAGCGCCACAGCCAGGGTGGCAATAATGCGCGCATCGAGATAGAAACCAAGGTAGTGAATCTGGTCATTGCCTGCGTTGAGCGAGAACAAAGATGCCAGGTAACTGACCGATTCTGGCAAGGTCTCAGCCCGAAAGAAAACCCAGGCCAGCATCACTACCAGCAAGGTATAGGCGTGGGCAAGCAGGGATGGCATCCTGGCCAGCACACGACTAAAGCCCGCCCTCTCCAGCACCAGGAAGGCGCCATGGATGCCGCCCCAGATCACGAAATTCCAGCTGGCACCGTGCCAGAGTCCGCACAGTAGAAACACCAGGACCAGGTTGCGATAGGTGCGCAGCACCCCGCCGCGATTCCCCCCCAGGGAAATATACAGATAGTCACGGAACCAGGATGACAGTGAGATGTGCCAACGCCGCCAGAAATCCTGCAGCGATTGTGCCACATAGGGATAGTTGAAGTTCTCGAGAAAGCGAAAGCCCAGCATTCGCCCCAAACCAATCGCCATGTCCGAATAACCGGAGAAATCAAAGTAAATCTGCAGGGAATAGCAGAGCAAACCGAGCCAGGCCACAGGAGCGGTAAGGTCGCCCCCACTCGCTGCGAAGATCTGGTCTGCCACCTCACCCAGGGGATTGGCAATCAACATTTTCTTCGCCAGGCCACAAATAAAGCGTGTGATGCCACTGTATGCCAGGTCAATAGTGACAAGGTGTTGCCGCAACTGGGCGGCAATATCGTGATAACGAACGATTGGGCCAGCTATCAACTGCGGGAACAAGGCAATATAGAGCGCCACATTGACAATATTGCGGTCGTGAACCGCCTCCCGTCGATACACGTCCACCAGATATGAGATTGCCTGGAAGGTGAAGAAAGAAATACCCAGCGGTAGATGTACTGGCTCCAGCCCCGGCATGCTCCAGCCAAACCAGGTCAATACAGATGCCAGGTTATCCGCAATGAAATTCGCGTACTTGAAGTAAGCAAGCAGCAGCAGATTGATGGTAACACCACCAATCAACAGGGCTCGCGGCCGCCGCTCCGCAGCCAGCGCTCTTGCTATGGCCGAACCAAACGCATAGTTGATGCCAATTGACACCAGCATGAGCAGGACATAGATGGCTTCACCCCAGGCGTAGAACAGCAGGCTTGCCAGTAACAGCAGCGCATTACGCGCGGCCCTGGGCGACAGCCAGGCCAGAATGAGTACGATCGGAAGAAACGCAAACAGAAAGGTAGCTGAACTGAAAACCATCGGGAGCTTGGGCCTTTTCGTTTCGTTAGCGCCAGGAGTAGAAACAATACCTGAAGCGAGCCGACATTAGAAACCGGCAAAAAAAACCCCGCCGAAGCGGGGATTTCCGAGGGCCTCAATGGCCCGAGGATATCCGGGGTAAGTGGTGATGTGCGTAAACTTGCGAAGCAAGTTTTCCACACTCCGCTGACCCCTTGTTGCAGTGTGCTGCCAGTACTGCCAGACCCAGATGGGGTCAGAGGACTCTTGTTGCCCGTGGATAACTGCGAAGCAGTTACCCACCGTCACCGGCGTGACCTCCGACCCCGGAATGCACAGTGTGCTGCAAGAGGGGGTCAGCGGATGTGGATAACTGCGAAGCAGTTACCCACACTACCCCTGACCCCGGAATGCCTGTGGCCGTTTAGGCCTCGGCATTCCTACTCGATGATCTTCGCTACCACTCCAGCACCTACAGTACGGCCACCCTCACGGATAGCAAAACGCAGGCCTTCTTCCATCGCAATCGGTGCGATCAGCGTGGCAACCATCTGCACGTTGTCGCCCGGCATGACCATCTCA
>JBDXHU010000006.1:0-288736 GCA_039989475.1 Halieaceae bacterium | reverse complement strand
CCCACACATCTGTCTTCATCTTCTTGTTAAACAACTCTGCGCTCGCAGTGGACCGCAGAAAGGCCCGGGTATCATTCCCGGGAGCTATCACAACGCTTTGGGCGCTGTTTCTCCCGGGGTTCCCCCCGAACCGAGGTGGCGTATTATACGCATCGAAAGCGCTATGGCAACACCAATTGGAAGATATTTTCAGCGGCCGGGAATAATATTCCAAGTGCTTGATATATAAGTAGTTTTAGCGCCCGAAAACGAAGCGAAAGAACACGGCCACCCCGGCCTAGGCCAATTCGAAGAGGTGGTACTTCTTCTTGCCCAGCTTGACCAGGTAAAAACGGCCGTAGGCTGCCTCTTCGGCAGCGAAGCATGCCGCCGGGTTCATATTGTCGCCAGCATCCAGGGCGCGACCATTAACCAGCACGGCCTGTCGCCCCAGCGCATCCTTTACCTGCTTGCCAGATGTGACCATCTCGGCGTCGGTGAGTAGCTGGGCCAGGCTCCCTTCAGCCAGGGTGTCGCGCTGCAACAGGGAACTGGGCAAGCCATCCTGACGCAGTTGCTGTAAATCGCTCTCCGACAGGCTCCCGGTTTCCCCACTGAACAATGCCTCAGTAATGCGTTGCGCAGCGGCCAGACCCTCGTCGCCATGAACTAACTGCGTCACCTCGCGCGCCAGTATCGCCTGCGCCTCGGGGCGACCTTCCCGCGCCTTGTCGGCAGCCTCGATCGCGTCTATTTCTGAGACGTCCAGGAAGGTGAAGTAGCGCAGGAAGCGGTACACGTCAGCATCGGCGCTATTGATCCAGAACTGGTAAAAGGCATAGGGCGAGGTGCGGGCCGGGTCCAGCCAGATGGTGCCAGACTCCGTCTTGCCAAACTTGCTGCCATCGGCCTTGGTGATCAGCGGCATGGTCAGGCCAAACACCTGCTTGCCATACATGCGCCGGGACAGGTCAATACCACCGGTGATGTTGCCCCACTGATCGGAACCACCCACCTGCAAGGTGCAATCATATTGATTGCTGAGTTCGGCGAAATCGTATGACTGCAGGATCATGTAGCTAAACTCGGTGAAGCTGATGCCACTGCCTTCACGCTCGATACGTTGCTTGACGGACTCCTTCTGGATCATGGCGTTGACCGAGAAGTGCTTACCCACATCGCGCAGAAAGTCGAGTACGCTCTTGTCCTCGGTCCAGTCCAGGTTGTTCACCACCTCGGCCGAATTGGCGCCGCAATCAAAATCGATAAATGCCGACACCTGCAGCTTGATCTTGTCGACCCAGTCGGCCACCACATCCGGCGTATTGAGCTGTCGCTCCTGGGCCTTGAAACTGGGGTCGCCCACCAGGCCGGTGGCACCACCCACCAGCGCCAGCGGCTTATGGCCCGCCAACTGGAAGCGCCGTAACATCAATAGCGGCACCAGGCTGCCGATGTGCAAACTGTCGGCGGTAGGGTCGAATCCACAGTAGAGCGTACGCGGGGCCTCGGCCAGGTGAGCGGCCAGCTCATCTTCTCCCGCGAGCTGGAAAATCAGCTCACGCGCCCTCAAATCCTCAAGTATTGCGCTACCGGTCACGTTACTGCTCATTAAAATTGGACTATTGCTCAAAAAATAGGCTAAAAAACGAAAGCGCGAACGATACCCGAACCCGCGCCAAATGCAAGGGTCGGGCCTATTCCCGCATGTTTTGAAAAAGACAAAGTTTGTTATACTCCGGGAATAAGGATAACCCCCAGCAGCATTTTATGACCAGGATGAACAGCACACAGGGTGCGACTGTGCGTCGCGAAACCCTTAGCTTCCCGCGTCGACACCTGATATTGGTGGGCACTGTGGCGTCTTTGCTGTTGCTGGGATTGCTGCTCACCCCCAGCGGCGATGTTGTGGCCGACCGACAGATTATCCCCGTAGAGCTGCCTTTGACCCCACCCGCAGCCATACCCGAAGTACCAGAATTCGAAGTCGTAGAGAACTGGCAGGATGTACCGGTCACTGCAGGAGACAACCTGTCCCTGCTGTTCGCCCGCGCCGGACTCAGCGATGGCGACGTCTATCACATCGTCAACAAGGCGCCGGGTGGTAAATCACTCACCCGCATCTACCCAGGCGAAACACTGGGCTTTCTGATTGACGAGTCCGGGCGCATGCAAGGCTTGCGTCACGTGACCTCACCGCTGGAGACAACCCTGTACCGACGTAGCGGCGACAGCTACAACAAGGAAGTGATAAAGCGCGAACCGGAAGTTCATCGCAGCTTCGCCCGGGCAACCATAGACTCCTCCCTGTTCCTGGCAGGCCAGAACGCCGGCATGTCGCAAACCCTGATAATGGAACTGGCCAACATCTTCGGTGGCGTCATCGACTTTGTGCTGGATCCACGCCAGGGCGACACCTTCAATGTACTCTATGAAGAGCTGTACCTGGACGGGGAAAAATACAAAAACGGTCGCATTCTTGCCGCGGAGTTCGTCAACAGGGGCAAGAGCTACGCCGCCTTTCGCTACATCGACGAGACCAACCGTAGCGGCTATTACTCCGCTGACGGGGTCAGCATGCGCAAGGCATTCATGTTGGCCCCGGTAGACTTCACCCGGGTCAGCAGCAATTTCAACCCGCGCCGCCTGCACCCGATTTACAAAACACGACGCCCGCATCGCGGTACCGACTACGCGGCGCCGCGCGGCACCCCGGTGTTCGCCGCCGGTGATGGCCGGGTCAAGGAAGCCGGTTATAGCAAAGCCAATGGCAACTACGTGGTCTTGCAGCACGGCGAGGCCTATACCACCAAGTACCTGCATCTGCACAAGCGCAAGGTCAAGAAAGGCCAGCGTGTCAGCCAGAACCAGGTCATTGGCACGGTGGGTTCGACCGGCGCAGCCACCGGCCCACACCTGCACTACGAATTCCTGGTCAGCGGTGTACACCGCAATCCGCGCACCATTCACAAGAAGCTTCCCAAGGCAAAAAGCCTGGCGGCAGCGGAGATGGCGCGCTTCCAGGGACAGACCCAAAGCTTCCAAATGCAGCTAGCCACCCTGCGCCAGCAACAGTTGGCCTTGAACCAGGCTGAAAGCAGCAACTCACTCTGAGCAATCGTGACCGCTAAGCTGCTGGTCGGCCTAATGTCGGGCACCAGCATGGATGCCATTGACGCCGCCCTGGTGCACTGCGGGCCAGACGGTGTAGAGCTTATCGACTGCCAGGCCTGTCCTGTTTCACCCGCACTGCGCGATGAGATTCACCAACTGTCACACCCGGGCGACGCGGAGATTGAGCGACTGGGCAGGCTAGACAGAAAGTTGGGCCAGGCATTTGCCGACGTGACCCTGCAGTTGCTGGAAAAGGCCGGAGTAGAAGCGAGCGAGGTCCACGGCATCGGCTGCCACGGACAGACCGTACGGCATCATCCGCCCTCTGCCGGCGACAGCACAGAGTCCGCCTTTACCCTGCAAATTGGCGACCCCAATACAATTGCCGAGATCACCGGCATAGACACAGTGGCCGACTTCCGGCGCCGTGATATAGCGGCCGGTGGCGAGGGCGCGCCGCTGGCCCCGGCATTCCATTCCGCCGCCTTCAGCTCCGCAGACCACAGCCGGGCTATCGTCAATATTGGCGGCATTGCCAATATCACCCTGTTGCAGGAAGAGAGTGTCACGGGCTTTGACAGCGGCCCGGGCAACACCTTGATGGACCAGTGGATACTGCAAGTGCGCGGCGAGCATTATGACCGTGACGGCGCCTGGGCGGCAGAGGGCAGTGTGCAGGAACCATTGCTCAATGCGCTGCAACAACATCCCTACCTCGCACTGTCGGCTCCCAAGAGCACCGGCAAGGAGGCGTTCAACCTGGCCTGGCTGCAATCACAGCTGGATGCATTGCCGGCCATGGAGCCGGGCGATGTGCAGGCCACCCTGGCACAGTACACGGCCAACACCATATACGACGCCCTCCGCTCCGGGCCCGGCGCCATTGATCAGGTTTTTGTGTGCGGTGGAGGTGCCGCCAACTCAGACCTGATGCGTCGCCTCTATGAGAAGCTGGACCCGGTCTACCTGGGCACCACTGCCGAGCTGGGTTGTGATCCGGACTGGGTTGAGGCGGCGGCTTTTGCCTGGCTGGCATGGCGCCGTCTGGAGCAGCTCAGCGGCAACATCCCGGGAGTGACCGGCGCTAGCGGTGAGCGAATTCTGGGAGCGGTTTACGCGGGTGCTAAATAGAGAAGGAAGCGCCGCAACCACAGGTGGTTGAAGCATTGGGATTATTGACCACGAAGCGCGCACCCTCGAAGCCCTCTGTGTAATCCACCTCGGCACCAACCAGATACTGATAACTCATCGGGTCCACCACCATCACCACGCCGTCTTTTTCCAGGCTGGTGTCGTCTTCTGCCATGGCTTCTTCAAAACTGAAGCCATACTGAAAACCCGAGCAGCCACCGCCGGTAATATAAACCCTGAGCTTGAGGGCGGGGTTGCCCTCTTCATTAATCAAGTCGCGCACCTTGTCCGCCGCGCGATTGGTCAGCTGGAGGGTGCCCGGAGTATATGTTTCTGCAACAGACATGACTGGTTCCCGTATTGAAGCGGGATTATCCAATAACCTAGTATTTCAGTCAACTTTTGGCGACAACACCTTCCACGGAGACGGACTCTGCAGAGGCAGGCTTCTCGGCCATACCAATGGCTGCATTAGGCTTGCGCGAAGAACCCTTCTTGGGTTGCTCGGCATTGTGCTTGAGACTGCCGTTAACCTCAGCACCGATCGCCATTTCGACCAGGGTGTAATGCACATTACCCTGCACCCGCGCCTTGGAGGCCAACTCCAGATGCTTGGTCGCGTGCACATCGCCACTGACCGTGCCATTGACAATAATTGAAGGCGCCCGAATCTCACCCTCAACCAGGCCCTTGTCGACCACCCGAACCTCGGCGTCTTTGCCGGACTGGGCAACGATATTGCCGCGCACCACACCTTCGATATCGAGGTTGCCACTGAACTTGATATCACCGACTACCTCGGTATCCCGGGAAATCAATGTGGTTGTATTTGAGGAGCCGAAGCTGCCTTTTTCCTTATTGCCCAACATGGCTAATCTTCTCCTGTACCGACCACGTAAATTCTTTCTCAAATGAGGCCCGCCGCGGCTTTACCGAACGGGCTGATGCCTTCACCAGCTGCGGCGAAAAACCGGCTGGCAACTCAAGCTCACCATCTATAGCCTGAAAATACTTGAAGCGCAATCGAATGTCATCGCTGGGGACCTGTTCTGAGAGGTCCGACAAGTTATAGCTCTTCTCTGCGCCATCCTGCTGGCCGTAAACGCTAACCTTGAGGGTACCGGTTAACAGGGCATGCTTGCGCGCACTTTGCTGCACGAGAATGCGGAACTGGTACTTGCTACTGTCCGGGTTTGGCTTGATGTCGATACTGCGCACACTGAGCCCTTCAGCAATTTCATCGGGCGCCATCAGGCTCTTGTAGAAACGAACACCTTTCTCCAGCTCGGTGATTGTTTCCTGCTGGATTGCCAGTTGCTGGCGCACCAACTCCAACGCGGCCTCGTCAATTTCGCTGCGGGTAATGTTATCAATCTTCCACTGGCGCAGTGCGTCCAGTTGTTGCGCCTGGCTAACAATGTCCTCGCGCAGGCGACGGTTCTCCACAGCACTTTCAATGCCGAGGAAAAGACTACCGGAACCACCGATCGCAATACCCACCAGGAACAAGCCCAGGCAAGCCAGGCCCAGCAGCAACTGGCGCCGCCGGTGCGCCCGCGGATCCTGCTGCACCACCACCGAGCGACTCATCATGGCAGCAAGGCAATCCCGTTCAAACCGGCGGTTTCGTCCAGGCCGAACATAATATTCATCGCCTGCACCGCTTGCCCCGATGCACCCTTGACCAGGTTGTCTTCCACCACTGTGACGACCACGGTGTCACGACCCTGGGGACGGGTAACAGCCAGCCGGCAGGTGTTCGAACCGCGTACGCTGCGGGTCTGCGGGTACTGTCCCTGGGGCAGCACATCAACGAAAGGCTCATCCTGGTAATGGCTTTCAAACAGCTGCTGAACATCCAGCTCACTGGTCAGGCGGGCGCAGAGGGTGGCGTGAATGCCGCGGATCATCGGCACCAGGTGCGGCACAAAGGTCAGCTGCACCGACTGTCCCGCCATGTCGCTTAAACCCTGCTCAATTTCCGGCAAATGCCGATGTCCGGCGACAGCATAGGCTTTGAAATTATCGCCTGCCTCGGACAGCAGATTGTCGATGCTCGCCTGGCGGCCGGCACCACTGACGCCGGATGCCGCGTTGGCAACCAGGCTGTCGAGGTCACACACCCCCGCGGCCAGCAATGGGTAAAACCCGAGTTGTACCGAGGTCGGGTAACAGCCCGGGCAGGCCACCAGCTCTGCGGCAGCGATCTCGGCACGACGCATTTCCGGCAAACCATAGACCGCCCTGGCCAGCAGCTCCGGGCAGGCGTGGGGTTCACCGTACCAGTGCGACCAGTTATTCGCATCGCGCAGGCGGAAATCCGCCGACAGGTCAATAATGCGCACATCCGCATCAATAAGCTCTGGCACCATATTCATAGCGACATTGTGCGGGGTGGCATAGAAAACCAGGTCACAGGCAGCCAGCGCCGCAGGATCAGGCTCGGTGAAGGCCAGCTCGCAATGGCCACGCAGATTGGGGAATAGCTCATCTACCCGCCGCCCGGCTTCAGAACGGGAGGTGATGGCACACAGCTCCACCCCTGGGTGCGCCGCCAGCAATCGCAGTAGCTCAACCCCGGTATACCCGGTGCCACCCACTATGCCTACCTTGATCACATCGCCTCCCCTGGTGCCAGTCACTGGCGTATTCACCCCTGTGCCACCGGCGTGTTCCCCGGCGGCAAAGCCGGATATTATAGGGTTTTTGCACGCGGCCGGTGTGGTAATTTTGCCATCGTTCGCCCAGGGACAACCCTATGCTACAGCGGCAGTATGCGCACTACTTCCAGGATTACCGGGCACTGCTTCCCTATTCCCTGTTGGGACTGATCGCCGGCGTTTGCTCCGCCCTGGCCGTCATGGGTTTCGAGGGCCTGATACGCTTTATCGGCAGCGCCTGGCTGACCAGTAGTCCCGACGGTTTCGAGGCACTGCCTGACTGGCAGCGATTCGCCATACCGGTTGCTGGCGCCATGGCACTGGGCCTGGTGTTTAGCCTGCTACGCCCCGAGGATCGCGAAGTGGGCATCGTCCACGTGATCAGCCGTATGCACAGTCATTATGGCCAGCTGCCACTACGCAATGCGCTGGTGCAGTTCATCGGCGGGGCAATTGCACTGGCCAGCGGCCAGTCTGGCGGCCGCGAGGGGCCCAGCGTACACCTGGGCGCAGCGATCAGCAGTTCCATTGCCCGCGGCCTGCGCTTACCCAATAACAGTCAGCGCATACTGATCGCCTGTGGCACCGCCGGCAGCATAGCCGCGGCCTTTAACACACCGCTAGCGGGCGTGGTGTTCGCCATGGAAGTGATTGTCACTGAATACACAGTGGTCGGCTTCACGCCGGTTATTCTGGCAGCTATCAGCGCCACCACGGTGCATCACGTCTTTGATCGTGCCAGCACCACCTTCGTGGTTCCCGCGGTCGAAATGGCATCGCTACTGGAGTTGCCCTTTATCCTGCTGCTGGGAGTCATCGCCGGCGTTGTCATATCGCTGTTCACCATGCTGGTCAGGCGCGGCCTCAGCTTCGCTCGCTACCCGATTTTTCTGCGCTTCACCGTGGCCGGCGTAATCACGGGTAGCCTGGGAGTGGTGGTACCCGAGGTGCTGGGCATGGGTTACGACAGTCTCAACCTGGCGCTCACGGGGCAATTGGCGCCAACGCTGCTGGCAACACTGATCGTCGTCAAGGTGATCGCAACCGCCTGCAGTGTCGGGCTGGGTTTGCCGGTTGGGCTGATTGGCCCCAGCCTGCTGATCGGCGGTTGTATCGGCGGCTTCCTTGGTTACTGGGGCGCAGTAATGGTGCCTGATTTCAGCTCACATCCATCGCTGTACGTGGTGATAGGCATGGGTGCCGCCATGGCAGCCGTACTCAACGCACCGCTGGCGGCCTTATTGGCAATAGTCGAGCTGACCCAGAACGTGCTGGCCGTGTTTCCGTCAATGCTGGCAATTATTGCTGCCACGCTAACGGTAACCGTCGTCTTCCGACAACGTTCTGCACACCAGGCAGTCCTCAATGATTTGCGCCGCGAAATTCCCGACGATCCAATCAGCCAACTACTGCACCAGACGGCTGTGCTGTCTGCCATGGACCGCAGCATCTCCACCCAGGCCTGCTGGTTCGAGAAGCAGGCCATGGCTGACATCGAACTCAGCAACTGGTGCCTGCTCAGCCGTGAGGAAGAGAGACTGTTCCTGGTGCGTGGAGACGATATCTCGCAACTAGTCTCCCAGATTGACGAGGATGCCTACGACCTGACCGAGCACGACCTGCGCCGCTGGACCTTTACTACCCTGTCCAGCCGCGCAACGCTGCGCGAGGCGCTGGATGCGCTGCGGGCAGAGAATGCAGAAGCAGTTATTATTACGGATCCGAGAGTGCCCGGAGAGCTTGGGGTGCTGGGTGTAATCACGCGGGATATTATTGATCAATTCTATCTCCGCAGATTCTGAGCAGGAGCAATACCATGCTGTGGCTAAAGGCCTTTCACATCATCGCTGTTATTTGCTGGTTCGCCGGCATTTTTTACCTGCCGCGACTGATGGTGTACTACGCCGCCAGCGAGGATGAGGCAACACGCCGACAACTGGCGGTCATGGCGCGCAAGCTATATCGATTTATTACGCCAATAGCCGCTATTGCCATCGTGCTGGGTTTCGCGCTGATTACCATAAACCCGGACTACTACCTGACGGCGCTCTGGCTGCAGATCAAGCTGCTGGCCGTGTTCGCCCTGGTCATCTACCATTATTATTGCGGACGGCTGGTGCGCGCATTGCAAGAAGATACAGACACACACAGCCACGTTTTTTTCCGAGTGTTCAATGAGGTGCCGGTGCTATTCCTGTGCCTGATAGTCATACTTGCAATACTCAAACCTTTCTAGGCGGGAGTGACTTTTGACCAGCGCAGCACCCTCAGTCATGTGTGTCGCCGAACTCGATCCTACCGGGGGCGGCGGCATCGCCGCTGATATAGAAACCCTGTGCAGCCTCGCCTGCCACTGCACCCCAATAATCACGGCCATCAGCATCCAGGACACACAGGACCTGAAAGACTCGGCGGTAGTCGACAGCCTGTTGCTGATCGAGCAGATGCGTGCGGTGCTGGAAGATATCGATGTCGCTGCAATCAAACTGCATCAATTGGGCAGCACCAGTCATATCGAGGGTATCCATACGGTACTGAGTGATTACCCCGCCCGACCGGTGATAGTCGATCCCGCCCTGTGGGCTTTCCCGGTGGAAGCGGACTTTGGTGATGCATTGTGTGCGCTGTTGCTGCCACACACCTCATTGCTGGTGCTGACCGAAACCGAAGCCTACGAGCTGGCCGGGGCCGCCGACACGCTAACCGCCTGCGCCCACGAGCTACTGGATATGGGTGCCGAACACGTACTCATTTCCTCCGAACCGGGTCTCAGCAAGGGTTATAGCAGCAGCCTGTATGGGCACAGCGGCCTCCTGCAAACCTTCAGCTGGCAGCAACTTCCGCATAATTTTGTCGGGGCGGGCAGTACCTTTGCCGCGGCTATCACTGCCTATGTCGCCCACGGCGTGCCGCTGGCCTCCGCCATCCGCCAGGCCCAGGAATACACCTGGCGCGCCCTGGCCAATGCCCGCCGCATAGGCATGGGCCGGCTGATACCGAGCCGCTTCTTCAGCACGGAGGGCTGATGCGGTTAGTTCACAGACTGGCTATTGACCGCCAGAGCCGCAATAATTCACGGCCCTGCACCGCGTAGAGCGCGTTAATGAACAAATCTGAATCCCTTTTCCAGGAAGCTGCCAGGTTTATCCCAGGTGGCGTCAACTCACCCGTACGCGCTTTCAAAGCAGTATCGGGCACCCCTTTCTTTGTCGAACGCAGCGATGGCGCCTATCTCTACGATGTAGACGGCAAGCGCTACATTGACTATGTGTTGTCCTGGGGCCCGATGATCATGGGCCACAACCATCCCCGGGTGCGTGAAGCCGTCATTCAACAGGCCGCGGACGGCCTCAGCTTCGGCACACCCACGGAGCTGGAGATTACGCTGGCTGAGCGCCTCTGTGACACCATGCCTGGCATGGACATGGTGCGCATGGTCAGCTCCGGCACCGAGGCCACCATGAGTGCTATTCGCCTGGCCCGCGGTTTCACCGGTCGTGACAAGATCGTCAAATTCGAAGGCTGCTACCACGGCCACTCCGACTCCTTACTGGTGAAAGCCGGCTCCGGCGCCCTCACCCTCGGTGTACCCAGTTCGCCCGGCGTGCCTGCAGCGCTGGCCGATCACACCCTGACGCTGAACTTTAATGACATCGACAATGTGCGCGATGCCTTTGAGCGCTATGGCGAAGAGATTGCCTGCATTATTGTCGAGCCAGTCGCCGGCAATATGAATTGTATTCCGCCACAAGCGGGCTTCCTGGAGGCACTGCGCGGCGTCTGTGATGCCAGCGGCAGTGTCCTGATATTCGACGAGGTTATGACCGGCTTTCGCTTCGGCCTGGCCGGTGCGCAAGGTTATTACGGGGTTCAGCCCGACCTGACCACACTGGGCAAAGTCATAGGCGGCGGCATGCCGGTCGGCGCATTCGGTGGTCGCGCTGACATCATGCAACATATTGCACCGCTGGGCCCCGTGTACCAGGCCGGCACTCTGTCAGGTAATCCCATTGCCATGGCTGCCGGCCTCGCCACCCTGGACATTATTTCAGAACCCGGTTTTTACCAGCCACTGTTCGAGCAAACAGCTGCGCTGGCAGCAGGACTGGAAACAGCAGCGGCAGCTGCCGGAATACCGTTTACCACGAATCATGCGGGAACCATGTTCGGCGGCTTCTTCACGGAGCAACCGGAGGTGACGAACTACCAGCAGGTTATGGCTTGCGACACGGAGATTTTCTCCCGTTTCTTCCATCACATGCTTGATAATGGGGTATACCTGGCGCCGGCCTCCTACGAGGCCGGATTTATGTCGGCGGCCCATGGTGATGCAGAGATTGCCGCCACCCTGGCAGCCGCCGCTGCATCCTTCGCCGCACTTTAGATCGGGAGAGAGCAATGTCACTGAATTTGTCACGAGCCGGCTTCCCCTCCACCCGTATGCGCCGTCTGCGCGCCGCAGAACATACCCGCCGCCTGGTGCGGGAAAATACGCTAAGCGTGGACGACCTGATCTACCCGGTGTTCGTGCTTGAGGGTAGTGACAAGCGCGAGTCGATCACCTCCATGCCAGGCATAGAGCGGCTCAGTGTTGATCTGCTGGTGACCGAAGCCCGGGAGCTGGCGGAGCTCGGTATCCCGGCGATTGCACTGTTCCCGGTTGTTGATCAGTCCGGAAAATCACTGCAGGCGGAAGAGGCCTATAGCCCGGACGGACTGGTACAGCGAGCGGTGAAAACACTCAAGCAAGCAGTTCCCGAGCTGGCGATAATCACCGACGTCGCACTGGACCCCTACACCAGTCATGGCCAGGATGGCATCGTTGACGGCAACAACTATGTGTTGAATGACGTCACTACAGAAACCCTGGTACGACAGGCGCTGTCTCACGCCGATGCCGGTGCCGACATCGTCGCCCCGTCGGACATGATGGACGGGCGCATCGGCGCTATCCGCCAACAACTGGAAGCCAGCGGTCACCACAACACCCTGATCCTGTCCTATGCCGCTAAATACGCCTCCGCCTATTACGGCCCTTTCCGCGACGCCGTGGGTTCGGCGGACAACCTCAAAGGCGGCAACAAGTTCAGCTACCAGATGGACCCTGCCAATACCGATGAAGCACTGCACGAGGTGGAACTCGACCTGGCTGAAGGTGCAGATATGGTGATGGTCAAGCCGGGACAGCCCTACCTGGACATTGTGCGCCGGGTGAAGCAGGAGTTCGGCGTGCCCACCTTCGCCTACCAGGTCAGCGGCGAATATGCCATGCACCAGGCCGCGTTTGCCCAGGGCTGGCTGGAGGCAGAGCCAGTAATGCTGGAGTCGCTACTGGGCTTCAAACGCGCCGGCTGCGACGCCATCCTGACCTATTTTGCCAAACAGGCAGCGAAGGTCTTGCAGGAGCAGTAGTGCATGAACGGATTGCGCCGCTGGCTGCTGCCATTGCTGCTGCTCTGTTCCAGCAGCAGCTTGCAAGCCGAATGTGAGTGCATCTGGCAAGGGCCCTTCACCCGGGTCCAGGCGCAAACAGACCTGGTGGTCTCCGCGTCTGTCACAGACATCAGCGGCAACTCTATCGACCTGCGCGTGGACCGTATCATGCGCGGCACACTCTACCAGGACAACATCCGCGTCTGGCTAGATACCGGCGAGCTGTGCCGGGCTGCGCCCGGCAGCTTCCCGCTGGACAGTCAATGGATTATGGCGCTAGATCGTATCGACCAGCTGGTACCCGGTGGCTTTGATCCCGGCACCCCCAATATCAGCTACGGCCGGGTTGGGGATTTCAGCCTGTCGCGCTGTGGTGGCTACTGGCTCAGCCAGGCCGAAAACCTTGTCAGCGGCAATCTCAGCAGCGGTCCGCGCTGGGAAATGAACCCAAAAATGTCGCCGGTTCTGGTGGACCTGGTTGCCGGCTTCGTGGCCGGCAGCATTGATGAAGATACCCTCAAAGAAGCTGGTCGAGTCGACCCGGCACTGCAGGAACTCATCCTCGAAACCCGGCTGTTCCTGCGCCAGCAGCAACGGTCGCAGGACTAGGCCTTACGCAGCAGCTCCAGCAGTTCGTCCAGCATCATCAGTGACAAGCCCCAGATACGCCGCCCCCTGTACATATAGCAGGGCAAGGGGATAGTGACTCTGCCGCGCTGCCACTCCATGCGCTCACGGTTATTCTTGTCCAGCAGGAATTCCAGCGGAATCCAGACCACCTCGGCGACCTCGTAATTGGGCTGGAACTCCACCTCCCGCTCAAGCCTGAACAGGTAAGGGCTGACCACCATGGGTCGGCGGCGCAGTTGCGGATGGGTCATTATTTCTGACAAGCGACCGACGCAGGGCTCCTCATCTCCCAGTAACAGGCCAACTTCCTCCTCGGTTTCGCGCCGGGCGACGTCGAGGCCATGCCGGTCTGAAGGCTCCATGCGCCCGCCCGGAAAGGCCATATGACCCGACCAGGGGTCGCCGTCACTTTCTGCTCGCTTGATCATGAGAATTTCCGCCTGACCGTGCATCTCGCGCAGGATCATAGCTACCGCAGAGCGCTTGAAGAAGGCACGCAGCACCTTCTTACGCGGCCGGTGGTGGGACAAGGCATGTTCTATGCGAGGCAGTGATACGGACACAGATAAGACCGGGGACTGGCGACAGGGCCACTAAGGTAGCTTGCCGCGGGTCCTGCAGGCAAGTTGGTCCTGTCAACCAAAACCCGGCGACTGCGTTTAATAGAGAGAGGAGTAAAAAGGCGCTATGTTAATATGACCGAACTTGCCGGAGTACGGGCCTGTTTCAATTGGCTCAACATGGAACCCCCTGAAGGCGGGAGTTTAGCCCTGAAGCAACATAGCGCCATGAATGGTTTCCTGCGTGAGGTTGAGCGCCGGGCCCTGCGCATCGCTGAGCTAGCCACCGGCAACCGGGACGATGCCCTGGAGATCGTGCAGGACGCGATGCTGGGCCTGGCGAGGAAATATTCAGAGCGACCCGAGGGTGAATGGAAGCCCTTGTTTTACAGAATCCTGCACAGCAGGATCAATGACTTCCATCGCCGCCGCGCTGTTCGCAGCCGGGTAATGGCGCTGGTGCCCTGGTCCAGCAATGAAGAGGATGCCGTTGCCGACCCCATTAGCAACGCCAGTGCCGGGGAGCGGGAAAACCCGGAACAGGCGCTGCAGCGCGAGATTGCCAATGAGGCAATGTTGGCAGCCATCGGCGCGCTGCCAGGCAGGCAACAGCAGGCATTTATGCTGCGGGCCTGGGAAGGCTTGTCGGTGCGTGATACAGCCATTGCCATGGCCTGTGGCGAAGGCAGCGTGAAAACACACTATGCACGGGCTCTAAATGCCCTGCAGGAAAAGTTAGCGGGTATACGACCATGACTGTTAATGAAGACACGCCGCAGGCGCTTCACAAAGACACGCCGCAGGCGCTTAACGAGGACACGCCGCAGGCGCCTGATAAAGACACGCCGCAGGCGCTTCACAAAGAGACGCCGCAGGCGCCTGGCGAAGACGCACTGCTGGCGCTGGCCAGGGACAGCCTTGATGGCAGCGTTGAAAACCTTGATGCGGCCACCCTGTCCCAGCTCAACCAGGCCCGTCAACGGGCGCTGGAGAGTGCACCTCAACCCTGGCTAAGCCGTGTCTGGCTGCCCATGGGCGCAGCTGGCTTCGCCGTGCTGGCATTGGCCATTGCCCTGCCGCTATTACAACCCCGCGAACCGCTGACGCCGCAACTTAATCCCGTGAACGAGGAAAGCTACCAGGCTGCAGCACAGGATATGGAACTGGTGGAAGATCTTGACCTGGTGCTGTGGTTGATGGATGCCGAGGATCATGCAAGCTAGCAAGCTATTGGCATTATTGATCGCCCTGTCGCTCAGCTGTTACGCCAGTGCGCAGGCGCTACGCTGGAATCAGTTAAGCCCTGCTCAGCAGGAAGTGCTGCAACAGCACCGTAAGGGCTGGGACCAGATGCCAGAAAACAGGCGTCAACGCCTCGCCACCAATGCCGAGCGCTGGTCGAAGTTGACCCCGGAACAACAGCAAAAAGCACGCAACAAGCATCGCTGGATTCAGGGTCTTAGCCAGGACGAGAGACAGGCCTTGCGGCGACGCTGGCAGTCGATGAGCCCGGAGCAGCGCCAGCGAATGCAACGTCGCTTGGCGAATATGACAGCAGAGCAACGGCGCGAGACGCTGGCACGTTTTCTCAGCCGCCAGCCCGCCAACAAATAGCTATTCACGGGTGAATAGTCCTCCCGCATCACTGCTGCGACTCGACGCTATTAATTTTACCTATCGCTCCGAGCCGGTACTGCGCGACATCAATTGGGAATGGCTGCCCGGGCAACAATGGGCCTGTGTCGGCCCAAACGGGGCTGGCAAATCGACGCTGGCAGGGATTCTTAGCCGCCAGCTGCAATGGGGCAGTGGCCACTACAGCCGCAACCAACTACTGCAATCCGGCGGCTGTGCCTATGTTTGCTTTGAGCAGCAGAAAGCCCTGTGTGACCGCGACCAGCGGCTGGATGATTCCGAGTTTCGCAGTGATGCCAGTGACCCGGGCACCACGGTAGCCAAAGCCCTGGGCGTCGCCGACCTTGACGGTAGCGGCGCTCGCGAGTGGATAGAGCGCATGCATATCGACCATATCCTGCAGCGTGGTATTCGCTATATCTCGACCGGGGAGATGCGCAAGACACTACTGCTACGGGCCATATTGCAGCGACCACAACTGCTGATACTGGACAGCCCGCTGGACGGACTGGATCGCGCCAGCCAGACCAGCATGAGCAATATTCTCGAGCAACTACTGCTCTCCGATATGAGCCTGATGCTGCTATCGCGCAGCCTCCACCAGTTGCCCGCCGGCTTCACCCATGTACTGGTACTGGATGCCGGGGAAGTGCTGGCTTGCGGCCCGCGTGAGCAGGTTCTCGCCGATCCCGCTGTCAGTTCGCTGATGAACCCGACAGCCACCGTCATGTCTGCGCTGCCACCCCTGGCAACGCGACCCTATCAGCTGGAGCCGGAACAAGATCGTCTGCAATTGTCTGGGGTTTCCGTCAGCTATGGCGACACCACGGTGCTGGACAAGGTGAGCTGGACACTGGGGCCGGGGCAGCACTGCAATATCTCCGGCCCCAATGGTTGCGGCAAAACCACACTGCTAAGCCTGATCAGCGGTGACAATCACAAGGCCTATGGCCAGGACATTACGCTGTTCGGCCGGCGTCGCGGCAGCGGCGAAAGCGTCTGGGACATCAAGCAGAAATTTGGTGTGCTCAATACACAGATGCACCTGAATCATGTGCGCGGCTTGCGGGTGGTGGAGGTCGTGGTGTCAGGCTTTTTTGATACGGTCGGCCTGTACGACGACTGGGGTGGCAAGCAGCTTGAGATAGCCGAGGGCTGGTTGCGCGCGCTGGGCCTGGAGGAGTTCAGTCGCAGCAGCTTTGACACACTGTCCTTTGGTTTGCAGAGAATGGCGCTACTGGCCCGGGCCATGGTCAAATCGCCAGCAATCCTGATCCTTGACGAGCCCTGCCTCGGACTTGACGCCCATCACACCGGGATCATTTTGCGTGCAATTGACCATATTGCGGAACACAGCGATACCCAGATTCTCTACGTCAGCCATTCGATCGGCGAGATACCGACCTGCATCAACCAGTGGCTTGAGTTCCAACCCACGGTGTCGGGTTTCGAGCTGCACTGCAGGGAACAGTGATCAACGCTCAATGAGCTCATGCAAGCGCGCACAGCTGCCAGCCCTGCAGTACAACAAGCCGCGCTCCGCCATGGTGCGCGCTTCCGCCACATCGCCGCGACTGTAATGTAGTTCGGCCAGTTCCAGGTAGACTTCAGCATTGCGCGGATCTATGCGCTGGGCACGCTGCAAGAGCGCGTCGGCCCCCTCCAGATCGCCGTCCAGTCGACGGCTGCGTGCCGCCGTCAGCAAGCTCGCGCTGGCATCACTGGCCCCCTTATCCACTGGCGCCGGGGCAGGCAGCGCCGGCGTGGCCCTGGGCGTCCCACTTGCGCTGGAGTCACGCTGGGAAGGCTTTGCTCCCGGCGCAGGGCTGGGTTCATAGGCTTGCATAGCGCAGGCCGACAACATCGCCAGCAACACCAGGCCTAGAAAAGCTCTCGAAACCATTCCACTATCGGGCTGCTTGCCTTTATACATTCACTGTTCTGCTGTGGTTGCGTACCGCTGATGAAGGGTAACAAACGAGCACCCTTGCAGTTACGTCCCGATAATTTCCCGTTGCCATCGTCTATCCAGTAGTGGTCAATACCTTGCGGAACCCGGTAGGCGAGCGTGGTGTGACTTGCCGCTGCCATAAAATGACCCCAGATTTTCAAGGCACCGCTGGCGCCCGTCAAGCCGGTGGCGGCATTGTCATCGCGCCCCACCCAGTTGACCGCCAGCAAATCGCCACTAAAACCGGCGAACCAGGAGTCGCGGTTATCGTTGGTTGTCCCGGTCTTGCCGGCAACGGCAAAATCCGCTGGCAGGTAATTGTAGACGCCCTTGCCCGTGCCCTCCTGCACCACTTCGCGCAGTGCATAATGCAACAGGTGCATCGACTGCATAGACGCTACCCGGTCGTACTCCAGCGGAAAGCGCTGCAAGACCACGCCCTCGGCATCGACGACATCGCGAATGGTATGCAAGGGCAGGTTAAACCCTCCGGCGGCGATGGTCTGGTAGAGTGCGGCAACATCCAGTGGCACCAGACCGCCGGCGCCCAGCAACATGGACGGCAGCGGCGGCTGCTTTCGCTCGACACCGAGACGCTGCAGGTTTTCCTGTACCTGTGCCACCCCCAGCTTCATACCCAGTCGCGCCGTGGCCTGGTTATAGGATTGTGACAGGGCCTGGTGCAACAGCACCGTGCCGTGGGATTGCCGGTCAAAATTGCGCGGCATCCAGGGTGTGGTCTGGTCGAGCTCAATACTGAAGGGGCCATCATCCAGGGGGCTGGCCAGCGACCAGCGGGAAGACTCCTCCAGCGCCGTCAGGTAGACCACGGGTTTTATCAGGGAACCCACCGGGCGGATCGCATCCAGTGCCCGGTTGAAGCCGGCAAAACGCGGATGGCGACCCCCTATCAGGGCGCGCACCTCACCGTTGTCAAAGCTGGTGACGACCATGGCCGTCTGCAATTCACCGCTATCATCCAGTGAGTCGAGCACGGTACCAATACTCAGCTCCGCCTGGTGCTGTAGCAGCGGGTCAAAGCTGGTGAAAATAACCAGGCCGCGGGAGCCGAGATCCTCCTCCCGATAATCACGGCGCAGCTGTCGCCGCACCAGGTCAAGAAAGGCCGGGTAGCTGTTCATGATGCGAGGTCGCTCACTCAGCCCCAGGGGCATGGCTGTCGCCACCCGGTACTCGGCGTTATTGATCAGGCCCTGGTCATGCATCACCGACAGCACCGTGTCGCGCCGATCCCTGGCCCGCTGCGGGTGGCGCAGAGGATTGTATAGAGACGGCCCTTTGACCATGCCAACCAGCAGCGCTTGCTGGTGGATACCCAGTTCGTCCAGCGGCTGGTCAAAGTAATGTCGACTGGCCAGGCCAAATCCATGCACGGCGCGCGGACCATCCTGCCCCAGGAATACCTCGTTCATATAGGCTTCCAGTATGGCCTGCTTGTCAAAATGCAGCTCCAGCAACAAGGCCATGAATACCTCAATCCCCTTGCGCAGCAGGCTGCGGTCCCGGGTCAGGTAATAATTCTTCACCAGCTGTTGGGTGATGGTGCTGCCACCCTGTACAAACTTGCCCGCCTCTACATTAGCCAGCGCGGCGCGCGCGATTCCCGTCGGTGATATACCCCAGTGTCGATAAAAACCGCGGTCCTCTACCGCTAGCAAGGCGGCGCGCATGGTGGCCGGCGCTTGCTCCAGTTTGAGCAACAGGCGATCTTCCTGGTGACGCGGATAGATGCCACCTATCTGCAGTGGCTCCAAACGCAGCAATTCCAGCTTGCGACCTGCACTGAGGATACTGGCGAGACGACCGCCCGAAAACTCCAGCTGCACCGGCCTGGCGCTCACGGATTCCTCCGGGAAGGCGAAGCCCCGCGTGTATATCGCCATGCCGTTGGCATCGCGCTTTTTCTGGCCCGCGGCCTGTATGTCGGCCACCTCCCGGTACCCAAGTAGCTCCAGCTCGTAGTCCAGGCTATCAATAGTCAGTTGCCGGCCAGGGTATAACTCCAGGGGGCGGGCATAGACCCGGGCCGGGATCTCCCAGCGACGATCTGTAAAGGTGGTGCTGACCAGGGCATCGACATAAACCAGGAACAGGCCACCGAGCACGGCGGCGGCCAGTAATAGTTTCCAGATCAGGTGGGGTCTTTTCTTCATGACCGCGCAGTGTACATCAGAGTGGCGATCGGCTCAGTCATCTCGCATAATAGCGCTGCTTTTAATAACTGGATGGACACAGGTGAAAAAATTCAAGGTGTACGGTATTGGCAATGCGCTGGTAGATACGGAGATCCAGGTCGAAGACCACGAACTCGATAGTATGGGTGTTGAGAAAGGCCTGATGACCCTGGTCGACGAACAGCGCCAGCACGAGCTCAGCAATCACCTGCGTGGCCACATGGTGGCCGCAAAACGCGCCAGCGGCGGCAGCGCCGCCAATACCATTATCGCCACCTCTCGCTTTGGCGGGCCCAGCTATTATTCCTGCAAGGTTGCCAGCGACGACAACGGCGACTTTTACCTCGCCGACCTGGAAGCGGCCGGCGTGTCCCACAACTGGAACGCGGCGCGCCAATCGGGCATCACCGGGCGCTGCCTGGTACTGATCTCTCCCGATGCCGAGCGCAGTATGAATACCTACCTCGGTATCAGCGAGTCCCTCGGGCACACCGAGTTGGTGCCGGAGGCCATCCAACAGTCGGATTACGTCTACATTGAAGGCTACCTGGTGACCTCCCCCAGCAGTCGTGACGCCGCCATCCAGGCACGGCAGTTCGCCGAGGCACACAGTGTAAAAACAGCACTGAGCTTCTCGGACCCGGGTATGGTCGAGTTTTTCCGCGACGGCTTGCGGGAAATGCTGGGCGAGCGCGGTGTCGACCTGCTGTTCTGTAATGAGGCCGAGGCCCTGAGTTGGGCCGAAACTGATTCCCTGCAGGAGGCGGTGGAATCCCTCAAGCAGGTAGCCGGCCAGTTCGCGATCACTCTCGGCGCCCGCGGTGCCCTGCTGTTTGACGGTAGCGAGTTGCTGGAAATTGCCGGCACTCCAACCGAGGCTATTGATACCAATGGCGCCGGCGATATGTTCGCCGGGGCCTTCCTCTATGCCATTACCCACGGCAGGGATTTCGATACCGCCGGGCGCTTCGCCAGCCTGGCCGCGGCGCGGGTGGTTTCACGCTTTGGTCCCCGCCTGAGCGCCAGTGAGCACGATGAACTGCTAGCCGAATTCTTCACCGAGGAGGCTGCCACCGCCTAGCTCCACAGGGTTCAGAATAAGGAGCCCTGCTTGCCGGAAATCTCGGCGAAAGACGTGCCGAGAAAATGCAGTATGCCATCGGCCACCGGTGTCAGCTGGCGCTCTATGTAGTATTGGTAATCCAGCCCGGCCTCAGCAGCAGCGGCCGGCTCGGCGCCCTGGCTTGTCATGACATACTCGACCCAGTCACCGCGAACCGGTGGCTGCTCGCCACGTTGTCGCTGCAAGCGCGCCGCCTGCACATGCGGAGGTATATTGCGCTCGTAGTCATCCAGTTTGCGCCGCAGGCGCTTGCGATAAATCAGCTCTCCATCGAGCTGGCCGGACTCTACCTGTGCCCGCAACTCGCATATGTACGCTTCATAGGGCTCGCCGGCAAACACCCGCCGATACAGTTCCCGCTGAAAGCGACGCGCCAGGGCCGTCCAGTCGGTCCGCACATTCTCCAGCCCCTTGAACACCAGCTCGGGCTTACCGTCCTGCTCCACCACGCCGGCATAACGTTTCTTGCTGCCCTTGTCGGAGCCGCGCACTGTCGGCATAAGAAAGGGTCGGAAATGGGTTTCAAATTCCAGCTCCAGCACACTGTCGATGCCAAATTCCTGGCGCAGCCGCTGCGTCCACCACTGATTTAGCTCGCGCTGCAGAATTTCGCCTCGCTCTGCCACCTTATCCTTATGAGCCTCACCCACCGAGACAAACACTGAATCGGTATCACCATAAATCACCTGGTCTCCAAGCCGCTCGATCTGGTCGCGGGTATCCTGGATGATCTGGTGGCCACGGCGCGTGATGGAACTGGCCAGGCGCGGGTCGAAGAAACGACAACCCGGCGTACCCAATACCCCGTAGAAGGAATTCATGATGATCTTGATCGCCTGCGACTGGGCCGAGTCACCGCGCAGCTTGGCCGCATCGCGCAGCTGCCAGAGCTCTGCGATGATCTGTGGCAACAGGTGCTGCTGCCTGGAAAATCTTGCGCCCAGAAAGCCGTCAATGGTGCTACCCGAATCCAGCGGCGCCGACATGCCCAGCGCCAGTCCCAGCGGATCGACGCAGAAGCTGCGAATAATACTCGGGTACAGGCTCTTGAAATCGAGCACCAGTACGTCCTCATAAATGCCGGGCTGGGAATCGAGTACAAAGCCGCCGGGGCTGGCGGTTTGTTCGCGGCTGGCATTGGGGGCGACAAAGCCCTGCCGGTGCAGGCGCGGCAGGTAAAGATAGTCGAAGGCAGCCACGCTGCCACCCAGCCGATCCATAGCCAGCCCGGTCATCTGGCTGCGCGCAATGGAGAACTGCAAAAGGCCGCTATGTTCGAAGATCTCCCAGACCAGCTCGCAATCGCGGATGTTGTACTCCGCCAGTCGGTCCTTGTCCTCGCGAAACAACTCACCGATCTGCTCCCCGCGCTGACTGCCGTGCAGGAGTTTGCCGGCGCCGAGCAACTCGCGTGAGACATTCTCAAGCGAGAAGCTCTCGAATCGATAAGTGGCGGTACGCAATACCTCGATACCATCCAGCACCGCACGGCCAGGAATCTGCACTGCGCGACGCTCGCCGTCATCGTCCAGTTCGCGCCAGTGGGGTAGCCGGCCGGCTCGCCCCAGCGGCAGCTTGACTCGCAACTTTTCTGCCACCCGCTGCAGGAACCAGAGGTCAAAATTCACCACGTTCCAGCCAATCAGCACATCCGGGTCATAAACCTGCAGCCACTCGCAAAACGCGCGCAGCAATTCTCGCTCGCTGGCGAAGCTTTCCACCCAGGGCAGACCGGCCCCGACGCCTCGCATAAAGACCTTGCGCTGCACCTCCCCTTCAAGCACGCCATAGACACCGATGGAGTAAAGCTCGAGACCGCCCATCGCGGTCTCAATATCAAGCGAGAGCATTTTCAGCTGTGGCTGGTAGTCGGCGGTACGCAGCTGCAGCGCGCCATCCTCGCCCTGGCAGGTGAGCGAACCGGCAACAAAGCGCTCCATAAGAAAGCGGTCCACCGGGTTGATATCCGCCTCCAGCGGATCCAGGCCTGCCGCCTGCAGACAGTCGCGGGCCTGCCGCAGTTGCCGCTGACTGCTAAAATACACGCCGACCACAGGCTCCATGTTGAAGTCCTTGAGTGCCAGCGTCTCCAGCCGAAACTGGTAGTCGCTACCCAGCAATTCACGGGCTCTATCGACATCCTCCGCGGGCAGGAAGAACAACACCTGCTGTCCCGGCAGCAACACTCGCCTGGGGCCGCCGGCGGTACTCAACCACAATTCCAGCTCGACCCCATGGTCACTATCGCGCCAGTTACGGGAAAGTATGAAACCAGTGGAACTATCAGACACGTTGGGTTCAGCTATGTTTGTGGGATAAGCTAAAGGCTAGCATTCAACTGGCGCAGGGTAAGCAAAATGAGTAAACCGGTAATCAGTGACGATCCTCTCTATCAACTGCTGCGCAGTGAGCAAATTCGTGAGTTCAATGAGCAGCGTGACACACTCGACAGCAGCAATCTCAAAAGTGGTGATTACCGGGGCAGGGACCTGCGCAACATGAACGCTGTCGGGCTGGACTTCAGCGATGCCTATTTTCGCAATAGCGACCTGCGGGGCATCGACTTCAGGCAGACCAACCTCGAGGGCGCCAGCCTCATTGACGCCAAGGTATCCGGCACTTACTTCCCCGAGTCGCTTGGCGCAGAGGAAATAAGGCTGTCGCTGGATACTGGCACCCGTCTGCGCTATCGCCGGGATTAACCGTCGGATAATAGCCTGCGCAAATCGATGATTCCGGCATTGGCCCTGCTGATATAGGACGCCATTACCAGTGAATGGTTGGCCACCAGGCCAAAGCCACTGCCGTTAAGAATAATCGGGCTGTAAAGCGTTTGCTGGGTTGCCTCCAACTCGCGAATAATCTGCTGCAAGCTGACCCTCGCGTTCTTCTTCTGCAACACCTCGGCAAAATCAACCTCCGCCGCGCGCAGGAAATGGATCAAGGCCCAGGTCGTACCGCGCGCCTGGTAAAACACATCATCAAGTTCCAGCCAGGGCGTTTCCACCATTTTGTCAGCGGCGGCAGGCGTAGCCTGGGTCGCCTCGGCATCGCCCGCCAAATCGGTATTGAGCCGGCGTTGACCGACGCTCGCACTGAGGCGCTGGGACAGACTGCCGAGCCGGGTTTCAACGGTTGCCAGCCAATACGCGAGATTATCGGCACGGGCGTAAAACTGGGCATCGGCGTTCTGCGGGTCGGTCAAGCGCAGGGCAAAGGCATCCAGGTAGCGCAGGGCTGAACGATATTCACGCTCTGATGGCGGCAGCATCCAGCTGCGGGCCTTGAAGTTGAACAGGGGCTCCGCCTGGGCAAGGTCTGGATCTTCCTTTGACTGGGACTGGGAGCGGCTGTATGACTCGCGCATGGCGCGGGACAAGTCTCGCACCTGTATCAGCGCGCCGTACTCCCAGTTGGGCATGTTGTCCAGCCACATCCCGGGTGGGAAAATATCGTTGCGTGTAAATCCGCCGGGCTTGTCCAGCAAGGTCTCAGCGACTCCGATAAGGCTGCTTGTGGTTACCAGCCCGGTGACCACGGAGGCATTCGCATCAGCCGCAAATTGGGCGGCCCGCTCTTTCACATCGAATTGCGCGGGGGAAAAGCTCCAGTACACGCCTACCAGCACTGCCAACAGCAAGTACAGCGCCAAGGCCAGGCCGGTAGCGCGCACCAGCCCTCCACCTGGCAAGGCATTGCGCAGTCGAGCGCTGAATGAGGTCAGGCTGTCCCGTAAGGATTCGAACATATTTTCTATCTCCTGAGCACTGCCGATCAGTGCTGATGATGACCCGTAGATCCCGCCGCAAGGACGCTGGCCATGACAGATACCGTCTCACCGTCAGCCAGGGTGAGGGTGAATTCAAATTGTTCTCCCGCCTGCGGTGACTGCCGCAGGCCAAATAACATGAGATGAATGCCTCCCGGTTCCAGATGCAGCGTGGCACCGGCAAGCAACTCCAGCCGGGGCAGTCGTCGCATACGCCAACTGCCGTCGACCTGCCGCGATTCATGTATCTCCACTGCCCGCGCCTGGGGCGAGCTGACTGCTGTAATACCAAGCGTGCCCGGTGATGTATTTTTGAGTGTCATATACGCTGCCGCGGTTGGCTGCCCCGGCGGCATGGCGCGCATCCAGGCATCGACCACTTCGACGCCGGCAATTGCCTGGGAGCTAAAGGCCAGTACCAATATCAAAGCGGCTGTTTTGAACATCATCTCGGTTCTTCGAAAACGGGCCGCACACTATACCATTCCTGCCTGCTAATCACTGTTACAATGAGCGCCTGAAAACCACCGGGATACATACCGGGAGGATGATGTCCAAGGCCAGGCAGCCAGGAAAGAAAAATATTATGAGAATTGTTATTGCCCTTGCCCTTCTGATTCTGCACGGGGCGGCATACAGCCAGGACAGCACGCCAGCGAGCGGCGCGCTAGCGCTCCCGGCTCCCGTCACGCTTGGCGGTGGTGACCCGCTCGCAGCCATGCAGGAACCCGAGTTCCTACCCGTGGATGAGGCCTATCAGTTAGCCCTGGAAATCGTCGACCCCCTGCAGATCCGTCTCTACTGGCAGATCGAGGATGGCTACTACCTGTATCAGAAACGTTTCTCCTTCGAGCTGGAACAGGCCGGCACCAGTGTCGCCTTGACGCCACGATTCCCGGAGGGAGTCGTGCGCGAAGACGAGTACTTCGGCATCTCTGAAGTGCACTACCTATCCGCCGACATCTACCTGGACCTGGCCTCTCCCATAGATGCAGGTCTGCTGAAAATTACCTCCCAGGGCTGCGCCGATGCCGGCCTGTGCTATCCACCACAGCGACAACAGTTCGAGATAGATTTCAGCGAACAAACCATCGCCGCGGTTGCCAGTAGCAGAAAGACCAGCCGCAGCGAGCAGCCACTACCACAGCCGTCGCCACAGCCCTTTAGCGCCAGCACCCTGCTCTACATGATGCTACTGGCATTTATGGGGGGCAGCATCCTCAATCTGATGCCCTGCGTGTTCCCGGTACTGTCACTGAAGGTATTCGCCTTTGCCACCGGCAGCGATCACGCCAAACATGTGCACGGCTGGGTCTATGCGGCCGGCGTGGTCAGCAGTTTCGTGCTGGTGGCCAGCCTGCTAATTGCATTGCAGCATGCGGGGGCCGCGGTCGGCTGGGGTTTCCAGTTGCAGTCACCCCGCTTCGTGGCAGTACTGGCCTACCTGTTCTTTATCATGGGCCTGTCCCTGTCGGGCCTGATCGAGCTTGGCGCCAGCTTCATGGGCACGGGCAGTAAACTGGCTGAGCGCGGCGGCTACTCAGGTTCCTTTTTTACCGGCGTCCTGGCCACAGTCGTGGCAAGCCCCTGCACTGCGCCCTTCATGGGCACCGCACTGGGCTTCGCCCTGACGCAACCCGCGCCAGTTGCACTAGCGGTATTCGCAGCACTGGGTAGCGGCATGGCTGCACCGATGCTGCTGCTGAGTTACAGCAAGGCGCTGCGCGCGCGCATGCCAAGGCCCGGGCCATGGATGGAAACCTTCAAACAACTTCTCGCCTTTCCGCTCTATGCGACCGCGATCTGGCTGCTGTGGGTCAGCGGCCGCCAGACCAGTGTTACCAGCATGGCGATCTTACTGTTTGGCATGCTCAGTTTGGCGTTGGGTTTATGGCTCTGGCGCTACCGGCCCTGGGGTCGCCTGGCTGGCATTCTGGCGCTGATAGCGGCGCTACTGGTGATCCCGAGTCCGGTCTTGCAAAGTGGGCAGGTCGCCAATGGTGCCACCGCCGCGGATTCAGAATGGTCAGAACAGGAACTGCTCTCCCTGCTGGCAGCAGGCACCCCGGTGTTTGTTAATGTCACGGCCGACTGGTGCATTACCTGCATCGCCAATGAGCGCAGCACCCTCAGCGATGAGCGCGTGCTGGCGGAAATGTCGGCCATGGGGGCGGAGTACCTGGTGGTCGATTGGACCAATTATGACGCCAATATCGCCGCTTTTCTCGCACGTTACGGGCGTAATGGCGTACCTCTGTACCTGGTATATAGCGGCAAGGCCGACGCAGAGCCCCAGATACTGCCACAATTGCTGACCCCGGACACTGTGCTGGAGGCCCTGGCCCAGTCAAAATCCATTTAGCCCGAAGTTGGCGGCTTTATATCACTACTTATCCGCACAATGACCACATTTAGCGCAAGTTACCAAATCATCGCCGATCGCGCATCGATCCGGCCGCGAATGACGTAAATCGTGCTATCTTCTGGAAAAATGTATTGATCGTCCGGTAACGTGCCTGTTTCGCATAATTTTTCTAGACGCCCGCACCGGAACTGTGCACAATGCGCCTTCTTAGCAGCTGCATGAGGCGCTGGCGTCATGGCAACCATCCTGGTATTACACGGCCCCAATCTCAACTTGCTCGGTGAGCGGGAACCCGAGATTTATGGCAGCCAGACCCTGGCCGATATCAACCAGCTGCTGCAACAGCAGGCACTGGATGCCGGTCATCATCTGTTGGCTATGCAAAGCAATGCCGAGTATGAACTGGTGGACCGGATCCAGGATGCGCGCAATGAAGGCGTCAACTTTATCCTCATCAACCCGGCCGCCTTTACCCACACCAGCGTCGCCATACGCGATGCCCTGGCCGCGGTCAGCATCCCCTTCATTGAAGTACACCTGTCGAATATTCACGCCCGTGAAGAATTCAGGCAGCACTCTTATATATCCGATCTCGCCATCGGTGTGATCTGCGGCCTGGGAGCCCAGGGCTACGAATTAGCCCTGGCCTCGGCCATCAATAATCTCGAACAACCCTGAGGAATGGACCATGGACATTCGTAAAGTCAAAAAGCTGATCGAGCTGCTGGAAGAGTCCAACATCGACGAGATCGAAATCAAGGAAGGCGAGGAGTCCGTGCGCATTAGCCGCAACAGTGCGTCGATCGCGCAAATGGCTGCGCCGGTCGCTGCGCCCGTCGCCGCGCCGCCCGCACCGATAGCAGCGCCGGCTGCAGCTGCTGCTCCGGCCGCGCAAGCGGAAGTTGCGGAAGCCGCCCCGGCTCACAGCGGGCACGTGGTTAAATCTCCGATGGTCGGCACCTTCTACCGCTCACCCTCCCCCAGCTCACCCTCCTTTGTCGAGGTGGGCCAGCACGTCAAGCTGGGTGATGTTATTTGCATTGTTGAAGCAATGAAGATGATGAACCAGATCGAAGCCGACAAGGCCGGCGTGGTCGAAGCGGTACTGGTAGAGAACGGACAGCCCGTAGAATTTGACCAGCCACTGGTCACCATCGTCTAGGGCCCGCGGCCGAGCGAGGAAACAGACATGCCATTGCTGGATAAAATTGTTATTGCCAATCGAGGCGAGATTGCGCTGCGGATATTGCGCGCCTGCAAAGAGCTGGGCATAAAGACCGTAGCGATCCACTCTGCCGCCGACAAGGACCTGATGCATGTGCGGCTGGCGGATGAATCCGTTTGCATCGGCCCGGCGCCCTCTACCGAGAGCTACCTGAACATTCCCGCGATAATTTCCGCAGCGGAAATCACTGATGCGGTAGGCATTCACCCCGGCTATGGCTTTCTGGCCGAGAATGCAGACTTTGCCGAGCAGGTCGAAAACAGCGGCTTCACATTCATTGGACCGACCGCGCAGACAATCCGCTTAATGGGCGACAAGGTGTCTGCTATTGAAGCGATGAAAGTCGCCGGGGTGCCCACGGTGCCTGGCTCAGATGGCCCCCTGGACGAAGACGGCGACCGCAGCCTGGCCATGGCCCGTGACATTGGCTACCCGGTCATCGTCAAGGCCGCAGCCGGCGGCGGTGGCCGCGGCATGCGAGTGGTGCAGAGCGAAGCCGCGCTCCTGAATGCTATCTACGTAACCCAGTCTGAGGCCGCCGCGGCCTTCGGCAGCGACAAGGTCTACATAGAAAAATTCCTGGAAAATCCGCGTCACGTCGAAGTGCAGGTCCTGGCTGACGGCCAGGGTGGCGCCATACACCTGGGCGACCGCGACTGCTCACTGCAGCGGCGACACCAGAAGGTCATGGAAGAAGCTCCGGCACCGGGCATACCCGATGAGGCACGCAACGCAGTGGCCCAGTCCTGCGTCAATGCCTGCATCGAAATCGGCTACCGTGGCGCCGGCACCTTTGAGTTCCTCTATGAAGACGGCGGCTTCTACTTCATTGAAATGAATACCCGGGTGCAGGTCGAACACCCTGTCACCGAGATGATCACCGGTGTCGATATCGTCGCCGAGCAGCTCCGCATTGCCAGCGGCATGCCCCTGTCCATCAAGCAGGAGGATGTCGAGTTTCGTGGCCACGCCTTTGAGTGCCGGATCAACGCCGAAGACCCCAAGACTTTTCTGCCCAGCCCCGGACATGTCTCGCATTTCCACGCGCCGGGCGGCAACGGCATCAGGGTAGACTCTCACCTCTATGGCGGCTACACAGTGCCACCCTTCTACGACTCGCTAATCGCCAAGGTCATCAGCTACGGCGAGGACAGGGATACTGCGCTCAAGCGCATGCGCCAGGCGCTTGATGAACTGGTGGTTGAGGGCATCAGGACCAATGCTGACCTGCACCGGGACCTGGTGCGAGACAGCGAGTTCCGCAAGGGCGGCGTCAACATCCACTACCTGGAAGGTCGACTCAACGAGTAGGCGTCGACAAGCCCATGTCCTGGTTACAATACCGGCTGGAAACCAGCGCCACCCGCGCGGCCGATTGTGAGGACGCACTACTGTCCCTGGGCGCGGCAGCCGTAACCCTGGAAGACAACGCCGATGAACCCCTCTTCGCACAGGGCGAGACCGAACGGCAACTGTGGCAGCAGACCCGGGTCAGCGGCCTGTTCCCGGCTGATATCGACACCGACGCATTATGGAATGCATTGCCGGAGGAGCTCAGGCAATGCTGTAGTGCTCGGGCCGAGATACTCGAGGACAAGGACTGGGAGCGGGAGTGGATGCAGCACTACCAGCCCCGCCAATTCGGTCCCAGACTATGGCTTTGTCCCTCCTGGCTACAAGCGCCGGACCCACAGGCAGTCAACATCATGCTCGACCCCGGGCTCGCCTTCGGCACCGGCACACACCCAACCACGGCCATGTGTATACAACAGCTGGGGGAGCAGGACCTGGCCAACAAACGGGTGATCGACTTCGGCTGTGGCTCCGGCATTCTCGCGGTAACCGCCTTACTGTTGGGCGCCAGCACCGCGCTGGCCACGGACACCGACAGCCAGGCCCTGGTCGCAACCCGGGCCAACGCCGAGCGCAATGGCATTGCTGCCGAGCGCCTGCAGGTCTGCCACCCGGACCAGCTGCAGGGCGACGAGCGCGCCGAACTGGTCATCGCCAACATCCTCGCCGGACCACTGTGTGACCTGGCTGGACTACTCTGCGATCAGCTGGAATCGGGCGGCACCATGATTCTCTCGGGCATATTGTCAGAGCAAGTAGAAATGTTGCAGCAGCACTACCGCATCCCGCTGCGAGTCGCCGCCGAGTCGGAAGGCTGGGTGGCGCTACACGGTGTTGCCCCGTGAAAGACACTCTGATGACAAGCTGCCCCCACTGCGAGGCCAGCTTCCAGGTCGCCAGGGAGCAACTCGCCCAGGCCGGCGGCCGGGTTCGCTGTGGCAAGTGCCTGCAGATTTTTGATGGCGTCAGCGGCGAGATGGAATTCGTGGCGCCGCTGCTGCCCGCCGCAGATGTCGCCCATCCAATCGAAGGCATCAATGTCCGACCCATGGCTCAGTCAGACTTGCCCAGCGCCGACAGCAAGCGGCCCTGGGCCGGGCTGGTGATACTGGCCGGACTGATGCTGCTATTGAGCGCGCAATTGTATCAACTGCAAAACCGCGGGCTACAGGCCGGGGAGCTTGAACTTGGGCGCCTGGTCGTCAGGCCGCACCCGGATATCGACGGTGTGCTTAGACTGGATGCGGTGCTGCGCAATCGCACCGATAATGCCCTGCCCTTCCCACAACTGGTGCTGGGATTCACCAGCCGCCACGGCGAACCCCGGGCTCAACGCAGCTTCCTGCCAGCGGAGTATTTGCATGGTGAGCACCCGGCTGCCATACCTGCAAGAAGCGAGATTCAGCTCTCACTTTCGCTGGCAGACCCCGGCCGTGACGCGGTCAATTACGTGGCAACACTGCAATCTGTGATAGCTCCGGCAAACTGATTAAAAAAAGTACAGAAGCGCTTTTACCCTCCTGGGCTAGCGAGTATCATAACGCCCCTTTTCCGCCTCCTGGCTCCCCGGTACATGCTCGCAATAGGACCCTACAAACTGGACAATCCCGTCGCACTGGCCCCCATGGCCGGAGTCACGGATTTACCGTTTCGTCGCCTCTGCCGACGTCTGGGTGCAGGACTGGTGGTCTCCGAAATGGTAAGCAGCGACACTAGTCTCTGGGGCAGCCGCAAGACCCGCCTGCGTCTCCAGCATGGCGAGGAATGCGAGCCGCGCTCTGTACAAATTGCCGGCAGCGAGCCAGAGGCAATGGCCAACGCCGCTGCCTGCAATGTTGCCCAGGGTGCGCAGATAATAGATATCAACATGGGTTGCCCTGCCAAAAAGGTCTGCCGCAAGGCCGCAGGTTCGGCACTGCTACAGGACGAAGCACTGGTCGGCGACATCCTGCGCGCCGTGGTTGCGGCGGTGGACGTACCGGTCACCCTGAAGATTCGTACCGGCTGGTCACCCCAGCAGCGCAATGGCGTCAGCATTGCACGGCTGGCGGAAGACAGCGGCATTGCCGCGCTGGCGGTACACGGCCGCACCCGCGCCTGCAAATTTAATGGCGAGGCGGAATACCAGACCATCGCTGATATCTGCCGGGCCGTTAGCATTCCGGTGTTCGCCAATGGCGACATAGACAGCCCCGCCAAAGCGCTCGCGGTCATGCAGGCAAGCGGTGCCGCCGGGGTCATGGTAGGCCGGGCCGCCCAGGGGCGCCCCTGGCTGTGCGGACAAATCGCCCGCTACCTGCAGGACGGCAGTGTTCAGCCGGAGCCCGGCGCGGAACTGCAATGGAATATCCTGCTGGAGCACCTGAACGGCCTTTATGAATTCTATGGTGAATACGCTGGTCTGCGTATCGCCCGCAAACACGTGGGCTGGTACCTGCAGGGTTCACAGCATGGCGACAGCTTCCGTCGCAATTTCAATCAACTGGAGTCTGCCCAGGCGCAGCGCTCCGCATTGGAAACATTTTTTAGCCACTACAGGTACAAGGAGTTGGCCGCATGAGAATGGGGGAAACCCTGGTGGAAAGGACACCAAAGAGCGCCGCGGATAAATCCGCAGAGCGCAATACGAAAACAGCTCCAAGTCAGAGCAGCTGCCTGCGCGAGAGTGTTAGCCAGGCCGTGGCGGTTTACCTGGAGCAACTCGACGGCCAACTCGGTAACGATGTCTACCAGATGGTGCTGGCCGAGGTAGAGGCCCCCCTACTGGAGCAGGTCATGCAGTACACCCGCAACAACCAGACCAGGGCATCGCAGATGCTAGGACTGAACCGCGGCACCCTGCGCAAAAAGCTCAAGCTATACGGCTTGCTCAAGGACAATGGCGCCTGAGCACTGGCATTAACCGGGCGTTCGCCCCTCTCACAAGCATGCACACTGGATCCTGAACATTATGGCTGAAACAGACTTGGTGGCGGTAAAGCGCGCACTGATCAGCGTCTCCGATAAAACCGGAATTGTTGAATTTGCCCGCGGCTTGCAGGCGCAGGGAGTGGAACTCCTGTCCACCGGGGGCACCTTCCGGCTGCTGCAGGAAGAGGGCATTGCGGTCACAGAGATCTCCGCCTACACCGGCTTTCCTGAAATGATGGATGGTCGCGTCAAGACCCTGCACCCCAAGGTGCACGGCGGCATCCTGGCCCGCCGCGGCATTGACGATGCAGTGATGGCCGAGCACGACATCGCTGCTATCGACATGGTGATAGTCAATCTCTACCCCTTTGAGCAGACCGTGGCGAAACCCGACTGCAGTCTGGAAGACGCCATCGAGAATATTGATATTGGCGGACCTACCATGGTCAGGGCAGCCGCCAAGAACCACCGCTTTGTGAATATCATCGTCAATGCGGCTGACTACGGCCGCGTTCTGGATGAGATGACAGCCAATGCTGGCGCTACCAGCTACCAGACCCGTTTTGACCTGGCGATCCGCGCCTATGAGCACACCGCTGCCTACGACGGCGCAATCGCCAATCATTTTGGGCGACTGGTTGAGGGCGGCAGCGAAGACTTCCCGCGCACCTACTCCACCCAGTTCAGCAAGGTCCAGGAAATGCGCTACGGTGAAAACCCGCACCAGTCCGCCGCCTTTTATGTCGAGCAAAACCCGGCCGAAGCCGGCATCGCCACCGCCACCCAGCTACAGGGCAAGGCGCTGTCCTATAACAACGTTGCCGACACCGATGCCGCCCTCGAATGTGTCAAGAATTTCGCGCAGCCGGCCTGTGTCATCGTCAAACACGCCAACCCCTGCGGCGTAGCCGTGGCCGACTCCATTGCAGAGGCCTATGAGCGAGCGTTCGCGACCGATCCGGAATCAGCGTTTGGCGGCATTATCGCCTTCAACCAGGAGCTGGACGCGCAAACGGCGGCGGCAATTATTGAAAAGCAGTTCGTCGAGGTCATCATCGCGCCCGCTATCAGCGAGGCAGCACTCGAGGTCACCGCCGCCAAGCAGAACGTGCGTGTATTGCGCTGCGGTGAATGGGGATCGGCGCTACCGGCGCTGGACTACAAGCGCGTCAATGGCGGCCTGCTGGTGCAGGACCGCGACCTCGGTATGGTGGGCGCTGAGCAGTTGCAGGTGGTCAGCAAGCGCCCACCCAGCGCCCAGGAAATGGAAGATCTGCTATTTGCCTGGAAAGTGGCCAAGTTCGTGAAATCCAATGCCATTGTCTATGCCTCCCAGGGCCAGACTGTCGGGGTTGGTGCCGGGCAAATGAGCCGCATCAACTCCGCCCGCATTGCCGCCATCAAGGCTGAGCACGCCGGACTTCAGGTCGCCGGTTCAGTGATGGCCTCAGACGCGTTCTTTCCCTTCCGAGACGGCATCGACAACGCGGCCGAGTCGGGTATTGCCGCGGTGATCCAACCCGGGGGCTCAATCCGCGATGAAGAAGTGGTTGCCGCCGCCGACGAAAACAATATGGCCATGGTCTTCACTGGCATGCGCCATTTCCGCCACTAACACCGGGAGCAAGCCGTGAACGTACTGATAATTGGTAGTGGCGGCCGGGAACACGCGCTGGCCTGGAAGGCAGCGCAATCAGCCGAGGTTGAAACCGTCTATGTGGCACCCGGCAACGCCGGTACCGCTGCCGAGCCGGGGCTGGAAAATGTCGCGCTGGCGGTGGATGATTTCGCCGGCCTCGCCCAGTTTTGTGAGTCCAGCCAGGTTGGATTGACTATCGTCGGACCCGAAGCGCCCCTGGTAGACGGCATTGTTGATTACTTCAGCGAACGCGAGCTGCCCTGCTTCGGCCCCACTGCAGCGGCTGCCCAGCTGGAGGGCTCGAAGGCCTTCAGCAAGGACTTCCTGGCCAGGCACAAGATTCCCACCGCGGATTACGCCAACTTTACCGAGCTGGAGCCGGCACTGGCTTACCTTCGGCAAAAAGGCGCCCCCATTGTCGTCAAGGCGGACGGCCTCGCTGCCGGTAAGGGCGTTATTGTTGCTGAAACCCTGTCGCAGGCCGAATCTGCAGTCACCGACATGCTGTCGGGTAACGCCTTTGGCGAAGCCGGTTGCCGGGTGGTGATAGAAGAATTCCTGCAGGGCGAGGAAGCGAGCTTCATTGTCCTGGCCGACGGCACTAATGTGTTGCCGATGGCCACCAGCCAGGACCACAAGCGGATTGGTGATGGCGATACCGGCCCCAATACCGGCGGCATGGGTGCCTACTCACCCGCGCCCGTGGTCAGCGCTGAAATTCATCAGCGGGTTATGGACGAAGTGATACTGCCGACAATCGCCGGCATGGCCGCCGACGGCATGCCTTACACAGGCTTTCTCTACGCCGGCCTCATGATTGACGCCGATGGCAGTCCGCGAGTAATTGAGTTCAATTGCCGATTCGGCGACCCGGAGACCCAACCGATCATGGTGCGCCTGCGCTCCGATCTGTGCGAGCTGTGCGCAGGCGCCCTGGACGGCCGTCTCGACCAATGCAGTGCTGAATGGGATCCGCGACCTGCCCTGGGTGTGGTGATGGCGGCGGGTGGCTATCCGGAAAGCTACGGCAAGGGCTTCCCCATTAGCGGCCTGGATGAGGTCACAGGCGCTGATACTAAAGTATTCCACGCCGGCACTGCCCTGGACGGGGGCAAGGTTGTTACCAGTGGCGGCCGGGTGCTCTGTGTCACTGCCCTCGGCGACACTATCGGCAGCGCGCAAGCGGCTGCCTACGTTGGTATCGCCAGCATTAGTTGGCAGGACGCCTGTTATCGCCGGGATATCGGCTGGCGGGCGGTAGAGCGGGAATCCGCCGCCTGATCGCCTATACTAGGCCTATGCAGCAACGCAAACTGACAGCCCTGGACCGCCTGATCGATAACGCCGACCAGGTCTTGCGCACGCTTGGCGGCGAAGCCAACCAGGCAGAACGTGATTCTCCTGCCCAGCAGGAATCCGAGGCAACGCTCAGCGACAGCGAGCGCCGTCACGCCGCAGGACTGATGCGCGTGAATCATACCGGCGAGGTCTGTGCCCAGGCCCTCTACCAGGGTCAGGCTCTAACCGCGCAGTTACCCCATGTACGCGATGAAATGGAGCAGGCGGCGACCGAGGAAGTGGATCACCTGGTCTGGTGCGAGGAAAGATTGAACCAGTTGGGCAGCCACACGAGTCGTCTCAATCCACTCTGGTACGGCTTGTCTTTCACCCTCGGCGCTGCCGCCGGGCTGGCGGGAGATCGCTGGAGCCTCGGCTTCGTCGCGGCCACCGAGGAACGGGTCTGTGAGCACCTGCAGGACCATCTGCAGCAACTACCCGAGAGTGACCAGCGCAGTCGCAAGATCGTCGAGCAGATGCTGGAGGATGAACAGCGCCATGGCGAGGCGGCACTTGAGGCGGGAGGCGAAAACTTTCCGGAGCCGGTCAAACGCGCCATGAGCCTGGTCTCCAGGCTGATGACCAACAGCAGCTACCGGGTCTGAATCAGGCGGGGCTGAACTCCTCAATCTCGTGGCTGTGGCTAATTTCTACGCCAGCTGACTCCAGCATAATGCTGGCAGAGCAATATTTTTCCGCCGACAGGGCTACCGCCCTGGCCACGTGGCTCTCTTTCAGGTCCTTGCCCTTCACCACAAAGTGCACATGAATACGGGTAAACACCGCCGGGACAGCATCGGCGCGCTCGGCCTCAAGCCGGGCTTCGCAGTCGACCACTTGCTGGCGCGATTTTTTCAGCATCGACATCACGTCAAAGGCAGAGCAACCACCGAGGCCCATGAGTAGCATCTCCATGGGTCGCACACCCATATTGCGCCCGCCCTGGTCGGGTGGCCCATCCATCACTACACTATGGCCGCTGCCAGACTCCGCCAGGAACATCGCATTGTCTACCCACTTCACCGTCGCCTTCATGATCACCTCGGTATGCTTGAGGCGGCGCAGCTTATCACAGCAGGTTTCTTTTTACTTTCGCTAGCACTGGGGTACTATTGGGCCTGTAAAAAGAGCTGAGGAACTACGCTTGATCAAACCACAGATCATCAATGCGATTCCGAATATCGAGAACTTCCTGCGCTACTGCCAGCGCCAGGACGTGAAACCCAAGTCTCAGATCATCCGTATGGGTGAAGTGAGCAGCTCGCTATTTTTCATTCTGGATGGCTCTGTCTCGGTCATTGTCGAAGATGATGGCGACCACGATATGGTGGTCAGCTATCTGAATCCCGGCGACTTTTTCGGCGAAATGGGCCTGTTCGGCGATGACGAGGAGCCACGCAGCGCTATGATCCAGGCCAAGACCCAATGCGAGGTCGCCGAGATCAGCTATGAGCGCTTTCACAAGATTCGCGCCCAGTTCCCGGACATCCTGTTCGCCATCGGCAAACAAATAACGGAGCGCCTGCGCATCACCACGCGCAAACTTTCAGACCTGGCTTTTGTCGATGTATCCGGGCGCATCGCCCACTCACTGCTAGACCTGTGCGAGGAGCCGGATGCAATGACGCACCCGGATGGCATGCAAATCAAGGTAACCCGCCAGGAGTTGGGTCGCATCGTCGGTTGCTCGAGGGAGATGGCTGGTCGCGTACTTAAAACTCTCGAGGATGATGGCCTCATCACTGCCAGCGGCAAGACCATAGTGGTTTTTCGACCGCGCTAGTCGGCAAAAAACAGTTCGGCCAATCGCTCACCGGGCTGCTCTGCCCGCATAAAAGCTTCACCGACCAAGAAGGCATGCACGCCCTGCTCTCGCATGGCACTGACATCCTCACCACTGTGAATACCACTCTCGGTTACCACCATGCGATCATCGGGAATGTGTGGCAGTAGATCCCATGTGGTTTCCAGGCGGGTTTCAAAGCTGTGCAGATCGCGGTTATTAATCCCGACCAGGAAGTTCTCCAGCGGCAGGCTGCGCTCCAATTCTTCCCGGTCGTGTACCTCAATCAGAACATCCATGCCCAATTCCCGCGCTACCTCATTGAGTTCCTGCATCTGCTTGTCCTCCAGGGCGGCGACAATCAGCAGCACGCAATCAGCACCAATGGCGCGGGCTTCGAGCACCTGGTAGGGATCGACAATGAAATCCTTGCGAATCACCGGCAGCTGGCAAGCAGCCCGGGCCTCGCGCAAATAGTCATCACTGCCCTGGAAAAAATCCACATCGGTCAGCACCGACAGGCAACTGGCGCCGCCCTCCTGGTAACTGCGGGCAATTGCCGCCGGCTCAAACAGCTCTCGAATAATTCCTTTGCTGGGCGAGGCTCGCTTGGCCTCGGCGATCACTGCGGCACCGCGCTCAGTTACCCCGCGGCGCATCGCCTGCTCGAAACCCCGGCAGGGTGACTGCTGCGGGATCAGGCGCTCCAGCTCTGAGAGGGAAACCTGGCGACTATGGTCCGCCACCTCCTCCCATTTGCGCGCAATAATCTCACGCAAGATAGTGGGTATTGCCATAATCAGCTATCCGCCGCCACAGCCAGCTCGGTGAATTGCACCAACTCGGCAATCTTCTGCCGGGCGGCGCCGCTGGCCAGGGCGTCATCGGCCATCTGCATGCCGTCTGCCAGGGTAGCGGCAATACCACTGACATAGATCGCCGCGCCGGCATTCAGGCAAATCATCCGCGCCGCCCGCAGTGCCACATCACTGTCATCGCCATCCAGCGCCGACTTGATCAAGCTGACCGATTCCGCACTGCTGTCCACAGACAGGCCTTCCAGGCTGCCGGTTTCAAGATTGAAGTCTCCGGGTTTGATCGTGTATTCGCTAATACTACCGCCGAGCAGCTCCGCCACCCGGGTAGGCGCGGCTATGCTGATTTCATCGAGCCCATCCTCGGAGTGCACAACCATGACGTGCTGACTGCCAAGGCGCTTGAGTACCTCCGCCATAGGGCGGCAGAGCTCCGCATCAAATACACCGATCAGCTGGCGCTTGACCCCGGCCGGGTTGGTCATCGGTCCCAGCAGATTGAAGATCGTGCGCAGGCCCAATTCCTTGCGCGGGCCCGCCGCGTGCTTCATGGCACTGTGGTGAGCCGGCGCAAACATAAAGCCCATGCCGACCTCCTCGACACAGCGCGCCACCTGCTGGGGATTTAGCTCCAGCTTAACCCCCAACTGTTGCAATACATCGGAGCTACCACTGGTGCTGGATACCGAGCGATTGCCATGCTTCGCCACATGACCACCCGCAGCCGCCACCACAAAAGACGCGGCGGTAGATACGTTAAACAGGTTGGCGCCATCACCCCCGGTGCCGACAATATCTACCAGGTGCTCCACATCGAGCTGCACCGGCGTCGCCAGCTCGCGCATAACGGTGGTGGCCGCGGCAATCTCATCAATGGTCTCACCTTTGATGCGCAGGGCAACCAGAAACGCTGCGATCTGGGCCGGAGTGGCCTCCCCGCCCATGATCTGGTGCATGACCGAATGCATGTCTGCGGAATCGAGGTCGCCTGACTCTACCAGCCAGGCAATTGCGTGCTGAATATCCATGATGTCATCTCTCCCCTTGATTCAGGAAATTGCGCAGCAGGTCGTGGCCGTGCGCGGTGAGAATAGATTCCGGGTGAAACTGCACACCCTCTACCTGCAGCTCCCGGTGTCGTACACCCATAATTTCGTCCAGCTCACCATCCACGGTCTCCGTCCAGGCGGTAATCTCCAGGCATTCGGGCAAGCTGGCCGCATCGATAACCAGGGAGTGATAGCGAGTCGCCTCAAAGGGATTGCTGAGGCCTGCGAACACTCCCACACCGCTGTGGTGGATGGGCGAGGTCTTGCCGTGCATCACCTGGCGCGCCCGGACAATGGCACCCCCATAGACCTGGCCAATGCTCTGGTGTCCCAGGCAAATACCGAGCAGCGGCAGGCGCCCGGCGAAAGCCTCGATTACCGCCATGGAGATGCCCGCCTCATTGGGTGTACAGGGGCCGGGAGAAATGACGATGCGCTCGGGCTGCATGGCCTCAATGGTCGCCACATCAACCTGGTCATTACGCAGCACTTCAACCTCGGCACCCAATTCACCCAGGTATTGCACCACGTTGTAGGTGAAGGAGTCGTAATTGTCGATCATTAATAACATGTCATCACCCCTCCGCAGCCGACTGGACCATGGCGGCGGCGCGAAACATCGCCCGCGCCTTGTTCATGGTTTCCTTGTACTCCAGCCGCGGCACGGAATCTGCCACCACGCCACCACCGGCCTGAATATACAGCACGTCATCCTTGATCACGGCAGTGCGGATCGCAATCGCCGTGTCCATATCCCCCTGCCAGGAAATATACCCAACCGCGCCGCCGTAGACACAGCGCTTGACCGGCTCCAACTCATCGATGATCTCCATGGCCCGTATTTTGGGCGCTCCACTGAGAGTGCCGGCGGGTAAGGAGGCGCGCAAAACATCAATCGCCGAGTGTTCTGGCTTCAGCTCACCGGTCACGTTGGAGACAATATGCATCACATGGGAGTAGCGCTCGACCACCATCTTGTCGGTCAACTCAACACTGCCGGTGTTGGCGATACGACCGACATCATTGCGACCGAGGTCGATCAACATCAGGTGTTCGGCGATTTCCTTGGGGTCGGCCAACAGCTCAGCTTCGAAAGCCTGGTCCTCCTCCTCGTTGTGGCCGCGGCGCCGGGTACCGGCAATCGGTCGCACGGTTACTGTGCCCTGCTCCAGCCGCGCCAGGATTTCCGGCGAGGACCCGACAATATGGAAATCGTCCAGGTCCAGGTAGTACATATAAGGCGAGGGATTCAGATTGCGCAAAGCCCGGTATAAGTCGATCGGCGGCTGCTTGAATGGCAAGCTGAGCCGCTGGGATGGCACCACCTGCATGACATCACCGGCGAGTATGTATTCCTTGATCTGGTCCACCGCCTCGAAATACTGCGCCTCGGTGAAATGTGAGCGGTATTCGTTCTCGGCGATGACCTCCTCCGCCCGCGATTGTTGCGCGGCGGCCAGGTCTATAGCGCCGGGCTGGGGAGTGGGCAAGCGCAGGCGCTCGACCAGTTGGTCCAGTCGTGACTGGGCCTGCTGCCAGGCCAGCTCCGGCGAAGCTTCCTGCCCGGGATCCACGGTCACCACCAGTTGCACGGTGCCGGCCAGGTTATCAAAGACCACGATTTCATCGGATACCATCAACAGGATATCCGGCACACCCAGCTCATCCGCTGGCATTCCCGCGCGTAAACGTGGCTCCACATAGCGTACCGTGTCATAGCCAAAGTAACCGACCAGGCCGCCATGGAACACCGGCAAGCCCTCCAGCTCTGGCATACGGAAACGTTGGCAAAAGCTTTCTACGAAGGCCAGCGGGTCCTCCACTTCGTGGCTTTCCACCACCGCGTCGGCTTCCAGTAACTCTACCGTGTAGCCGCGCACCCGCAGGCGATTGCGACAGGGCAAACCGATAATGGAATAGCGACCCCACTTTTCGCCGCCCTGCACTGACTCCAGCAGGTAGGAGTAGGGGCCCTTGGCCAGTTTAAGATAGGCGCTGAGAGGTGTTTCGGTGTCGGCCAACACCTCGCGGCTGACCGGTATACGGTTGTAATCCTGTGCTGCCAAAGCGGCAAACTGTTGCGGGGTCATGAGACGTCCTCGGAGAAAAACTGGAAAAATTCAATAGCTGTGTGAAGCCCGGGCTACCATCGCCAGCGGGTCACCGCACGCATCGACAGGGCGTCGACGAATTTTTCTCCTGCTGTTTGCACAGCGTTCTCCAGGATTTTCAGAGGGCTCATTGTACCTGAGCGCCGGCCTTACGCAACGCCGCTGGCGGCGGCAAGTTGCTCCCGCAGGGCGGCGATGGTCTCGACATAATCGGCGCTGTTGAATATGGCTGAACCGGCCACAAAGGTATCGGCGCCGGCCTCAGCAATCTCGCGAATATTTGCCGCGGAAACGCCACCATCAATCTCCAGGCGAATATCCAGTCCACTGGCCTCGATCAGGGCCCGGGCCTCGCGCAGCTTATCCAGCGTTCCGGGAATGAATTTCTGCCCGCCGAAACCAGGGTTAACCGACATCAGCAAAATCATATCCACCTTGTCCATAACGTAGCGCAGCGCGTCCAGACCCGCCGCGGGATTGAACACCAGCCCGGCCTTGCAGCCCGCAGCGCGAATCATCTGCAATGACCGGTCAACGTGCACTGACGCGTCAGGGTGAAAGGTAATGTAGCTAGCACCGGCCTCGGCAAAATCGCCGATCAGGCGATCCACCGGGCTTACCATCAGGTGCACGTCAATGGGCGCGGTCACGCCATGGTCACGCAATGCCTTGCACACCATCGGGCCAATCGTGAGATTGGGTACGTAGTGGTTGTCCATTACGTCGAAGTGAACAATGTCAGCGCCGGCGGCAAGCACGGCATCGACCTCTTCGCCCAGGCGGGCAAAGTTGGCCGACAGAATGGAGGGGGCTATAAGGAAATCACTCATACTGCTTACTCAGCTCAATGCTCGCGGCGAAGCCGGCATTCTAATGTATGCCCAGACTCGCATCCAGCGCGGCCAATCGCTGGGGACTGCCCACATCGTGCCAGGACCCACGGTAATGTTCACCCCTGAGCCTGCTTTCGCCTATTGCGGCCTGCAAGAATGGCAGCAGCGGCTGCCGGCCCGGCTGGCTGCCGGCGAATATGCCGGGGCTATAGATGCCCAGGCCCGCGTAAGTCAGTGTCGACTCCGCGTCGTCACTGCGCGTTAGCACCAGGCCTTCCAGGCCCAGGCGGAAATCTCCCGCCGGGTGCTGGGGCGGATTATCGACCAGTACCAGGTGGGCACCGTCTTGCGGACAGTTGCCCACAGCTCGCAGCTGTCGGCGGGGATAATCGGTCCAGGTATCAGCATTGACCAGGGCAAAGGGTTCGGACCCCAGCAGTGGCAGGGCCTGGATAATGCCACCGGCGGTCTCCAGCGGCTCTGCTTCCCTTGACCAGTGAATCTGGCAGCCAAAGTCATGCTGCTGGAAAAAGCTCTCTATTTGCGCGCCCAACCAGGACACATTGATGACCAGTTCGGTGAAACCCGCTGCCACCAGGGCTTCCACATGGTGCTGGATCAGGGGCTTGCCGGCCAGCGGCAGCAATGGCTTGGGCACGGTATCAGTCAGCGGCCTCATACGCTCGCCGCGACCGGCCGCCAGAATCATGGCCTTCATGCGCCTGCCACCCATTCCTGCTCAGCGATAAGCGGCTGCAAGCGGGTATCAAACCATGCACGGAAATTGTCTAATTCCGGGTAAGCGGCCAACACCTCCCGCACATAGTCCAGCACCATTGGAATATCAGACAGGTAACCATGCTTGCCGTCCCGCAAGGAGAGACGGGTAAAATTGCCCAGCACCTTGATGTGTCGGTGCAGGCCGACCCAGTCAAACCAGCGCAAGAAGCTGTCTTCATCCTCGCCCGCGGGCCTGCCCAGGGACAATAATCGCTGGCGGTAGTCCAGGGCCCAGCTGCGCACCTGCGCCGCGGGCCAGCGGATATAACAGTCACGCAGCAGTGACACCAGGTCGTAACAGAGCGGACCGATGACCGCGTCCTGGAAATCGATGATTGCCAGCGAATCGTCGGCCTGCACCAGCAGGTTGCGACTGTGATAGTCCCGGTGCACCAGGACCTGAGGCTGTGCAGAGGCAGCGTCAATCAGCATTTCACCAAAATCCCGCACCAGGGCGGCATCCTCCTCACCGGCATCCAGCTGCAGCCAGGCCAGGCAAAACCATTGGTAAAACCTGGAAAACTCCTCGCGCAAAATTGCCGCCGAATAAAGCTCCAGGCCGGAGCCTGCGCCATCAATGCCCTGCAGAGTCTGCAGCAGGCCAAATGCAGGGTCATAGCTGTGCGCCGGACTGGCGAGTGACAGCCGGTCAAACAGGAGGGTGTCGCCAAGGTCCTGTAGCAACAGGAAGCCTCGCTCAAGCTCGGCAGCATGCAGCTGGGGTACCGGCAAACCGGCCGCGGCGAGCAATTCGCGAATGTGGAGAAAAGCGGGATTTTTCTCTGTTGCCGGCGGTGTGTCGACACAGATCCAGCTGGCTGCGCCCAACTGCAGGCGAAAATAGCGTCGCCCACTGGCGTCACCTGCCACCGCTGTCCACTGGCTCCCGGCAGCCGGCTGCGCCAAACTCTGCAGCGCCCAGTCCCGCAATTGCTCCTGCCTGGGGTCCATTAATACAGGCAAGCCAGCCGAGAATGCTTTATCATCGCGGTTCTCCAAAAACGCCAGATTGTCCTATACATCATTCATGTCTACTCCGGTAACAATGCCGCGAACCGCTGGCCTGTGGCGACTCGCTACAGCCGTGGCCGCGCGCGCCCTGTGCCTGGCAATCCCGCTGTGTAGCCTGCCAGTCTCGGCTCAGGATAAAGCGCCCGGGGCAAGCCAGCAAGAAGCCGAGGGCTCTTGCGACAAAGCCTACCCCCGGCTCGACTGGACAGCCACTGTCACCGAGGGCGAAGCGGGACTGCGCAGCCAGCGCTGCCAGGGTAGTTACCTCGACCCCCTGCGCGACAGCGACACCTCCCAGGACCCCGCCCTGGCTGACATAGAAGCGACCGCCGAACGCTCTGAACTGGAAGGCGATATTGTTCGCCTCAGTGGCGGCGTGGAAGCACAGCAGGGCTACCGGGTCATTCGTGCAGCCGACGCCGAGTACGACCGGGTAACCGGCCGCGGCACCCTGCTGGGAGATGTGGAACTGCGGGAACCCGGACTGTTAATCCGTGGCGCTACCGGCACCTTCTACTCGGAAACCGGTGCGGCCAGCCTCACCGCCGCCCAACTGGTGGTGCACGAATCCCATGTGCACGGCGGTGCCGACCTGGTGGTGCGACGGGAAGACGGCATTATCGAACTCGATGACAGCTACTACACATACTGTCCGCCGCAGCAGGATAGCTGGATGCTGCACTCCGGCGAACTGGAAATAGACCTGGAAGAAGGTGTGGCGACCGCCCGCGACGCCAAGATCGAAATGGGCGGCGTGCCGGTGCTGTATACGCCCTACCTGCGCTTCCCGATTGATGACCGGCGCAAGTCAGGCTTCCTGTGGCCAGAAGTTGGCAACGACTCCAACGGCGGCCTGGATGTGGCGACACCCTATTATTTCAACCTGGCGCCGAACTATGACGCTACCCTGACGCCCCGCTTTATTGCCGATCGCGGCTTGTTAACCGAGCTGGAAATGCGCTACCTCAGCCACCAGCTCGGCTACTGGGAGGTGGGTGGTGCCTGGATCGGCGGCGACGATGAGTACCAGGATGAGTTTCCGGATAGAGACGGCGACCGCTGGCTGGCAGCAGTGGAGCAGTACGGCTTGTTCAAAAAACGCTTTCGTACCAATATTGATTTCACCAAGACCGCAGACGATGAATATTTCAGTGATATCGGCACCACCTCACTTGAGCTGACGCAGTCCACCTACCTGCTACAGGCTGGTGAGGTCGACTACCTGGGCGACAACTGGTTGGCCAGCCTGCGACTTGAAGAATTCCAAACCATAGCCCGGGATGTGGAGAACGATCCCTACAGCAAGCTGCCCCAGCTCTCCCTGAAGCGGGGCGCAGCCCCGGAGCTCTTCGCACCCAACCTGCTACTGGACAGCAGCTACGCCTATTTTGATCACGGCGAAGACCTCACCGGTCACCGGCTATACAACGCGGTCGGGGCTAACTATCCCATGCAGTGGCTGTGGGGCTTCCTCACACCGACGGCCAAATACCGCCAACTCAATTATGACCTGGACGACGATATACTCTTCGAGCAGCAGCAGGATGACACGCCCGATGTTGGCGCGCCGCTGTTTAGCCTGGACGGCGGGCTGTACTTCGAACGCGATACCGCCTGGGGCCTGCAGACCCTGGAACCCAGACTGTTCTATCTCTGGTCTGACTTCGAGGAACAGGACGGCCTGCCTGACTTCGATACCAGTGAACTGACCTTCACTTACAACCAGTTGTTCCGCGAGACCCGCTTTTCCGGCCAGGACCGCATCGACGACGCCAACCAGGTTTCGGCGGGCATCACTACTCGCTTTATCGACACCGACACAGGCAGCGAGAAGCTCTACGCCAGCATCGGCCAGATCTATTACTTCGACGACCGACGGGTGAATGTTGGCGCGGCCAGCGACGCGGATTTTGAGGGCAGCTCAGCAATCGCCCTGGAATTTGGTGTATCACCCAGGGAGGACCTCAGCCTCCGCTCCTCCTGGCTGTGGAATACAGACGAAGATGAGCTGGACCAGACCAGTGCGCAATTATCCTATAGCGGCACCGGGCGCATGATCTTCAACCTGGGCTACAGCTTTCGGCGCAATCGCGGCACCAGTAATAATGGCGCCGACCTAGAACAGGTGGATATTTCCACCTATTTCCCGGTCAATAGGGAGTGGAGTCTGTTTCTCCGCAGCCTGTATGACCTGGAAGACAGTGAACGTATCAATGATATGTTTGGAATAGAGTACAATAACTGCTGCTGGCGCACGCGAATCGTGCACCAGCGCTTCCTCGACCAGAAAAATGGTCGGGATGTGACCAGTCTGGTCGAATATGAAAATGCAACTTACATAGAATTCCAGCTCAAGGGGCTCGGCGGCGTAGGCACCCGGGTTACCGATATGCTGGAAGAGTTTATTCGAGGATACGAAGATCGTGATGAGTAAGAAGCTGATGCCGGGCCTGTGGCTCGCCTTTGGCCTGATGAGCAGCTTATCGGCGCTGTCCCAGACCCGCGTTCTGGACTCCGTCGTGGCTATTGTGGAAGACCAGGTCATCATGAGCAGCGAGCTGCGTGAGCGGCTCTACCTGATGCGCAGCACTCTGGAACGGCAGGGTCGCGAATTACCGCCCCAGGACACAATGGTGCGAGAAACCCTGGATCGGCTGGTGCTGGAGAGCATTCAATTGCAAATGGGCCAGCGCGCCGGTGTGCGCATCAGCGATGCCCAGCTCAATTCGGCACTCAATCGTATTGCCCAGCAAAACCGCATTTCGCTGGAGCAATTTCGGATAAGCCTGGAACAGCAAGGAAAATCCTACCAGTCCATGCGCGAGGATGTTCGCAATGAATTGATCATGCAGCGCGTTCAGGCAGGCAACGTCAATCAGCGCATTCAGATTACCGATGAGGAAATCGATAACTTCCTGGAGTCAGATGAAGGCAGGAAAATGACGGCCGAGGAATACCACCTGGTGCACGCGCTGCTGGCGGTATCTGCAGAGCCGGGCTCGGCTGAAGACCTGGCCGTCGCAGAGCGGATGGATGAGCTCTACACCCGTATTAGTGAGGGTGAGCCTTTTGAGGCGGTTGTCGGCGGCAGCGGCGACGACTTCACCGGTGGCGACCTGGGCTGGCGCAAACGCGATGACCTGCCCAGCCTGTTTGCCGATACCGCTCCCCTGCTGAAAATCGGTGAAACCGCCGCCCCTATTCGCAGTGCCAGCGGCTACCACCTGGTCTACCTCGCTGAAAAACGCGGCGGCGAGATGCTGGTGCAACAAACCCATGTGCGCCACATCCTGCTCAAGCCCTCAGCAATCCGCAATAGCGAAGAAACCCGGCAACTGGCGGCGGAATTACGCGAAGACATCATCGGCGGTGATGACTTCGCAGAGCTGGCGCGGGAATATTCCGAGGATATCGGCACCGCCCAGGAAGGCGGCGACCTCGGTTGGGCAACACCCGGGCAAATGGTGCCTGAGTTCCAGAATGTCATGGATTCCTCCGAAATGAATACCGTGTCAGCACCCTTTTCCAGCGATTTTGGCTGGCACATACTGGAGGTGCTTGGTCGCCGCCAGGAAGACATGTCAGAAACGGTTGTACGCAACCGCGCCGGTGAGATGTTGCACCAACGCAAATACCAGGAAGAGCTGGATGCATGGCTGCGCAAAATCCGCGACGAGGCGTTCGTCGATATCAAGTGATAGCGCCATGCCGGTCCTGCGCATCGCTATAAGCACCGGTGAGCCGGCGGGTATTGGCCCGGACTTGAGCGTACAGTTGGCGCAGCAGGCCCACGCGCAGGAGCTGGTAGCCATCGCCGATCCGGCACTGCTGCAATCTCGCGCCGCGGCCCTCGACCTGCCACTGCAACTATTACCCTATGACAAGGCCGCTGCTCCACAGGCCAGCGCCGCCGGCTCGCTGAGGGTACTGCCAGTAGAGTTGAGCAGCCCCTGCCAGGCCGGAGAGCTAAACCCCGACAATGCCAGCTATGTTATTGCCATGCTGCAGCGCGCCTGCCAGGGCTGCCTGGACGGTGAGTTTCAGGCAATGGCTACCGCGCCGGTGCAAAAATCAGTCATCAACGATGCCGGCATTAGCTTCAGCGGCCATACCGAGTTCCTGGCGGAGGCGACAGCTAGCGACCAGGTGGTCATGCTGCTGGCCTGTGAGGCTATGCGGGTGGCACTGCTCACCACGCACCTGCCACTGTCGCAGGTGCCGGCTGCTGTTACCCCGCAGCGATTACGCGGGGTACTCACCGTACTGCGCCAGGACCTCCAGCAGCGCTTCGCCATCGCCGAACCCAGAATTGCGGTGCTCGGTCTAAACCCCCACGCCGGCGAATCTGGACACATGGGCCAGGAAGAGCTGCAAACCATTGGCCCCACGCTGCAGCAATTGCGTCAGGAAGGTTTCAATTTGCTGGGGCCGCTGCCTGCCGATACCGCATTTACACCCGCCGCCCTGCAACGCTGTGATGCGGTGCTGGCCATGTACCATGACCAGGGGCTACCGGTACTCAAGTACGCCGGTTTTGGTGACGCGGTGAACATTACCCTGGGACTGCCAATCATCCGCACCTCGGTGGACCATGGTACGGCCCTGGATCTCGCCGGGCGTGGTGGTGCTGACCCGGGCAGCCTGCAACAGGCGGTGGGGCTGGCGGCTGCCATGGCCGCCAGGCAGATCTCATGACTACTCCGCATCGCGCCCGCAAACGCTTCGGCCAGAACTTCCTGCACGACCAGGGCGTTATTCACCGCATAGTCGATGCCATCCACCCCCGGCCAGGGCAACACCTGGTAGAGATCGGGCCGGGCCAGGGGGCGATTACCGAAAGCCTGCTGGACAGTGGCTGCCAACTGGATGTGATTGAACTGGATCGGGACCTGGTGCCGGTGCTGGAAGAGAAATTCAGCGACCGCGACAACTTTCGTATTCACCAGGGCGACGCCCTGCAATTCGACTTCGGCCAGCTGGTCAGCGGCGCAGGAAGCGGCAAAATGCGCCTGGTAGGCAACCTGCCCTACAATATTTCCACCCCCCTGATATTCCATTTACTGGACTATGCCGGTCAGATTGAGGACATGCACTTCATGTTGCAGCGCGAAGTGGTTAACCGTATGGCCGCCACACCCGGTGGCAAAGCCTGGGGTAAGCTGGGTGTCATGGCCCAGTTTCACAGCCACATCGAAGCCCTGTTCGAGGTGCCGGCCAGTGCCTTTAGTCCACCCCCCAAAGTCGTATCAGCCATAGTCCGCCTCCAACCCCACGCCGCCCCGGTTGACCGGGCAGCGGAAAAGCAACTGCGGCGGGTGGTGAGCGCCGCCTTTTCCCAGCGCCGAAAAACCTTGCGCAATACCTTGCGCGATCTGGTTGACGTGCAACAATTGGAGGAGCTTGGCATCGCGCCCGGCGCCAGGGCTGAAACATTGACCCTGGAGCAATTTGTTGCCATCAGTAAAACGATTGGCCAGGACGAAACAGAAGAATAAAGGCACGCCATGGCCACATATGCAGTCGGTGATCTCCAGGGTTGCCTGGAGCCCCTTAAATGCCTGCTCAAGCAAGTCAAGTTTGACTGGGAGCGGGACCATCTCTGGCTGGTGGGAGACGTCGTCAATCGTGGGCCCGATTCACTCAAGACCTTACGCTTTGTTTATAAACACCGCGACCGAATTGTCTGCGTGCTGGGCAACCATGACTTACACCTGCTGGCTGTTGCCAGTGGCCTGCGCAAAAAAAGCCGCTCAGATACCCTGGACAAGATCCTGGTCGCCCACGACCGCGACGAACTGCTGCGCTGGCTGCGTCACCGACCCTTGATTCACACCGAGCAGGGCCACACCCTGGTGCACGCCGGCATTCCGCCCAGGTGGACGCTAGAGCAGGCTCACGACTACGGTGCCGAGGTTGAGGCCGCACTGCGCGGGCCGGAGTGGCGCAAATTCCTCTCGCGTATGTACGGCAATACGCCGCGCCGCTGGAATGATGCGCTGGTGGGCTACCCGAGATTGCGCACCATCACCAACTATTTGACCCGCATGCGCTTTATTTACGCCAACGGCCAGCTGGATCTGCAAAGCAAGGGCAGCAGCCCCAACCCCGGTCGCAAAGTGGCGCCCTGGTTCAGCTACCCCGAGCGTGAAACTCGCAAGCAGAAAATCATTTTTGGTCACTGGGCCGCCCTGCAGGGCCAGGCCAAGGGCAAGAACCTGCTGGCGCTGGATACCGGCTGCGTATGGGGCAACTCGCTGACCATGTATTGCCTGGACAGCGGCGAGTTGCACGACTGCGAGTGTTCCTGATTAATATCAGCCTATGAAAATTTACCTGGTAGGTGGCGCGGTGCGCGACCAGCTTCTCGATCTTCCGGTTACCGAGCAAGACTGGGTGGTCGTGGGCTCGACCCGTGAGGAAATGCTGGAGCTGGGATACCGCCAGGTGGGCCGTGATTTCCCGGTCTACCTACACCCGGACACCGCAGAGGAATACGCCCTGGCACGCACCGAACGCAAAACCGCCAGCGGCCATGTCGGATTCGAAACCAACAGCGAACCCTCGGTGACACTGGAACAAGACCTGTCCCGGCGCGACCTGACCATCAATGCCATCGCCAGGGATAGTGACGGCCAACTTATTGACCCCTACGGCGGCCAGGCTGATCTTGCCGCACGCAGGCTGAGGCACGTCTCCCCCGCCTTTGTTGAAGATCCACTGCGGGTCTTACGGGTGGCCCGCTTCGCCGCCCGCTTCGCCACCCTGGGGTTCAACGTGGCGCCCGAGACACTGGAGTTGATGCGTGAAATTGTTGATAGCGGGGAGCTGGAAACCCTGGCCTCCGAGCGTATCTGGGGGGAACTGGAGCGCGCTTTCGGCTATGACTCACCGCAGCAATTCCTGCAGCTACTGGCCGATTGCGGGGCCCTGGCCCGGCTGATGCCGGAGCTGGAGCCGCGTGATGAGGCACTGAAACGGCTGACCAGCGCCACCGCTTGCAGCGATATTGCAGAGATCCGATTTGCCGCGCTATTTGTTGATATGGCGGCGGAGGCGGCGCAGCAGCTCTGTGAACGCCTCAATGCACCGCGCCGCTTTCGCGAGCTGGCCCTGCTCTGCAGCCGTCACAGTGACAGCATACGCCGCGCTGCAGACCTGCAAGCTGCCCAATTACTCCGTTTATTGATGCAGGCCGATGCCCTGCGCCGGCCGGAACGCTTCGAACAATTACTGCAAACCTGCAGCGCGGTTGATCCGGCTACTGAGCAACAGGTAGCACTAATGCGACGAGCGCTGGAGGCCTGCCAACAGATTAGCAGTCGCCAGTGGGCCAATAGTGATTTGTCCGGGCAGGAAATCGGTGAACGCATCCGCCTGGAGCGAGAACAGCGCCTGGCGGAGTTGCTCGACTAGACCTCGGCGGGCAATACCCAGTCGCCATGGGCGAAGGTCAGCTGCTGCAGCGGTTGCCTGGCGCGATCATACTCAGCCCAGAGCTGCGCGTAGCTCACTTTCAACAAAGGGTGTACCCCGGCTGGTGCCAGCTCTGCCAGCGGTGCCAGCACATAGGCGTTCTCGGTGATTTCCGCGCGTGGCAGTTGCACTCCCGCTACCTGTCCGCTCAACTCGCCGTAACTGAGAATATCCAGGTCCAGGGTGCGTGAGCTGAAACGGCTGGCCCGCTGGGGCCGCCCCATGCGATGCTCGAACGCCCGCAGCTCAGCCGCCAATTCAGCCAGACCGAGGTCGGTCTGCAGCTCCACCGCGAGGTTGATAAAGGCCGGCCCATCAAAGCCCAGTGCCGCACTCTCATAGGCGGAGGACGCCCGGCGCATGCCAAACTGGTCGCGCAGTACATCGAGGCCAATGCTGATGTTGGCATGTGGCTCTATATTGCTGCCAACCCCCAGGTACACCAGGTTCACGAAGGGGTCCGCAGGTCCGGGGCAAGCCCACGTTCGATCACGACACCAACATCCCCAGCGGCGGCCACCGCGCCTGGCTTGCCAACCCGCAAGCGCAGCCAACTGACCGGGAACTCCTGTAACAGCATCTGCGCTGTCTCCTCGGCCAGGGTCTCCAGCAATTGAAATTCACCTGCGACCACAAAGTCGGTGATGCGCTCAGCCATCGCCGCGTAGTCGATGGCGTCCTCTATGGCTCCGCTGCGTGCCGCCGCTGCAATATCGCTGGCTACTTCCACATCCAGGCTCAGTTGCTGGCGCACCTGGCGCTCCCAGTCATAGATACCAATAATGCAGGCTATGCGCAGGTCGCGGATGTAGACGTGATCCATCTCAGTGCGCCTCACCGCCGGGTCGCGGCAACTCGGCCAGCGGCCAGCGCGGACGCACGGGTGTATCAGCCCGGTCACGCTCACCGGCCAGCAGGCGCTGGCATCCTGCATAAGCAATCATGGCGCCATTATCGGTACAGAATTCAGGGGCCGGATAAAACACCCTGGCGCCAGTTTTTGCCAATGCTTCTGTCAAGCGCTGACGCAGCCGGGTATTGGCGCTGACACCGCCGGCAATAACCAGGGTGGAGAGCTGTTCCTGTTCCAGGGCGCGCCGACATTTGATGACCAGGGTTTCCACCACCGCCTGCTGAAAGGCACAGGCAATGTCGGCCCGGGTCTGGGCGTCAATGGCGTCGCGGCCCCCGGCCTCCTTAACCGTGTTCAAGGTATAGGTCTTGAGCCCGCTGAAACTGAAATCCAGGCCCGGGCGATTCACCATGGGTCGCGGGAAGCTATAGCGATCCGGGTCGCCGCTGGTCGCCAGGCGCGCTATGTGTGGGCCGCCGGGATAGGGTTCGCCCAGCATCTTGGCCGCCTTATCAAAGGCCTCACCCGCCGCATCGTCCAGCGACTCGCCCAGCAATCGGTAGCTGCCCAGGGCGTCGACCCGCACCAACTGGGTGTGGCCGCCAGAAACAAGCAGGGCGACGAACGGATACTCCGGTTTCTCTTGCTCCAACATGGGCGCCAGCAGATGGCCCTCCATGTGATGCACGCCCAGAACCGGCAGATTCCAACCCAGGGCCAGGGATCTGGCCAGGGTGGCCCCCACCATCAGCGCACCCACCAGACCGGGGCCCGCGGTATAGGCAATGCCGTCAAGCTGCGCACTGCTGCAATCAGCCTGTGCCATCACCTCCGCCACCAGGGGCAGGGCCTTGCGCACGTGATCGCGCGAAGCCAGCTCCGGCACTACACCGCCATATTCCTCGTGCACCGCTACCTGGCTGTAGAGGACATCCGCCAGCAGACCCTGTTCGCTATCGAACAGGGCAATGCCGGTTTCATCGCAGGATGTCTCTATACCCAGCACTCGCATGGGTAAGCCCTCTTGAATAAAGGCCGCATGATAATGGAGGGGTGCTGCAGAGACCAGTTCGGCGATCACCCCGGGCGGCTAAAGCCACTTAAAACTGGCTTTGCAATATGCCGGCGATCGGTATAAAATGCGCGCCCTTTACAGCTACAGGCCGCATATTCTGTGGGCTGCAGCCAAATTGATGAACTGAAACGTTGTAATGACAGGTAGAGACTGAATGCCCTCTGTAAAGATCAAGGAAAACGAGCCGTTTGACATCGCACTGCGTCGCTTCAAGCGCTCCTGCGAAAAAGCCGGTGTACTGGCCGAAGTTCGCAAGCGCGAGCACTACGAGAAGCCCACCACCGTGCGCAAGCGCGCTGCAGCCGCGGCTGTGAAGCGTCACGCCAAGAAGCTGTCCCGGGAAAACAAGAAGCGCGTACGTCTTTACTAAGGTCGCTTAAGGGCAACTTGGTAATGAGCGCATCTCCTCTCAAGGATGACATCCAGGCCGCTATGAAGGCGGCCATGCGGGCGAAAGAAAAGCCCCGCCTCCAGACCATCCGCCTGATGCAGGCGGAGTTCAAGCGAATCGAAGTCGACGAGCGTATCGAGCTGGATGATGCGCGGGTGTTGGCCGTGCTCGACAAAATGGTCAAGCAGCGCCGCGATTCTGCCCAGCAGTATAGCGATGCCGGCCGCGAAGAGCTGGCAGCCCAGGAAAACTTCGAAATCTCGGTTATCCAGGAGTTTCTTCCCGCACAGTTGTCCGAGGATGAAATTGTCGCCCTGGTCGAGGCTGCCATCGCCGCTAGCGATGCCACTGGCATGCAGGCCATGGGGCAAGTGATGGGTCAACTCAAGCCCCAGTTGCAGGGCAAGGCAGATATGGGCAAGGTCAGCGCCCTTGTTAAACAGAAACTGACCGCCTGACGTTTTTCCTGCCCCCGGCCCGGGCGGCATATCACCACCATCCTGACAATCACCACGTCTCGTGGTTCAATAGCTCCCCCATTTGATATGAGCACGCCGTGACGGCATGGCCGGATTGATACCGCAAGCATTCATCGACGACCTGCTGGATCGCGCCGATATCATCGACGTGATAGACCGCCGTGTGAAGCTGAAAAAGAGCGGCAAAAACTATTCCGCATGCTGCCCCTTCCACCAGGAAAAAACCCCCTCCTTCAGCGTCAACCCGGAAAAACAGTTCTACTACTGCTTTGGCTGTGGTGCCGGCGGTAACGCCCTGGGTTTTCTCATGGATTACGAGAATCTGGACTTCCCGGCTGCGGTAGAAATGCTGGCCGACGCGGTCGGTATGAAGGTGCCGCGAGAAGAAAGCCGCAACCCGGAACAGCGCGGGCAGCGCGACCTCTACCCACTAATGGAGCAGGTCGCCGCACTCTATCAGCGTCATCTCAAGGAACACCCGCGCAAAGCGGCAGCCGTGGATTACCTCAAGGGCCGCGGACTGACGGGCACCGTCGCCAAGGAGTTTGGCATGGGTTTTGCGCCGCCGGGCTGGGACAATCTGCTGGGCGCCCTGGGCACCAGTGAAGAGCGCAAACAGCAGCTACTGCAAGCCGGCATGCTGATCGAGAACGAGGACAAACGGGTCTACGACCGCTTTCGTGATCGAGTGGTATTCCCGATCCGCGACCAGCGCGGCCGGGTGATCGGCTTTGGCGGCCGGGTGCTGGGTGACGACAAACCCAAGTACCTGAATTCCCCAGAGACGCCAATCTTCCACAAGGGCCGCGAGCTTTACGGCCTGTTTGAGGCGCGTCGCGCCAACCGCAAGCTGGAGCGCATCATAATCGTTGAGGGCTATATGGACGTGATTGCCCTGGCCCAGCATGGCATTAATAACGCCGCCGCCACCCTCGGCACCGCGACCAGCGCCGCCCACCTGGAAAAGATTTACCGACTGTGCCCGGAGGTCGTGTTCTGCTTTGATGGCGACAAGGCCGGTCGCCAGGCCGCCAGCCGGGCGCTGGAGGCTGCTCTACCCTGCATGCAGGACGGGCGCCAGGCCCGCTTCCTGTTTCTACCTGAAGGAGAAGACCCGGATACACTGGTGCGCAGCGAAGGCGCGGAACAATTCCAGCAGCGAGTCAGCGCCGCGACACCGCTGGAAACCTTTCTGTTCGAGAGCATCGGCCAGGGTCTCGACCTGGACACCATGGATGGACGGGCCCGATTTAGTAAACTGGCCGCCCCCTTGTTGCAAACCATTCCCGCCGGCGTGTATCGGCAGTTGATGTTCAATGCCCTGGCTGAGCGCACCGGCATGCAGCCGGAAGCCCTGACCCAATTGGTGGATACGCCGGCCCCAGCACCAGACCCGGCAGCCGCTCCCGCTGAGCCACAACCACGGCAACGGCCGGCACTGGAAACTGCCGCCGCAGGTCCCGGTTCGCTGGTGCAGGCCGCCATCGCGCTGCTTCTGCAGCACCCCCAGGTTGCCCGCCAGGCCCCTGATCTCGACAAGTTGCGAGCCCTACCCGGCGCTGACGCGGCCCTGTTGGTGGAGTTGCTTGAATTGCTGCAACGCCGCCCCGAGTCGACCACCCACATGCTACTGGGACACTGGTACGGCTCGGAGCACAGTGCGCTACTGAACCGACTGGCAAGCCAGGAACAACTAATTCCCCGGGAGGGGATTGAAAACGAGTTTATCGACACCATTAATAGCTTGCTGCAGCACCCCAAAAAACAAAACTTTGATGCGCGAGTCGACAAACTTCGACACAGGAACTACGCTGACATCAGCGAATTGGAAAAGCTGGAAATTGTTCAGGAACTCCGCGAAAAGCGGCTTCGGGACGAGGAACGCGGCAAAAAGTCGTAATTTCCGGAAACAATAATAAGATTCGGCACTCTAATTCCAAATAGCTATTTTGTAGCTCATTTATGTGTTTTGCGGTTATAATGCGCGGCTGCGTTTTTTACGCCAAAAAGCAGACCGCTTCAATTGGCGCCAGTAACTGACAAGATAAGGGTATCCACTGCATGAACGACGTGGTTCAACAACAATCCCGTCTCAAAGACCTCATTGCGAAAGGCAAGGAACAGGGCTTCCTGACTTACGCTGAAGTCAATGACCATCTTCCCGAGGACATTTCCGACCCGGACCAGGTTGAAGACATCATCCAGATGATCAACGACATGGGTATCCAGGTGTTTGAAGTGGCTCCCGACGCTGACACCCTGCTGATTACCGAGGGCGACTCCTCGGCGGATGACGTGGTCGCCGCCGAAGCCGCCGCCGCGCTGGCTGCTGTTGAGACCGAGGCTGGTCGTACCACCGACCCGGTGCGCATGTACATGCGCGAAATGGGCACGGTAGAGCTGCTGACCCGCGAGGGCGAGATCGTTATCGCCAAGCGCATCGAAGAAGGCATACGCGAGCTGATGGCCGCGCTGGCCTATTACCCCGGCGCCGTTAAAACCATTCTTGATGATTACGACAGGGTCGCCACCGAAGAGCGACGCCTGGCGGACATCCTGGTCGGTTACCTGGACCCTGCCGATCACGTACCTTCCGCCGCCGAGATCGCGGCACAACAGGAAGCGAACGCCAATAAGACGGCGGACGACGACGATGATGACGAGGTCGAAACCGGTCCTGATCCAGTGGAAGCCAAGAAGCGTTTCAGCGCCATCAAGCGCGCCTATAACAAGGCCGAGAAAAGTGTCGCCAAAGAGGGCCGCACCGGTAAAACAGCCCTCAAGGATCTGGAAAAACTGGCAGAGCTGTTCAAGTTCCTCAAGCTCACACCACGGGTTTTCGATCCGATCACTGAAGAAGCCCGCGCCGCCCTGCTAGGCGTGCGTCGCCAGGAACGCGAGATCATGCGGATCTGCATCAGGGTCTGCGGCATGCCGCGCAGCGAATTTATCAAGAGCTTCCAGGGCAGCGAATCTGATACCCGCTGGGTCGGCAAGCATACTCGCGTCAAGAAAGACTACGCCACCCGCATGGCGGCCGAGAAGGACAACATTCAACGCGCCCAGCGCAAGATTGCGCTGCTCGAAACCGGCAGCGAGCTCAGCGTTAGTGAGATCAAGGAAATCAACCGCCGCATGTCCATGGGTGAAGCCATGGCCCGCCGCGCCAAGAAAGAAATGGTTGAGGCCAACCTGCGCCTGGTGATCTCCATCGCCAAAAAATACACCAACCGTGGCCTGCAATTCCTCGACCTGATCCAGGAGGGCAACATCGGCCTGATGAAGGCGGTAGACAAGTTTGAGTATCGCCGCGGCTACAAGTTCTCCACCTACGCTACCTGGTGGATTCGCCAGGCTATCACCCGCTCCATCGCCGACCAGGCCCGCACCATCCGTATCCCGGTGCATATGATTGAGACCATTAACAAGCTCAATCGTATCTCCCGCCAGATGCTGCAGGAGATGGGTCGTGAGCCCACCCCGGAAGAACTGGGTGAGCGCATGGATATGCCGGAAGACAAGGTGCGCAAGGTGCTGAAGATCGCTAAAGAGCCGATCTCCATGGAAACGCCCATTGGTGACGACGAAGATTCGCACCTGGGTGATTTCATCGAGGACGCCACCATCGATTCACCGGTGGATTCCGCGACCGGTTCCGGCTTGCACGAGGCGACCAAGGATGTTCTGGCTGGCCTCACGGCTCGGGAAGCCAAGGTACTGCGCATGCGCTTCGGTATCGACATGAACACTGACCACACCCTTGAGGAAGTGGGCAAGCAGTTCGACGTGACCCGTGAGCGCATCCGGCAGATCGAAGCCAAGGCCCTGCGCAAGCTGCGCCACCCGACCCGTTCGGACCACCTGCGCAGCTTCCTCGACGAGTAAGCCAGACTGTATACAACGCTGCGGGGGATTTTATCCCCCGCTTTTCGTTGTGAAACCAATGAAAATGACGCCAGGAGCTGGCCTTCCATGACCGAGCTGTTCTCCCCACTGCATTTCAAAAGCGGCCGCAGCATGGCCAACCGCTTCATGCTGGCCCCGCTCACCAATCTGCAGAGCCAGGACGACGGCGTACTGACGGACCATGAGTATCGCTGGCTGACCATGCGCGCCGAGGGCGGCTTTGGCGCTACCATGACCTGCGCATCCCACGTACAAGCCGAGGGCAAGGGGTTTCCGCGCCAACTGGGCTGTTTTTCGGATGCGCACCTGGACGGCCTGACCCGGCTGGCCACAGGCATCCGCAAGAATGACAGCCAGGCATTACTGCAATTGCACCATGCCGGCATGCGCTCTCCCGCAGAGGAAATTGGCCAACAGCCAGTCTGCCCCTCGAACAACGAAGAAACCGGCGCCCGCGGACTGGGCCTGGAAGAGGTAGAACAACTCGCGCAAGACTTTATTGCGGCGGCCGAGCGCGCCGAGCAGGCGGGTTTCGACGGAGTGGAGTTGCACGGCGCCCACGGTTACATGATCTGCCAGTTTCTCAGCCCCACCATCAACCAGCGCAGCGACCGCTACGGTGGCTCACTGGAGAACCGCGCCAGCCTGCTGCTCGACATCATTGATGGTGTGCGACAGCGCTGCCGGCCGGACTTTGTGCTGGGTGTGCGTTTGTCACCCGAGCGCTTTGATATTCGCTTGGGTGAAATGCGCGAGCTGGCACAGCAATTAATGAGCGCGGGCAAGATCGACTTCCTCGATATGTCGCTATGGGATTCTTTCAAGGAGCCCGCCGAAGAGGATTTCCAGGGAAGCAGCCTGCTGTCCTGCTTCACCGGGCTGAACCGGGGCGACGTGTGCCTGGGCACTGCCGGTAAGATACGCAGTGCCGAAGACGCCGCCCGCTGCCTCGCTGAGGGTGCCGACTTCGTACTACCCGGTCGCGCAGCCATACTGCACCACGACTTCCCCCGCCAGGTAGCGGCGAATTCGGCCTTTGAGCCTATTGCCAACCCGGTCAGTGCTGACTACCTGCGCTCCCAGGGTCTGGGGCCAGACTTCATCGAGTACATGTCGTCCTGGAAGGGATTTGTAGAAGCCTAGCGAAAGCGGAAATTGCCGCCCAGGGGGAGTGGATTCTGGCACTGGTTACTTTATAATCGCGCCTCGCCACGCTTTCGCATTGTTTGGCACAGTTCACGGGCCCATAGCTCAGTTGGTTAGAGCAGTCGACTCATAATCGATTGGTCGAAGGTTCAAGTCCTTCTGGGCCCACCATTTCACTCCGTAACTCCCGACCAATCGATCGGTCGAATCCGTTGCACGGCGCGTTAAGTCCTTCTGGGCCCACCACTCTCTTCGTTCGTGCCGGACCTCATTGGACTAATCCGGCCAGCCAGCACAGCTGGCTGTCGCTCAGCGGCGCATGTTGCTGCGCAACATAATCGCTAGCTTCTCCCTTCTGGGCCCACCATTTCACTCCGTAACTCCCGACCAATCGATCGGTCGAAGAAATTCCTTTCGATTTCACGCCACCCGATATTGCGGGTTATGATAAAGGCGGTTTTCGGTGCAGTTTCAGTCTCTGGAGCAATAAACCAGCGAGTGCCGGAATAACAGCTATCGAAATTCAAAGTGAGTAAACATGCAAGGTCTTGATAAACTCAAAGGGCTGGACCTGACCGGTCGTCCCTTCCTTCACGAACAGGGCAATGTGGTTCTGCGAGGCTTCGTGAAATCGTTCGAAATCACTGATGAATACTGGACCATGATAGGCGGGAACGGGGAGTTGCTGGATAAGGACACCTACACCTGGGTGACTGATGGTGAAGACAGCTTCGGTGGTAACCTCGACTCGACTTACAGTGAAATCGATGACGATGGCATGATCGATATCACCTGCTATGGCAGCCAGTATTACATCGCCGTCCGCCAGGATTCACCGTGGTCGGATACCGACTGGCCGGAACTGGATGGTTATCCGGGCGGGCCAATGGCCTAGCAGGAATAACCGTCAATCCTCCTGGTTTGCCAGGAAGTTCTGTTGCCATTCCCGTAGCATTGTGACGCGCTGTTTAATCGGCGTGGTCATCATGTCGTCGAGTGCCTTCGCCCGTGCTGTGATGTACATGGTTCCGGGCTCGTTGAATTGTTTGCCTATCAGGTATTTAGCCAGCAGTTCTGTTTGCGCCAGGGTGTCTTCCCAGGCCTGCTGCTCTTCTATAAAGGCCTGTCGCATTTTTTCTGGCAACTCAGCCTCGAACACCGGGTAAATCCGCTGCAATTCTCTAGTCCATAGCAGTCGTTTCATGAAACATCGCTGACCTAGAGAGCCACTGAAACTGTTTTCCAGGCAGTCGTTCTCGTACCTGCGAATCTCCGCATCAAATTCTTCGATGCTGGTGCCACTGGCAAGGGGGGCAAAATCGTCAACAGTGCGTTCCTCGAATGCCATGGCAATACTCGCCTGCATTAGCAACAGTGCTGCGCAACAGTTTCTTAACATGATCAAGTTACTCCCTGGATGCTCGAGTTTGAGGGGTTTTCTGACTGCAGAGTGGTGAACCGGTAGTGCCAACAGGCCAGCGGAATAGCGAGTGCTGGTATTAAGACGTAGGCGGTCACATCCAGGTAGCCCAGCGGTGTATAGATGTTGTTTGCATACAGCACGGCGGCAATGGTGTGCAGTAGCGGCAGGAACAGACCCTGGCCGGATATTAGGAGGACGAGGATACTGCCCGTTATTCTGATGAATCTGGATGAGTCGAATGCGGACCAGCACAGCGTTAGCACAACTGACGTCATTGCGGCCTGGACAATAGTAAGTGTCACGAGCGCGTAGATGTTGATGAGCTGCTCACCCGGCCAGAACATTGCGGCACTTGCCATGCTGAGCAAGGCCGTGAAAATTGCTGCCGCGAGAAGTCTTTTTAAGGCTGAAGATTGAAGGAAAAGAGAAATGCCAGCGAGGATGCCAGATAGTGCGGCAAAAGTGAGGAAACCAATGTTGTAGATTTCGATACTGAGACCATGACGAGTACTGGTATTGACGGTTTCGGCGCTGATCGCAGGAAACAGGCCGGAAAGCATCTGAAAGCTGATCTTTGCCCCGATGGGGGACAGGTAAACCATCAGGCCGGTAACGAGACTCGCAACCAGTATTGATAAAAGTATGCGCATAGCCGTCACTTATAGCCGGTTGTATGGGTGCAAGTAACAGGGAATGATTTCATTGCCGCTCTTCATATTCACGCTTAGATTGCTGATTACGAGGACAGTTCACTTATCTCCATTAGCCCAGCGCGTTAATTGAGCTGTCACTGGAATTCCATGAGCGGTGCCCTGCCGAAAGAAGTTTATTCGCTCAAGTTCAGCCCAGCAAGAGATGGCTAAATCAAGGCCAGGATATGAACTCAAAGATGCTCATAAACGTGATCTGACCCCAATTTTGCCTCGGGGCAAGGAACAGACCACCGCCTGCTCCGACCCCGGTAGTAGACCGTTTAGAAGGAGAAGCGGATGCCCGCCTCGATAGACTCTCCAGCCTGCGGTGCGTAGTTGCGCAGGAAAGAGGTGCTGAGACGGATTTCTTCATCACCGATATTCTTCCACTTTACGAAGGCGAGTAGTTCGGTGTCTTTATAAAAGCTGAAGCGGTAGTCGATGCCGGCATCCCAGCGGGTGTAGCCGTCGGTATCAGTCTCAAAGTCGCCCGCATCGTCCTGATCGTCGGCGTTGATCACGCGCACATAGGCGCTCAGGGCATCACCAGACCAACTCAGTTCAGATCCTACGCGCAACGGCGGCATGCGCGGCACATCGCCGGCGCTGTCAAACTCACCGCTGATGAAGTCTCCGAATAGGCCCAGCGACAAGGCGCCGGGGCCCAGATCGGTCAGGTAAAAGTTTGATTCAAATTCCACGCCGACAAAATCCGCATCGTCCTGCTCATACAGGTAGATTGGCGTTTCGTCCTGAAAATCGCCGGAGTTGAGCAGGAAGATGTAGTCCTGGAAGCTGTTGTAGAACACACTTAGTTCCGCCCAGGACTGTTCTCCCTGCCAGTTGAGGCTGACGTCGAGGTTGATCGATGTCTCTTCATCGAGGTCGGGGTCGCCGATCTCAATGACACCCGTGGCGGCATGGGTGACCAGCGTGTCGCCGCTGTTGTCCACGTTGGAGAACAGCTCTTCGGTGGCCGGTGCTCTGGCAGACCGCGCCAGAGCGACGCTGGCCGACCAGGCGCCGGAGAACGCATAGCCGGCTGAGGCGGACCCGCTCAGAGAGGTGAAGTCCTGATCGTTGGTGCTCAGTGCATCGGGATCGCGTTCTACCCAGTCTACCCGGGCGCCCAGTTCGATGTGCCAGGGGCCGTAGTCCAGGTCTTCTACCCAAAACAGGCCCAATTCCGTGGAGTCGGTTTTGGGCACGTAGGCTTCTTCGCCAATGGCCTCAAATTGATCCAAGCGCGTCTGCAGACCAACCACGCCATTGTGCTCTCCCTGATGGACCAGCTCCAGCCGCGATTCCCAGGTTTCCCGCTTGAAGCGCGTGCCGACCTCGGCGCCTTCGAGCTCCACGTGCTTGTAGTCGGTGTAGCTGAGGTTGGCCCGAGCCACATCGATCAGGCCGGGAAGCAACCCGTGCAGGTGCAGGGCGGCATCGTAGCGATCCATGTCGAGGTCAATGCGAATGTTTTCCTCTTCTTCGCCATGCTCTTCATCATGGTCCTCTTCGTGCTCCTCGTGGCCATGCGCACCGGGTGGAATGCCGTACTTGGTTTTGTAGGAACTGGCTGCCAGGCCAAAGAAGCCTTTCTCTCCCAAATGATAGGAGGCACCGGCGGTCCAGATATCGGCATCGCCATTGGTGTTGTCGATGTGGCCGTCGCGGTTTTCGAGCTCTTCCTCTTCCTCCTCGTGTTCAACGCCCAGTAATTCCTCCTGCTGTTCCAGCGCCTGCTCGTCAATGGCTCGTCCGGGAATCTTCAGGTCGTTAAAGTCGCGGGTGCTGCCGCTGAGGTGAAAAGCGAAGTTGCCGATGCCCGCATCGAGGCGGCCCACCCCACTGTCCATTTCCGAGGCATCGTCGTAGCGGTATTCGACAGCGCCACTCACACCTTCAATAGGGTTCACCGGAATGCGGTTGTCGATCACATTGACTACGCCGCCTATGGCGCCACCGCCGTACAACAGGGTGGAAGGGCCGCGCAGTACCTCAATACTGTCGGCCAAAAGTGGCTCTACACCAACTGCATGGTCAGGACTCAGGCTGGACACATCAGCACTGCTGGTGCCGTTTTGCAGGGTCACGCTTCTCGGGCCCTGCTGACCGCGAATGACGGGGCGGCCCACGCCGGGACCAAATGAGGCATTGGCGATGCCGGGCTTGTTGCCCAGGGTCTCGCCAATGCTGGCGCTGGCTGCGCGGCGCAGTTCTTCGCCGGTGAGCACGGTCACCGGCAGGTTGGTTTCGGCTGTTTTCTTGTGAATGGGAACGGAGACAATGACATGCTCCATTCGGCCTTCCTGCGCCATAGCGGCGCTGCTGGTGGCTACCAGCAATGCAATAAGATTACGTTTCACGGTGTATCTCCAAATCTGAATTAAGGGTTCTTATTCAGTTGGAGAGTGCGGGAGGACCTCGGGCCGCAAGGCGGTAGAACGTGGCGAAAGGGGCCGCCGACAGGTGGGTATTGTTGCCGCGAATCGCAGCTATACAGGGTGGCGTGGCGGCGCCGGCGATGAGCGCGGTCTGGCCGCCATCAGCAGAGCATTGCACACAATCAGGCGCCATGGAGTGGTCGGCGTGCAGGTGCGCAGATTGCGCAATCTGAGCACCGAGCAGCAGCATCACCATGGCTGCGATGAGCCAGTGGGCGCGTGTTTGTGAGGCGATGTTCTTCATGGCGGGAAGAAGGTACGACAATTGCGGCCGCAATACCAGCAGAATAGACGGCGACGCGGGCTTGAACACCAGCGCCGCTGCCCCTGTTGCAACGGGCCTACTCGGTTCCAGCGTGTCAAAGCGCCGGATAAAAGTGCGCTGTATGATCTGGTGCAACTGATCAGCCTGGCAAGAGATAATGCTTGCCTCGCTTCTGCCGAGCTTGCTAACAGGCACCCAAAGCATGACACTGGTTACCATATAACAAGAAAGAGCAGGGAAGCTTGCCATGTCCGAGAAGGGCCCCATTCTTATCCTCAGCATCGACGGTGGTGGCTCTCGAGGTGTCATTCCCACCAGCGTGCTGCACTACCTCGAAAAAGAAACCCAGATCTCGATTCACGATGAGTTCGATTTTTTTGCCGGCGTGAGCACGGGGGCCCTTGTTGCCGCCTATATCACTCGCAACGCCGGCAAGCTGGAAACACTCGCTATTGACGAATACTCCTCTGCCGGGATGACCAAGCACTATTTCGACAAATCCATCTGGGACAAGCTGCTGGGCCGCTTTCAGAATCAACCCAAATACGATGGTATTGGCAAGCGCGACCACATCATGGCCCAGCTTGGCGAGGTGCATATCAATGATATTGAAGACAAACACCTGCTGATACTGGCCTATGACTTCATCAATCGGGAGTTGGTCGCCTTCAAGAATAATCGCGGTGGCGACGCCGCCTACAATCCACTCCTGGCGGAGATCTGCGATGCCGCCACCGCTGCGCCCACCATGTACCCGCCGGTTGCGACCACTGCCCCCAAGCGGCGATGGCTGGTAGATGGCGCGCTGGCAACAAACGATCCCAGCCATTGTGCAATCAGTGAGGCACTCGCCCTGGGGCACACCCTGGACGACATATGGATGGTCTCGCTGGGTACCGGTTTGCCGCTGCATGACCTCAGCCAGGAGGATCGCGACAAGATTGGTGAGGCCTCACGCGGCTGGGGAATATTCGGCTGGGTAAGCAATGGCCTGTTCGACCATATGATGAACGCCAGCTCCTCGGTGAGCCCGCACCAGTGTGAGCAGTTACTGGGAGATCGCTATCTGCGAATCAACGGTGAACTGCCGCGCCAGCTCATGCAAATTGATAATTCCAGCGAAATCAGGGTGGAAGACCTGAGGTCTTACGCTTTTCTCTGGTTCGAAGAATTCGCTCCACGGGTGCAGACCTTGTTGGAGGGCGTTCACGCAGCCAGGCGGATACATGCTGGCGACTACCAACTTTTACAGACCATATAGGATGACATGATGCGCCATACGGCTCCCCTGATACTGAGTATTGCCCTGCTGATGCCGATAGTCTCGGCCGCCGAGCAACGCACCATTACCAGCCTGGGCAGGCTGGAGCCAGAAAATGGCGTGGTCAATCTCGCCGGCCCATCCGGCAACGGTCTGTCGGGAGCGGTCATAAAGTCTCTCGATGTGGCTGAAGGCGACTGGGTAGAGAAAGACCAGATTGTGGCCAGGTTGGACAGTTACAATTTGCGCAAAGCCGAGGTTGCACGCCTGGACGCCATTCTCGCCAACGCTGAGAACGAAATGACCCGGCAGAAAGATCTCGCCAAGACGTCCTCTACCAGCAAAGTAAAATTGGACGCTGCACAAATGCAGCTGGATATTGCCAAGGCCGACCTGGCCGCAGCGAAGGCGCGTCTGGAGCTCGCCGTGGTTCGCTCGCCACTGCGTGCACAGATCCTTGAAATACACGCCTACCCAGGCGAACGCGTTGGCAATGACGGCGTTATGGAATTGGGAAAAACTGACCGCATGTATGCGGTAGCCGAGGTCTATGAGACCGATATTACCCAGGTCCAGGTCGGCCAGGCCGCCAGCATCAAGACTACAGCGATGAGCGAGAAGATCACTGGAAAAGTGGAGCGTGTTTCGCTCAAGGTGGGTCGCCTGGATGTGGTGGGCGCAGATCCGATTGCCAAAACCGACGCCAGGGTGGTCGAGGTTTTCATCCTGCTGGATGACAGCGAAGCGGTTTCCCGCTTTACCAATATGCAAGTTAAAGTAGAGATCCAGCCCTGATGTTTGGCTCAATTCCACTCGGCTGGCTACAGCTGAAACACCAGAAACTGCGCCTGTTTGCCGCAATCACCGGCATCACATTTGCCGTTATCCTGATCTTCGTACAGCTGGAATTCCGGGAGGCACTATCGGCTAGCGCCGTTCGCTACCATTCGGTGTTCGACTACGACCTCGCCATGTTGAGTCCCAAGACGGACTTCATGGTCTCTTCCAAACAGTTCCCACGGAGCAGGCTCTACCAGGTGCTGGGCTTCGAGGGCGTTGAGTCCGTTACCCCGGTCTATATGCGCCTGGTGAGCTGGCGCAACCCTGTGGACAGGTCCAATGCGCGCAATATTCTCGCCATAGGCTTCGACCCCACCGACAGTGGAGTCGGGAGATTGCTCACCCCGGAGCAACTTGAGGCGATCAAGATACCCGACCAGGTGATATTCGACCGGCTCGGCCGCAATGAATATGGCCCGGTAAGGGCGATGCTGGACGCCGGCGAAGAGGTAAGCGCTGAAATTAACGACCGCAGGTTCACTATTGCAGGCATGTACAATGTGGGAACCTCCTTCGGACTGGACGGCGGCGTCGTCACCTCCGACCTCAATTTCCTGCGCTTGCTGCCAACCCGTAACAAGTCGGCCATCGACTTTGGCTTTATCAACCTGGAGCCCGGACAGGATGCAAAAGAAGTGCAGGCGCGTATTCGGGCCGCTATTCCAGGTGATGTGCGCCTGATGACCCGGCAGGAATTTATGGATCATGAGGTTGCCTACTGGAACAAGACGACGCCGATAGGCTACATTTTCGCCTTCGGCGCGATCATGGGCTTGATAGTCGGACTCATTATTGTGTACCAGATACTGTTCGCCGATGTGCAAGACCACCTTCGGGAATATGCAACGCTCAAGGCCATGGGTTACACCCATGGGTATTTGCGCAACGTGGTATTACAGGAGTCTGTGATTCTGGCCGTGCTCGGGTTTTTGCCGGGCATGACGGTCGCTCATCTTGTGTTTACCCAGGCCGCCGGCTCAACCCGCCTGCCCCTGGAAATGACCCTGCAAAGCGCGCTGGGTGTATTTACCCTGACCCTGATTATGTGCGCTGTCTCCGGAATGATGGCCTTGCGCAAATTGAAGTCCGTCGACCCGGCGGAGGTATTCTGATGGATTCAAATGCTCCTATAGCGCTGCAAAACGTGTCCTACACCTTCGGTAAGGGTGCACTGCAGAAGCAGATTCTTTTTGATATCGACGTAGTCATAGAGGCGGGTAAAATCGTCATCCTGACCGGGCCTTCCGGGTCCGGGAAAACCACCTTGTTAACCCTTATCGGGGCGCTGCGATCTGCCCAGGAGGGCAGCGTCAAGGTACTCGGCATGGAGCTTAATGCGGCCAGGGAGAAAGACCTTATCAAGGTGCGCCAGCAAATTGGTTACATCTTCCAGACACACAATTTGCTCGATTGCCTGACTATTCACCAGAATGTGCAAATGGCCCAGCAGTTGAATGGCATCAAGCACCGCGATGGTAAGGAACGCATCAGTGCGGTGCTGGAGCGGGTCGGCCTGGGTGAGCACGAGCACAAATACCCCAGTCAATTGTCGGGCGGCCAGAAGCAGAGAGCGGGCATTGCCCGGGCACTGGTAAACCGCCCCAGCGTGATTCTCGCCGATGAGCCTACGGCTTCCCTGGACAAGCAATCCGGTCGCGATGTGGTTGACCTGATCCAGGACCTGGCCCGGGAGGATGGCGCCGCCGTCATACTGGTAACCCACGACAATCGTATCCTCGATGTCGCCGATTCCATCCTGCATCTGGAAGACGGCCATATGAAATCCCTCAGCGAAGCCGTCTCTGAGGGCACCAGTCGTATGCTCAACCTGCTTGAAAAACACGATCCCGATTCAGCCAGCTATCTCGCAACTTTCGCCTTTGCCCTGTCCCGGGTTGCCTATGCAGACAGTGTTGTGACCGATAGCGAACGCGACAAGATGCGCGAGATCTTGCACGAGGTGGCCAAACTGGACCCCTCGGAAGTCGAGTTCATCATGGAGCTGTCGATGATGCAGAAGCGCGCGCATTCGGGCCTGAATACCCCGGCCAACAGCCCCGACTTCGACAGGGAGCGCAGAGAGCAATTCATCAATTCGCTGCACGCAATCGCGGAGGCAGACGGTAATGTCAGTGCCGAGGAAGTTGTCGAAATACAGGCGATTGCCCACGAGTTTGGTGTGTCCAGCTCACGATAGCCCCGCAATTACGGGGACAGTTCACTTATCTCGATAAGTCCGGCGAGATAATCGAGCTGTCACTGGAATTCCACGACTGGTGTCCCGCCGACAGGAATTTTTTCGTTCAATATCAGCCTGGCACTATATGGCTAGATCAAGGCCAGGATATGAACTCAAGAATACTCATAAATGTGATCTGACCCCAATTTTCTGTGGCACCGATCTAAATCCCGAGGTGTCGGACCACCGCATCCCCCGCTCCCTTACCCTGGTCTCCTCATGGGATCGCAACAGGCGCCTGAAGAACCGTTTAGCCGCAGCACCATCTCGCCTAGCCTGCAGAAATACATCAACCACTTCGCCATCCTGATCAACGGCCCGCCACAGGTAATGCTGCTTAACGTTTATTTTTACCAAGACCTCGTCGATGAAGAAGGTGTTGCCATATCCACGATGGTTTCGCTTCAATCTTTTCGCATATAGCGCACCGAACCTGTTGCATCAGAGACGAATTCATTCGCGACTGACGGTAATGCCTCGTTCAGCTAACAGATCTTCGACGTCACGATGGCTCAGCTTGAAGCGATAGTAGAGCCAGACGGCGTAACTGATGATATCTGGGAGGAATCGGTGGCTCCTATATGTGTTCATGTGCCGATTCCATCAATCTCGGGCATTTAACTTGACGATACCCCCCGCCGGGCTAGCGGCGTGGGTGGGGATGGTTCATTACATTAGTACCCTCGTAGTACAATACCGTGTCGGCACAAGGTGGGCTCACCATGAAAATGCGCGTACCTTCTCCACTGTACGGTCTCTTCCGCGAGCTGAAGCGTCGCAGGGTCTACCCGGTGCTGGTCGCCTATACACTGATTGCCTGGGTCCTGCTGCAGATTGGCGAAGTAACCTTTGCGCCGCTGGGACTGCCGGATTGGGTTATGACAGGCCTGGTAGTCCTGGTTATCGTCGGCTTCCCGGTTGTGGTGATACTGTCTTGGATATTCGATATCGAAGTGACCGAGCCGATTGAGCTCGACTTGCAACCAGTGAACTCCAGCACTGAATCGCCATCTATCGCGGTACTGCCCTTTGCCGACATGAGCCCCGACACCGACCAGGAGTATTTCTGCGAAGGCGTTGCCGAAGCAATATTGAATGCCCTGACAACGATTCGGCAGTTGCATGTCGCTGCGCGCATGTCTTCCTTTCAGTTTAGAGGGGGTTCAGGGGATATTCGCGACATCGGTAAAGAACTGGGCGTGGAGTCCGTGCTTGAAGGGAGCGTCAGAAAATTCGGTGATAAACTGCGAGTATCGGTACAACTCGTCAAAGTTGCTGATGGCTTCCATCTCTGGTCAAAAAGTTTCGACCAGGAACTCAAAGACATCTTTGCTATACAGGACCAGATTGCGGCAGGCGTGGCCCGGGCGTTGTTGGATACGCTGACACAGGTGAAAACAACTGCCAATACGGATGTGTCTGCCTATGATTATTACCTGCGGGGGCGCCAGTTCTTTAATCGCTTTCGCAAACTGGATATCGAATACGCGCGACAGATGTTTCGCCACGCGATCGACATCGACCCCGAGTTTGCACAGGCCTGGGCAGGATACGCGGACTGTTATTCATTTATGATCATGTATGTTGATCCGGAAAAGAGTCACCGGGAGCAGGCCACTGAGGCGAGCAAAAAGGCAGTAGAACTCAACCCCTCCCTAGCGGAAGCCCACGCTTCCCGGGGGCTTGCCTACCTGATCTGCGAAGATTTCGAAATGGCTGAAACGGAGTTCGAAAAAGCATTGGAGCTGAACCCCGGATTGTTTGAGGCCTACTATTATTACGGTCGATCCCGCTTTCACCAGGGCGACATGCCGGCCGCGGCTGAGCTGTTCGGGAAAGCAGCGCAAGTTAACCCCGCGGACTACCAGTCACGGTTACTGCGCGTGCAGGTATTGCGCGGCATGGGCCGCGAAGATGAGGCGCTGGAGGAGGCAAAACTCAGTGTAGCGGCCGTTGAAAAATACCTCGAGTGGAACCCCGATGATGCCCGAGCATTGCATCTTGGAGCGGGGTCCCTGGTTGTTGCTGGTGATATTGATCGCGCCCAACGGTGGCTACAGCGGGCATTGGACATCGACCCCTATGACTCCGTGGTGCTGTACAACGTCGCCTGCAACTACGCAACGATCTCGCAAACAGACAAGGCGCTTGATTATCTTGAGCAGGCCATCGAGCATGGAACAGTCAGCGCGAGCTGGATGAAAAACGATGAGGATCTGGTCAGCCTGCACGGACTGCCGAGATACCAGGAGATGCTGACAAAGCTCGAACAAAAAGGTACCGACAGCGTCATTTGAGGTCATGGGCTGCAGCTAGAAAAACGGTATTGGGAAATTAACTTGGATTACGGGGACAGTTCACTTATCTCCATTAGTCCAGTGAGACAATTGAGCTGTCACTGGAATTCCATGATTGCTGTCCTGCCGATAGAAATTTTTTCGTTCAAGATCGACCCGGCAAGAGATGGTTAGATCAAGGCTAGGATACGAACTCAAATATATTCATAATCGTGGTCTGTCCCCAATTTTGCAGCTACCAGGCTAGCCCCAATGGAATTTAACGACGGCATTCTTCACATTCGCAGTTTCCTGGCGATCACGATTGGCATCGTTGCCCTGTTCGCGGGTCGGCGCATAAACGATCAGTTCGACAAGTTGCGCGAGCTGAGCATCCCGGAGCCCGTCACAGGCGGACTGCTGTTTTCCCTGCTATTTGGCGTGGTATTTTTTGCCTTTGATGTCGCCATTGAATTCGAACTGCAGTTTCGCGACTTCCTGCTGGTGTACTTCTTCACCACCATTGGCATCAACGCCAGCGTCGCCGACCTGAAGACAGGCGGACGGCCACTGCTCATACTCATGGCAATCACCCTGGTTTACATGCTGCTGCAGAACCTGACCGGCCTGTCGGTGGCGGCATTATTCGACTTGCCACCGGTAATGGGCATGCTGGGGGGCGGGGTATCGCTGATTGGGGGACACGGCACGACAGTCGCCTGGGCGCCGATGCTGGCGGAACAGTTCGGCCTGCATAACGCCATGGAGGTCGGCATCGCCTGCGCCACCTTCGGGCTGATTCTCGCCAGCCTGATGGGCGGCCCGATGGCCCGCTTCCTCATAAGCCGCTACCAGCTGACGCCCGAAACTGTAGAAGCGCCTGACGTCGGTGTGGACGACAATGCCCCCGCCACGATCATTACCCATCTCGATTACCTGGACGCACTGCTGGCCATACACCTGACTATCATATTCGGAATGGTGCTCAACGAGGCCTGCGAATACATCGGTTTCTCTGTGCCGATGTTTGTTACCTGCCTGCTTGCGGGAATGATCCTGACCAATATCATGCCGAAGAATGTACGCCGGCTCACCGGCACTCACTGGCCCAGCGGAACACCCGCAATGGCATTGATCGCCGACACGGCGCTGGGTACATTCCTGGCAATGTCACTGATGAGCCTGCAGCTGTGGGCACTGATCGATCTCGCCGGCCCACTGTTTGCCATGCTGGCAGCGCAGTTCGTAGTCGCTATAGCCGTCAGTTTCCTGGTGGTGTTTCCGGCCATGGGAAAGGACTACAACGCCGCCGTGATTTGCTCGGGCTTTGGCGGCATCTCGCTGGGGTCTACACCAACCGCCATGGCCAATATGGCCGCGGTAACGGCACGCTACGGTGCCTCTCACCAGGCCTTTATCGTGGTATCCCTGGTCAGCGCCTTCTTTATTTCTGTTGCCAACGCCCTGCTGATCCCGCTGTTCCTGTCGCTGATCTAGCCCGCCTGAATTACGGGGACAGTTCACTTATCTCCATTAGTCTAGCGAGGTAACTGAGCTGTCATTGGAACTCCAGGATTGGTGTCCTGCCGACAGAATTTTTTCGTGCAAGGTTAGCCTGGCAAGAGATGGCCAGATCAAGGCTACGATATGAAGTCAAAAATACTCATAAATGTGATCTGACCCCAATTTTCGCCGCAATTCCGCTTTGAATCTGGGCAAACGGTCGATCAGTTGACGAGCTTGACGTAGATTACGGACTCGCCGCCCTCTCTTGCAAAGATCATGTCCACGTCTGCACCTATGTTTTCCTCGATTCGACTGGTGAGCGCAGCCACGGCGCGCTGACGTAGGCCTGGATTCGTGTCATCTAGCTGGTAGCTCACCCTGCACATGTTGCCCTGGCAACTGGATGAAACGAGTTCCGTACCTTCAGCAGCCGCACCGACAAACGCCGTGCTGATATTTTCAAGACCGTCGCCATTGCCGGATGCAACAAGGAATTCATCCTGCGCAGACGGAGTTGGTGCTTCTTGCACCGCGGTGGGAGTCGCCTCCGATGGCGGCCTGTTAGTCCCAGTCCCACCGTCGCTTGCCGATCTTGCCAACCGCAGTTCAGAGCTAAGCGCCTCGACCTCGCCCCGCAGATTGAATACTTCCGAGACAAGCGCGGCGAAGTGTATGTCCCTGTCAGTAATTCCAGAGTCATCCGCAATTGTGCTTCCGCTAGCAACCTCGTCCACGACCACAAGCTGCTCGGCAGGGGGCGGACCAATCATGTCAGGTTCGCCGGACGGCTCAGGCGAGTTCGCGCTGTAGAGCAATAGTGCGCTCCCGAGGAGAGCGCACATGTTCAGGCCGGTAAGTAAGACGAGACCTTTGGACGGCAAGGGCGCTTATCTCCCCCTGGAGGCCCTGATCTCGATATTCTGGACGAGCACGCCAGCTGGACCATTGCACTCCATGACGAAAGCGCTGTCACGCTCCAAAGGCTTCACACCCTCGAAATAGGCCTGCACGGATTGCACTGGTTGCAACTGAACAGTGCGAGACAGCACCTGGACGAAGATCGGGTCGGTCGCTATTTCATACAATTTGCAATTCATGGTGGGCGCCGGCGCAAAAGAATCCCAGCGAAGATTTATGGCGATATCGCTTCCCGGCCGTGCCAGCGCGGAACGCGGGATAGGACAGGTGATGAATGTATTGCCGAAAAACTCGGGACGATCCACGACCCCAGCGGCGCCGAAGAAGAGTGAGTCTGCACTCTCCCCAAAGACGGCCTCACATGTTTGCGGCGGAATCACGTCGACGATGCGGCCGTAATTGGCTCTCGAAGTGGATGCGGTTGAGAACACGCTCAGCGACGCTAAAACCGCGAGCAATAGATAGATTTTCTTCATTTTTTTCCCCTTCCCTGGATTTACACAGGACAACTCAAATAACGCGCGTAGGATAAGCAAAGCAATGCTAAACGCAAGAGAATGTTTCATGTATATTTACATTCTCTAGCGACAAATCTGGCGAAAGCAGAATAAATGCAAGATACCGGCGCTGACATGCCTGGGAAAATTGTCGTCTTCGCGATTGCCGCGCACGTCATGCTACAGATGTTAAGCCCGGCGCCGTGGGTAAACCTTGCGCCACTGCTGGTCGCCACGATTGCCCTCGCCCTGCTCCCCAATCTGAGAATCACCACCGAACACAGCGGCCTGCGCGCCATGACTGTAGCGGTAGCTTGTTTCCTGGTCAGTTACACCCTGTCGCTGGCATTTTCCGCGGACTGGAGCATCAGCCTGGAAGCCCTGCTGGCACTGTTACCGGGGCCGTTGCTGTTTGCGCTGGTGTTGCAGCTTGGAGCAAGGTCAGAGGATACACGGCAGCTGGCAATAGCCCTGAACATCAGCGCCCTGGTGGGTGCGCTCTATCTCCTGGTCGTGTTTACGGGCGCGCCTGCGCCGGGCATCGCCCTGACGGAGCGCTACAGTGCGTCCTTTGTCGTACCCAATGATGTGCTGTTCCTGGTGTGTCTTTCGCCTTTTGCTATCCACCTGTTGCTTTACCGACAAGGCGCATTCTCTCGCCTGTTGGCGGCTGTGACGCTGCTAGCGATAGCGGCCTCTATCTTACTTGCAGCCAGTCGAGCCGGCTTACTTCTCGCCACAGTCATGTACGTGGCTTACGCGCTCAAATATTCTGGCCGCTATCTACTGATCGGGCTGATACCTGTGGTGGGCACCCTGATCCTGGTGGACTACTTGAATGACTTCGAGTTCCTGAACAAGCTTATGCATACCAGTACACTGTTTTCCCGATTGGTGCTGTGGTCGGCAGGAATTGAGGGTTTCCTGCACAACCCATTGATCGGTTATGGCCCCGGGACCTTCGGAGCCATGTATGAAAAGCTGGCCGCGAGCGGCGGACTGCCCGAAGTGATCGCCCACGATAAACGCTCGATGGGCTGGGCGCACAGTCTCTACATCGAATCGCTAGCGGAGCGCGGAGTGCTCGGGCTGGCATCTCTGCTGGGGATGTACGGCACTGCACTGGCGCTGACGGTGCGCGGACTCCGGCGCGCCAACTGGTATTGGGGTCACAGGCTTTTCCCGGTGCTGGCGTCCATGATGGCACTGCTGCTGGCCGGTGCCGTGGAACTCACGTTCATGAGGACCTGGGTGGTTTCGCTGACCTTCCTGTTGCTGGGGCTGTGTGTCATCCAGACCAGGGATGGCGAGATTCCGCAGTCGAAAGCCGCATGAGATCTATTTGCGGGCTCAGTTAAAAATGGGGGATTATCCCCTTTCCTTTCTTCAACATACTGCTATGATTGCGGCCTCTTCGGCCTCCTCATAATCGATTGGTCGAAGCGGTCGGCCGCTGCCGCCTGAGCTGCCCCGTCAGGCCCTTGCCTGCGAGGCCCGCAGTTCCCACCATTTATTCATTTTTATAGAATTCTCCCCCTCAGTTCCAGGGAAAACGGGGCGGGATTATCGAACATCAACAAACACAGGACAGACCGAATGCTAACTGCCAAAAATCTGGAAAGAATCATGGAGCTCGAGAATAAGCTCAGAGCCGAGTACCAGGTACAACTGGATGCCAAATCCGCTGAGATTGAGCGCGGCATCAAGGAAAAAGAAGAGCAAAAGGCTGTCATTGCCAAGCAATTGGATCAGATCACCAGTCTCTCGAAGGATGCGGGCTCAAACAAGAAGATTGAGCAGCAGAATCGTGAGGTACACCAGCGCTGCGAGAACCTTAAGGAGGAGGTCGCCACCCAGAAGAAGCGCCTGAAAAGCCTGCAGAAAGACCTCGCCCAGGAGCGTGAGGAAATCAGCACCCTGAAGCGCTTCGATCCCGCCCGGATGAAGAAGAACCTGGACGCCAACAAGAAGAAACTCGCTGAGAAGACCGCCGCGAATGACCTGCTGCAAAAATTGCTGAATCAAGCCAAAGCCGAAAAGGCCGAACTGCAGCGCGAGGTCAAGGAACTGGAGGCCCGGCTGGAGCAAGAACAGGACAGCGAAGTAGCGGAGGAAGCTGCGGCCTAGAGCTGCAGAGATCGCTGATGAGAGACGTTGAGATCACCCGGGAGCCGGTTGAGCTCTACAAGATCCTCAAGTTCGAAGGGCTGGTTAGCTCCGGTGGCGAGGCGAAACTGCTTATCGGCGATGGCCAGGTGACCGTGAATGGTGAAATTGAGACCCGCCGACGCAAGAAAATTGTGGCTGGCGATGTTATTGAATTTCGCGGTGAACAACTCCAGGTCCGCCGCACAGAGCAGGCAGCCCAGCAGGACCAGGCCTCCGACTCAAACTAGCCGGGTCGAGGCCATCGCCGCTTTCTCCTATACTTACTAGCCACTGTTTACGCGGCTCTTAAGCACACATCTCCAGAGCCGCACTTACCCAAATGGTAATCGCTATGGCCGCTGAAGAAATCGATACCTCTCCCCATGTGCTCCAAGACCTGTCGGGGCCAGTGCTCTGGCTAAGCTTAAACCGCCCACGGCAGCGCAATCCGCTTTCCAGTCAGATGATTGCTGCATTGCACAGCGCCATCGATGCCGCCAAGGACAACCCGAAAGTCCGGGTTATCGTTATTACCGGCAAGGGCCCGGTGTTTTCCGCCGGTCACGATTTGCGCGAAATGGCGCCGCTGGCAGGCGAGAGCGAGGCGGACAGGAAACTGCGAGTCGCTCGAATCCTGTCGGACTGCGCCAAGATGATGCTGGGTATCGTGCACTCACCAAAGGCCATTCTGGCCTGCGTTCAGGCCACTGCTACCGCCGCCGGCTGCCAGCTGGTATCGGCCTGCGACCTGGCGATCGCCAGCGAGGACGCGGAGTTTTGTACGCCTGGCGTCAATATCGGGGCATTTTGCACCACGCCGCTGGTTGGGGTCGGGCGCAACATACATCGCAAGCATGCGATGGAGTTGGCGCTTACCGGCGACCTGTTTTCTGCCGAGGACGCGCTGCGCTTTGGCCTGATAAACCGGGCTGTTCCGGTCGCCGATTTGCACCTTGAGACCGAGCAACTGGCACTCAAGATCGCCTCCAAATCCGCCCAGGCTATTCGAGACGGCAAGGAGGCATTCTATCGCCAGATCGACATGCCGCTGGAACAGGCCTTCGAGTTCGCCAGCCAGGCCATGCTGAAAGCGATGTTATCGGGCGATGCCGCGGAGGGTAGCAAGGCATTTTTCGAGAAGCGCAGCCCCCAATGGGGCGATGCCAGCTAGCTGGAATTAGTACTATTTTGGGGCTCGACTTGCGGGCTCTGAATCTCTAAAGTACGCGCCTCCATTTTTGTCTGTGATTGGCTCAAGAATTCGCTTCAGCAATCCTGACTTCACGCTCAGGAATTGTCCCTTGATCTCAACCGCAAACATCACCATGCAGTTTGGCGCCAAGCCCTTATTCGAGAACATCTCGGTCAAGTTCAGCGCTGGTAATCGCTATGGCCTGATCGGCGCCAATGGCTGTGGTAAATCCACCTTTATGAAGATCCTCGACGGCAGCCTGGCGCCGACCGCCGGCAATGTCTCGATTACGCCTAACGAACGGATCGGCACCCTGAGCCAGGACCAGTTCGCCTTCGAGCAGTACTCGGTGGTCGATACCGTGATCATGGGCCACGAGGCCCTGTGGGGGATAAAGCAGGAGCGCGACCGTATATACGCTCTGCCGGAGATGTCGGAAGAAGAGGGCATGCAGGTCGCCGAGCTGGAGATCCAGTTTGCCGAGATGGACGGCTACAGTGCCGAGAGCCGCGCCGGGGAAATCCTGATGGGCGCAGGAATCGCCCAGGAACTGCATTACGGTCCTATGAGTGAGGTGGCGCCCGGCTGGAAGCTGCGTGTGCTGCTGGCCCAGGCCCTGTTCTCCGACCCCGATATCCTGCTGTTGGACGAACCCACCAACAACCTGGACATAGACACCATCCGCTGGCTGGAAGATATGCTCAATGAGCGCAAGTGCACCATGGTGATCATCTCGCACGACCGGCACTTCCTGAACGCCGTCTGCACCCACATGGCCGATATCGATTATGGCGAGCTGCGGGTGTACCCGGGTAATTACGATGACTTCATGACCGCATCCACCCAGGCGCGGGAGCGTCTGCACTCGGAAAATGCCAAGAAAAGTGCCCAGATCGCCGACCTGCAGCAGTTCGTCAGCCGCTTCTCCGCTAACGCTTCCAAGGCCAAGCAGGCCACATCACGGGCCCGGCGACTGGAGAAAATCAAGCTGGAGGATATCAAGCCATCCAGCCGGGTAAGTCCCTATATCCGTTTCAAGCAGGACAAGAAGCTGCACCGCCAGGCGCTGGTGCTGGAGCAGCTGGGTCATGGCTTTGAGGGTGAGCCCCTGTTCGACAGCGGCAATATGATGCTGGAAGCCGGCGCAAGGCTGGCGGTTATCGGGGAGAATGGCGTGGGTAAAACCACCTTTCTGCGCTGCCTGATGAATGAGCTTCAGGCCAACAGCGGCAAGATTAAGTGGGCGGAAAATGCCACGCTGGGCTACTGCCCCCAGGACAGCACAGAGGATTTCAATACTGAGCTTAAGCTGTATGACTGGATGAGCCAGTGGCGCAAGCCCAGTCACGATGACCAGATAGTGCGAGCCACCCTGGGTCGACTGCTGTTTTCTTCTGAAGATTTTGAGAAGCCTGTGCGGGTGTGTTCCGGTGGCGAGAAAAACCGCCTGTTGTTCGGCAAACTGATGATGATGGACACCAACGTACTGCTGATGGATGAACCCACCAATCACCTGGATATGGAGTCTATCGAGGCGCTGAACCTGGCGTTGGAGCACTACGAGGGTACCCTCATCTTCGTCAGCCATGACCGTGAATTTGTGTCATCCCTGGCCACCCGAATTCTCGACATCAAGGATCATGTGTTCGTGGATTTCCAGGGTAGCTACGAGGAGTACCTGGACAGCCAGCTGCTTGCAGAAAGGGCTGTGAACGCCCAGTAGCAGCTCTTACTCGCCTACAGGTTTGTCCTTACACTCCTGGCCTCTTAAGCGTTACCATGATCGTTTATCTGGCGAGGAGGCAGCACCATGGAAAAACAATCCGTTAACTACGACGACGTAAAACAGTATCGGTTGGACCCGGAACGAGAGCAGGAATTGGTCAGGTCGGCTGGCGAGTGTACCTTTATCTGGGCCAACAAAGCCGGGCATCCACTGGGGGTTACCACCGCCTACGTGGGAGTGGACGGTAAAATCTGGATGACCGCCACCCGAGAGCGCGTGCGCATCAAGGCCATAGCCCGGGATGGCCGCTCTTCTATTGTTATCACCAGCACAGGTACGCCCATGGGCGGCGGCAAAACGGTTACCTACAAGGGCCATACCGTCATCCACGATGATCCAGAAACCAAAACCTGGTTCTACAAAATTCTCGCGGCGGGCATGAAGCACCAGACTGAAAACGACCCTGACAACCAGTTTACCGCCGGGCTGGATCCAGACATGTTCGTGCGCTTCCTGGATACGCCGGAGCGCATCGTTCTGGAATTCACCTCGGAAATGTCGATACCGTTTGACGGTGACAAAATGGCCGCCGGCACCGCCCAGGCCTATGCGGAATTCGCGGCCGAGGACGCCAAGCAGTGAGAAACGTGCAGGTTACCCTGGCACGCAGGCCCGAGGGAAAGCCACAGGCCGATGATTTTGACGTCGTGGAATCCGAGACTGCCGAACTGGCAGAGGGCCAGGCCCTGGTCAAAAACCTGTATGTATCCATGGACGCAGGCTTCCGCAACTGGATGGATGAGGATTCCGGTGACAATGTGTTGCCGGCGATGCCTCTGGGGGCGCCGGTGATGGGGCTGATTCTGGGCCAGATTGTGGAATCGAAAAACCCCGATATAGAGGTGGGACGCTGCATCATGGCCAGGTTGGCCTGGGAACAGTATTCCGTGGTTGATGAGTCGGATTGGCTGGTGACTATAGAGGACGAATACGGTCACCCCCTCAGCTATCACCTGGGTTTGCTGGGAGATACCGGCATGTCGGCCTACTTCGGCCTGACCGATATTGGCAAGCCTCAACCGGGAGAGACCGTGCTTGTTTCCGCCGCTGGCGGTGCGGTCGGCTCGGTGGCCGGCCAAATAGCCAAGATCATGGGCGCCAGGGTGATTGGACTGGCGGGCAGTGATGACAAGTGCCAGCGACTGGTGACTGAGCTGGGCTATGACCTGGCCCTGAATTACAAGGACCCGTCTTTGTCACAGCAATTGGGCGAGGCCTGCCCCAACGGTATTGATGTTTACTTTGACAATGTCGGCGGGCCCCTGCTGGAAGTGGTACTGGAACATATCGCGCCCGGCGCGCGCATCCCTTTTTGTGGCGCGGTCGCCGATTACGCCAGGCAGGGCGCCGGCGGCGGGCCCTCCAACCTGTTTCAACTGGTTACCCAGTGTGCCACGCTGCAGGGCTTTCTCACCCATACCCAGGTGGATCGTTATCCAGAGGCGCGGGCACAGCTGTCAGAATGGGTCGCATCAGGCGAACTCAAGAATCATGAGCACATGTACCAGGGCGTGGAGCAATGTGGCATCGCCTTTAGCGACATGTTCGCCGGCAAGAACTTTGGCAAGACCGTTGTTAAGGTTGCCGACTAGAGGGGTAATAGTCCTATGAATCGATTGGCCGCTTGCCTGCTGCTACTGGCAACATCCCTACAGGCACAGGAATACTCGCCCCCACTGAACGCGCCAGCGCAGACCAGGCTGTACTGGGGTGACCTGCACGTGCACAGCAACTTCTCTCCAGACGCCTTTGCCTTTGGTAATTCCAGACTCTCCGCCGATGACGCCCTGAGCTTTGCCAAAGGGGCGCAGGTGACGGCTAGCAATGGCCTCAATGTGCAGCTGCGGCGCCCACTCGACTTCCTGCTGGTAGCGGATCACGCGGAGTTTATTGGTGTGTTCCCCAAGCTGATGAGCAGGGACAAGAATTTCCTGCGCACCAGTCTGGGCGCTCGCTGGCGTAAGCAATTGGATACCTCCGGTGACCTGGGATCGGTTGTTATGGAATGGGTGCGGCTTATCCAGGACCCTGACTATGAACAGGAGCTGCCCGAAAGCTATCGGCTCAGCGTCTGGAAAGAGGCCGCCGCCGCCGCGGAGCGACACAATAGTCCCGGCCTGTTCACCGCCTTTGTGGGCTACGAATGGACCTCGATGGTAGACGGCAACAATTTGCACCGGGTGGTTTTGTTCCGTGACGACGACGCCACGGCAACCCAACTGCCGCCCTTTTCCGCGCTGGACAGCCTGGACCCCGAGGACCTGTGGCAGGCACTGTCGAAATACGAGGACCTGACCGGCGGCCGGGTCATGTCCATTCCGCACAATGGCAACATCTCCAATGGCTATATGTTCGCGCTGGATACCCTGGCCGGCGATCCACTGGATGCTGCCTACGCGACCTCCAGGATGCGCTGGGAACCGCTGTATGAAGTCACCCAGGTCAAGGGCGATAGCGAAACCCACCCGTTTCTTTCACCAGACGATGAATTCGCTGATTTTGAAACCTGGGACGACGACAATATTTCGCGCACAGTGCCAAAGAATAACGACATGCTGAAACACGAATATGCGCGCTCAGCCCTGCAACTGGGCCTGCAACTTGAGAGCAAACTGGGGGTCAACCCCTATGAGTTTGGCCTCATTGGCAGCACCGATGCCCATACTTCGCTGGCGACCGCTGATGATAATAATTTCTGGGGGAAGTTCCTGGACTCAGAGCCCAGCGCCAACAGGATCACCAACAAGATGGGGGGCACGCTCTGGTACAACTGGAAGCTGGCTGCCTCCGGTTACGCCGCGGTCTGGGCCCGGGAAAATACCCGCGAAGCCTTATTCGACGCCCTCGACCGGAAAGAGGTCTACGCCACCACCGGGCCGCGTATTGCCTTGCGCTTTTTTGGCGGCTGGGATTTTGACCCTGAGGCTGCCAATGCACCTGATCTCGCGGATATCGGTTATCGCAAGGGGGTGCCCATGGGCGGTCGGCTGCAAGGCGACGGCGGCGACAAGCCACCACAATTCCTGGTGCACGCACTAAAAGACCCGGATGGCGCCAATCTCGACCGCATACAAATTGTCAAAGGCTGGTTGAACAGCAATGGTGCCACCCAGGAGCGGGTCTATGAAGTGGCCCTGTCCGATGATCGGCGAGTGGACCCGGTCACAGGCAAGGCCGAAGCACTGCGCTCAAACGTAAACATTGAGCAGGCAAGCTATAGCAATAGCATCGGCGCAGCCAGCCTGAGCACGGTATGGCAAGACCCGGACTTTGACCCGCAGCAGCGGGCCTTTTATTACGCCAGGGTCATCGAGATTCCGACCCCGCGCTGGACAGCTTATGATGCCAGCTATTTTAAGCTTAAGGCCTCTGCGGATATTCCCATGGTGACCCAGGAGCGCGTGTACAGCTCACCCATCTGGTACCAGCGCGCCCCCTGAACATACCCCTGAACAGAGCCCTGAACAGAGCCCTGAACAGAGCCCGGTTATAACTCAGCTTCAGCGCGGCGGATTCTTTTCGAAGGCGGGACAGCCCGCATCCACCGGCGACCAGGGCTCCGCCGTGCAACTCCAAAAACTTGAATCGATGGTGACCCAGCTGCTGTCTTCCAGGGTTCCCGCCTTCACAAAGCGGATGACCGGCATCTCCTCGACATAACTGATCAGTTGCGAGCCACAGTTGGGGCAAAAGCCCCGGGTCACGTGGGAACCGTCGGTACCCGTCACCGTATAGGTCTTGAGCTCGCCCTCTGTCTGCAATGTATCGGTGGGCACCATCACTATTGTCGCCTTGCCACTGCCCGTCATCGCCTGGCAGTCCTTACAGTGGCAATGATGGGCTGATATCACCTGCTCGCGGTCGAACTCGTAGCGGAAATCTCCGCACAGGCATGCACCTCTGGTCTGCTTACTCATCATCCTGCTCTTTCAATAATTCAAAATTCACCTACAGCGTAGTCTATCAGCCAACGCTTGTATGCGCGCTGTCCTGCAGGATATTGACCTGGAACATGCCCCCGGGCGCCATAAGGGACTACACTTAAAGTGTGGGTATGCCGCCTCAATCCATGTGGGTTCAGGTGAATATCTTGTTGCTACCCCATCTGCAAGGACGCGTGAGTGGAGGTGTGGAATGGGTATCAAATACTTTTCAGCTGCACTGTTACTACTGCTGCTCGTGCAGGGCTGCAGGTTGGTGCAAACCGCGCCGGAAGGCGGCTCTATTGTATCCGCCTCGGGGTCCTATGACTGCGCGGAAGGCCAGACTTGCATTATCGACATGACTGCGGGCCGGTCCTTCGGCGAAACGTTTACCGCAACACCGAGATCGGGCTATGTTTTCGACGGCTGGAAGCAGGATGCTGGCCATTTCTGCGGTGGCAAGCTGGGCACCTGCGACGTCGTCATGCTGGACTCCCTGACTGGCTACGAGACTGACTTGTTCCTGGAGGCACAGTTTTCCGCTGATCCCGACGCAGTTTCTGACGTCACCCGTTATATCTACATTGCCACCTCCTCGAGTGATTCAAACTACTTCCGCGACCTCGATATCAGTTTTGACTCCAGCACCCAGTACATTTTCCGGATCAATATCGACACGGGGGAAGCGGTGGAGGTCGACAGTAATTACAGCCCCTCCTACGCCCGGTCCACTATCTATTCCTATACCGTGGACGACCGCTACTACATACGCGAGGAGTACAGCACCCAGCACAACTTTACCGAGTACGACCCCGCGACGTTGGCATACCGGTCGCAGATCGGCGTCTTCGAGCCATTGGACGATCGCTGTTCCGCCATTGTCGGCAACACTAGCTACTTCTACCGTATCGAGGTTGATTACGATCCCTTCTTTGGCAACAGCGGCGGAGAATTCATGAAGCTGGACCTGTTCAGCGGTTCCGGCTCCGGCGCCGGAACCCAGCTGCCCCAGAACGAATGCTATTACAATCTGGGAAGCAGCAATGGGGTTCTTTATGACGCTATTTACTTGCACGACTGGGACGGCAGCACGTCCGCATTCGGTTTTTACCAGCGTGACCAGAGCAGTGGCGTGGCCGTGCCTATCGCCGAGTTTACCCAGCCCGACGGCGACGACTACACCGAATACGGCTATTCCTTTCACTATGACGGCAATAGCATTTTCATGGTGCGGGAGAAAACCACGGGCGAAATAGAGATTGTGCGCTATCGGCAAGGCATAGACTCGCTACCCCAGATCCTCTATGTCAGCGGCTCCGATCTACCGGCGGGCTTCAACCCCTTTTACCGGGACGCCAATGACGGCTACGTGGTAATTTCCGACGGTGAAGGCTTTATGCTGGTCTTCAACGCAAATAACGGGTCCGCCGAGTACCTGGATCTCGGCACCGATATTTACGATATGCAGTTTCTCCACATTAGCGACTGACCTAAGGACTGCTGCTATCAACGGCCAGGGAGCTCGCAAATGACCCGCTGTCTAAAACAGGCCTGGCTGACCTTACAGGCTGGCGGTAACGCTGCGCTGCTGCTTTTCCTGTTAACACCTTCACTGTTGTCCGCGGCGGACGCAGAAATCAGCAGCATCTACGGCGTTGGAGAGTACCGTCTCGACGCCACGTCTGGCTGGAACCAGGCCCGGGTAGAGCAGGAACTATTCGGTGGCAATTTTGTTCGCACCGGCGCCTACAGCCGGCTCGGGCTCTTGTTCAGCGACAGAACCCAGCTGCGCATCAACGAAAAAACCGTACTGCACATTCGTGAGCTCAGCGACCCGACCAGCAATACCGGCCAGACACGCCTGCGCCTGGAACGAGGTCGGGTCTGGACGCGCACCAATCTGGTCCCCCGGGGCCTGGAAATGGAAACGCCGGCGGCCACGGCGGCGATACGGGGTACTGACTGGGACATGCAGGTAGCCAGCGACGGCAGCGCTACCGTCACGGTACTCAATGGCAGCGTTAATTTCTTCAATGCGCACGGCCAGGTACTGGTCGCGGCAGGCGAGCAGGCGCGAGCCGTACCCGGTAGCGCGCCGGTAAAAATAGTCCTGGTGCGCCCCGCCGACCGGGTGCAGTGGGTCACCGCCTACGCCATCGAGCCTCTGCGTCATATTGATCTGGCGGGTGTCAGCGTCAACCCCGAACTGACGGCTGCTTTTGCGGCCCTGGCCAAATCACAGACAGCCGCCGCCGCAAGACAGTTCGATCTTACCCGGACAGGTGGCGACCCCGCTTTGGATGAGCTTCTGGCCCTGGGCCGGGCCAGTGTAGATATCCAGCGTGAGCAGTTGGGGCCGGCGCTTGACCGTCTCGCCCGCCTGACCAGCGATCCCAGCATACAAGTGGCAGCCCGGCTGATCGCCTCAGATATTTATATCTTCACCGGCGACCTGGCGGCCGCCGGGCATGAACTCGACTCCGCCCTCAGGGACTTTCCTGACAACGCCCAGGTCCTCAGCCAGCAAGCCCGGCTTGCACTGGTCTCCGGTGATACCTCGCAAAGTGCGGAGCTGGCTCAACAGGCCCTGCAACTGGATGACAATTCCCTGCCCGCCTGGCTGGTCACCGGCGCGGTGGCGAGAATACAGGGTAACGCCGCCCGGGCCAGGCAGGCCTATAACAAGGCCATCCATTTGCAGCCGCAGGATGATCGCGGCTGGTTTGGCCTCGGGCAAGTCAATTCCGAACGTGAGGAAGTGCGCTGGGGACGCAAGAACCTGGCACAAGCCCTGTCCCTCAATCCACAGGGACCGGGATACCGCGGCGCCCTGGCGACGCTGGACGCCTTTGCCTGGTTGCTCGATGAAGCAGAAGCGGAGTTTCGTACTGCCCTGGATGACACGCCTGATGATTACGTGGCGTTGACCGGACAAGCCGTGACACAATTGAAGCGAGGCGAGCCCGATGAGGCGCTGGACAGTTTACTGCGCGCCCAGATCATGGAGCCGCGCTATGCCCGCGCCCATATCTACGCGGCGGTGGCCCATTACCAGAGCGGCAGGCGCAGCCAGGCACTGGCGGAACTGGCGCAGGCGAAGCAAGTCGACCCCCTGGACCCGGCGCCCTGGCTGATGGACAGCATCGTATTTACGGATCTGCTGCAGCCCGACAAGGCTGTCGCAGCTTCCAGGCAGGCCCTGCAGCGCATGCCCTACCTGAAGTCCCTCAACCAGATTGCCAACGACCGCAAGGGCTCGGCCAACCTGGGTCGAGCCTTCGCCTTCTGGGGCCTGGAGGAGTGGGCCCAGAGCTATGCCCAGGAATCCTATTACCCGTTCTGGGGTGGCAGCCACCTGTTCCTGGCGGATCGCTACAATGGCCGCTTCAACAAGAACTCGGAGCTTTTCCAGGGCTTCCTCTCGGACCCTCTCGCCATCGGCGCCAGCAACCGCTTCAACTCGCTGATGAAGCGCCCGGGCAATTACCTCAGCGGCTCCCTGCGCTATTCCGAGAGCGACGACGTTGACGGCACTACACCGTTCCTGCAAGCCAGCGGCATGAACTACGCGGTGGTACCGACGGCTTATTTCCTCGGCTATTCCCGCTTTAACCTGGACTTTGATACGGGTCCGCGGGACTCTGAACACTACACCCTGGGCTTCGGTGTACAGGCCAGGCACGACATCAGCCTGTTCCTGTTCCTGGACTCCAACAAGCTTGATGATGAGGTGGATGTCGAGAGCCAGGGCCTGGCCCTGGACACTGACCAGGACCTGTCGACGGACCGTATCGACCTGGGATCCCATATCAGGTTTACGCCCAGGGCGCAGCTGTGGCTGAAGGCCGGCTACTTTGATTCAAACGACAATATTAACGGTGCACTGGCGCTTACCGGCGAGCCGTCGCAGCGCATCGATATACAGGAATCAATAGAGCAACCGGACTTTTCCACGCGCTTCACATTCGAACTGGGCACGGGACACGACATCAGTCTCGGCGCCGAATACGTGGATCGCGATACGAAATCCCTGGGCTCGCTAGGCATTCCGGAGCTCAGCCTGATCGGCGGCAGCGCGCAGTTTGACGAACGCTTCGACGAGAAGTCCCTGGAACTGTACGTGGCCGACCGGCTGCAACTTGGCGAGCAGCTGCTGTTGCAGGCCGAACTCAGCTACCAGGACCAGGACCGCGATAACACCCAGAAAGACTCCATTGTGTTTCCGTTTTTTGATGATGTCACATTCTCGCCAGAGTCCGCCGACCGCTCCCGCAGTGGCGGCTATTTCAGACTGGGCGCCGTGTATCGCTTCGCCCCGGAACGCCTGCTGCGAGTTGCATACCAGGACTGGCTGCGGCCGCTCTCCTTTAGCACCCTGGGTGATGTTGCCACGGCTGGCATCCCGGTAGACGATCGCCTGGTGGCCCCGGGCGGCGAATTGCAACGCATTCGCGCCCAACTGGAGTGGGCCTACTCCGGCAGGACCTTCAGTACTGCATTCTTCGACTACAAGGAGATAGACAGCAACCGCTTCGACTTCAGGCCACTGGATTTCGTCAGCAAGCGGGAAGTAGAGAGCCTGCAAAACCTGCAGCAGCGCGACCGCGGCTCACTGGCCCGTGACGACATGCTGGAGTTCGCCAGCGTTCCCGAATTTGACCAGGGTGAGGTCACCGAGGCCGGGTTCAGCATCAACCATATACTGAGTCGGGACTGGAGCGCCTATGCTCGCTATATTTATCGCGATTCGGAAAACACAGGCACCGAATTCGATAATAATGAGCTGCCACTGCTGCCGGATGACACGGTTGCGCTGGGCGCCACCTGGATACGCCAGGATGGCTGGTATCTGACGGGTCGCATGGTACACCGCTCGCATCGCTACCTTGACGCGGCGAACCAGCGCTCCCTGGAGTCGGGGTGGAGCGGCGCTTTTGATCTCTACTGGGAGTCAGCCAGTAAACAGTGGTTGCTACGTTTCTCGGTGGACGACGCTTTTGACGACAATCTGGAAACCCTATATACAGGTGAGCTGAACCTCAGACTATAGAGGGCCTTGCAAATTCGCAACGACCGCCAGGAAGCCGGTTTATACAATCGAATCGCCAGTGCCGAGCCACTCTGGATCGCCATTGCGCTGTTCGTCCTGTTGTGGCCGCTGTCCCTGTCTCCACCCTGGCAGGGCATTGAAAACAAGGGCTTCGACGCCCTGACCGTAAGTACGGCCCCTGATAACATCGAACTGCCCCTGGTGATGGTGGGCATAGACCAACCCTCCTTTGCTGAGCTGGCAATGCCCTGGCCATGGCCCCGCTCGGTCCATGCAGAACTGGTGCAGCAATTGCACGGCGCTGGCGCTGCGGTTATCGCTTTTGACATTGTCTTTGCCGATCCTTCCGCTGCCGCCGACGACCAGGCCTTTGCCAGCGCCATTGCGCAGGCGAGTAACGTGGTACTCGCCGGTGACCTTGCCTACCAGGAGCACGAACTGTTCGAACAGCTTATCCGCATTGACCCACTTGGCCTGTTACTGGAGGCGGGGGCGGCAACAGGCGTTGCCAGCACGGCCGTGGACGAGGACCTGGTGGTGCGGCGTTTGCCAGCGGCGCAGGACGCATTCTGGCGAACCATTGTCAGGACCTGGAACCGCAGTCAACAGGACGGGGCATTGGGAAATCCGGAACTGCCTGCGGGCAAGCTGATCCGCTACCTGCAACCGGGTCAGGATCTCGCCTATGCCTCCTACTACCAGGCCCTGGATCCGCAAGAGATGCTGCCAGCAGACTTCTTCCGCAACAAAATCGTGCTGATAGGCCTCAACCTCAAGGCGACGCCGGACCCCGGCGGTGCCCGCTCTGATCTGTTCGCGACACCCTTCTTCGCCACCACCGGCTGGTTATCGCCGGGGGTTGAACTGGTGGCGACGGAGGTCGCCAATGGCTTGTTAAACCGCGCTATCACGCCCGCGCCAGGCTGGATGCCGGTGGCACTAATGGGCGCGGCACTGTTGCTGGCCACGGCGCTGATGTGGACCTGGCAGCCGCTGGCCAGCGCCGCACTGGTGCTGCTCCTGTGCGTCGGCCTCGCACTCATATCAGTCGCAGTTTTCGCCTGGCGTGATTTCTGGCTACCCACCGGTGCGACCACGCTGGCCCTGCTTATGTACTACCTGCTGCGCGGAGCTACCGCCTTTGTTCGCGAAAGGCGGCGCCGCCAGGCGATTCGCAGGGCATTTGAACACTACGTACCACCTGCCGTTGTCGCACAAATACTGTCGCAGCCGGATTTGCTGGAACTGGGTGGTGAAAAGCGCCAGGTGACCTTGCTGTTCACTGACCTGGCGGGATTCACCTCCCAGGCGGAACAGTTACAGGCCGAACAGGTTGCCCAGGTGCTGAATGAACACTTCAGCGCCATGGCGTCGATAGTCATTAACCACGGCGGCACCATCGACAAGTTTATCGGTGATGCTGTCATGGCTTTCTGGGGTGCACCACTGGAGGACGATGACCAGGCGCTACACGCCTGCCAGGCCGCCATGGCCATGCAGCGGGCCATGCACCAGTTGCGCCAGGACTTTCGCGCCAGGGGACTGCCGGAAATCGCGATGCGCATAGGCATTCACAGCGGTCCGGCGATTGTCGGTAATATGGGCGCCGCAGACCGGTTCGACTACACCGCGGTAGGCGACAGCGTCAATCTCGCCTCGCGACTGGAAGGCGTCAACAAGTTATACGGCACCGGCATCCTGGTCAGCCAGGACGTATTCAGGCAGCTCGGTGGACAGTTGGACCTGTGGCCGCTGGACATCGTGCGCGTCAAAGGCAAGAGCGTGCCGATAGAGATATTTACCTGTTTTGGTGATCCCGGGCTGGGGCCATCAGTCGCTGCCGCCGTCGCCGACTTTCGCCAGCGCGACTGGCAGGCCTCACTGGCGAAATGGCGCACACTGATCGACAATGAGGAATGCCAGCAAATCGCTGCCTTGTATACGCGGAGGATCGAAGCCTTCCAGCAGCAGGCACCAGACCAGGCTTGGGACGGCTCCTTCGCTCTCGAGAAAATGTGAACGGCCCGAGCCCACAGGATGAGACCAATGGATGATACAGTCTCCGAAGACACAAACACGACAGCAGTAACTACCTGGCATGCCATGCCGGCAGATGCGCTCATGGCGCAGTTGCATACCGACAGCAGAGGCTTGTCTGAAGCCGAGGCAGCAACACGGCTGCAGGCGGCCGGCTTCAATGAAATAGCCTTCAGCAAAACACCCGCCTGGGTACGCTTCCTGCGTCAGTTCAATGATCCCATGGTCATTATCTTGCTGGTAACCGCATTTGTCACCGGCACGCTTACCCTGCTTGGCAGCCAAATGCTGCCAGACACTATCGTGATCCTCGGCGTGGTGCTGCTGAACTCCGTGCTGGGTTTCGTGCAGGAGGGCAAGGCGGAAGGTGCGCTTGAGGCACTGCGTAACATGATGGTACTGGAGTGCCTGGTGCTGCGGGGGGGCGATCAGCGGCGTATGCCCGCGCGGGAACTGGTGCCAGGTGATGTGGTAATTCTGGAAGGCGGTGACAAGGTTCCCGCCGATGTTCGCTTTTTCGAAGCCAGTAACCTGCACGTGGATGAATCCTCCCTGACCGGCGAGTCGATTCCCACCCGCAAGCGCACCGAGGCCTTGAGCGGTAACAACCTGGTACCCGGCGACCAGGCCAACATGGGCTTCTCCGGCACCTATGTGACCCAGGGTTCTGCCCTGGCAGTGGTCACTGGCACCGGCCGCCAAACCGTGTTCGGCCACATCGCAGATATGGTGCAAGAGACCCACGCCCACCTGACGCCGCTACAGCGCAAGATGAAGGAGTTTGTGCGCACGCTGATCATCGCGATCCTCGCGGTCGGCGCCTTCAATTTTGTGTATGGCATGTACCTGGGTTATGCCGCCAGCTACAGCTTCCTCGGTGCGGTATCGCTGGTGGTTGCCGCCATCCCGGAGATGCTGCCTGCGCTGGTAACCTCAATACTGGCTCTGTCAGGCGTGGTAATGGCGAGTCGCAATGCACTGGTCAGGCGCCTGCCTGCAGCTGAAACGCTGGGCGCCACCTCGGTGATTTGCTCAGACAAGACCGGCACGCTGACCGAAAACCGTATGACAGTAACCCGGGTCTACAGTGGCGGTCGCGAGTTTGAGGTCAGCGGCACCGGCTACGATATCAAGGGTGCATTTCTCAGTGCTGACGGGCGCGCTGATGCCCACGCCGACCCTGCTCTATGGCGCCTGCTGGCGGCAGGCTTTTACTGCAACAATGCCCACCTCAGCGCGGACGGCAGTAGTACCGGTGACCCCACCGAAATCGCCCTCAAGGTTGCCGGTGCCAAAGGGGGGCTGGTGATGGACGGAGCGCGCCGCCTGCGAGATATCCCGTTTGATTCATCCGCCAAATTTATGGCGACACTGACCGAAGTCGATGGCCGCCGCTATGTGCTGATCAAGGGCGCGCCGGAGGTCGTGGTCGCAATGTGCGCCAGCCAACTCAACGCCAGCGGCGAGCAGGAACCACTACAGGCAGAGGTCTTGCTGGACACGGCGCACCGCTTCGCCGGCCAGGCTCTGCGCACGCTGGGCTTTGCCTACCTGCCGGCCACCCCAGAACAGGGAGACCTGCGCCAGGAAAACCTGCAACAGCTCTGCTTCCTTGGCCTGCAGGGTATGATCGACCCGCCTCGCAAGGCGGCGGTTGCTGCCGTTAAGGTCTGTCGCGAGGCCGGCATTCGCACGGTGATGATTACCGGCGACCACCCAGCCACAGCCCAGGCGGTGGCGCAGCAACTCGGTATCGAGGGCAGTGTTGTCATGGTGGGTGCAGAGTTGTCGACCTTGCCTGTCGATGAACTGCAGGCGGTGGTGAAAGATGTCTCGGTGTTCGCCCGGGTCGCGCCTGAACACAAGAAGGCCATCGCCGAGGCCCTGCAATCCCATGACCTGGTGGTGGCCATGACCGGAGATGGGGTCAACGATGCGCCGGCGCTGAAGGCGGCTGATATAGGTATCGCCATGGGCATCGCCGGCACCGAGGTCGCCAAGGAAGCCAGCGACATGGTGTTGGCTGATGACAACTTCGCCACGATCGTGGCGGCTGTGGAGGAAGGTCGTCACGCCTGGAACAACCTGCAGAAGGCTATCCTCTATACACTGCCCACCAACGCCGCCCAGGCTTTACTCATCATGGGGGCGGTACTGCTGGCGGCCCAGGTGCCGGTATTCTCCGCGCGCTTTGTGCTGGAGCCAGTGCAAATCCTCTGGATCAACCTGCTCGATTCCGTATTGTTGACCATGCCGCTGATGATGGAAGCCAAGGAGCAGGGCCTGCTCAAGGTTCCACCGCGACCGGCGCGCAGCCACATTATCAATCCCCTGTTTCTACAGCGAGTGGCCGTGATGGGCCTGGCGATCGCCACACCGGGCTTTTTTATCTACTACCACTTTGGTTCAGCTGCGGTGGTGGATGGCCAGATAGTTGATCCGCTACTGCTAACCCAGGCGCAGACCGCTGCCTTCTGGGGAATTCTACTGGCCCACTTTGGCTACCTGGTCTCCGCCCGCTCGGTGCGCAGCTCCTTCTTCAGCTTTAACCCGTTCAGCAACCACTGGCTGCTGGCGGGAATAGGCATCAGCATCGCCATTCGTTTCATTCCAACGGTGATACCGGAGGCGGCGGCCTTATTCCGTACTGCACCGTTCCCGGCTGAGTGGTGGCCCCTCATTCTGCTCTGCTTTCTACCCAGCTTCATTGCTATCGAGACCGACAAGCTCATACGGCGCTTGCTGAGCCGACCCGGGACATGAAAGACTTGTTAACAGGCTGAATCATGGCGATCGCCAAATAATCAGGAGCATCCGGAATTCATGAAGATTGTAAAGCGATTGGTTTTGTTCACGGCGCTGGGCCTGCTGGGCCTGATCGCTGTGCTCGATATCTGGGGTTTTCTTACCCTCGGTAGCATCACCCCGGCTGAAAACGCTGCGCGGGATGCGTCTGCCAACCGGGTAGTGATGGTGTTCGGCGCGACCGGTTCGGTGGGCGACGGCCTGCTCAAGGCCGCCATTGAAGACCCTGAGGTTGAGAAGGTCTACGTGATCACCCGACGCTCTTCGCCCCGCATAGACCAGGGAGTGGCCTCGGGCAGGGTGGATATGCGCCTGCTTGAGGACTTTACCGACTATGGCACATTGACGGATGTACTGCCCGAGGTAAACACGGTGCTGTGGGGGCTGGGCACTACCTCCATCGGCATGGATCCTGATACCTATACCCGTATTCATGTGGACTTCCCGGTGGCCTTTGTCACAGCCTGGCTTGAAGCCCGCACCGCCGCACCGATGTCCTTCCACTATATTACCGGCATGGGCACGGGCGAAGAAGAAGATGCCCGCTGGGCTCAGGACAAGGGTCGGGCCGAGCGCGTGGTGGCAGAACTCGCTGAGGGTAGCGGACTGCGCACCTTCGGCTACCGCTCTGCCTACGTCCGGCCAACAAAGGAGCGCGCCAATTTCATGAGTTACGTCGGCGAGCTATTGCTAAAGCCAGGCAAGTTGGTCATCACCTCCCGACAGCTGGGCGAGGCCATGCTGGAAATCAGCGCCCGCACAGACGAGCTTCCTAACGGCAGCTTGATCGACAATGCCGACAGCATTGCCTATGCCGAGGCTTACCAGACTCGCTAGGGCAGGCAGTCGATAACGCGACTGATTTGCTCGGCCGTGTTGTAAATATGGGGTGACAAGCGCAGGCCGCTGCTGCGGCTGTCAAACGCGACCTCCGCCGCCTGCAGCTTTTCAACAAACCTAGCCTGACTCTCACCCAGGGCCAACACCAGGGTGCCGCCGCGGCCCTCCGCCGGATGCGGGTTAACCACATGGTCTGTCGCGACCGCCTGTAGTAGCGCGTCAGTTAGTGCCAGGTTGTGAGCGCGAATGGTCTCCACGCCTATCTTCAGCATAAGCTCAATGCTGTTGGCCGCCAGCAGGTAAGGCGCGACTGAAGGCGTACCGCCCCAGAAACGCAATGCCGAGTCAGCGTAGCGGAAATCGCGAATATCAAACTCAAACGGCGCCTGGTGGGAAAACCAACCCACATCCATTGGCTGGCATCGCGCCAGCATGTCACTGGCCACCCACAGGAAGCCTGCACCCGGACCACCACACAACCATTTCACGCAGGAGCCAACCACGAAGTCCGGCTGCATCTGTTGCAGATCGATGGGAATGACCCCGACCGATTGCGCTATATCGACAACACTGACTATGCCGCGCGCGCGGGCCAGGGCCGCCAGCTCTGCCACGGGCAACTGCACACCATTGTTGGACTGCACCTGGGTCAGTAGCACCACGGCCACCTGTTCGTCCATGGCCTGCTCCCAGACCGCCGGGTCCGCCACATCCTCATCGACGGGAAGAAAGCGTAACTGGTAGCCCAGAACAGCGGCGCGCTCGGCGACAAAACCCAGTGAGGGAAAATCATGCTGGTTCAGCAAAATACAGGGCCGTTGCGGATCGCGTGGCAGCGCACCCAGAACCTTGGTCAGTGCGCTGGACAGGTTTACCTGGGGACAGAGCTCTTCAATATCGGCATTGAGCAAACGTGCCAGCGCCCCGCGAAACTCGTCTATGGCTGCCAGCCAGGCGGGCCAGGGTTCACTTGCCCCCTGCTCCCAGGGCTCATAAAATCTTCGCTGCAATGCCTCCCAGGTATTGGCAGGCGGCCGCCCCACAGAATGATTGAGCAGGTAAATGCCGGGGCTGGCGGCAAAGAGATCGCTGTAGTCTGAATGTGTGGCCATCTCTCGGCCCTTTACTGGATGCACTTGCGCAGGGTTTCAATATCCTCGTAGCGGCTGGGAATGTCATCCCGGTCCGCCGCCGCGCGCAGGTCGCAGAGTTTGCGCAGGGAGCGCAACAATACCGGTAGTGGTGGACCACTGGCGGTCAGCCCGGCCTCCTCCTTGACTCCGCCAGCGTCGGCCGGCTTTTCAATAAACTTGCTGACCAGCTTTTCATGATGCTGCAGCGCCGTATTGCCATGCGCCTCGCATACCTCCAGGAACAGCTGAACATTGCGTTGAAACCAGTCAGATCCCCCATGTTGTCCGGCTGCGTCGAGAAAGCTGTCCAGCAGGCTGGGTTGGCGCATGCAATGACGCAATACCATCTGGTCCTCCGGCCGCATGAACAGGAATTTGTCGACCAGCAACTGGGAATAATAGGCATCATCGGCCCGGCACAGCCCCAGCAACAGGTCGATCACGTTAATGCCGGCAAAATCACCGGCATTGGCGCCGCGATACTCATGTAGCCCGACCCGGTGCGGCTTGTAATAAGGCCGCACACAATAGAAGAAACGGGCAGTGTCGAGCTTGTCGAACAATTCATCGTTGTAGGCGGTGACCTGGCGCAAGCCCAGCAATGCATTTTGCAGAAGGTCATGGGTGACCGGGTGCGATACCCCCAGCGGCAGGGCATGTAACAGGGCTTCCGAGGCGCGTATATAAGCAAATACCGAGCGCGTGTTATAGGTTATGAATACCTCCTCGTCGGGCAGGGAGGTGAATGTCTTGTACACGCCATTGCGGGCAAAATTGTGTGTTTCCAGGTGGGCCGAGGCAAAGCGCGGAATCACACCCAGTGAGGCACCCAGTTGCATGGCCAGAGCTGAGGCCTCCTGCAAGGGCGACTTCTGTTCCCGCGAGGGTTCGGTGATGCCGTGACGACGGCAGGCCGCCATATAGAAGCCCACATTGCCGAGCAGGTTAAAGCCCGCCTCAAACCCCTCGTCGGTATTGCCCTCAGCCAGCAACTGCGTGATAAAAGCCCTGCCCTCATCCACCAGCTGCTGCTTTATCTCCGCACCAACCCCATCGACAGCGTCCCGGTCTTGCTGGGCAAAGTACAATTCTTCCAACTCGGTGTTGAATTCCCGAAAGGGTCCGCGCACCCACTCATCAAAGGCGGCAGTTTTAGCTGTCATTCGGAACATGGCCGGTCCCCTGTGGTCGATGTAGTCGATCTCAATCAGGCGTGATGAGGATACACCGGCTGGTACATGCTGGCACGAATATGTTTCTCCAGATCAACGGGGCGCTCGCGGCCGGCAAGCCCGGAGCGATAGGCCTCCTCAGCCACGGCTACCGCAATCTGTGCGGAGACATCGCGGATCTTGCTCAGGGCGGGGTACAAACGGCCCACCCGAAGGTCTTCCTCTCCCACCTGCTCAGCCAGGCAGCGGGCTGCCGCCAGGAACATCTCATCACTGACCCGTTGCGCCGCGCAGGCCAGGGCACCGAGCCCAACCCCGGGAAATATGTAGGCGTTATTGCCCTGGCCAGGCACATGGGTATGTCCCGCCAGACGCACCGGCTCGAAGGGGCTCCCGCTGGCAAAGATCGCCCGACCCTCGCTCCAGCCGTAGGCCTGTTCGGCGCTGCATTCAGCCTTACTGGTGGGGTTGGATAACGCAAAGATCATCGGGCGCTCGTTCAACTCAGTCATGGCGCGCACCACCGGCTCGGTAAACATGGCCGCCTGGCCGGCGCAGCCAATCAGCGCCGTCGGCTGCAGGGATTGAACACAGTCCAACAGCTCGGTGCTGGCAGCATGCTCATGGGCATAGGGTTGTTTTTGCGGCGGAATATCCGGGCGACCTGAAGTGAGCAGTCCCTGGGTATCCATCAACCAGCAGCACTTACGCGCTTGCTCTGCGTCGTGACCGGCAGCCACCAGCGCGTGAACAAAGCAGTCGGCTATACCGATACCCGCCTGGCCAGCTCCCAGGAACAATAAGCGTTGATCCTCCAGTGCGCCGCCGGTAATCCGCATGGCAGCCATCAGACCAGCCACGGCCACCGCCCCGGTACCCTGGATGTCATCATCAAACAGACAATAGCGCTGTCGGTAATGTTGCAGCAGGTGGAAGGCATCGGCGTTACCAAAATCTTCCAGTTGCACCAGCACACCGGGAAATTCCTCATGTACCGCTACCATGAACTCTTCCAGCAGCTCAGCGAAGGCCTCACCCCGGACCCGTTTGCGCTCCAGGCCGGTATACAGCGGGTCGTTCAGGAGGCTCTCATTATTGGTACCAAAATCCAGCGTAATCGGCAGGCATTCGGTGGGCGGAATGCCGGCGCAGGCGGTGTAGAGAGATAGCTTGCCAATGGGGATACCCATGCCATAGGTGCCCAGGTCCCCCAGACCCAGTATCCGCTCGCCGTCGGTCACCACGATAATGCGCGCCTGCCGGTGCGGCCAGTTGCGCAACAACTCCGCCACCCTGCCCCGATCATCCAGCGAAATATACAAGCCGCGCGGACGCCGGTAGATATGCCCAAACTGCTGACAGGCCTGACCCACCGTCGGCGTATAGATCAAGGGCATCATGGTTTCGATATGGTTGATGATGACCCGGTAGAACAGGGTCTCATTGCGGTCCTGCAGTCCAATCAGGAACAGGTAGCGCTCAAGGTCGGACACCTTGTGACGCAGGTTCTCCAGTATTCGCAGCTCCTGTTCCGCCACCGAGTGATGACGCGGCGGCAGCAAGCCGCGCAAAGCCAGGGAATCCCGCTCGGCCTCGGTAAACGCCGTCCCCTTGTTGCGCACCGGATCGTGCAGCAACTTAACGCCGCGCTCAAAATCGACTGAATCCTGATCATCCATAAACCAATTATAGGGGGCCACGGCGCGGCCACTCCGGGAAAATCAGCTTTCCATGGACTAGATCAATTTCCCTAGCGCAATTCCACCAGGCAGTCAGTACACATTACCGTGGCCGTGGGCTGGTCCAGGTTTTCCAGAATTTCCGCGAGACTGGCGACACCTCGCACCAGCTCCTCGAAGGGCGCTTTAAGTTCGATACCCGCACTGGCAGAAAAGCGTTGCAACAGCGCCATGCCGAAGGAGGGTTCTTTGACTACATAATTGACCCGGTAGTCCTCCAGGCCCGCGGCCGCAGCTGCCGCCTCAAGCGTTTGCTCCATGGTGCCGATTTCATCGATGAGACCAATCTCCTGTGCCCTCGGGGCGAGCCATACCCGGCCCCCGGCAATGGAGCGGATATACTCGGGTTCCTTGTCGCGACTTACGGCAACATGATCAATAAAGCGCTGGTAGGCGCTGCTGCCAAAGCGGGCAAACAGGGCATCGAGTTTTTCATTTACCGGCATATTAATACCCCAGCCGGCATGCTCACTGGTGGTAACCCCGTCATAGTGCAATCCCACATACTCCAGGCTGCGCTCCAGTGTGGGGAAAGCGATAGCGACACCGATGGAACCCGTAATCGTGGTGGGCTCAGCATAAATGACATCGGCCGGCGTACTGACCCAGACACCGCCGGAAGCCGCCACATCGCCCATAGACACGTAAACCGGCAAATCCTTCCTGCCCGCCGCGAGCAACTCATCCCGGATAATGTCGCTGGCGATGATCGAGCCGCCCGGGCTGTTGACCCGCAGCACTAACGCTTTCGTGCTCTCATCTTCATGAGCCCTGCGAATCAAGCGGGCCACGTCATCGGCGCCAGCCACACCCGGGCCGATCTCGCCGGGTTGGATACCACCCTCGACAAATACCACCGCCACCGCGTCCTCCGCCTCGGCGTCGTCGGCTTCAAGCTGGGCAAAATAGGCGTCGGCACCGATATGTGGGTAGGTATCGCGCTCCTCGTCTTCCGCCTTGCCGAATTTTTCAATCATATAGCTGCGAAATTCCGGGAAGCTCATGGTGCCGTCGATCACGCCCTGTTCCTCGGCGAACGCCAGGCCGTCATAGGCGGCCTCGTCGAGCAGTGGCGCCGAGTAGTTATCGGCCATATTCTGGAACAACTCGGGCTCCAGGCCGCGTGCCTCGGCCATGCCATTCTTCAAGGCCGTCCAGATCGGTCCGTACAGTTCTTCGCGCTGCAGGCGATCAGGCGCGGACATGTCATTGCGGGTCAGGCCTTCCAGCGCTGACTTGAAATCACCCTGTGAGTAATTGTGAATAGTGATCTTCAGCTTGTCGGTCAGCTCGCGGGTATAACGGCGATAGCCGCCGATACCGGTAACGGACACCGCCCCCGACTGGTGCACGTAAATTTCGTCGGCCTGGGCCGCCATCAGATAGGATGCCGTGGTCATGGACTCGGAGAATGCAATTACCGGCTTACCGGACTGCCGCAGTGCGGCCAACTCATTGGCAATGTTCAGCACCGTACTGGGGCCGGCAAAGCTGGCCTCGCTGAAATCAATCATCACCCCGGCCAGGCGCTCATCTTCGGCAGCGGCGCGAATTAGCCTGATCAGGTCGCGGGACTGCAGCTGATTTTCCTCTGGCAGGGTAAAGGGGAAGGAGAAATCCGAGGGGAACACCTCCTGGTCCAGTATCAAGCCATCCGGATTGAGGATCAGTACCTTGCCCTCTGGATCGACAGCGGCAGGCATGCGCCCGATCACGCTAATGACCGCAACTACCACGTAGAGCAGGATGAGCAGTGTTACCAGGTTGATAGTCCAGACGCGCAGGGTCGCCAGCAGGGCGCCGAGCTTTTGAAAGAGTGATTTCAAGGGATTCTCCGAGGAATAAGACCAGACCTGCGAGTATAACGCCTGAGCACCGGCAATTTTAAGCTTTCTGTCGCGCCCTGCTACCGCTTCGGCGCAAAGCCGGCTTTCACCTTACGAATGCGATCACCGTGACAAAGTGGCAAAGTGAGCCCAACAAGACAAACACGTGCCAGATGCCATGGGCATGATCAAGCCGGTCCAGCTTGTCGAGCACGTAAAAGACCACACCCACCATATAGGCCGCGCCGCCCGCCACCAACCAGTCAAACCCCGCTGCGGGCAGTCCGCTCTTGAGCCCGGCAATATCCAGCGAGCAAGCCCAGCCCATGGCCAGGTAGATAATCATCTGGCCAACCTTGACCGCTCGACCGGACAGCAGCAGCTCAGAAACAATCCCCAACAAGGCCAGGCCCCAGACCAGGCCCAGGATCATCCAGCCATTGTCGCCTGCCAGACTCACCAGCATGAACGGGGTGTAGGTGCCGGCTATCAGCAGATAGATGGCAACGTGATCAAACACCTGGAAAAGCCGTTTCAGCCGCGGCGGGTGAAAGCTGTGGTAAAGCGTGGACATGGTATAGAGCAGCACCATGGTGAAGCCGAATACGCTAAAACTGGCAATGACCACGGGGTCACCGATCTGGATACTTACCGTCAATAGCGCACCCAGGGCCATCAGCGCGAAAACAGCGCCAACCAGGTGGCTTATGCTATTGAGTCGTTCTCCGTAATACATGGCCTGCGCCCTCGATTAGCCGCCGTCGAATCTGCAGCGCCTGAATATTGACTTCAATGGTACATCCTCTATGTTAACGGGAGCCGCCAGAGGAGAGACGAGCGTGAGCTCAGAAGCATTGACCGCAATTAGAACACTCATGCATGAGATGGAGCAATCTGTCGTCGGCCAGGAGCTCGTGGTAGAGGCACTGACTATTGCCCTGCTGTGCAACGGCAATGTCATGCTGGAAGGCTTTCCCGGTACCGCCAAGACCCGCTCTATCAAAATCCTGGCCTCGGTACTGGACGCGGAGCTGGGCAGAATTCAGTTCACGCCCGACCTGCTGCCTGCAGACGTGACAGGCACCGAGGTTTACCAGGAAGTGGCGGGGAAGCCGACCCTGACCTTCCAGCAGGGCCCGATCTTTAACAACCTGGTGCTGGCAGATGAAATCAACCGCGCCCCGGCCAAGGTTCAGTCGGCCTTGCTGGAAGCCATGGAAGAACGGCAGATAACGGTAGCTGGCAAAACCTACGCCCTGCCGCCACTGTTCATGGTACTGGCCACCCAGAACCCGATAGAGCAGGAGGGCACCTATCCGCTGCCCGAGGCGCAAATGGACCGCTTCCTGCTGAAGATTAATATCGATTATCCGGAGCCGGCAGCGGAACTCGACATCGTGCGCCTGGTTCACAGCGAGGAGCAACCCTTAAGCAGCAAGCCTCCCACGGTAGCGCAGGAACACATCTTTGCCGCCCGCGAAAGCATCCGCCAGCTGCATATCAGCGAGAACATGGAGCAGTACCTGGTCGACCTGGTCATGGCGACTCGCGATGGCGCCAGCCTGTCGCCGCAACTGGGTAGCTGGATCGAGATCGGCTGTAGCCCCCGTGCCAGTATCAGCCTGCACCGGGCAGCCCGGGCGCGGGCCTTTCTCCAGGGTCGGGATTTTGTTGACCCTGATGATGTGCGCAGCGTCGCGCACCCGGTGATGCGCCACCGACTGATACTCAGTTACGACGCGCTGGCCGAGAACATCAGCCCTGACCAGGTAGTGGACGAGATCCTGCAGCAGGTCGCGGTCGCCTGAGCGGGCATGGCTAGCAATCACCAGGTCTACACCAGTACCGCCGAGCTGGCGCGCCTGCGTCACGACGCCACCGGCTTTTCTTTCCTGCCACAACAGCCGCTGCATAGCCTGCTCAGCGGGCGCAAGCGCTCGCGCCTGCGGGGCCGCGGCCTGGATTTTGAAGAGCTGCGAAACTACAGGCCCGGGGATGACATACGCAGCATGGACTGGCGGGTAACCAATCGTACCGGCAAGCCACATGTGCGGGTATATACCGAGGAGCGCGATCGGCCGGTGATACTGTTGGTCGACCAACGCTTGTCCATGTTCTTTGGCAGCCAAAAGAAAATGAAGTCAGTCATGGCGGCGGAGCTGGCGGCGCTCAGCGGCTGGCGCGTGTTGAGCCAGAATGATCGTGTCGGCGCCGTGCTCTTCAACGATGAACAACTCATCCAGGTCAAACCCTCCCGCAGCGAACGCAGCCTAATGTCGATACTGGCCCAGTTGAGCACCATGAACCAGTCACTGCGGGTAGACCAGGCCGTGCAGCCGAACCCGGGACAACTGGCCACGGCGCTTGACCTGGTCGAGCGCATGGCGGGGCACGACTACCTGATCACTATCATTTCTGACTTCGAGGGCTGGAACCCCATGGCGCTGGCCAGTGTAAAACGACTGGCCCAGCACAATGACCTGATTGCCTGCCTGGTGTTCGATCCGCTGGAGCAGGATATATCACAAGCCTCCAACCTGGTCGTGTCCGATGGCCACTATCAATTGCAGCTGGACCCGCACAAGGCCGAGCTGGGTGAGAGATTCGAGGCCAGCTTCCACCACGGTATCAATGAGCTACAGCAGGATTTGCGCAAGCATGGGATGCCGGTGCTACCGATCAACACCGTCGAGCCCGTCTTTGAGCAGCTGCGCCAGCAGCTTGGGCGACACTGACTCATGCCACTGCCCGCCCTGCCCGATGTATTCGGCAACTATGCGATTCAGGGCATAGAAGAAGTTCTGGCACCGGCCACGATCAGCTGGTTGCCGACAACCATTGCCTGGAAGCTGCTGTCGCTGCTCGCCCTTGCGGGCCTGCTGCGCTGGTCCTGGCGCCGCTGGCAACGCTGGCAGCGCAATCGCTATCGCGCGACGGCGCTGCGACAGCTCCATCAATTGTTGCAGCAGGATGCAGCTCCACTGCAACAGACCCAGCAGCTCAGTCGTCTCCTTAAAGCCGTTGCCCTGCAGGCGCACCCACGCTCAGAAGTTGCCGCGCTGCACGGTGATAGCTGGTGGGCGTGGTTGCAGGCGTCTACTGACATGCCCGTGTTCAGCGACAGTAGTAAACCGATCCTGGTGCAGGAGCAATACCGGGACATAGACAGCATCAGCCCGCAGGCGTTGCAGCAGTTCACCGCTGACAGCACCCGCTGGATTCAGCTACACCGGGACCCCCGCAGTGTTTGAGCTGGCCTATCCCCTGTGCCTGCTGCTGCTACCGGCGCCTTTATTGCTGCGCATGTTGCCGGCTTTCAAGCACACGCGGGATTCAATCAAGGTACCCTTTTTCAGCAAGCTACTGGCACTGAGCGAGGAGGCGCCACAAACCGGTGCCGTCATTCTCAACCGTACGCGCTTACAAATAATATTGGTCATCTTCACCTGGTTTTGCCTGGTGCTGGCAGCGGCCAAACCGCAGTGGGTGGGTGCGCCCATAGAACAAACCAAGTCAGCCCGGGACCTGATGATCGCCGTTGACCTGTCCGGCTCCATGCAGGCGACTGACTTTTCCACGCCAGAGGGCAATAACATCAATCGCCTGGAGGCGGTCAAACTGGTATTGGCGGAGTTGGCGCAACAGCGGCGCCACGACCGGCTGGGGCTGATTGTATTTGGCAGTGCACCGTATTTGCAGGCGCCCTTCACCGAGGATCATGACACCTGGCGCACCCTGCTCGAGGAAACCGATATCGGCATGGCCGGGCAGAGCACAGTGTTCGGCGACGCTATCGGGCTCGCCATTCACCTGTTCCAGCAAACTGAAACCCAGAACCGGGTGCTGATAATGCTCACGGACGGCAATGATACCGGCAGCACTGTGCCGCCGATAGAAGCCGCCAAGGTGGCCCAGGTCCATGACATTCGCATCTACACCATCGCCATTGGCGATCCCACCAGCCTCGGCGAGGAGGCCCTGGACGAGGAGACCCTGCTGCGAGTCGCCGAGCTCACCGGCGGCGCTTACTTCCAGGCTATGGACCGCGAGCAACTGGCATCGGCTTACACCGCCATCGCCGCGCTGGAGCCAGAGCTGTACCAAACCACCAGTTTCAGGCCCAGGCATAGCCTGCACCACATACCGATTGCATTGATCATGCTGTACTACGGCATCTATCACCTGGGAGCGGCCTGGCTCAGTCGCCGTCGACGCGGGGTGAGCTATGCTCAGTAGCCAGTTTTTCCAGCATTTCCATTTCCTGCGACCGGAGTGGGGGCTGCTGCTGGTACTGCCGCTACTGACGTTGCTGCTGCAATGGCGGCAGCAAGATGAGAGCCAGGCCTGGAACAGCATTATCGCGCCGCACCTGCTGCAGGCCCTGCGCCTGCGGCAATTTCGCAACCGCCTGTTCAGCCCGGTAAGTGCCGGCGCACTGTTGATGTTACTGCTGACGGTTATCGTCATGGGACCCAGCTGGCGGCAGCAGTCTTCACCACTGACCCGGGATGAGGCAGCCCTGGTAATTCTGCTCGACGTGTCGCGTTCGATGGGCCAAAAAGATGTACAACCCTCTCGACTGCAACGCGCCAAACAGAAGTTGTCGGATCTGCTGGCTTTGCGCGGCGGTTCCCGCACGGCACTGGTGGTCTACGCCGGCAGCGCGCACACGGTTCTGGACCTGACCGACGATGCCGACATACTCAATCAGTACCTGGCTGCTATCGACAAGGACATCATGCCGCGCAGCGGTAAATTTGCGGAATACGGGCTGCCCAAGGTCGACCGTATTATTGGCGAGAGCCTGGCCCCCACCACGGTGCTGCTGGTCAGCGACGGCGTGTCCAGCGCCACCGAGGCAGATTTCCAGGCCTGGTTTGAACAGCGTCCGCATCAATTACTGGTCTGGGGCATAGGGCTGGAGAGTGACGACCCCGACGCCAGCGGAGCACCCCTGGAATCCAGGGCACTGCAAGCACTGGCCAGCGCCGCCGGGGGTAGCTACATAGGGCTGAGTATCGACAAGACCGATGTGCGCGGCATCCATCGACGCGTCAACGCGCACTATGTGGTTACCGCCGATAATGCCGTGCCCTGGCTGGACAGCGGCTACTGGCTGGTATTCCCGGCGCTGGTCTTGTTCGCCCTGTGGTTTCGTCGCGGCTGGACCCTGCAGTGGTGTATGGCCGGCGTACTGCTGCTGGGAAGTCTGCAAGCACAGCCGGTTTACGCACAGGGAAACTGGTTTGCCGATCTGTGGCTGACCCCCGACCAGCAAGGCCGCCTGTTATTGGAGCGTGGCGACTACCAGGAGGCGGCCAATCGATTCAGCAGTCCGATGTGGAAAGGCATCGCCTATTACTATGCAGAAGAATTCAAACTGGCGGCCGAATACTTCTCACGAGTCGACAGCCCCGCCGCCCACTTCAACCGCGCCAACGCACTGGCACAAGGCCAGGACTACCTGCTGGCAGTGCGCATTTACCAGGAGCTGTTGCGGGAGGACCCGAACAACCGGGCCGCAGAAAAAAATCGACGTATCGTGCAAGACGTCATAGACGCCATCAACCTGATGAGCGAATCACAAATGGATGAAGAGGCCAGCAGTTCGCGCGAGCTCGGCGATGACCAGCCACAACGCGCCGAAGGCGCCGAGCGAGAAATGAATGTCAGCACGGAGCTGGAGCAATTCAGTGCCGAGGAAATCCTGCAGGATGAAAAGATCAATGAGATGTGGATGCGCAGCGTACAAAGAGACCCCTCCCATTTCCTGGCGGTGAAATTCAGCATGCAACTGGAGCAGCCCGAACCGTGAGCTGGCGCGCGCTATGTATGTTGCTCCTGCTTTACTGCAGTGTATTCACCCAGGCAATGGATTTGCAGACACTGGTAGAGAACGACAGGCTGCGGCTGGTCAGCTGGCTGACGCCCGCAGACAATATCGTCGTCGGCCAGGAAGTACAGCTGGTGATCGAGGTATCAACGCCGCGCTGGTTTGCCGGCGGCACCCGCATACGGCCACCGGAAGTGAACAACCTGGTCATTTTGCGCCGCAATGATTTCGCCGTGAACTCCAGTCGGCGCGAGGCGGAGGCGACCTGGGTAGTGCAGCAGTGGCAGCTGGAACTTTATCCGCAACGCGCCGGCGACTACCAGATACCACCCGTCCAGCTGGAGCTGGCCGTCAATGATGCCGACGCGGGCATTGTTCGCGGCACACTGCAAACCCTACCGCTGTCCATCAGTGCTGGTATACCCGAGCTGCTGGAGAATGCGGAGGGCTGGCTAGCCACGAGCAGCCTGGCGGTGGAACAGCGACTGGATCGCCAGACCGCCGGACTGCGCCCGGGAGACGCCCTGCGGCGGGAGATCACACTGCGCGCGACGCAGGTGACTGCAATGATGTTACCGGAAGTGAGTATCACGCAGATCCAGGGACTGCCTGCCTACCCGGAAAACCCTGAGCTGGAGGACCGCAGCAATCGCGGTGAAGCGACCGCGCTGCGTCGCCAGGTGATTACCTATGTCGTGGAACAGGCTGGTCAGTACCAGATACCCGAACAGCTGTTCCTGTGGTGGGATACGACGTCTAACTCAGTAAAAACCACAATACTACCTGCGCTGAGTATCGATGCGGGCGTGGCAACTCCATCAGCTGCGTCAGCCAGCCAGACTCTCACACTTGAGCTCGCCTGGCCCTGGCTGGCCGGGACGGCTGCGGCGCTGGTATTAGTGCTGGTAATTATTGTGCTGTGGCGCTGGCTTCGACGCCCGCGGCCAGGCAGCGAACGACAGCTACTCAAGCAGGCGGCACGAGCGCTGCGCCGAGGTAATAAGCAACTTGCGGTGAGCAGGCTCTACCAGTGGCTCAACCGCCAGCAGGCGCAGGGTGACTGGCTCAGCCTGCGCGCCATGGCCGACGACGCCAGTGACGCCGAATTGGATCAGGAGCTTGAATCGCTACTGCGGGATGTTTATGCAGGGGCAGGAAGGGCCTCCAGCGGGCAGAGAGCCTCCAGCGAACAAAGGGCCTCCAGCGCCCGCGGCAATCTCGCCCAGCGCCTGGCCCGCAAGCGCAAGACCAGCATCAGACAAGGACTGTTGCGCACATCCGCAGAACTACCGCTCAATCCCTCAGATCAACCGCGGTAATAACGCTGCGGTACAAAGGGTGTTTTGCTGACCGTAACTGGCAGCAATTTGCCGCGAACGTCGACAGACAACTCAGTACCGGGCTCGCGCAAGTCAGCATCGACCATAGCCATCGCTATCGGCGCTCCCAATGTGACGCCGACGCAAGCCGAAGTGATCACCCCTACTTCTTCGCCAGCCGCATCCAGTACCAACTGTCCCTCTCGTACCGGGCGCTTGCCGGCTACTTGCAGCCCAACCCGGCGCCGGGCTACACCCGTGGCAGCCTGCTCAAATATGTTGTCGGCACCAGGAAAGCCTCCGGCTCGCTCGCCATCCACGCGGCGCGCCTTGCTAACCGACCACATGACACAAGCCTGCACCGGGCTGATGTCTTCACTCAGCTCGTGTCCGTACAAACACAATCCAGCTTCCAGTCGCAGCGAATCCCTGGCGCCCAGCCCAATGGCCTCGACCCCGGGATGCGCTAGCAGGCGGCGCGCGACAGCATCGGCGGCTGCGGCAGGTATCGACAACTCGAAGCCATCCTCCCCGGTATAGCCGGAACAGGTGACGTAAACATCCTGCCCATCAAGCGTGGCGTGGCAACCATTCATAAACACCAGGCTGGCCGCCTCTGGAATTAATCCGGCGATCACCTCTCGTGCCCCGGGACCCTGCAAGGCCAGCAAGGCGCGATCGGCCAACACTTCCACCTCAAGATTCACCAGGCGCTGTTGCAGATAGGCAATGTCCGCATCCTTACAGGCTGCGTTGACGACCAGGAAGAAGCAATCATCGCCCCAGCGCGTGACGATAAGGTCATCGCGAACACCGCCCTTGTCATTGGTCAACAGCGAGTACACCTGGGCATTCTCGGCCAGGCCCAGCAGGTCTACCGGTAGTAGTGATTCAAGCGCAAGCGCGGCATCGGGTCCGCTGATCTTGACCTGACCCATATGGGAAACGTCGAACAAGCCGGCCGCCTCGCGAGTATGGCTGTGTTCAGCCATGATGCCGGCCGGGTACTGAACCGGCATTTCATAGCCGGCAAAGGGAACCATGCGTGCGCCCAACTCACGGTGCAGGGCATCCAGCGGTGTTTTCAGCATATCGGCGTCTCCTACTGTGCTGCGACACTCTAACCATCCGGCATATAAGTCGCAAGCCGGTGCTAGAATGCGCCCATGAGACTCTCCACCATAACCCTGATAGGCATGCCTGGTGCCGGCAAAAGTTCGGTCGGTGTTCTGCTGGCAAAGCAAGTCGGCCTGAATTTTGTCGATAGTGATCTGCTGATACAGGTGCGCGAGTCCGCCACCCTCCAGCAAATCCTGAACCAGGCGGGGCACCAGCGACTGCGGCAGTTGGAGCAGGATGTGTTGTTGGATATGCCTTTGGATCAGTCCCTGATCGCTACCGGTGGCAGTGCCGTATACAGCGACAGCGGTATGCAGCGCCTGCATGCGGCGGGACCGGTGGTTTATATCAGTGTCGAGCTGGAGACCTTGCAACAACGCGTCGACAATGAGAACGAACGCGGCATCGCCAAATCACCTGGACAGAGCTTTGCCGATGTCTATGCCGAGCGACTGCCACTTTACCAGCAGCATGCCGACCTGGTCATCGACGGGGGCGGCCAGTCAGCTGAAGCCACGGCGCGCCTGATCGCACTAGAGCTGGGTTACTGACAAGCGTGAATAGAGCGTACTGGCCTGCACCACGCCGCAGCCTTTGAGCTGGAATTTCCGCACCGGGCCAAATAGCAGATTCGACGGGCAGCCCCGCTGCGTACTATCGGATACCAGAATACGTCCCGGCCCTGCGGCACACTGCAAGCGGCTGGCAATATTGACGGTCTCCCCCCATACGTCAAAAGCATAGCGTTTATGCCCAATAACCCCGGCGATCAGTGGCCCGCTGTGCAGCCCAATCCGCAGGCGTAGTTTGCAATGGAAGCTCTGCGCCACCTGTTCAGCAGAGCGTTGCAGGTCCAGCGCCAGCAGTGCCGCCTGCACGGCATGTCCTGAACCGGTGCCGTTGATGCCCGCCACCGCCAGGTAGGCATCTCCTACCGTTTTAATTTTCTCCAGGCCGTGCCGACCGGCCAATTTGTCAAAATCTTCGAACAGGCAATTCAGTAACTGCACCAGGCGGCGCGCAGAGAGGCGGCGACAGAGTTGGCTAAAGCCGACGATATCCGCAAATAGCACAGTGACCAATGCATGCTGCCGGGCCGGCTTGTGTTTAGGATGGGCCGCCAGCTGCCTGGCCACCACCGCTGGCAACGCATTGTGCAAGAGATCGAGATTACGCTGGTGCAATGCCTGCAGTTTCCGCTGTGCGCTGCGGCGGCGCTCCATCTCCCGGCGTAGTCGCTGTGCCTGGCAATAGACCTGGCGCCGGGTTCGATTGACCTGTGCCAGCGCCAGGGCCCCCAGCAAGTTAGCGGGCAGCAGGAAGCTGAAATCCATCCATGGCAGTGCGGCAGGCGGAGCACACAGTGTCGCTACCAGAACAGCGCCGAGACTACCCAGGATGCCCGTGCTGCAGAGCAGTACAAAGCGGCCGGGGGAAAAACTGTAGCTGCCCGCTATCAGTAATAGCAGTGCACCTGCCGAGCCAGCATCGGCTCTACCAGCGAGCAGCCAACCATAGCAGAGCATGACCAACAGCAAACCAGCACTGGTGCAGCTATCACGCCACTGGCGTGTGTGGGACACCGCTGTAGCAAGCATAGTCAGCAGCCCTATGCAGAGGATCAGCAAACGCGGCAGCGCTATCAGCTGCCCATCTGTCGGGCTCGACAATGTTTCAAAGGGCGCGTAGAGGGCAAAAAATGCCAGTGCGACGCTCCATACGATACGCATCTGGCGCAATTCCGCGGCATGCTGGCCGGTGCGATAAGCACGCTCCTGTGCCGGGCAGCTAAACTCGCCACTGAGCGCGCTGATCGCAAAATCCTTACTGTCTTGGGTCATCGCCAATCCCTGGCTCTATGCTTTAAAACTAGCAGCTTACTGGCGAACTGCAGGAGCCTGCCCGGACACGCCGCGGACATGTCCGGACATGAAGCCTGGCACCGACCCAGCGCTGCAAGCCACGTATTACGGGCTGGCAAAGTTGGCAACCAAATTGCTTTATGTCTTGCGGGGGAGCGGCACCGCTCACCGCGCCTGACAGGCAGACCATGGAAGCCGGAAGCACAAGGACGTGTGCCGTCGCGGTCACGCCAAACAGGGCACAGGGATGTGCACGCGGCTTCACGGCGCCCACGGACGGTCTGGCGGCGGCGCCCTCCCCCCACCAACACCCCTGGATTTCGATAAAATATTTTTATCGTGAGGCCAATAAACTTTTGATTTACCGACGTCCATGCCTGCGCGATATTGCCCTCGAGCACCCGCTCAAAATTGCTCCGGAGATGAGTAATGGGACAACGCAGCAGTGAGCCCAGCCTCAACGACAGTATCGACGAGTTTTTTGACCCGGTACTGAGCGACACACTGGACGATGACCTGGACGCCGAAGCGCCCAGGACCAACGGCAAGAATCGTCTGGCGTTATTGCGCCGCCGCGCCGAACAGCGGCTGGAAGAAAAGCGCATGCGCGAAGAGCTGGACTACATGAACCTGGACTGGGAAGACGCCTGAGCCATTAGCTTAAGGCCTGGACGACCAGTGAAGCGGCGCCACCAGCGCCCGGGATCCCTTGCCGCTAAATTTCCAGCCCCTCGAAGACATCCAGCACCGACTCTATTAATGCCAGGCGATCTGAATTGGAGCGATAAGCCGCGTGCAGCTGGCGCGTGTACTGCGGGGCATCTGCAACCGGGTAAAGAGACGCCTTGCCTGCGTCAACCAGGCTGGCAGGCAAGTAGGCAGCGCCGCCATTAGCACGAATAAAATCGCTGGCGGACTCCCCGATATTAGTACGCAGGGTCGGCAGCACCAACTCACCAAAGCGCTTGGCGTGAAAACGGGCGAAGGCGCTACCCCAGTCGACATACACGTATCCCGTTTCCAGTGCGGACTGGGCGCTGGCCTGCTCGTTGCTGCTATATAGCTGCAGGCTGATTTTACCTATCTCTCGCAGATTAAACTCCGGCAGGTTAGGCGGGTCATAGGAAATCGCTATATCCAGGGTGCGATCCAGCAGCATCTTCACCGCCGCATCAGACATATGTCCCTCGGTGCGCAGTACCACTTCCGGCATTACCTGGTGCAGGCTCTGCAGTCGGCTCTGCAGGGCCTGGTTCCACAATCCCGAACGCACCCCAATATGGATCTGGCTGCTCTGGCCTGTTTCCAACGCAAGTTCCTGGCGGGCCCGCGACCAGGCCAGCATGACCGTTTGCGCATGCGATACCAGGCGCTCACCCTCGCTGGTCAACTGAATGTTATTGCGACTGCGAATAAACAGCTTTACGCCCAGCAATTGCTCCAGCTGGCGAATGCGGGCGCTGACTGCTGCCTGGGTCAGGTAGAGGTTTTCTGCGGCTTTACCAAAGTGGCGAGTACGCCTGACTTCGAGAAACGTTTTCAGTAACTCTATATCCAAACGAAGTCTCCGACAGTACTAAAACCGGGCATTTCGCCTCAGCAAGGTGGGCGGCCGAAAGTAAATCGTGACACTGCTCCCAAATTGCCCGGGCAGGGTCACTGCAGTTGTGACCGCTGTCACATTGTAGCCCAGATGAAGTGGCAAACCAGGCCCCAATTGCGACACTTACTGTCAAGGAAGGGCAGCATTCGTCACTCAGCGGCAACAAATCCTGACACTGAGTGGCAGCTGCCTCCGAACAATAAATAGCGCGTTGTAAGTATTACCAAGTTTTAGGTGTTAATAGCATGAAGTCTTTACTGATATCGTTACCTTGCTCACTCGTTGTATCGCTGTTTGTGGCCGAGGTAACCCTGTCCACACTGCACATGCCAGAGAATCCTCGCTGGCTGCTTGGTGCCGTGGTGATATCGACCTTCATGCTCTACGAACGCGGCCTGGCTGAGCTCAGTATTATTGGTGCGATTTCCCTGTTTGCTCAAATCAACGCCCATACACTGGGCAGCCAGGCCGTGGCTCCCGACGTAATGCTGGCCTTACTGGTCACCATGATATTGCTGCCCTTCGCCATGCGCGCCATGGGCATCCAGGTCGACCCGCCCCGCGCGCATTAGAAAATCCTGTCCCAATGCTATACATTTACCCGGCCGGTGATGCATCACCGGTCAGGCGCCTCGTGAACAACAAAAATAAAGCAGCGGCCTGGCTGCAGAGGAGGCTCAGGAGCTTTGAAACGACCGGTTTGGCTGTTCAGTATGGACTCGGAACAGTTTCACGCACCACCCACCACGACCGCCTCCCTCAAGGCCTACTATCGTCGCTATAGTCCGCAGGCCGGGCAAACACAGATAGAGCTGGTGCACTTTCGCGACCCATCGCATATCAATGACTGGCTGCAGCAATGGCGAGAACGAGAACTGCCACTGGCACGGGAAGCTCTGCTGGCCGGCCTGCAGCCGGTCATCGGCTTCAGCTTTTACACCTGGAACGCCGCCGAGTTCCTGGAACTGGTGCGCAGCCTTAAAAGCGACCTGCCCGAACTGCTCAGCATCGCCGGCGGGCCGCATGTGCAACAGGCAGAGGATTATCTCGGCCAGGATCCCTTTGACCTGATCGTTATGGGCGAAGGCGAAATCACCTTCCAACAAGCCCTCGACGCAGCCGATCCGACACACTGGGCGGGCATTCCCGGCCTGGCGATGCTGCGCGATGGCGAAATTTATCACAGCGCCGAGCGCGAGCGCTGTCGCGATCTTGACCAGTTTCCCTCGCCGCTGGATGAGCTGGAACTGTGTGATACCCAGGGCAATGCCCTGTATGAGGCTATTTCCTATGAAACCAGTCGCGGCTGCCCTTTCCGCTGTGCCTTTTGTGAATGGGGCACGGGTGCGATTGGTAGCAAGATGTACCAGTGGTCCATGGCGCGTATAGAACGCGATTGGCAGAGCATTATCGACGCCGGCATACAGGACCTGTGGTTGGCGGATTCCAATTTCGGCGCCCTCAAGCAGGACCTGGACAAAGCCCGGCTGATTACCGAACACAAGCGCAACACCGGGCTGCCCCGCTCCTTTGCAACCTCCTGGTCGAAGAAACACAGCCGCCAGGTGCAGGAAATCGCGCTGCTGCTGCATGAACACGAGTTGCTACCCCATTACCAGCTGGCGCTACAGACCCTGACACCCGAGGCCCTGCGCTTGAGCAATCGCTCCAATATGAGTTCCAACCAGTACCAACCGATTGCCAAGCATATGTCAGAGCAGGGCGTACCCATTGCCGCCGAACTGATCTGGGGCCTGCCCGGAGACAACCTGCCGGATTTCGAATCCAACCTGGACCAGCTGCTGGCCACCTTTCCCAACATCAATATTTTTGGCTATACCCTGCTGCCCGGAACCGAGTTCTACGCCCGTCGCGAGGAGTACCGCATTGAGGCGATCCCGGTCGCCGGCTACGGCAAAGCCAAGGGTGAGTACGTGGTCGGCTGCCACAGCTTTGATCGCGACCAGGGTGAAGAGGGCTATTTCCTGATCAGCGCCCACTTGCTGCTGATTCACGGGCATGTCATGCCCCTGACCACACGCCTGCTGGCACTGGAGCGCAGCATTCCGGTTTCAGCCATGCTGCGCGCGGTGCTGCGCGCACTGATTGGCAGCTTCGCCGGCGAGATCCCCGACTTTGATGGCAGCGATCGCATGCAAGTCTACGAATCGCGCAACGCTCTGTACCTGGCCGCCCTGGCTGACCCGGACCGCTGCTTCGCCGTCATCCAAGCAACACTGGCACAGTGGCTGGCCGAGCATGACGCTGCCCCCGGACTGGCCCACAAAGCCTTGCAGTTGCTACGACTGGATGCCGAGCTATGTCCACGCACAGGCGCGGAAACAAGCTACAGCATAGACCTTGGTTTTGACGCACGGAGTGCTCAATCCAGCCTCGCCGCCATGGATTTACCCGCAGACAGCTGCTTCGACGAATACCCGGACAATTGCCAGGTACAACATCCCGGTGGCGTCGGTGAAATATTATTTGATGCCGACGGCGGCAGCTGGCTGCAAGGCAAGATCAGCGCAGCGCCGAGTCCTGTTGATACAAGCCGCGCGGATACGTTGGCAGTTCCCGTTACTCTCGCGCTCAGCTAGGCGTCGCTGCCCTGGCGCAGGGCGGCGAGGGCATCGGATCGCGCCTGCACCACACCACGTTCGGTGATCAACGCAGTGACAAACTCGCCTGGCGTCACATCGAATGCCGGGTTGCAGGCAGTGGCGCCCTCGACACTGAGCCTTTGCACCGAAATACTGCCGTCGCTGGCCGACACAGCCTGGGTCAGAACTTCATCCGCAGCGCGCTGCTCAATGGGAATGTCCGCACCACTGGCGCAATCCCAGTCCACGGTCGACAAGGGTAATGCCACATAGAAGGGCAGCTGATGCTGACGAGCGGCCAGGGCTTTCATATAGGTACCGACCTTGTTGCAGACGTCGCCGTTAGCCGCGGTGCGATCGCTACCGACAATACAACAATCGACCTGGCCGGCCTGCATCAGGGCAGCTGCGGCATTATCGGCAATCACGGTATAGGGCACGCCCGCCTGCTGCAATTCCCAGGCCGTAAGACTGGCGCCCTGGTTGCGCGGGCGCGTCTCGCTTACCCAGACATGCACCTTGAGACCGGCCTCGCGGGCCAGGTAGAGCGGCGCCAGCGCGGTGCCGTATTCCAGCGCGGCCAGGCGACCCGCATTGCAGTGAGTCATGACATTCACAACTTCGCCACTGCTCGCTTTTGCTAGCCCCTGCAGCAAGTCCAGCCCGTGTTCGCCAATGGCGCGACAGGCGGCGATGTCTTCCGCCGCAATCGCCTCGGCCTCGGCCAGGGCCAGCGCCGCCCGCTGTCCTTCGCTTGCCGGCAGGCAGCAGCGCAGCATTCGATCAATTGCCCACTGCAGATTTACGGCGGTGGGACGTGTGGCAGCGAGATCTTGCGCCGCCACCTGCAGTTGTGCGGGATCGGGGTCGCGCCGCAACTGCAGAGCCAGGCCATAGGCCGCGGTAATTCCAATCAGGGGTGCGCCGCGCACTTGCATGGTCGTAATGGCGCGGCAGAAGTCTTCCAGCTCACGCAGCTCAGCAATGACCAGCGCGCCAGGCAGCCGAGTCTGGTCAATAATGCTGACGCTATCTGTGCCAGCCACGTAACTCAGGCTGCGCGGCTCACTATTAATGTTCAGCTATCTCCAGGTTCTGTTCCAGGGTTTCTGCCTGCCAGGCGAAGAGGTTGCTCTCGATGAACACGAAGGCAAACAACCACAGGAAAGCATCCCAGAAATCGAGGAAGTCGCCCTCGAACCACCAGTACACCGCGGCTCCCAGCAGCACGCTGTACAAAAATCCCTTCACTACCAGGTTGGTGCGCATCAGGCGCAGGTTGATACCACCGCGCAACTGCAGGCGCACGTCAAATTCCAGTACCAACACCACCAGGATCCAGGCCGCCGCATTGAAGACATCGGTCCAGGCCAACCACTGCACGTCTTGCAACACCGCGCTATCGGCGACGATATTAAAGCCACCAACCTGCCAGAGCTCCGTGCCAACTTCGATACAATTGGCGGTGCCCAGCAGCAGGTACTCATCAATCGTTACCAGCAAGGACCAGTCCTCGCCCAACAGGGTACAGGCGTCAACAGTCGCCAGCGGCGCCACCTTGTAGAGCATCTGTAGCTCGACCACATAGCCGTAAAAGGCGTACACAATAAACACATAGCAGATGGCGCGAATACCGTGCAGGCCCCATTTAACCCGACCCTTGATGAGTTCATCGGGCAAGACGGAAGTTTCCAGCTCGAACAGCAACAGCAGAATGACCCAGGCCCCGGTATCAATGGTGGCGGCGAAGGCCTGGATGATGTCACCGGCAGTAAAGCCATCGCTAAAGGTATGCTCCAGCGCCCGCATTTCTTCCTGCAGGAAAAAGAATACGTTCGCCAGCAACAGCGCATAGACAATGTATTTAAGGCCTGTAAACCAGAGTGGAGTCTGATGATCCATTATTCTGCCTCGTAGACCACCCGACCCCGGAACAGGGTCGTTAACACCTGGCTGCCGGCGATCTCAGCGGCACGACCCTGTTGTTCCAGGGCCAGCAAATCGCGGTCTATCACCACCAGGTCAGCGTACTTTCCGGCTTCCAGCGATCCGGTATCGGCGTCGTGTCCGAACAGGCGAGCGCCATTGATGGTGTATGCATCCAAGGCACTGGCAACATCAATACGCGCTGCGGTGTTCAAGTTCTGGCCGTCGCTATTGGCGCGAGTCACCGCTTGTTGAATATTCACGAAGGGGCGCGGCTCGCGGGTATCCACGGGCGCATCGCTACCGGCCGCGAGCACGGCACCGGCCGCTTGTAACTGGCTGGCCGGGTAGACATTGCGCATATAGTAACTATCGGGCCTGTACAGTTCGGCGACGCCATTGAGTTCATCGATAAAGGGGTTAACCGTGAGGTCGTAAAGAAAATCAGGATTGATCCAGGCGTAGGTGAACACCAGGTACAGGCCCAGGTCGCCTATGCGCTGGTAATCCTCCGGGGCTACCAACTGCACATGGCCGAGGCTGTGGCGCAGCCCCGACGCATCCTTACCGGCCGGCAAACCCTCGAAGCCATCCAGCGCGGTACGCACGGCGCGGTCGCCGATGACATGGGCGTGAATCTTGAATCCGGCCTTATCCAGGGCCCGCATATAGGCACTGATAAAGTTGGCCGGATGCTCCAGCACACCGCGGCTGATACGGCATTGAACCGGGAAAAAACCGTGCTGATCACGAAACGCCGCCGCTGTGCTCACATCGGCATAGCGGGCTTCCTGCTCCCGCACCTGCTGGCACAACTCACTTCCGGTATCGACATAGCCCTTGATCTCGGCTTGCCCGGCTTCCAGGTCGATGGCAAATTGTGGCTGCTTGTAGGCCGACAAAACCGCCGCATTGGGCAGCGTGGGAGGATCATTGAGCGGATTGCCCTCAATGACACCGTCGACAAAAATCTTGGCGGTTTCGGTGCGAATCCCCGCAATGTCGCGGTAGGCCTCGCGTATTTCCTCGAGCTCAGCCAGCATGGCGGGGACGTCGATAGCGCCATCCGCATCGGTAAAGTCGCCGACATCCTGGAACAGTGAAGCGGAAAAGTGGAAGCTCATGTCGCCGCTGTCCAGCAGGCCCTTGTACAGTGCCAGGCTGGCCGGGGGCGCGGCTGCATCCTGGATGGCGGTAATGCCATTCTCCGCCAGCTTCTCTGCCACCCTGGGCATGAGCTCCGCATCGATACCGCCGATGATGCCCCAGGGCGGCGGCTGCACCAGTTGTCGCGCGGTTTCGTGTAGCTCACCATTGGGCTCACCGCGCGCATCTACCCCAATAGTGTCGCGGTAAGTACTAAAATCCGTGGCCAGGGTCGCGGCGCTGATGCCAACAATGATGCCCTCGGCATTAACCGCCCGTGCCAGGGCCTGGGAATTCACAGCACCGTGGTGGCCGTCATTGCCCCAGAGAATGACCGGATTGTCAGGCGCGGCTGCATCCAGGGCCATGCGCAGGTTGCGTAAACCCGCTACCGGCTGATTGCCATTGCTGAAATTCCATTGGTCCACCGGCAACCACTCGCCGGCTGCCAGTTCCTGCGAAGCCAGACACTCCGACACTGCCGCGGCGATCTGGCCCAGGTCGAGAACGGCGCTGGCGAGGTCACAACCGTCACCCTCAACTATGCCCATGGGGTGAATGTGCATGTCGTGCAGGCCGGGAATGAGCATGCGTCCTGCCAGGTCCAGAACCTGCGTATCGTCGCCAATCAATGCACGGGCACCAGCGTCATCGCCAACGTAGGTAATTCGTTCGCCGCGGACCGCCAGCGCAGTGGCCAGGGATCGTTCACTATCTGCGGTATAGACAGTGCCATTGAGAAAGACCCGGTCAGCAGCGTTTCCTGCCTCTTTTTCACTGCAGGCAGACAGTAACAACAGGGCGAGGATGCCCGGAATCGCGAATAGCCGCATGATTTCCCCCGGTATTTTTATACGTTCAACAGCAGGTGTTCCCGCTCCCAGGAGCTGATTACCCGGTTGAACTCTTCAAACTCATCAAGCTTAACCGCAGTATAAGCCCGCAGGAACAGTTCCCCAAAGATCTCCACCAGTTCGGGCGTGCTCTGCAGGTTGCGCAGGCCCTCTTCAAGTGAACGCGCGACTTCCACCGACTCCTCGTTGGCAGTGCCCAGGTGTGGCGCGCTGGCCTCAAGCTTCATGTTCATGCCCAACAGGCCACTGGCCAGGCTGGCGGCAATCGCCAGATAGGGATTGGCGTCAGCGCCGGGAAAGCGATTTTCAACCCGGGTGGCATCGACCGGGCTATCGGGTACCCGGAATGCCGTGGTGCGATTGTCAAAACCCCAGTTCAGGTTAATCGGTGCGGAAATATCCGGCGCCAGGCGTCGGTAGGAATTTACATTGGGCGCGTACAGGCTGATCAGGTCGGGCGTAAATCGCTGCAGGCCGGCTATGTAGCTTAAGAAACGGGCACTGTGCTCGCCCTTGTCATCGACGAATATGTTGTTGCCTTCCTTGTCCAGGATGCTCTGGTGAATGTGCATGGCACTGCCGGGCTCGCGCTGCATGGGCTTGGCCATAAAGGTGGCGTACATACCGTGCTTGTGCGCCGTCTCGCGCACCGTGCGCTTGAAGGTAAACACCTGGTCGGCGAGGCTTAGCGCGTCGCCGTGCAGGAAGTTAATCTCCATCTGCGCCGCTCCGTTCTCGTGGATCAGGGTATCCACATCCAGGGTCTGGGCCTCGGCGTAATCGTACATATCCTCGACAAAGTCCTCGAACTCGGCCACCGCATCAATACTGTAGGACTGCCGCGACATCTCGGCGCGGCCGCTACGGCCGGCGGGAGGACTCAGCTCCTGGTCGGCGTCGATGTTCTTCTTCACCAGGTAGAACTCCATCTCTGGAGCAATCACCGGTTGCAGGCCCTGCTCGGCATACAGCGCCAGCACCCGACGCAAAACATTGCGGGTCGCCAGTGGGTGCGGCTGGTCATCCCGGGTGTAGCAGTCGTGGATAATCTGGGCGGTGGGTTCGCGGCCCCAGGGCACCAGGCGCATGGTGGACGGGTCGGGCTTGAGGATCATATCCGCATCGGTGGGCTCAACAAAATCCCAGTGATCATCACTGTATTCGCCGGTCACGGTCTGCGCCAGGATACTCTCCGGCAGGCGCGGGAAGCCACGCTGCATAAACTGACCGGCGGGAATGAATTTACCCCGGGCGTTGCCGGTGAGATCGGGCACCAGGGCTTCGACCTCTGAGATTTTGTGTTCGCGTAACCACTCGCTGATGGCGTCCATGAGATTTCTCGGTGCGGAAAACATTGATTATGGCAAAAAACCGAATTATTATTCAACTTTAATTTCGAACAATTATTCGGTTTGATGCATGACACTGAACGGCCACATTGACTCCTGGTATGCCGCCAGCGCCAACCAGGCACTGAGCTTCCCCCAGCTCAAGGGCGAGCTGGAGGTCGATATCTGTATCGTAGGTGGTGGCTATACCGGCCTGTCCAGCGCGCTTCATTTGCGCGACAAGGGTTACAGCGTGGCACTGCTGGAGGCCGAACGCGTGGGCTGGGGCGCCTCGGGGCGCAACGGTGGACATTGCAGTACCGGCCAGCGCGCCGACCAGGAAGCACTGGAGGCAAAACTGGGGATGGAGCATGCCCAGCGGCTCTGGCAACTGGGCCTGGAGGCTGTGGACACGGTTTGCGACCTGGTCCAGCGCCACGACATCGACTGCGAGCTGAAGACCGGCGATCTGCACGTGGCGGCAAAACCATCCCATGTTGATGACCTGAAGGCCTACGCCGACAAGCTGCAGCGCGATTACCACTATGACAAGGCGCGATTTATCGAGCGCGAGGAACTGGAGCAAATGACCAGCAGCCGTCGCTATTTTGCCGGCCTGGCCGACAGCGGCGGCCGCCATTTGCACCCCCTTAACTATGCACTGGGACTGGCCGCGGCGGCCGACAGGGCCGGGGCACAACTCTACGAGCAGAGCCGGGTGACGGCTTATAGCGAGGGCCAGAAGGTCACTGTGCGCACTGAACAGGGTGCGGTGAAAGCGCGCTACATGATCCTCGCCTGCAATGGCTACCTGGAAAAGCTGTCGCGCAGCGCCGCAGGCAAGATAATGCCGATAAACAATTTTGTGCTGGCAACCGAACCACTGGGTGAAGAGCGGGCGCGCAGCCTGATTCGAGACGACAGCTGCATGGCAGACAGCCTGTTTGTCGTCAATTACTGGAAGCTCTCCAGGGACTGGCGCCTGTTGTTCGGCGGCGGCGAGTCCTACACCCGGCGCTTCCCCGCCGACTTGAAGGGTTTCGTGCGCAAGCGCATGCTGCAAACCTACCCTGAACTGGCCGACACGCGCATCGACTACGCCTGGGGCGGCACCCTGGCCATTACGATGAGCCGCATGCCCTCCTTCGGCCGCCTGGCCGGCAATATTTATTACGCCCAGGGCTATTCGGGACACGGTGTTCCCATTGCCACGCTGGCCGGCAAGCTGCTGGCCGAAGCCATTGCCGGCAGCGCCGAGCGCTTTGACATTATGGCCAGTGTACCGGCGCCCACCTTCCCGGGCGGAACACTGTTACGCTGGCCGGGCCTGGTACTGGCCATGGGCTGGCATGCCATGCTGGACCGATTGTAGTCGCGCGCCCATGGTTGAAAGTCGCATACAGACTCGCAAAGCGCGCATGGCGCACAAGCGCCAACCTGTGCAGGAGCGCTCCCGACAGCGTCGCGAAGAAATACTGCGGGCCACAGCGGCCCTGCTGGAGCAGGTTGGCTTTGACGACCTGACCACCATCCTGATCGCCCGCGAGATGGCTATATCGGTGGGCTCGCTGTATCACTACTTCCCTAACAAACAGGCCATTCTGTATGCCATGGGCGAGCAGTGGCTGGAGCAATACAGTGTTGCGCTGGAGGACGTGGCGGCCCTGCCACTGGAACAACTGGATCAGCAACAATTTGTGGCTGCGCTGGTACCGCGGCTATTGACTAACTACCAGGACCAGAGAGGCATGCTGCCACTGGTGCAGGCCATGTGGTCGGTTCCGGAATTGCGCGACCTGGACGAGGCCCACGACGACATGGTGATCAGTCGGCTCAGCAACATGTTCCGCCGCCTCGGTCTTGCCCACAGCCGCGGTGAACTGGAGCGCCGGGCCCGCATGTGCCTGGAAATGACCCACGCCTTGCTGCTGAGCATCACCGAGCAAACATCCACCAAGGCCAAACGCAGCGCTGCCGATCTGCAGGCGCTGTGCCTGACCTTGCTGAATCAGCCCTAGACCCTGGCAACACCCGCAGTAGAAAACTGTTGCATTTCTGGCTTATTTCGATATTATTCGAAATATGGAAACTAACCTGGCAATTCACGCAGACCGCATGGCGGCACTTGGCAACGAGGCTCGACTGGGTATTCTCAAGTTGTTGCTTGGCGGCTACCCGGAAGAAATAAGTGCAGGCGATATCAGCCGGGCCACGGGTATTCCCAACTCGACCCTGTCGCATCACCTGGATCGCCTGCGGCGGGAAGACCTGGTGCAATCACGCAAGGACAAGCAGTGGATCTGGTACCGGGCCAATGCGGCCACGCTGGGTGACCTGGTTAATTTTCTCTACCACGACTGCTGCAGCGGCTGCGGCGTGGAAATCGAACAGCGCAGCTGCTAGGCCAGGCGCCGGAGGTACAAGCACTATGATCTATGAACCCGGACCGATTGTTCGACCTTTTATTTCGATATTTCACGAATTATCAAATCGCGGGGAAAGCCCCTCCGGCGATAATCCCGTTAACACTTGTAAGGAGAAATCAGATGAGCAGAATTCATGTTGCACTAAACACCAACCACTTTGAGGAATCGATCAAGTTCTACTCCAGCTTATTCGACCAGGAACCCGCCAAGGTCAGGGAGAACTGGGCCAAATTCGACCTGCAGGAACCGGCACTGAACCTGACCCTGAACCGGAATGAAAAGACCGTTCAGCACGGTCACATCAACCACCTGGGTATTGAGGTCAATGACGCGGACACGGTTGCAAAGGTGGACCAGCGATTGCAGGAACTGGGCCTGATCACGGCACCGGAAGAAGACGTTACCTGTTGCTACGCCCGCCAGGACAAGACCTGGGTCACCGACCCCGACGGGCATGCCTGGGAGTTCTTTTTCGTGAAAGAGGACGCCGAGGAAAGTGGCGCAGATACCGCCGCGCAGAATGCGCCGAGATGCTGCTGAATCGTGGCCTGCCCCCTATTCTTTGACGAACTTCGCTGCTTAAGCTTCTACAACTTTTGATAGAGCTCGATGAGGAATTCCCGAAGCCAACGGTGACCAGGGTCGCTGTCCAGAGCGCGTGGCCAGGATAGATAGACTGGTATTTCAAACTCGATTGGCGCTGGTAGTATCTTTAATTTATGCACCTCCGCGAGGCTTCTGGCAATCATTGCCGGTACGGTACCAATCATATTAGTGCTGCTGATGATGCGCGGGAACTCAAAAAAACTGTGTACCGTCATGCTGTGTTCGCGCTTTAAATTGTGGGCCCACAGTTCACGGTCAATCAGGCTGGGGCCGTAGCTGCCTGGTATTCTTAGGATGACGTGCTTGAGTTGGGCGTACTCTTCCAAATCGAGATGATCGTCCAATAATGGATGTTCACGGCTGAGCAGGCAGACGTTTTTTTCGACACCGATCTGCCGTGAGACAAGTTGATCGTCATCTGCATCAAGGGGCATAACCCATAGGTAGAGGTCCACATTACCGAAGAGCATTTCTTTGCGCACATCGATTCCTTCGGAGGAAAGCGTATTGATGAAAATTCCCGCCTTCTGCGTCTCCAGCCACTGCATCAGGCGGGGCAGTAGCACCAGCTCTCCCGAGTCACCCAATACCAGGTTGAATGCGCGATTACTGGTTGCCACATCAAACTCGGTACTGTTCTTAAGGGCGCCACTGATGATATCCAAAGCCCGTCTCACTGGACCCGCCAGCTCTTGGGCCCGTGGGGTCGGCCTGACACCGTGGCCGGCGCGCTCGAAGAGCTCGTCTTGGGCCAAGTGACGAAAACGTGAAATGGCCAGGCTGAGTGCTGGTTGGCTCATGCCAATCTTCTCTGCCGCTCGGGACATATTGCCTTCCGCCATAACCGCGTCAAAGACGGTCAACAGATTGAGGTCAACGCTACGCAGCTTCATATGAATTTCCACTCTCTTTGGTTAGGTATTTGCATAGTAAATAATGTTTATATAAATATACAATTATAGTTATAACGCGATCATTGCTAGGATAGATAGCTCAAAAGGGCTCTGCCATGAATGATGATGCGGTCAACATTATTCAGTGAGCTATTGAAAAGCCCGGGGAAATTTCTCAGTTCGAGGCTTCAAATACGTAACCAGCGGTCCCCGGGAGGGAATCATGAAAAACTATAATAGAAACACCATTGCCGCAGTAGCTATTGCTGCAGCCATAGGCGGTACAGGACTTGCTCAGGCACAAGGGCCCGTGCTTGAAGAGGTGGTAGTTACGGCCACAAAGCGGGCTACAGGCATGCAAGACGTGCCTATCGCTCTGTCGGTTATGTCTGGCGACAAGATCGATGAAATGGGGCTGCGTGAACTGGAGGACATTACAGTTTACATGCCGAATGTCCATGTCGGCGAATCGGGTGGTGCCACCCAGATATTTATCCGCGGGGTGGGTTCCGGCAATAACTTTGGTTTTGAGCAGTCGGTGGGTACCTTCATTGATGGCGTTTACTATGGACGCTCACGCAATGCACGTGCCGCCTTTCTTGATATTGAGCGGGTGGAAGTACTGAAGGGGCCGCAATCCACGTTGTTCGGTAAAAACACGGTTGGTGGTGCTATCAATATCACTAGCAGGCAGCCAACGGATGAGTTTGAGGCATTTGTCGAAGCCAATTATGAGACCGAGATCGATGGCTATGGTTTGACCGCTGCAGTTTCGGGGCCCCTGACCGATACTCTGCGCGGTCGCTTGGTTGGCAAGGTGTATCAAGATGACGGCTGGATGGACAATGCGGCGCCCGGTGGTGAAGATGGCCCCGGACAAGACAATACTATGGTGCGCGGCAGCCTGGCCTGGGATGCCACCGATAATCTGCAATTTACGGCCAAGGCTGAACACGGCAAGTTCGATGTGACGGGTCGAAACCACAAGATCACGAAATCCACGCCTACCGCCACCTTCCTCTACGGTTTGGGCAGTAATCCGACTTTTGGGGATACTCTCGGATTCAATGAAAAACAGTCAGTCTCCGGTTTTCCCGGCCGCAAGGAGAAAGATGATACGACCTCGGATATCTTTCAGCTGACGGCTGAGTATCTAATGGGTGACTACAGCCTGCGCTCCATCAGTGCTTATACCAAGTATGACTTTGATAACTGCGCTGATGCGGACTACTCATCGCTGATGTTTATCGATCGCTGTCGCAGTGAAGATCACAAGCAGTATACGCAGGAGTTCTTGTTAACCTCGCCTTTGGGTGACACCTTTGAATATCTGGTGGGCGCGTATTACCAGTATGCGGAGTTGAATAGCGATACTGACACCTTGGTAAACTGGTCCTCAATCCCACCGGTCGAGTCTGCCATTCTCGCCCAGGTGGGCGGATTGCCCAGCGGTGCGATAAATACTGAGTTCTACAATGATTTTGGTCAGGATACTGAAACCTGGTCGGGCTTCGCCAGTGTCACATGGAATATCCGCGATGATTTTCGTACCACTGTTGGTGTTCGATATTCAGATGACAACAAGGATGTCGACAAGCGCCAGATTACCGCCGCTCCAGGCTCCAGCGCATCGGACCCGTTTCTGGCGTTTGTCAACGGTCCGGCAGGGCTAGGCTTCGCGGTGGAATACGACTACAGCGAAAACCGCGGCGAAGACCACTGGACCGGCAATATCAATATTCAGTATGACGTCAACGCCGATACCATGGCGTACTTTAATGTTGCCAATGGTTATAAGGCGGGAGGCTTCGATGCTGACAACGGTATGGACCGCTCCCGGGAATTTGAAGACGAAGAAGTGATCGCCTACGAACTGGGGCTGAAAACAGAGCTCTGGGATAATCGCGCACGGATCAATTCAGCGGTTTTCTACAGCGAATTCGATGATCTTCAGGTGAGTGGTTTTGAAGCCGCAGGATTTATCGTCGGCAACGCCGCGGAAAGTGAGGTCTATGGATTTGAGACAGACTTCACCGTTGCGCTTACAGATGAGTTGACTCTCAATGGTGCCGTGGCTTACCTGGACACCGAGTATAAGGACTATTCGAATGCAGCATGCACTGTCGGCCAGCAGGTGGACGGCAGTTGTGCGGCCAATGGTGGATTCCAGGATTTATCCGGAGAAGATCTGCAGTTTGCGCCTGAATGGGCTGGCAATATTGGTGCCGCATACGATAGGTCGTTGACCGGTGATCTGGATATGTCGCTCAGGCTGGACGCCCTATATACAGACGATAGCAGTATAGCGCCGGATAACGACGCCGAGGTTGTGCAGGAGTCTTACTGGAAAATCAACGCACGCATCGCCCTGCAAAGTGCCGACGGCACATGGTCGCTGGCTGTAATAGGTAAAAATCTCACCGATGAAACCACCTTCAACTGGGGTAACGATGCCACTCTGTCGGGCCTTGGTTTCGGCTTTGAGAATGCCTATTTCCATATGATCGAAGCGCCGCGTACCTACGAATTCCAGGCGCGCTATAACTTCTGATATCCAGGTGTACTTTTTTGTTTGGAGCGCCTTGCGCTCCTTTTTTTTGATCTTCGATATGCAATCGATTGGCAGATTCTGAGGGCTCAGGCGGACATGGTGTCTGAACCAATACCCAAAACCAAACAGGACAATTAATCATGGATAAGACAAGGGCGACTGTCTCGCGCAAAGTGTGCATTTTATGTGTCTTGTTTGTTTCGATTGCGTTTACCAGTAATAGCTTTGGTGGTGATGCGAGTCCAAAAAAGCTGAGCGATCAGCGGATGGCTGATTCACCACAGGCGCTTATGAACGCATTGTCGGAAATCGCATTCATGCCCGCCGAGCAATATGATGACGTCACAAAGGCGCAAATAGCAGAGAGAACCTGGCCGCTAGGCGTTGCGGCTATTTCGCAACAACTAGAGGAGTCGTCAGACCCGCGTCGCGATATTACTGCCCAGGAAATCGGCGGCTATTTGGACGCGCTTACGGCGATAGCGGTAAAGTCCAAAGCAGACGGCAATCTTCTCTGGGGCCGGGTCCAAGGCACGAAATACGAGCGAGAAGGTTCCAACTGGGTGCAGCAGAAGCTGCAGGAATTTGGCTTCGGGGACATCCGTAAAGACCGCGTACCCGCCCGCCGTCCCCTGTGGTGGTTGGACGACCTTGAGTTGTCGGTTGTCCGTGCGCCCGGTTTTGGTGTGGGGCAAGAGCACCGCTTTACCAATGCCTTGACGGCCTATCAGTCTGCTACCACACCGAAGCAGGGGCTGGTGGCAGAGGTGGTCTACGTGGGGGAGGGTACTCCGGCTGAGTTGCAGGGCAGGGATCTGGAGGGCAAGATCGTGCTGTTGAGGTCCCGCGGGTTGCCCGGCTCACTGTTCCACAGCGCCCGGGTAGCTTATTCCCGCCTTGCGACGCTGGAGCGAAAGCCGGCGGCTGTGATTGTTTGGCCAGATGTGCCGGGTGCTTCGCAGGTCGCGGCGCGAGTTGGATCAGTGGGTGGTGGTGAGAACATCGGCCTCGCACTGCCCTGGACCACGATCAATAACAATGATGGCTATTACCTGCGCAAACTGGTCGATCGCGCCAGTCCCGAGAATCCTGTGAAGGTGAGGCTGAATGTTCAGGGCAGGGAGCAGGGCGCTGACGAGCGATATTCCTACAATGTATACGGACTGCTGCCTGGTCGCTCTGGGAAGTACATTCTACATCTCGCGCATGTCGACGGGTTTTTGTATGCACTGCACTGCAACGCTGGGGCTGTAGCTATGAACCTGGCACTGGCCAATCACTACGGAAAAATGTCCGCTCAAGAGCGTGAGCATGGTCACATATTTCTATTCGTTGGCGATCATGAGAACCCTGGAGTTGGTGCGACTGACAAATTTATCGAGAACAACACCGCGTTGGTTAACGAAGACCTGCTGATTATTCTGCGTCCGGAGAAACCGGGTATGGTGCAGCAGACGGATGAAGGCTGGATACAGGCCAACTCGAATGTGGCGGTGCCAGGTATGCTGATGGTCACTAATCGCAGCCCATTGATTATCGATTTGTTTCGCCAGGCGATAAAAAACTATGCGATCTCTACCGCAGATTTTATTTACGCTGATCCCGCAGCTGATGAGACCAATTTCCATCCGCCCTATTTTGATGGTGGTGTCATCTCAGCTGGATGGGCCACTGGCACTCGTTACTATCACTCCACTGCAGATTTTGAGCAAAATCTTATCAGTACACATGAGTTGGAAAAAATGGCGCGGGCGCATGCCTTTATAAGTGATGAGTTAGGAAACTACAATAAGTCCGATCTGGAAGCAGGTGCAGTGCCCTACCGGGCGGAAAACTCCATCTATCAGTCCGATGTCCTCAAGATGATGTTTGGTAATCACTAAGCGCTAGTTAATATACGACTCTGGTACTTTGTGCTCTGAACAGGAGACATTTGATGGCGATAAGTAGACGTTCATTTCTGCGAGCGAGTTCTGCGGCCATGGCTGTGAGCTCACTCTCCAGCGTATTTCCAAAACAAGCGCTGGCGAGCCCCCGTGAACTTGATGAATTAGTTGCCTATGACGCATTGGGCATGGCCGAACTGATCAAAAAGGGTGAGCTGTCGCAGACGGAAGTTGTCGAAATCATTATCCGACGGATCGAGGCGCTTGAACCGATACTCAATGTCATTACGACGAAGACCTACGCACGAGCACGACAAAGAGCGAGCAGCATCCCGGCTGACAGTACATTTTCAGGCGTGCCAATTCTGCTCAAGGATATGATTGATGTCGGCGGTGTTCGCAGAACCGACGGGTCCAGGCTTATGTTGACCAATGTGCCGGCAAAAAACGTTAAATACATCGATGCAGTCGAGGCCGCCGGGATGAATATCCTAGGTATGACCAACGTGCCTGAATTTGCCCAACTTGGCCTGGTTACCAACAATACGGCTTTTGGCCAGACACTTAACCCCTGGGATCTTTCAAAGTCCGCGCTCGGTTCCAGTGGCGGTTCCGCAGCCGCCGTGGCTGCGGGCATCGTACCGATGGCCCATGGTACTGATGGCGGCGGTTCGAATCGCCTCCCTGCCAGTGCAAACGGGGTTTTTGGAATGAAGCCGAGCCGTGGGCGTATGTTGTCAGGTGAAGTAGAAGGCGGGCACAGCCGATTTAAAACCAATCAGGCCATTAGTCGAACTGTCAGAGACAGCGCGGCGCTCTTCAATGAAACCGAGGATAAATCGGGGGCCGCTTTTGAGCCGGTCGGCATGGTGGCGGGCCCATCAACGAAACGACTGAAGGTAGGTTTGGCTCTAGAGTTGAAAGGCGGCATGCCTGTTGAAAAAGAAGTTCGAGATGCGATTCTGTCGGCTGCCAGCTTATTGGAAGATCTAGGACATACGGTAATTGAGATAGACTATCCCGTAGACCGACAAGAGTATTTTCGCGCCTATACAAATGCCTTTCTTCGTCGCTTCGGCTTCATTGACAATATGGCGCGGTCATTGACCGGCTTATCTTCCGCAGAGTCGGGTCTGCTCGACCCTTTTACGGCCAGTATGAGCGGCTACGGAGCCTCGATTACCGATGAGCAGGAGGCTGCGGGACTGGCGTATCTCGCTCGTGTTCCGAGACTGTTTGCTAAGGTTTTTGATCGTGTGGACATCATTCTCTCACCGGTCATGCCGGTTGTTTCCATTGAGGCTGATGCACTAAAGCCTCAGGACAGTTTCAACAGCCTCACCCGAGAATTCCTGGAAAACAGGATGGGCTATACGGCTCCATCCAATGTTGCAGGTAACCCCGCCATGTCGGTACCCCTCAATTGGGGTGCTGAATCAGGTTTACCCATAGGCTCTATGTTTCAGGCGGCGACAGGTAACGACCGTATGCTATACCAACTGGCTTACGAACTGGAACAAGCTAAACCCTGGAAAGATAGGTGGGCACCATACTCAGTAAACTACATCCCAGTGTAGGTTATTCCAGGTAAACGCCACCGCCTCTGATCAATATCCCACACTAAAAAAGGAATAAACGGGAACAGACCACGATTATCCAATTGGGGGGTTGGTCAGTGTGAGAGGGTGGAGCGAGCGCATACCTTGCGCAGCAAGGTGCAACCCGGAACGCCGGCCGGCTGAACGACAACCAGCTATGCTGGTTGCCCGGCAATCCGACGGGAAAGACTAAAAATGAATTTGGTCGGGTGTGAGATCGACCGAAAAATTATCCTAACTTACTGAATTATCTAAATAATATATTTAGGTGACCCCCTTATGCCCCCATATATACCCCTAGCAGCTGTATAGTTAGTCTTTAGCCATGGCATCATTAATCTCTTGAGCCATTTGATCGTAAACAGCTATTTGTTCAACCGCCATATCCTCCAGGGCAGGAATTTCTTCGTCGGCCAGAAACTGATTAAAGATTCGCTTTTTCCTATTCGATACTCTGCCGTCATTAGAAAGCAAAAGTCGAACCATCAAGTCCAATTTTGTATTGGGTATATCGAAACTTGAGTTTATTTGTCCCTTGAGTGCATCAAACTTCAGTATAAACAACACCTCGTCCATCAAGTCCACATCCATCGCTGCGCGCATCATCTCGTACAAAAATTCAACATGCGGAGTCAGATCTGGATACCTATATAGGTAGTGAAGATCATTGTTGATCTCTACGCGACAGTCGTCATGTTCAAGCAGGTCATAATCCAGCATCGCCATCAGTGGACGAGACAACGTCTCCAATACTCGATCATAGTCCTTCTGGCGTCGCAAGATTGCTGCTGACACAGGAATGATAAAGTCTTCGCCCTCTGGCCTTCTCGCCTTCAAAACGTCATGAATGAGGTAACGGTGCGTTCGACCGTTACCATCACTGAAAGGATGAATGTATACCAAGCCGAAAGAGACTATCGCGGCATGAATCATGGAAGGAACCTTAGCATCTAGCATTAACGCATGATGCATATCGATCAGCCCAGACATCATGCTGGGGACCTGCTCCCATTTCGGACCTATATAGTGAATGTCTTCATCAACCCCGGCTGATGTCATTCGTGTTACACCTACGTATATTTCCTCCTTTCGATAATCTGAGTCCTTCTTAGCAGATTGGACTATCTGATTTTGCACGAAAATAAGCCGCGCTTTATCTATTGGTAAAGTGCCACTACTCTTCAGCACCCGGAAGAACTTTTTGGTCTTCTCCTCCCTGGCGTCCTCTCGCTCAATTTCGGTAGAGGACTTCGTTTCCTTGGTATACAAATAGGAAACTGACCGACCCAGAATTTCCGTGTTTACATATTTATTCAGGCCCCTGAGCTGCTTGATCGCAACTTTGACTAGATCTTTCCGCGCCCATGAAACCACTTCCGGCGTCTTGCGCACTACCGGGCAAAATTCGCGGTTTCCTATCATATTGTTAATTACTCGTGTCCGAGAGTGTCGCTCCCCCTCTGACAACGTGTAGTAGTATTCATCATCTAGCAGCGGCGTGTAGGCAGACTTGCTATTTGGCAAATCCAACTCTTCGCCCGTTAGCCATTCAAACAGGTACCAAATGCATCTACGGATCTCCGAAGTAGGTTTTGCTTTGATATATGCCGTCAATTCGTCTACGTTGATGGCCTGGAAAGTCGGCGAGAGGTAAGCCAAACGAATGCCTTGGTATTTTATGGCTGTCTCAATATGCTCCGATGGAGTCTTTCCAACCTTCTTCGTTTTAGCTAGTAATTTGAGCTTTCCTTGACCATAGGAAACCACGCGATCGTCATAAGAGTCGCCGACTGCCAAATCCATACCAAGTGGTGGAACCAAAAGCCCCAGCTCATGCCGAAGGAACGTGTATCCTGCATTTTTCATACTTTACCGCGACCTACAGTGGTTAAAGTTTCTTTTGACACAGCCGAAAATTAAGACCTATACTAGATTTTAGTTTGTTAGGGGCAATCGCCCATTCTTCAGGAATACACAAACTTTTCAGAAATTTCATAATTTTTCCGGAAAACACCAATAAATGGGATTATATCCCATTCTGTGCTTTTTCCCTATTTTTGCGTTTTTTTCCTCTTTTTGCGTTTTTTCCCTCTTTTCGTGCTTTTTTCTCTTTTCGTGCCTTTCCCGATATTTTTTTGTGGGCTTTACACTTTCTAAGAGGTTTTGTTCGTTTTGGAAGTTTTTATTCTTCTTGGACGATTTTGGAAGTGTGGTCTAGAAAGGTGTATTGGGGCTTATGTGGGCTGCTCCAGCTTTGAAGCAATAGAGGGAACTAAGCTAAACATACCAACCACATCTAGAGAGGCTGCATAATCTTTATATTTATCAGTGTGTAGGACGGCCCACCTCTGCTGATTAATCGCAAGATCTAGCGCCAAACCTCAAACCCGGCGCGACACCCGATTCACCCAAAACCTTCTTGTAGGCCCTATTCAGTTGATCACGGGTAGTACGCCTTCGCTGATAGGCGACAGTAAATGGCCAGGCCCAGCGTCAGATCCAACACCTGGCCTGACTTTTGGATAAAGGGGTTCTCGTCGCAACCATCTGGAGTATCTGGCACAGACCACGAGTTTTTGGGCTCCACTAGCTTGTTATTTGCACCAGCGGTCCTGGCGCATTTTTTCTGTGTGGGTGCTAATTAGTCACTGTTGCTCTGGGAATATGGGAGCGGCGTCTGCAACTACTTATTACTGCGGCCTCTACTGTGCTTTTAGACTTCAAATGCGAGTTATTTTTTGGAACTTAACGCAATCTACTTGCATACATCATAGTCTTGGACTAATTTTCCTTCTGATATATGCAATTTAGTTTGGTTATTGTCTGGCGGACAGGGGCTGTTGAAACACTGGAACCATCTGGTTCAACCTGTCTCCAGTGATCGGGGGGCGTCGAAGAATGCATCCTATCCAAACGCCAGAGGCATAGTCTTGATAACGAACGGTGTACCGGCTCCTGGAGCCTGAATCCGTTGGGCCTATGTAGCCCTGCCCCTGATAAAGGGTGTGTCAGTAACGTTATTGAGTGCGACTGGCAGTACTACTCGCTACGCAAGCTGCAAGAAGCGCGCCGATCAGCGCGCGATGAATTTGTGCGCCCCGAAACAGGGCGTGAACGCAGCTTTGCGAGTGAGGAGTCAGTGTGAGTTCGAGTATTTTTTTGCAGCCCTTTAGCGGTGTGATCAAGATTGCTGCAGCAATAGGTCGCTTCTTCCTTCCGGGCTCATCAAAGCTGCGCAAACTGGTCCAGGTCATTTGCCTGCTTGGCCTTCCCCTATTCATAACCAATCTATCGCAAGCCCAGGAATTTGCAGGCATACCTAAGGAGGCCTATAGCTGGGGCGCCGGTTATTATCGTGAAACCGGCCAGGGGTCCAGCACGGACCTCACCGTACCGACGCAATTGGGTGCGGCTGAAGACTGGGCCTGGATCAGCGCCGGCAGCCGACACTCTCTGGCACTGAAGCACAATGGCAGCCTCTGGAGCTGGGGCGACGGTTACCTGGGTCGGCTCGGTCACGGCGATGAATTGCGGGTGGACACACCGAAGCGAATCGGTACCGGGCAGGACTGGACCCAGGTATCGGCCGGGGACAGTCATTCCCTCGCTATCAAGGCCGACGGTACCATCTGGGGCTGGGGGCGCAGTTATTACCAACAGCTGTGGTACAACGCCAGCACATCAGTAAGCCACACGTCCCCGTTCCTGCTGGGGCCAGGCACGGATTGGGCTGCCGTCAGTGCCAGCAGCACCTACAGCCTCGCGTTGAAAACCGATGGTACGCTCTGGAGTTGGGGCCAGGCAGGTGCCTGGTTGGGTCGCAACGGCTCCAACCAGGCCTATCACTCCCAAGTCGGCTCCGATACGGATTGGGTCCAGCTCAGCGCAGGCACCAACCATGCCGCCGCCTTGAAGACCGATGGTAGCCTCTGGGTCTGGGGTATCGGCAGTACCGGTCGCCTGGGCCTGGGAAATACCACCAGCCGGACGGTACCCACGCAGCTAGATAGCGACACAGATTGGATCCGGGTAAGCGCAAGCTTCGGTCACACACTGGCCTTGAAGGCTGACGGTAGCCTCTGGAGCTGGGGTGAAGGCCTCAAAGGCGCACTCGGTCATGGCGATACGGAAAACCAACTTGTTCCCACCCAGGTGGGCACCGACACAGACTGGGTCTGGATCAGCACCGGCAGCTATCAATCTTATGCGCTCAAGGCGGACGGCACACTGTGGAGTTGGGGCCAGGGAAGCCAGGGAAAACTGGGCGTGGGTGATACCGCGGATTACCTGGTGCCAACCCAAGCAATGGGTGCTGCGCCCGGTACCCTGGTGGACGGCGGCGGTCAGTTTGCGGCAGGTGTGACGGTTGCGCAGATACCGCAGCCGTTGCAGGTGTTCGAGCCGGTACCGCGGCTCGACATCGCAGTGACCAATCCGCTACAGGATTCCGTGCACTTCCTGGGCACTACAGTCTCCCTGGAAGCCGAGGTTCTGGAGTCATCGAATACGATTGCCCAGGTCGAGTTTTTCCTCAATGGGGCTTCGCTGGGTGTGGACACTACAGCACCCTACCAAATTGACTGGGTGGCATCCTCTGGCAACCACGCCTTGCGTGCACAAGCCACGGACGCGATCGGCGCAACCCGCTACTCCGATATAGTGCAGTTCAGTGTGCCACTGGACGTCTCTACACCCTTCGACAATACCCGCGCACAGGGATTCAGCTGGGGTAATGGCGCAAACTACCGCACCGGCCAAGGTTCACCCGGGGCGCGCAATGTGCCTACAGAGTTGGGTGCTGAAGCAGGCTGGGCCTGGTTAAGCGCTGGCGAAAACCATGGCCTCGGCCTCAAGCTGGACGGCTCTCTGTGGAGCTGGGGCCATGGAATTTATGGCGCCCTGGGCAATGGCGGTACCCTCGATGTGGGAACCCCACAACAAGTCGGACCCGATCTGGACTGGGAACAGATTGAAGCCGGGTGGTATTCCTCTCTTGCCAGAAAAGCGGATGGCAGCTTGTGGAGTTGGGGTAACAACGGCTACGGGCAGTTGGGACGGGGTGTTACTACGGTCAACTACAAGACACCCGGCATGGTCGGCACTGATAAGGACTGGCGCTGGGTTAGTGCGGCGGGACAGCATGCGCTGGCGCTCAAGAATGACGGCAGTTTGTGGAGTTGGGGCTATGGTCACTATGGCGCTCTGGGGCATGGCGATACCGTAAACGCTACCAAGCCAACTCGTATGGGTGCTGATTATGACTGGGCCTGGGTGAGTACAGGCAGTCGCCACTCCGCTGCCATTAAAGCCAACGGCAGTCTGTGGACCTGGGGTTATGGCTATTCTGGCCGGTTGGGTCATGGTAACACCACCCAACAAAACTCTCCGCTGCAAGTCGGTGCTGATAACGACTGGGTCTGGGTGAGTGCGGGTGCGGAGCACACCCTGGCTTTAAAGGCCGATGGTAGTCTGTGGAGCTGGGGAAAGGGCCATCGAGGTCGCCTGGGGCATGGCGACACTGAGGATCAGTTGTTACCAATCCGGGTCGGCACAGATGCTGATTGGGTGTGGGTGAGCGCGGGCGCCCAGGAATCTTTCGCCATGAGAGCAGATGGTACGCTCTGGAGCTGGGGCTATGGTGCGTACGGACATCTCGGCCAAGGGGATGCCCTCGAATATCATGTGCCAACACAGGTGCTCGACGCCCAGACCGGCACTCTGGTGCAGGCGAGTAAGGGCGGTTACTTCACCACGGGAATCACTGTTCCGCGAGCGCCGGAGCCTCTTCAAATACCGCAGTTGGTACCGCGGCTCTCCGCCGAGGTCTCGACGAACGATTCTGTCAAGTCTCTCGGCACCACGGTCAGCATTGACGCGGCAATCACCGGCGCGACCTATGATATCAGCCAGGTCGAGTTTTTCCTTGACGGGGAATCGCTGGGTGTAGTGTCGGCCAGGCCTTACCAGCTAGATTGGGTGGCCGCGGCCGGATTCCACATCGTGCATGTAGTGGTAACCGATCAGTTTGGTGAAACCAGCATATCGGAACCCATAGAGCTTGCCGTGGCAGGTGATCTTGATACCACATTTTCAGGCAATGCCAACCAGGCCTATAGCTGGGGTAATAACTATTACCTCGAGACCGGACAAGGTCCCGGCCCGGATTTGACGACACCCACTCAGTTGGGTACCGAAACCCATTGGGCCTGGCTCGCTGCACAGGGGCAACATGGGCTGGGGCTCAAGCGCGACGGCACCTTGTGGAGCTGGGGTCAGGGTGATTACGGCAATCTGGGCCATGGCGATACGCTCGACCTCTCCACGCCAAAGCAAATTGGTGCCGATCAGGATTGGGCGCAGGTGTCAGCTGGTTCCTATCACTCGCTAGCGGTTCGCCAAAATGGGACCCTCTGGAGCTGGGGCTTTAACAACGCCTACCAACTGGGGCGTAGTTACCTCAACGCCACGCACACCGTGCCGGGACAGGTGGGGATAGATAACGACTGGTCTTGGGTTGACGCCAGTGGCGGCTACAGTCTGGCACTGAAGTCCGACGGCACCCTCTGGAGCTGGGGTAAGGGGGGCAGCTGGCTGGGGCGTGGCGGGACCGCCAACCAGACCTATCCGCAGCAGATTAATCCAGACATGGACTGGGCCTGGGCTAGTGCTGGTAGCGCGCACGCCGCAGCTGTGAAATCAGATGGCTCCCTGTGGATCTGGGGCCTGGGTAATCAGGGTCGTCTCGGGCTAGGTGGTACTACAAGCAGTTTTGTACCGACACAAGTGGGAGCGGACTCTGACTGGACCTGGGTGAGTGCCGGTGCTGGCCATACCCTGGCGCTCAAGTCCGACGGCAGCCTCTGGAGCTGGGGCTACGGCTACAAGGGTGCCCATGGGCAGGGTGATACCACTGACTATCTCGTCCCAACGCGGGTCGGCGTTGATATGGACTGGGTGTGGGTTCACGCGGGCACTTTTCGCTCGTTTGCATTGAAGGCAGACGGGACTCTGTGGAGCTGGGGCCAGGGCAGCCAGGGCGAACTCGGCCACGGGGATACCCTGGATTACCTGGTGCCCACCCAGGTAGTTGAAGCGGCGCCTGGCACCCTGGCCGACTCCGGCTCGGCATTTGCGGTAGGGGTGACGGTTGCGCAGGTACCGGCCGCCCTGCAGGTACCGCGGCCGGTGCCACAGCTCGCCATCGCAACAACGAGTCCTCAGCAGGATTCCGTGCACTTCCTGGGCACTACAGTCTCCCTGGAAGCCGAGGTTCTGGAGTCCAGCAACACGGTTGCGCAGCTTGAATTCTTCCTCAATGGTGTGTCCCTGGGTGTGGATTACACCGCGCCCTATCAACTGGACTGGATCGCCACGCCGGGTACGCACAATGTACGCGTGCAGGCCACCGATGTCACCGGCGCCACGCGCTATGCCGATAGTGCGCAGTTCAGTGTGCCAATGGATGTATCCTCGCCATTCCAGAACACCCGCGCGCAGGGTTTCTCCTGGGGTAGTGGCCAGAACTACCGCACCGGGCAAGGCAGCCAGGCATCCTTTAATGTACCCACCCAACTGGGCACAGAGTCCGACTGGGCGTGGTTGAGCGCAGGCTATAACCATGGCCTGGGCTTGAAGCAGGACGGCACACTCTGGAGCTGGGGTAAGGGCGCCTATAAAGCCCTGGGCCATGGCAACAACCTCGATGTTGGAGCGCCGCTGCAGGTCGGCACTGACCAGGACTGGAAACAGGTTATAGCCAAGCAAGATTACTCACTGGCCCTGAAGGCTGATGGCAGCCTCTGGGGCTGGGGTTATGGCAGCACTAACTACCCTCGCGTGGTCGGCACCGATAAGGGGTGGCGCTGGGTCGCTGCATCGAGCTTCCATGTTATGGCGCTCAAGGATGACGGCAGTCTGTGGACCTGGGGCGATGGTACCTACGGTGCGCTCGGGCATGGTAATACCGCGAGTACAACAGCCCTGGTCAAGCTCGGTACCGACCAGGACTGGGCCTGGATTAGCGCTGGCATGCGGCACTCCGCAGCGATCAAGTCGGATGGCAGTTTGTGGACCTGGGGCTGGGGCTATGCCGGTCGCCTCGGTCATGGCAATAGCACGCAACAGAATGCGCCTTTACAGGTCGGCACGGATACAGATTGGGCCTGGGTGAGTGCCGGAGCAGATCACACCCTGGCGCTCAAGACCGACGGCAGCCTGTGGAGTTGGGGAATGGGCACCCGTGGGCGACTCGGACACGGTGATACCGTCAACCAACTGTCGCCGATGCGGGTTGGTGCAGAAGTCGATTGGGTGTGGGTGAGCGCTGGCGCGCAGGAATCCTTCGCCATGAAAGCGGATGGCACGCTCTGGAGTTGGGGTTATGGCCTCTATGGGCACCTCGGCCAAGGCGATGCACTGGAGTATCACATACCGACACAGGTGGTAGATGCACCACCCGGTATGTTGGTGCAGGCCAGCCAGACGGGCTTTTTTGCAATGGGTGTCACGGTGCCGCGTGCACCCGTACCGCTCCAGGTGCCGCAATTGATACCGGAATTATCTGCCGAGGTCTCAACCACTAACTCTGTCGAGGTGCTGGGTAGTACCGTCAGCCTGGATGCAACGATTACCGGAGCGACCTACAGGATCAGCCAGGTCGAGTTCTTCCTCGGCGGGGAATCGCTGGGTGTCGCGACGACGCCACCCTACCAGCTAGACTGGACTGCGACTGCCGGCTTCCACACCCTGCACGTGGTGGTTACCGACCAGTTAGGTGAAACCAGCGTATCGGAAGCCATAGAGATTGCCGTGGCCGGTGATCTCGACACCACCTTCTCGGGCACTTCCAACCAGGCTTACAGCTGGGGCCAGGGCTATTACCGTGCCACAGGCCAGGGCAGTGGCGCCAACCTGTTGTTACCCACTCAAATCGGGTCGGAGGCAGAATGGGCCTGGTTGTCCGCCGGTGGACATTTCGGGCTGGGCATCAAACTGGATGGCAGCCTGTGGAGCTGGGGCGAGGGCCAGTACGGCCGCCTCGGCCACGGCGATGAGCTGGATGTGTCTGCACCGCAACAGGTGGGAACGACCAATGACTGGGCCCGGGTATCCGCCGGGTCGCACCACTCGGTGGCCCTGAAATGGGATGGCAGCCTGTGGAGCTGGGGTTATAACCACAAGTTTCAGCTGGGCCAGGGTTCGACGTATTCGAATTTTCTCACTCCGGCCTACGTGAATACCGACCGGGACTGGGCCTGGGTGAGCGCTGGCAGTGCCCACAACCTGGCGCTGAAGACCGATGGCACCCTGTGGAGCTGGGGTTGGGGCATAAGGGGTCAGTTGGGCACCGGCACCACAGCGGACAAGTCGCGCCCTGTGCAGATAACAACGGATACAGACTGGGCCTGGATTGACGCCGGCGAGAGCTATTCGGTGGCGCTCAAGACTGACGGCACCCTGTGGACCTGGGGTCAGGGTTCCTACGGTCGCCTGGGGCACGGAGATACCGCCCACCGGTATGTGCCGACCCAGGTGGGTACGGCGTCTGACTGGGTCTGGGTCAGCGCGGGCTGGGGCTACACAATGGCACTGAAGGCCGACGGCAGCCTTTGGAGCTGGGGCTACGGCTGGAAAGGTGCACTGGGGCATGGGGATACGGAGAACTATCTCGTTCCCACCCGGGTTGGCACTGACATGGACTGGGTCTGGATCAGTGCGGGCTATGCCCATTCCTTTGCACTGAAGGCGGATGGCAGCCTGTGGAGTTGGGGAGCGGGCAGCCAGGGCGAGTTGGGGCTAGGCGATGCCCTGGATTACCTACTGCCTACCCAAGTTGTTGGGGCGACGCCGGGTATGCTGGTCGATGCGAGTGACTACAGCAATTTTGCCTTGGGGCGTACCGTGCTGCAGACACCTGAAGTCCTGCAGCCGCCCCCGGCGCAGATGTATCCCCAGCTCTTGATCAACGCAGCGCCCCAGGGCGACACCCAGGTCGAGGGTGAAGAGCTGGCCCTCACGGGAGCCATCATCACCTCCACGGCGCCCATTGCACGGGTGGATTTCCTGGTCGATGGCATTGTTGTCGACAGTGACGCCGATGCGCCCTATCACTCCAGCTGGACAGTTGCCGAGGGCGCACACGAGCTCACGGCGGTGGCGGTCGACGATCTCGGTGCCACCGGCACTGCTGAGCCGATCACCATTACCGGCCTGGTCAATACCGCGCCCGCAATCAGCGGGCTGACACCCGCCGACCAGTCAACCAACATCAACGGCACGGTCATCACCCTGAGCGCGAACGCGACGGATGCGGAAAACAATATCACCGGTGTCGCCTTCTACGTCGACGGCGTGCTCCACGATGAGGTCAGTGGATATCCCTACGAAACAAGCTGGCAGCTGACCCCGGGCGCCCATGAAATCAAGGCGCGGGTAATCGATACACGCAATGCATTCGCGGAAACGCCTGCCCACACCATCACTGGGGTCGCCAATGCCGCACCGACGGCGACACTAACCGCGCCGACGGTACCGTCCACTGTGGAAGAAGGTGACCTGGTGACGCTGACGGCCAGTGCCGATGATACCGATGGTGACCTGGAGAGCGTCACTTTCTATTTAAACGGCTATGCCCTGGCTACCGTCGATACCGCGCCATTTACCTACACCTGGACCGCAGAGCCGGGAACCTATTCCGTCACCGCCATGGCGCGGGACGTTTGGGGCTGGGAAGGACAGTCAGAGGGTATTCCCCTCACAGTCACTAATGCCCTGCCACCGCCAACTGCTCCACCAGTGGTGACCTCTGCCTGGACGCCGCAGGATATCTATCTGGGGCAGGAGCAAACCTACCACTGGAGTTCCACCGGGGCCGCTAATTGCGTCAGCGGCAGTGGCACTGAACGCGCGCTCTCCGGCTCCGAAGGGCCAGTCACGCCGGGGGCAGTGGGTAACTACACCGCCGTGCTTAGCTGTACCGGCACAGGTGGTACGACCACATCTTATGCGCCCCGGACCGTTAGTTATCCGCAACCGCCGACGGTCACCGCCTATTGGGAGCCAGCCATCGTGGCGGAGGGAACCCCGCAGACCTATTTCTGGGAGTCCACCTATGCCAAGGACTGTGTCAACGGCAACGGCGTAAGCAAGGGCACGAGTGGTTCCTACACAGAGACCACGCCAGTTGGCATCTACCAGTCGACCCTGACCTGCGAGGGTTGGCTGGAAGCTACCGAAGCCAGTACTGCATTCACCCGGGAAGTGATCGAGGCCCCAACCGTAAATGCCTACTGGCAACCCGAAGTTGTCGATGAAGGCATCCCACAGACCTACCACTGGTCATCGACGAACATGACCACATGCATCAACGGCAATCAAGAGGACCTTGGGACCTCTGGCGAGTCAACCCTGACTTCCCTCGCTGGCACCTACACGGCGACCCTGAGTTGTACCGGTCGGGACGGGCTGACATACACTGATGTGTCCCAGCGGGAGGTTCTGCCGCCCTCATCTGTCACGATCAATGCTGCGCCCTCGCCGGCCGTTAATCCCGGCGCAGAGAGTTCATCCACCTCTGATTCTGTGGGCGCTATCAACGGGGCCTTCTCAGTGGGTCCTGCTGGCCAGGCCTCCTACAGTATTCCCTTCGTGACCGCGCCCGGTGTGGCCGGCGTCGCGCCACGGTTGGGCCTCCGCTACTCCAGCGGTGGTGGCAATGGCATTGCCGGCAAAGGCATGGCGCTCACCGGTTTGAGTTCCATCTCGCGCTGCCGCCAGACCGCCTGGCACGATAACAACGCGCAGTCGATCACTTTCAGCGATCAGGACCGCTTCTGCCTGAATGGGCAGCGCCTGATCCTGGTCAATGGCACTGAAGGTGCCGATGGCGCCGAGTACCGCACTGAAATCGACTCTTATCGCCGTATTTTCGCGCACGAAGGGATAGCGGGCACGCCGGACTATTTCACGATCACCGCGAAGGATGGCTCCACCACCCATTTGGGTAAGGATGGTACTAACGATGTCCGTCATTTTGCCTACGAAGCGGAGCTGGACGCGGGCGACAACCCGGTGCGTAGCAACGATAAAGTACTGAGTTGGAGCATCGCGCGTTTCGAAGACCGCATAGGCAACAAAGTGGTCTATGAGTACGACAGCGAGGGAAACCGGCTGGAAACAGTACGGTTTGCTTACGTCGCAGGTGTGTCCAAAGCGCATCTGAGCTTCAGTTACAACACCAATGATACGGTGGAACGCCCCGATCCGGTGACGGGTTTTGTGGGTGGCTATCGCCGTGTTCTCAGGGACCGGCTGGACCAGGTTACCTCCTATAACGACGACAATGTCATTCGTCAGTACACTCTCGACTATCACGAACCTGCAGCCGGCGTCGGCTTCAGTCGCGTGAAAACGGTGACCGAGTGCGGCATCGATAACGTAAACTGCCTGCAGCCGACCACTTTTGAATGGAGTGAGGCTGCTGCCACCGTCAGTTTTGCTTCATCTGTGCCGGTTAACAATCCCGTGACCGCGGACTACAACAAAGGCAGGCCGGCGGACCTGAATGGCGACGGCAAGCTCGACCTGGTCTGGGCCACGGATGGGGGTACGCCTGAACTGCACGTCGCGATCTTTGACGATGCTCAGGGCAAGCTGGTACCCGCTTGTACAACCGCACCGTGTGGCGTGCCCTTGCTCAGTGGCTCGGCCAAGACCTGGCGCGTATTGGATTATAACGGTGACGGCTCCCAGGATGTGGCCTATGTGGATACCAACGGCGGCCTGCAGATCCTGCTCACCGAGCGCGGCCATACGGCCGCGAATTTTGACTGGGTGCACGAGTATTCGACGGTTATTTCGCTGGGTAGCACCGGCGGGGCGGGCATACTCTTTGCCGATCTCAACGCTGACGGTCTGGCCGACCTGATCTACGAAGCGGACGGCCAACCCAGCAAGGTGCGCTTCATGCAGCGTGCGGCTGCCTGCCCAGCAGGCTGGCCCGCAGGGTTGAGCTGTGCCTACGAGCTCAACAGTGATGTTTATGACGTGGAACTGGCTGGTTTCCTCAATGGGACAACCAACAACACCAGGGTCATCGACTCGAATTACCGGGTTGCGGATTTCGACGGCGATGGGCGTGTTGACCTGTTTGCCCGAGAGAGCCAGCTTTGCGATGAAGCGGCCGAGCTTCCACCAGGGGAATTCCCCACGCCCACCTGTTCGGGTGCCAACCTGAACCGCTATCACGCCTTTGTCACTGCAAGCATCGATGACACGCTCGATAAGGTTGTCATGGCACCCACGTTTTCTGCGGACCTGAGTGGTACCGCCGAGGCTGAGGACCTCCTCACGCTGGATCTCAATGGCGATGGCCTCAGTGATGTGCTCTATCTCACCAGCACTGCAACCGGGGCCTGGAAGTACCGCCTCAATAACGGTGCCGGATTTATTGCGGCCGAGCCATTTGCCACCCTTAGCGTTGATGAAGCGAAGACCCTGAATGCCGCCGATGTTAACCGCGACGGCTACCGGGACGTGGTGATAGTGCGCGATCCAACCGGCGGTGCGGGCACCGGTGCCCTGGTGGCCTACCTCTGGCAGCCCGACACGAACGGATTCAGCGCAGCCGTCACCTTGCTGGATCAACAAGATACCGGCGACACCGCCCGCCACCTGATGTTTGATGTGAATGGGGATGGTGTGGCCGATCACGTGGATATCGGCATCGCAGTCGGCTCTGAGCACTTGAGCACGAGCCTGGCGGATACCGGCCTCGCCGCGAGCGACCGCATCACCCGCATTAGCAACGGACTCGGCCGCGAAGTTGTGGTCGACTACAGCCCCCTGACGGTACCGGCGACCTACACTCGCGATGATGACGCATCGGCCGCACTGTGGACCGCATCCGGTGCGGTGCAGGGGCCGGCGGGCGCGACAGAACGCCCACCCCTGTTTGATGTACTGGCGCCGATCTACGTGGTGGATGCGGTATGCAGCACCAGTACCGGCGTTGCGACGGCTTGTAGCGGCAGCGGGAACGCTGGAGTCTCCCGGCAGACGTATAGCTACGCAGGCGCCAAGGCCCAGGCCTCTGGCCGTGGCTTTCTGGGCTTCCGCGAGATGGCCGTGGTGGACGCACATCGCAACATTGAAAGCACCACCCGCTATCGCCAGGACTACCCGTTTACCGGGCGTGTCGACTCGCTGGAGCGCCGTGACCTAAGCACGGGCAATCTGCTGAGTTCGGTCGAGAACAGCTACAGTCTGGCGCCGACTTCTGCGAGCAACGCGGCTATCTGGAGCCCTTATCTTGCGACCAGTGAGAAGACGAGCTATGACCCGGACAGCAACGAAGTGGTGCTGGGCAGGGAGCGGGTCGACAATGACAATCCCAGTGGTGGTGCCGGTCGCGATGCCTGGGGCAACCTGACTCACACCCGTACCGAGTATTTCACCGGCACCCAGACGACGGCGGATTCGGCGATAGTGAGGCTCAATGAGTTCGGTTCTGAGGCGCAGCAGGAACTGGGCCAATTGCAAAGCGCAACCGTTACCCACGAGCGTGCGGGTGAGACGGCTACCGTTCGCCAGGTGGCGTTTACCTATGATGCCAATGGTTTGCTGGAGACCGAGCGCCTGCTGGCCTCTGCCGACACGCGGGAATTGCTCTCGACCCACAGCTACCATGCTTTCGGTAATCGGGCCAAGACGGTGACCAGCGGTACTGCCGGGCCGAACAACAGCCTCCCGCAGTTGCGCACCCAGGAATGGACCTATGAGGGGGGGCGCTACCTTGACCGGGAGTCTGTCGCGCTCGATACCACAACCAGCTTGCTCGTGCGCGAGGTTGTACAGCGCGATGGCATCTTCGGCCTACCGGCGGTTGAGGAAGATGCCTTCGGTGTGCGCACTGAACGGCAATACGGCGCGCTCGGCCGACTGGCGCTGGAATACAGCAGCACCGGGGCGCACGCAAGCACCTCGTATGCCTTCAGTCACGCCAGCTGTCCGGCAGGCACAGCCTATGCGGCAATTACTACACATGGTGGCGGCAGTGAAAACGTTGCCTGTTTCGATGCCCTGGGCCGGGAAGTCGGCCGCGCCGAAAACGGCTTCGCCGGCGGTTACAACCGGGTCACCCAGACCTTTGATGACAAGGGCGATCTGACCTCACTCAGCGAGCCATTCAACGGTGCTTCGGGGCCGCTGAACAGCTTTGCCGTCGACCAACTTGGGCGCATAAGCTCGGCGACTGCCGCGAATAGTGCGACCACCAGTTATGTCTATAGCGGTTTTACCCAGACTGTTTTCAATGACCAGGGCCAGGAGAGTGGCGAAACCCGCAACAGCCGCGGCGAACTGGTGCGCGCCACGGATGAAGGCGGCAGTATCGATTATGGTTACGATGCCGCCGGCAACCTGCTCACCACCACGGTAACCACAGGTGCAGACGTCGCCGTCAGTGCCATGACCTACGACAATCTCGGACGCAAGTTGTCTATCACTGACCCCGACAAGGGCAATTGGACCTACGAGTACAACGCCTTCGGGGAGGTCATCAAACAAATCACTGCCAATGGCAGGTACACCGAGTTTGAGTACGACAACATCGGCCGCCTGGTCAAGCGCTGGGACCGGTCCGCCACCGGCACCCTGCTCTCGGATACCTTGTGGACCTATGGTGGTCCTGGTGCGCCATGGCGTCTCACACGTATTGCTCACACTGATCGCTACGTGACCACGGAGACCTACACGGTCGATTTCACGTACGATTCCTACGGTCGGCAAAGCACTGAGACCTTCACCATCGGAGGGCTGGTGCCGATCAGTCAGACCTACACCTACGACGAATTTGGTCGCCCCTTCCAGGTCTACGGCGGTCCCGGCGAAGAAGTAGCGGGGGTAGAGTACGACTATAACGGCAGTGGGTACCGCAGCGCCGTGCTGGAGAGCGCTATTGCCTCCGGCAGTAGCCAGAAAACCTGGTTCACGATTAATGGCGTGGATGCCCGAGGCAACGCGACCGTGCTGGAACTCGCAACTGGCGTGAACCCGACCACGATCAACTCGACCTTCCAGGCGTCGACGGGATTCCTGAGTGATTTCTCCACTGAGAAGTCGGGCACGTACATCCAAGATGTCGCCCTGACCTACGACAGCCTGGGTAATGTCGATACCCTGCACGACAAACGCCATGGCAATCTTCATGACTATACCTACGACACCTTAAACCGCCTTACGCAGGAGTCAGCAGTTGGCGCCGGGTCGGTTGTGACCTACGAGCCGAACGGCAATATCAAGACACGCGATGGTGTCACCTACGGCTACGGTGCCAATGGCGCGGGGCCCCATGCGGTTACCAGCGCGAACGGCGTCAGCTACCAGTACGATGCCAACGGCAATATGGTCACTGACGGTAGTCGTGACCTCAACTACACCGTGTTCGACAAGCCGCATACCGTCAACAAAGACGGCAACTCCTTGCGCTTCGTTTACGGTCCGGATCGCCAGCGCTTCAAGCAGGTCGCACAGGTCGGCGACAAGACCACGACGACTTACTACGTGGCGGGCTACGAGATTATTCACATCTCTGAATTAGGCGCCGAGACCATCGAGTACCGGCGCAATATTGAAGGCATCGCCCAGGAATCCACCTACCGGGATATGGCTCATTCCATTGAGGGCACCCAGGGGTTTTTCTTCCTGCGCGATCACCTGGGCTCTGTGGACGTCATTCTCACGGATGCCGGAGTTGAAGTATCCGACATGGCCTGGGGGCCCTGGGGACAGCGCCGCGATCAGGCGGATCTGCAGACCATCGTCGATAATCCGGTGGGCGTGATCGACGCACTGCGTGAGTTCACCCACCGCGGCTATACCGGCCACGAGATGCTCGATTACTTCGGGCTGATTCACATGAATGGCCGTATCTACGATCCCGCACTCGGAAGGTTCCTGAGTGCGGACCCGATTGTGCAGGCGCCCACTTATACGCAGAGTTTTAATCGGTATTCCTATGTCTTTAATAACCCGATGGCGCTGGTTGACCCGAGTGGCTACCAGGCGCTGATCGATGAGGATGAGTACGCGGCGGCACAAGGTAGAGGTAATTCAAGCTCGGTCACTTCATGCGTGATCATTTGCAATAACGATTTGCATACCATAAGGCAACCTATGGTCGGTTATGACGATGCAGGTCTCGGATATCCTGGGGTCTTGCACTGGGGGTTCTTCAAGGACAACTCCAGGACTGTGGAGAATTCGCCGTTTTTGCAGAAATGGATTGCTGGCGGTAGCAACTCTTCATCTCTTAATCCGGGGGCATCAAATTCCTCATTCATTGCTGATTCCGGGAATCAGGTTGGAGAAACGAACAGAAGAGCCGAACTTTTTGCCGCTGGATTAGCTGTGACTGGCCAATTGAGCAATTCCATGGTAATACTTACGGAAGAGGCCAGAGCGCTACAATCAAGTGGCTTAGTGAAGGCTAACGACGGGCATTTCTGGAATCTTGTGTTTAGAGGAAACCAATTCACTCCTGCCGAGCTTGTTCGGGCAGCGCAACTAACGCAGTTAGAATTGGTTAGAGTAAATGAGCTAGCAGGTGGGGCAGGTTTTTTGATAACCGGCGCCAACGGAATTTTTGATGCGTATATGTATCACAACGGGAGTCTCTCTGAAGGCAAGTTTATATATAGGCATACTGGCACCGTAGCAGTTCTGGCATTGACAGCAGCTCAGATGGGAGGAGCGGCAGCCATAGTGGGTGTTAGTTGGTTTGCATCGGAGCAAGTTTATGAACATGTAGCTGCTCCAGTTGGAAGAGAACTAATAAAGACCTCTAACTTTATTAATTCTAATAAGATCAATAGGGTATTTGCGAAAAAGTTCTAATATCTGGGATTGATGCATGGGTGAAAATATCTCGGCGAGTAGCCCTATCTTACTGGATATTCACGAGAATAATTTTGCTTTCAACATCCCTATATTTGAAGTGGGTTTAGGAAAGCAATGAATCCTCCGCAGGTTCGACCTGATAAGCTTATTCCACTGGCGACAGATGAAGACAAAAAAAGTGTATGTGTATCAAGCGACGCTGAGCAATCATTTTAAGCAGGCATGGACAATCATCTTCCCTGCGTCATTGTTGTGGTTAATGCCCCTGATTTTTTATTATTCGTTTGGAGTCGAGTCAGTAGGTTTTGCGATTAAGGGTGCACTTTTTTTGTTTGTACCCGTTTTTGTCGTGCATTCAATCCTTCATATTAGGTACTGGTCGGTTAGCAAACGGAAAACATTGTCATTTGATGAAAAGAATAGATTGATCGTGTTTGATGAGGGCAAGGGGGAGCGACACTATAGTGTTCGGGATATTGAAAGAGTGAGTACAGTAGTTACGTATTCGAAACTCGAGAATCAGTTGCGATGGTTTCCTTGGGATAGCTATTTCTATTCGCAAATTTTGTTTGAATCAGGAGATAGCATTCTGGTTACTAGTCTGCTAGTTCCAGAGCTCATGTGGCCAATTATGATGCCGAAGGAGGTTATAACGGCGGAGATCTACTGTTGGCCGAATCAAGGCGTATAAAGATGTGACTTCGAAAGTTACTCTTTAGGGAGATCAAGGGGTCAGACTCCTTGAACATCTCCCTTCTGCCGACTAAGGTTAATTCATTATCGACGAACTCTTCATGCAATCAGGGAAGGCAGCATGGCCAGATTACCGCGACTCTTCGTACCGGGATGCTCTCACCATGTCATTCAACATGGGAACAACCGTACGGCGTGTTTCTATGATCCTCGCGACTACGCGTTTTATCTCAAGGTAATCGGGGTCAGAGTAAAGATTTAGAATAGGGCGGTCCCCGGTCGCACTGTGTCTCCCCGGGAAATGTTACTCTGACCCCAATATCAATCTTGGTCTGCCCCCGATTCTTTTCATACTCCCAAAGCGGGACTTAGGTGAATCACACTCAAGGTCCGGCCATAACGATCTGCATCTACAACCAGAACACCTGCTGTCTCCGTAAACAACAGCTTGTTGAGTTCTAGCTTAGCTGTCTTACCATGCGGCTGTTCGTACTTCCGGGTCACGATTCCCTGAAATCGAATTCTGTACTTTCTTTCTGAGACATATCCATGAATGGCGCACGTTGCCAACGAGATGTCGCGTTCGGCAATTTCGAGAATGTCGCTGTTCCCTCACAGTTAACGATAAGGAGGAACTCAACCATGAAGAATATTTATTTTGCAACGTTAGCTCTTATTGTTTTGCAGGCATGCAGTGTTGTTCAAGCTACGTCTGGACCAGAGCAAAAAGATCTGTCGGTATTTGAACGCGGAACCAATCGCGATTACGTACTCGCAGAGTTTGGCCAGCCGACAGTAACAGCCACCGATTTCAACGGGAACACTTACGACATCTTTCGTTTTCACCAGGGTCAGCACGGCGGAGTGAAAGCTGGTAAAGCCGTAGCGTATGGTACGCTGGCACTATTTACTCTCGGGTTGTCGGAGGTAGTGACCAGTCCGCTAGAAGGTGCCAACAAGGGCGCGGAGATGAAGATAAAGGTTACCTACTCTGATGACGAGCGTGTTAATAACGTTAACGTATTTCAGGACGATCGTTGGTTTCCGATACAGGATATCACCGAGGACGTACCTGAGGAGGAATAGGCATGGAGGAGTTACGAATTCGATGGAACGGGCCTGCGAGGCTATAGCGGGCAGACCACGATTACCCGGCTGGGAAATTGGTCGGCGTGAGATGACCCAAAAATTATACATATAAACTTGTTTTTTCTAGATTAATTAGCTTAATCAGTTATATGTACCGTCACAAGTTCTCTGTTGCCGGGGCTCATTCCTACCCTTATTTCGTCTCTAGGAAGTCAAACCGCCCCATTCGCAAAAGGTTTTCTCGTGCCTGTTCTGCAGCTTCTCTAATCTCTGGGTCTTCAGCATGCAGCCCTGAATGAAGTATGGGCTGGGTCTCATCGACAGAGATATACATCTGGGTTTCCGAGCCTACGGAATCGATAATCTTGGCAAAGCACAGGACTACCAAATCTGGAAAATCTGGAAGCATCTTATGCAGAGCCTTTATCTGAATGGAGAGAGCAACGGTTCTGGCTGGTGCAATGCCCAGCACGTCAAGGAACGATTTCAATCGCCATTCTGGATCTAAACAATCAGCCTTTAGCCAGAAGGTGAACTCCTTGAGTTCGGTTGGTTCTGAGGCCTCAAATCGCCATTTGTAGTACGCAAGTACTCGGTCTAGCAAGTCCTCATCTAACTCCGTACTAGCGTTGAGCGAACGCCCAAGGTGATCAAAAAGCTGCGCCCACCGTTCTCGGTCATCGTTTGTGCGTTCGTAATACTGCTCTAGCAGGCTGCCATTACCTGTCAGATGATAAACCTGCCAAAGGTAGTAGGAGAGCAGGTGTTGACCGAGGCGGTCGACCACCTCTCGATTATCTTTCTGCGGATCAACCAGCAATTCTAGATTTTCGAGCGCAAACTCGAACTCACGGCTTAGCAGCTCATAAAAAGCCTTTACCGGCCTGTTATAGCGTATGTACGCGACGAACGCATCTTGCCATACGGGCAGATCATCATGCGGAAATAGATCTGATTGATGCCTGACGGAGCAATCTCTAGATAGTTGGCATAGGTCACCAAAGTGCATGCCCAAAATTGCATGTTCAGGTCGCGTCAGTGGGTACTCAGCGTCACCTGACAAACGCCTGATGAGTATCTCTGCGAGCTCTGGCAGTGGGTCCTCAGGTAGATGCCTGCGAACCCAAAAACTGAATTTAACTATCGCCTCAAGCGCACGGCTTCGAGTGTTGTTAATTGCTTCAGATATCGGGTCATCACCATTTACGATTACTGGCCGATTATTGTCCAAGCGGGAATCAAACTGATCACACAGGGCTCGTAAAAGGTCGGCAATGCCTGCTCGATACTCGAGGGGTGCGTCGGTATCCTTGCTAGTACAAGCATCTATAAAATCTACCACCGCACGCCTTGAGCTACCCCAGTCAGGGTTGTCTGCCGATTCAGCCTTCGGAACGTTTGAATCTTCATTCCTCTCTGAATCCCCGTGAATGAGAACCCAATTGCAGAGCTCAATCCAAACATCGAGGTTCTGAAATTCTTTGCTCTTCGTTAGCTCTCGAACTGCGTTGATCATCGCTGCAACATAAATGGGCCGAGCGATTCGATCACGATTCATCATCCAGAAGCCCAGACGATTCTCATCTGGAACAATGGTCTCACTGAATAGCGACTGGAATACTTCTGCCAGCGCGGGAATGTTCACCTCAATCAAGCCATCGCCTGCGCTCCAACGCTCTTCATCCCACTCGTTCAAATACTCAAGGAGTGCTTCGTCGGACAATTTTTGAAGGTCATCAAGAGACCTGGGGCTTTGCTGGCCTACCCATCCGCCCACCGTTGTGCCGTACGGGGCGTAATTGTCGTCAGAAATTGGGGCAGCCAGAGGGTCTTCTATCAGCTCATCATAATACTGTTGATAGTCCCTCTGTAGAGCTGCTACAAAAGGACGAAGTTGCAGTTGATGAAAATATATCCGTCGACGTTGATATGCCTGTTCGCTATAACGTTCACCCATCAAAGCTCTATAGTCCTCTTTAGAAGGTCCACTAAGTATTCTTTCAAAGATATCTTCTTGTTCTCTCACGCTAAGCAACTGACTACCAAAGTGCTCGCTGGCCTCTCTGACCATAGTTTGGAACTCGTAGCCGTATTCCGAGTTTGCATAACCCGAGTAACTAAGGATCTCTTCCCTGATCCATGGCTTGGTATTTTCACTTGGATGAAGTGAATAGAGGTGTTGCCGAAGTCGACTAAAAAGCCTGAATTTCCCTTTTCGCAACAGCTCATCCAGGGCAGAGATCGATTCAAGCTCGCATTCATACACCTTATCGCATGCGTATGTAAGCGCAAATACTAGGGACTCCTTCGAGTCTTGGTAGTCACGATTAGGTATGTCCAGCCTCGTGCACCAAATCTCCGAGTAGTCCTGTTCACGATCAGCTTCAAGGTCTTCGCGGTGCATTCCCAGTGTTATCATGCTGGCCGCGGCATCGAGCAACATTGAAGCCGCCTGGAAGGGTGCACTGTTCGCTATTGGCGTAACTCCCTCCTCAAGGATTTGCTGGTATTCCCACTCTGCAATCTTTGGACTTGGTTGAAGCAGAAGCCCGGCTGACTCTGGGTTCTCCCTGCGACTCTTTCGCTTTGCCTGCGCTCTAGGATCTTCAGAAAATGGGACAAGCCTCTCTGCAAGCTCTAGTGCATGGTCTATATTTCCTTCCATCACCCAATGGTTCAGAAGTTCAGGGTAACGGTGTGCCAAAAATTGATTATCTAGCTCACTGTATTCTAAGCATTTAGGTAGGAGCCTTGCAGAGGCTTCCCCGTGGAGCTTTAGAGCAATAGATAGTATGCCGTCATAAACACGCGGATTATCTGAAGCCGGTAACGCAAGCACGACATCAATAACTTCGGCCGTAGCTTGATCAGCAACGGAAATCAGGTAAGAGAGCTCCGGCCAATGAGGGAATTGCACATACCCGTCAGGAAGCTGCTTCAGCTGCGGCGGGCTACTGAAGTAGCCTTTCTCTCGCAGCGGCGTAATCCACAAAGGATTATCTAATCTACTGAAAAAGTATTGCCTATCCGTCTCCTTCTTGACGGTAGCCAATACTTTCTTGATCATTTCAGCTGTTGGTGGAGTCCAGGATTTCATTCAGTTCGACCAATCGTTTGTATTGTGTGGTGGCGGCTGTGTACAGATAGCCGTCTAAACATTCGAAGTGCTGTTGCAGTTCCGCTTCTGTCTCCGGCCTAAACTGTTTCTCGCGCAAATGTGCATGGCCCACAAACCAGCGCTTTGCAGCTTTCCATTCAGACAGGAAATTGTCAGGAATTTCGTCCACGTTGAGTTCATCGAGAAATGTGCTGAAGAAGAGGCCATCGGCTTCAGAGCTCCTCCGTCTTCCTGACTTGTGTTCATCAATTAGACTGGAGATCTGTTGGCATACATTAATAGGAATGAGGTGGCCAAGGTTCGAGTCATCGGGCGAAAGCTTGTCGCTGTGCCGCCACGCCTCCTGCCAGTCGTCTTGCAGGTCATCGATGTGTTGCTGGTATTGAACTCTCCCTGGTTTGATACCCCTAACAGTCGAAGCCAAACCATTCATAAGGTCTCTGCCGACATGGGCAACTAAGGTAACGTGACCAGAAGACTTCTGGCCTAGGAGAGCTGCAGCTCCAAAATAAGCCTCAGCGTAAACTGGGAGGCTTAGGTCGCCGTTCAGCCAATCGTAGACTGCCTGTTGTTCATTGCTGAGTGTCATTCTTTTCAGTTCGCAGCATATCCGACTAAGAAAATCTGGGAAGTAGCGACGAAAGTCCAACATTATCCGAGAATCACCTCGGGCTGATCCAACGCCTGACGCATAAGCCATCCGAGGAAACGGCGTTCATGAGAAGTAATAATCGGGGACAGACCACGAGTATCCGTGTAAACCATGTCTCCGGTACAGACCTTTGGAAAATTGGTCGGTGTGAGAGGATTCGAACCTCCGACCCCTTCGTCCCGAACGAAGTGCGCTACCAGGCTGCGCCACACACCGACATTTTTGCGAGGCGCGCTACTATAACAGAGCGCGCGACTTAGTAAACCCCGGCCATATCCGCCAGCACCAGGCTCAAAATACTGAGACCGCTGACCATTGCAACCAGGATTAACAGCAAGCGAAAAGGCCTGAATGGCTTTCGTTCTACCGAGTTCACACCACTGCTGACGAACTGGTCAACCCTGGCCTGGTCTTCTGGAGATAGTCTGGGCTCATTAGTCATGAGCCCATTTTGCGCTTCCGCTCGCACAATTAAAAGGCGAACAGCGCCTCTTCCATCTCCATCAGGTTATCGGAACCCGACAGCATGGATTCCTTGTGCGTCAGGGTCCGTGGCAGCAGCCGCTCGAAGTAGAAACGGGCGGTGTGGATCTTGGCTTCGTAAAACTCCTTCTCGTCGCTGCCAGCCTTGAGCCTTTCCTGGGCTACCACAGCCATCTGCGCCCAAAAATAGGCCAGTGTCACGTAGCCGGAATACATCAGGTAGTCGACCGCGGCGGCACCCGCTTCGTCCGGGTTTTGCATGGCCGCTTCACCAATCTTCATGGTGAGCTCGCCCCATTCCTTGTTGTAATGGGCCAGCGGCTCAACAAACTCCCTGGCGCCATTCTCCGCGTGATCGACACAGAACTGGTCGATCAGCTTGGTGAAGCCCAACAGCAGCTTGCCACCGCTGCCCAAGACCTTGCGACCTATCAGGTCCAGGGCCTGAATACCGGTGGTACCCTCGTAGAGCATGGCAATACGCGCATCGCGCACGATCTGCTCCATGCCCCACTCCGAAATAAAGCCATGACCACCATAAACCTGTACGCCCAGGTTGGCGGCCTCGTAACCCGTCTCGGTGATAAAGGCCTTGGCAATCGGTGTCAGCAGGGCCATCAGGTCACTCGCCTCCTGCTGCGCCTCACCTTCGCCGCGCTCCTCAATATCGGATTGCTGTGCCAGGTAGTAAATAAAGGCGCGGCTGCCCTCGGCAATCGCCTTCTGGGTCAGCAGCATGCGGCGCACATCCGGGTGCACAATGATGGGGTCGGCCGGACCGTCCGGGTTCTTGGGTCCGGTAATGCTGCGCATGGCCAGGCGCTCACGCGCATACTCCAGGGCGCCCTGGAAGGACAGCTCTGCATGGGCCAGGCCCTGGGTAGCAGTACCCAGGCGGGCTGTGTTCATAAAAGTAAACATGCAATTGAGGCCACGGTTCTCCGGGCCGATCAGGTAGCCCCTGGCACCGTCAAAATTCAGCACGCAGGTTGCGGAGGCCTTGATACCCATCTTCTTTTCGATGGAACCACAGTGAACGCCATTGCGCTCACCAACGCTCCCGTCTTCAGCTGCCAGGAACTTGGGCACGATAAACAGGGAAATACCCTTGGTGCCGGCCGGCGCATCGGGCAGCCTGGCCAGCACGATATGGACAATATTGTCTGCCATATCATGCTCACCGGCGGAGATGAATATCTTGGTGCCGGTAATCGCGTAGCTACCATCTGCCTGGGGTTCCGCCTTGGTGCGCAGTAGTCCCAGATCGCTGCCGCAATGGGATTCAGTCAGGCACATTGTGCCGGTCCACTCACCGCTGACCAGCTTCTCCAGGTAGGTCTCTTTCTGCTCCTGCGAACCGTGCTCTTCGATAGTGCGCACGGCACCATGACTGAGTCCCGGATACATACCCCAGGCCCAGTTGGCGGTACCGGTCAATTCATTGAGAATCACACCGGCCAGCGCAGGCATGCCCTGGCCGCCAAACTCGGTGTCCGCTGACAGTGCCGGCCAGCCGTTTTCGACATACTGCTGATAGGCCTGGGCAAAGCCCTCAGGTGTCTTGACCCCGTCCTCGCTCCAGTGGCAACCCTCTTCATCACCACTCTGGTAGAGCGGGGCCAACACTTCCTCACAGAATTTGGAGGCTTCGCTGACGATGGTGTTCAGCAACTCTTCATTGGCCTCTTCAAAACCCGGCAGGGTCTGGTACAGCCCTTCCGAGTCCAGTAATTCATTCATGACAAAGCGGATATCACGCTGCGGTGCCTTGAATTCGAGCATCTTCATTTCTCCTGAATGTGCCGGTGCCGGCCTGGTGCCAGCGTCAGCAATGCGGCGGTCGGCAAAAGGCCAGGTCACGCCATGTGTTCACTGCTCACATAGTGCGCAAACAAGGCCTGTTTGTCAACCTGAAATAGCCCTGGGGAAGGAGGGGAAAACCCCGCAGAGGCCCGCCAGACCTGGTTTTCCGGCGCGAAAACACCAGAGTATGTAAACACTCGCTTACTTATAACTGACTGAATTTGATGGATTTTATGGATATCGCCTCTATCAGACCCGGCTAGACTTGGAAAAATGGCAGTAAGCCAGGCCCGGAGCCCGCAACGCTGCAAATAATGTTGTACAAAACCTTGCTCAGGCGCTGTGGCCAGGTGCTGCTGGACGTCGCAGCACCCTGCTACTGCGCGCTCTGCGGGCAGCCTTCACAACGCGCCCTCGATCTCTGTGTCGCCTGCCAGCAAGGCCTGCCCTGGCTGGGAAGTGCCTGCCGACGTTGTGCCCTGCCCCTGGCCCGGGATGCTGAACTGTGTGGACAGTGTCTGCGCCGAGCGCCAGCCATTAGCGAAACCATCGCGGCCTGTCGGTACGCCCCACCGGTCGCGGGTTTCATCCATCAACTCAAATACCGGGGGGACCTGAGCCGGGTTGCCTTGCTAGCCGAACTTATGAGCACGGTCATTGCCCGGCGCCCCGGCATGACCCAGCCTCCAGACTTCCTGGTGCCGATGCCACTGCATTGGCGCAGGCGCTGGCGTCGCGGTTTCAACCAGGCCGATGAACTGGCCCGCGCGCTATGCCGCGACTCGAAACTGCAAGCACTGTCACTGCAGGTCAACCGCAAGCTGTGCCGGCGGGTCAAGGCAACCGCGCCGCAACAACAATTGCAGGCACGACAACGCCGTCACAATCTGCAAGACGCCTTCCAGCCCCGGGGTGAGGTCGCAGGGCTAGAGCTGGCGATCATTGATGACGTGATGACAACCGGGGCCAGCGCCAACAGCCTGGCCCAGGTGTTACTCGATGCCGGCGCCCGGCGAGTCAGCTTGTGGTGCGTGGCCCGCACGGCTGATCCCCGCAGCATCGGTGCAATGCCAGACTGATTGTCGGATACTAGGCGCTGCCATTTATCCTGGATGCGTATGTGCACCGCCAATTGCCAAACTGTATGCCCGCGGACACTGCTTGCAAGGCTGTCGCTAGCCTGTCTGTTGCTCGCCACGCCGCTACAGGCGGCAGAGCTGCATATTGCTACCGCCAGCAATTTCCGCAGCACGCTTGAAGCAATCGGTCGCAGGTTCTCAGAGCAATACCCGCATTCAATCATCCTCAGCAGTGCATCGACTGCCGTGCTCTACAACCAGGTTGTTCACGGCGCACCCTTCGATATCCTGCTGGCGGCCGACGTACAGCATGCCCAGCGACTGGAAGCTGATGGCCAGGCGCTGGACGGCAGTCGTCTCACCTACGCCTACGGCAAACTTGTATTGGCCTACAAGCCCGCACTGGCGGAGTTCGCCAGCAATGGCCCGGCGGCATTGCTGGCCCAGCCCGGACTCGACCTGGTGATAGCCAACCCCCGGCACGCCCCCTATGGCATCGCGGCGATGAGTGTTCTGCAACAGCAGGCGGTCATCGCAAACCGTCGACTGCTGCGCGGGGCCAACGTCGGCCAGGCTTTCCAGATGTGGTACTCCGGCGGCGCCGACCTGGCGCTGGTCGCGGCGGCCTTTAATCCGCAGCCGCATCTACCCATACCCGGCGACTGGTATACACCCATAGAACAGCAAGCAGTAATCCTCAGCGCCAGTCGCAACCCGGGCACGGCCATGGAGTTCATGAGCTTTCTTGCCAGCGCCAACATCCAGTCACTGATCCAGAGCCAGGGTTATGGCCGGGGAGTCAGCCGGTGACTGAATTGAGTGCGCTGTGGATCACCCTGAAGCTGGCCAGCATCAGCACCTTTTGGCTGCTGCTGTTAGGAACCCCCATGGCCTGGTGGCTGGCGCAGAAACGCAGCACCGGGCGCACCATCGTCGAAGCGATTGTCGCAATTCCCCTGGTTCTGCCGCCCACGGTGCTCGGCTTCTATCTACTAATTGCCTTTGCCCCCCAGTCAGCCCTGGGCGGACTCTGGGAGCAACTTACCGGTCAGCGCCTGGCTTTCAGCTTCACTGCCCTGGTGCTGGGCTCTATTCTTTATTCCTTACCTTTTGTGGTCCAGCCGCTGCAGTCTGCGTTTCAGCAACTGCCACGGGGCTTATTGGACGCTGCGGCCACCCTCGGCGCAGGTCCCATGGATCGCTGGGGCAGCGTGATTCTGCCCCTGTGCAGACGCAGCTTCATTGCCGCCGCCAGTCTCGGCTTTGCCCATACGGTGGGAGAGTTTGGCGTGGTGCTGATGATAGGAGGCAATATCCCGGGTGAAACCCAGGTGCTGTCGATTGCCCTGTTCGATCATGTCGAAGCACTCGACTTCGCCGCCGCCCACCGCCTCGCGGCGGGCCTGATACTGTTTTCCTTCTGCACCCTGTTCCTGCTTTACCGCAGCAGTGGTCGCTGGAGCGTGCGCGCGTGAACCAACTGCAAATTCGCCTGGACCTGCCCCGGGCCGACAATTTCATGCTGCGCGTGAACAGCGACATCCCATTGCAATCGGTTACCGGTGTTTACGGTCCCAGCGGCAGTGGCAAGACCAGCTTGCTCGACTGCCTGGCGGGCCTGCAGCGAGCAACGCAAGACAGCAAGGTGTGCCTCGGCGACACAGTCTGGCAGGAGCAGGACTGCTGGGTACCGGCACATCAACGCAGGGTGGGCTATGTATTCCAGGATGCGCGGCTGTTCCCGCATCTCAGCATTGCCGGCAACCTGGATTTCGCCATAAAGCGGCGCCCGGCGGGCACCGGACCGGACCGGCAGCAGCTCTGTGAATGGATGCAACTGCAGGACTTACTGAACCGGTATCCGCAGCAGTTGTCACGCGGACAACAGCAGCGCGTGGCGATTGCCAGGGCCCTGCTGAGTGCGCCTCAATTGCTGTTGCTGGATGAGCCACTGGCAAACATTGATAAGCGCGCGCGCCGCGACATCCTGCAGCAGTTGCAGACCATACACCGGGAACTGGCAACGCCCATGATTTACGTCAGCCACGAAATGGACGAGTTGGCGCAACTGGCCGACTGGCTATTGGTGCTGGACCAGGGTGAGGTGGTTGCGGAAGGCAGTGTGCTGGAACTGAGTTCAAGCCTGCAGTTGGCACTGGCCCATGAAGAGCAGGCAGCCGCCATCGTCAATGCCGAGGTGGTGGCACAGGACTCCGAGTACGGCCTGACCGAGTTGAGTCTTGAGGGCCAGGCCCTGTTTGTGACAGCAACCCCGGCAGCACCCGGCGAGAGCATGCGCCTGCAGGTGCCGGCCAGGGATGTCAGCCTGTGCCTGCAAGCACCGCAGCAAACCAGCATTCTCAATATATTCCAGGTCCGCATCGATTCGATAGACGCAGGCGACGACAGCCGCGCCCTGGTCAGACTACAACTTGGCGAGCAGTTTTTACTGTCACGCCTGACCCGGAAATCCATCGCCAGCCTGGGCCTGCAAGCAGGTGATAAGGTCTACGCCCAGGTCAAGAGCGTGGCCCTGCTGAGAGACGGACCTTAATGACACAATCCACAAGCGAGCACCCCTACGACAAGCTCACGCCCGAGCTGGTTATCGAAGCCGTGGAAGATCGGGGCTACCTGTCTGACCTGCGCTTGCTGGCCCTTAACAGCTATGAGAATCGCGTCTATCAAGTCGGTATCGAAGACGGCGAACCGCTGATCGTAAAATTCTATCGACCTGATCGCTGGAGCCGTGAACAAATCCAGGAGGAACACGATTTCAGCTACGAGTTGCTGGCGGCGGACATCTCCGTGGTGGCACCGCTAAAAGACAGCGATGGCACTAGCTTGCACGAATATGGGGGCTTCCTGTACACCCTGTTTCCCCGTCGCGGCGGACACCCACCCGAACTCGATAACTATGACAACCTGCTGGTTTTGGGTCGCACCGTGGGGCGCATTCACGCCGTCGGCAAGTCGCAGGAATTCGGCTACCGACAGGACATGACGTTAGAGCGCATGGCCGTCGAGAGTTACCAGTTCCTGAGTGAGCACATGCTTCCCGCCGATCTGCGCACGCCCTATGTCACGCTGGCGGAACACCTGGTCGAACGCATTCGCGCGCAGTACCAGGAGGTCAACAACATTCGTACTCACGGCGATTGCCATGTCGGCAATATTCTGTGGCGTGATGACACGGCACATTTTGTCGACCTGGATGACTGCGTTAGTGCACCCGCGGTGCAGGACCTGTGGATGTTCCTCAGTGGTGACCGCCAGCAGCAGCTCGGCCAGCTCAGTGAAGTGGTGGAGGGTTACCAGGAGTTTTGTGATTTCGACACGGCGGAGCTGGCCCTGATCGAGTCTCTGCGCACGATGCGCATAATGCATTACGCTGCCTGGCTGGGACGACGCTGGTCTGACCCCGCCTTCCCCCACAGCTTCCCGTGGTTTGGCGATGCCCGTTACTGGTCCAGCCATATACTCGAATTGCGCGAACAGCTGGCCGCCTTCGACGAGCCGCCCCTGGCATTGTTTTGAGAGTGCCTCTAATCTCGCGTGGTCGGAAACAGAAGCGCTCTTATCCAGTTGAAAAAGCCATTCTCCGCCAACAGGTCGCGCTCCACACTATCGAAGAAGCGCTGTAACTTTTCCGGCTCGGCAAAGTAATCTGCCCGGGTTTTAAAACCCCGCTCCGGATCCAGCTCCTTCACTATTTTGGCCGGGTTGCCGGCAACCACCACATTGGCCGGCACGTCCCGGGTCACCACGGCATTGGCCGCTACAACGGAGTTCTCACCGACAGTGACACCTTTTAGCACGGTGCAATGATCACCCAGCCAGACGTTGTTGCCGATGTGCACTGGCCTCACCGCAGCATCCCGTACCGTTCGATCATAGATACCGTGCCAATCAGAATCGGTGATGTAGACGCTATTGGCCATCATCACGCTGTCGCCGATACGGATTTCATCTGAGGCGCTGATACGGGTGCCGGGGCTGATCAGCACATAATCACCTATCTCGATACGGCCGGTTTCCAGCTCACGACCCCAGACCCCGAGCTTGACGGGCTTGGCCCGCTCACCGATCAGCGTTACACAATTGCCGATGCTGATATTCGGCCCGGAAATCGATACGTACCAGGGACACATGATGGTGTGATGGTCGCCGAGGGTATCGCAGCAGGGGCGCAGGAAATGCTCCGCATACCAGTGCCGAAATCGTATATAAACCTGCTTTACCCAGTAGGGTCTTAAGTCTTTGCGCATACTTTGTCGTCTTGGCGTGAGGCCAGTATGATGGCAGGCCACCGAAACAACATCAAACCTGGCAGCCATGAGCGGAGACTCCAAACCAGTCAGCAGTTCCCAGCAAAGCTGCCACCCCCAGCTGGGTCGGCTGGTGCACAAGCACCTGCAACACCCAACCCGACGACCACCGGCAGCACATACCCTGGCCGCGTTTGAGCAGATCACGGCCCGGGTCGAGCAGGACAAGCGGCCGCTCATTTTTGATTCCTTCTGCGGCACCGGTATGAGCACCGGCCTGATCGCCGCCCGGCATCCCGACTGCCTGGTCATTGGCATCGACAAATCCGATCACCGGCTGCACCGACATCAGCCTTCTGCAGAGGCAGATTACCTGCTGGTAAGGGCCGAATGTGGTGATTTCTGGCGGCTGGCAGTGACCGCCGGCTGGCGTCTGCAACGACACTACCTGCTCTACCCCAATCCCTGGCCCAAGGCGACACAGCTCAAGCGTCGGGTGCATGGCTCGGCCGACCTGCCTGCGCTGCTGGCACTGGGTGGTGAAATCGAACTACGCAGTAATTGGCAGGTCTATGTAGAAGAGTTTGGCAGCGCACTGTTCCAGGCCGGGGAATTCCCCGTTATCGACGCCTATGAAGCAGAGCAAGCCTTGAGTCTGTTCGAAGGCAAATATTTAAAAAGCGGCCACGGGCTGTGGCGTTGCAGGTGCAAGCTGGTTCACAATACGCCCCCGGAAAGCAGCCGCGAGATTGTCGCGAGGTAACACCATGATGCATGCCAGTGCTGACCCGGTCTGGGACCGGATTCGAAAGGAAACCGCCATCGAGCTGGACAAGGAGCCGGTGCTCGCCAGTTTCTTTCATACCACGATACTCAATCACAGCACCCTGGAAGCGGCGCTCAGTTTTCACCTGGCGCAGAAACTGGACAGCCCGACCGCGCCAGCCCTGCTGCTACGCGAGGTGATCGAGGGTGCATTCAACTCCTGCACCAGCATCGGTGAGGCCATACGCGCCGACCTGCAAGCTGTAGTAGAGCGGGATTCAGCCTGCACCACCCTGGCCGTACCATTCATCTATTTCAAAGGCTTCCACGCCCTGCAGGCACAGCGAGTCTCCCACTGCCTGTGGACCGAGGGTCGCGAATCGCTGGCCCTGTTCTTCCAAAATCGAATATCTGCTGAGTTCGCAGTGGATATACACCCGGCCGCGCGCATGGGTCGCGGCATCATGCTCGATCACGCCACTGGTGTGGTCATCGGCGAGACCGCCGTGGTCGGCAATAATGTTTCTATCCTGCAATCGGTGACACTGGGCGGTACCGGCAAGGAAGAGGGAGACCGCCACCCCAAAGTCGGCGACGGCGTGCTGATCAGCGCAGGGGCAAAAATTCTCGGCAATATCAGCATCGGTGAAGGCGCTAAAGTTGGCGCTGGCAGTGTGGTGCTACAGGATGTTCCGCCCCACACCACTGTGGCCGGAGTGCCGGCCAAGGTTGTTGGCAGACCAGCTTCAGAGCAACCGGCGCTGGAGATGGACCACGCCTTTCCCTGCAGCGACGACCCGGTTATTTAGCCCGGGTCGGCCCGCGCGTTAGTCTGCGCTGTGGTACTGCGGTGACAATTCCTGCACCGCATCGACAAAGGCGCTGACATTAGCAGGATCAATATCCGGCGTAATACCGTGGCCAAGATTGAAAACGTGGCCACTGCCGGCACCGAAACTTTCCAGGATGGTGCCAACTTCTGCACGGATGCGGGCCGGCTCGGCGCGCAGGAAAGCCGGGTCCAGGTTCCCCTGCAAGGCAAGCTGCTGACCCACCCGCGCCCGGGCTTCACCAATGTCCGTAGTCCAGTCCAGGCCCAGGCAATCGGCGCCGGTGGCAGCCATATGTTCCAGCCATTGGCCACCGTTCTTGGTAAACAGAATTACCGGTACCCGGCGTCCCTCGTGCTCGCGCGGTAACTGCTCCACAATCTTCTGCATATAGGCCAGGGAAAATTCGCGGTAAGCCGCGCCGCTGAGCACGCCGCCCCAGGTATCGAATATCTGCACCGCCTGGGCACCCGCCTCTATCTGGCAGCGCAGGTAATCCGTCACCGAATCAGCCAGCACAGACAAGAGCTGGTGCATCAGTTCCGGTTGATTAAACGCCATGCTTTTGACCCGGGGGAAGTCTCGTGAGCTTTGTCCCTCAACCATATAGGTCGCCAGGGTCCAGGGGCTGCCGGAAAAACCAATCAGCGGAACGCTGCCACCCAGGGCTGCGCGAATGGTGGTTACCGCATCCATGACATAGGACAGGTCGCGCGCTGAATCGACCACCGCCAGGCCGGCAATATCAGCCTCGCTACGCACCGGCTTGTGGAAACGCGGTCCCTCCCCCTCGACAAAATGCAGGCCCAGGCCCATGGCATCCGGAATGGTCAAAATGTCGGAGAAGAGGATGGCGGCATCCATCGGGTAGCGCCGCAGTGGCTGCAGAGTCACCTCACAGGCCAACTCCGGATTGGTACACAGGTCCATGAAGGAACCCGCCTTGGCGCGCACTTCCCGGTATTCCGGCAGGTAACGCCCGGCCTGGCGCATCATCCATACAGGGGTGCGATCTACCGGCTCGCGCAACAAGGCGCGCAGAAAACGGTCATTTTTTAATTCAGTCATTACACATCCAAATAATCAAGAATACCTTCCCCTGCCTGCCGCCCTTCCCAGATGGCTGTCACCACCAGGTCAGAACCGCGCACCATGTCGCCGCCGGCGAATATCTTTGGGTTGCTGGTCTGGAACTTGTAGGCTTGCTGTTCTTCAGCAATCACGCCGTCCCAGTCGTTAGTGGCGACGTCGATATCACTAAACCAGGCGGGCGGATCCGGCTGAAAACCGAAGGCAATCACCACGGCATCCGCCGGCAGTACCTGTTCGCTACCCGCGATCGGCTCGGGCCGACGGCGTCCGCCGGCATCCGGCTCTCCAAGACTGGTTTCCACCACCTGCACACCGGTCACACCCTTATCATCGCCAATGATGGCAACCGGTTGGCGATTGAACAGGAACGCCACGCCTTCTTCACGCGCGTTTTTCACCTCGCGTCGCGAACCCGGCATGTTTTCCTCGTCACGTCGGTAGGCACAGGTGACGCTGGCCGCCTGCTGTCGCACCGCCGTGCGCACACAGTCCATCGCCGTGTCGCCACCACCTAACACCACGACCTGCTTGCCGGCCAGGTTCACAAAGGCATTCTCCGCCTGCGCAAAGCCCATATTGTTATTCACGCTAGCCACCAGGTAGGGCAAGGCCTCATGAACACCCGGCATGTCTTCGCCGGGAAAACCACCCTTCATATACTTGTAGGTACCCATGCCCAGGAAGACCGCATCGTATTCCGCCAGCAGTTCTTCCGCGCTGACATCGCGACCGACCTCCGTATTGAGTCGGAACTCCATGCCCATGCCTTCGAATATCTCGCGCCGCCGAATCATGACTTCTTTTTCCAGCTTGAACTCGGGGATGCCGAAGGTCAGCAAACCACCGATCTCCGGGTAACGATCAAACAACACCGGCTTAACACCGGCGCGCACCAGCACATCGGCACAGCCAAGGCCGGCCGGCCCGGCGCCGATAATGGCAACCTTCTTGTCGGTTTGCTCCACCGCCGACAGGTCCGGGCGCCAACCCATCGCCAGGGCGGTATCGGTAATGTATTTTTCGGCGGAACCAATGGTTACTGCGCCAAAGCCGTCTTCCAGTGTGCAGGCCCCTTCGCAGAGACGGTCCTGCGGGCAAATACGTCCGCACACCTCTGGCAAGGTATTGGTCTGGTGGCTGAGTTCGGCGGCCTCAAACACATTGCCTTCCGCAATCAGCTTGAGCCAGTTGGGAATGAAGTTATGTACCGGGCATTTCCACTCGCAATAGGGGTTGCCGCATTCCAGGCAGCGATGCGACTGGCTGGCGACGTCCCCGGCGGAATACTGCTCGTATATTTCCACATATTGATGCTTGCGCAACGGCAAGGCTTTCTTGTCCGGATCGCTGCGACCGACTTCGATAAATTGAAAATTATTGGCAAGGCGCTCTGTCATAACATCAATCCGTATTTCTAAGGCGTGACAGCAAACGGTCAAGATCTGCAGCCTTGGGCTTGACCAGCCAGAACTTGCCCACGTAGTCGGTAAAGTCCTCTAGCAACAGCTGTCCCCAGGCAGAACCCGTCTCATCAACAAACTCCTGGATGGTGGCACGCAGGTGATGACGGTAGGGCTCAAAGGTTTCGGTACTGATACGGTGAATCTCTACCAATTCGCTGTTGTATCGATCTATGAAGCCTCGGTCCTGGTCCAGCACATAGGCAAAACCGCCGGTCATACCGGCGCCGAAATTATAGCCAGTGGGTCCGAGCACGGTGATGTTGCCGCCGGTCATATACTCACAGCAGTGATCACCGGCACCCTCGACCACCGCCTGGCAACCGGAGTTTCGCACTGCGAAACGCTCCCCGGCAACACCCGCAGCGAACAGCTTGCCACCGGTGGCCCCGTACAGGCAGGTATTGCCAATAATAACCGTGTCCTGGGAGGCGAAGCTGGAATTGCGCGGTGGATATAACACCAATTTGCCGCCGGCCATACCCTTGCCAACGTAGTCGTTACTGTCACCTTCCAGGTACATATTGAGACCGCCGGCATTCCAGACACCAAAGCTCTGCCCAGCGGTACCGGTCAGGCGCAGGGTGATCGGCGACTTGTTCATCCCATCATTGCCGTGGCGACGGGCAATCTCACCGCTAAGCCGGGCGCCAATGGAACGATCACAATTGGTAACGGTAAAGCTGTATTCTCCGCCCTCCAGTGACTCGATGGCCGGCAACACTGCCGCCACCATCTGCTCGGCTTTCTCTCCGCGGTCAAAGGGATCGTTGGACTCGACCACGCAGAACTCTGGTTGATCAGCCGCCTCCGGGTCCTTATAGAGTATCGGGCTGAGATCCAGTCGCGCCTGCTTGTCGGTTTCACCCGGCAATAATTCCAGCAGCTCGGTGTGACCAATCAGCTCGTCCAGGGAACGTACGCCCAGGTGAGACATCCACTCTCGGGTCTCCATAGCCACAAAGCGGATGAAGTTAATTACCATCTCCACCGTGCCCTCGAAGTGCTCGTCGCGCAGTTTCTGGTTCTGGGTGGCAACACCGGTGGCGCAGTTATTCAGGTGACAGATACGCAGGTACTTACAGCCCAGGGCGACCATGGGCGCGGTACCAAAACCAAAGCTCTCAGCGCCCAGTATGGCCGCCTTGACTACATCCAGGCCAGTCTTGAGGCCGCCATCAGTCTGCACCCGTACCTTGCCGCGCAGGGAATTGCCGCGCAGGGTCTGGTGCACCTCCGCCAGACCCAGCTCCCAGGGCGAGCCGGCATAGCGTATTGAAGTCAGTGGGCTGGCCGCGGTTCCGCCGTCGTAACCGCTAATGGTAATCAAGTCGGCGTAGGCCTTGGCAACGCCGGCGGCGATCGTACCGACACCGGGCTCTGAGACCAGTTTGACCGAAACCAGGGCCTGGGGATTGACCTGCTTGAGGTCGAATATGAGCTGCGCCAGGTCTTCGATGGAATAGATATCGTGATGCGGCGGCGGCGAAATCAGGGTCACGCCGGGCACCGAAAAGCGCAGCCGCGCGATCAATTTGTTGACCTTGCCACCGGGCAACTGGCCGCCCTCACCCGGCTTGGCGCCCTGTGCCACCTTGATTTGCAAAACCTCGGCATTGACCAGGTAATGCGGGGTGACGCCGAAGCGGCCCGAGGCAATCTGCTTGATCCTGGAACTGCGCTCGGTGCCGTAACGAACCGGGTCTTCGCCACCCTCGCCTGAGTTGGAACGCGCACCCAGGCGATTCATGGCCACCGCCAGCGCCTCGTGTGCCTCAGGACTGAGTGCACCCAGGGACATGCCGGCGGTATCAAAGCGCGGCGTAATGCTCTCAATGGCCTCAACTTCTTCCAGTGGAATTGGGCTGGCCGCCTCCCTTAACTTGAACAGGTCGCGCAAGGTAGCCACCGGGCGCTGGTTCACAGTATCCGCGTAGCGCTGCCAGACCGCGTAATCGCCTGTTTGCACCGCTTCTTGCAGGCCGGTGACCACGTCCGGGTTGAAGGCGTGGTATTCCTGGCCGTGTACAAACTTGAGCAGACCGCCCTGTTCGATAGGCTTGCGTCGGGTCCAGGCCAGTTTGGCCAGGGCCTGCTGGTCAGCTTCCAGCTCATCGAAGCCGGTGCCCTCGATACGACTGGCCACACCCCAGAAACAACGATTGACCACATCGCGCGACAAGCCGACGGCCTCGAACAATTGTGCGCCACGATAAGAGCTGACGGCCGAAATACCCATCTTGGACATGATCTTCAGCAGGCCCTTGTTGATACCCTTGCGATAATTCTTGTAGCAGCGGCTCGGCTCACCCAGCAGTTCACCGCTGCGCATCAGGTCATCCAGCACACTGTATGACAGGTATGGATAGACGGCGGTAGCGCCAAAGCCAAGCAAGCAGGCTATCTGGTGCGAGTCCCGCGCGGAGGCGGTCTCGAGCACAATATTGGCCTGGCAACGCAAGCCCGCCTTGATCAGGCTGTGATGGACGGCGCCGGTGGCGAGCAAACTGTGCAGCGGCAGGCGACCCGGCTCGATGTGACGATCGGACAGCACCAGGATCACCCGGCCGTCGTGTACCGCCTGCTGCGCCTGCAGCGTCAGCAGGTCAATGGCTTCCTGCAGCGTGTGCTGCTCAGGATCGTAGGACAGGTCCAGGGTACAGGCGCTGAATTGCTCTTCCTCAAACTGCAGCAGGCGGTTGAACTTCGCCACCGACAGCACCGGCGAACTGAGAATAATCCGCTCGGCGTGCTGCGGGCCCTCATGGAAAATGTCCTGCTCCCGGCCAACATCCGTCTCCAGTGACATAACCACGGTTTCGCGCAGTGGATCGATGGGAGGGTTGGTCACCTGGGCAAACTTCTGCCGGAAATAGTCGTACAGCGAGCGATGCTTGCGTGACAGCACCGCCATAGGCGTGTCGTCGCCCATCGATCCCACGGCCTCGTTACCGCTTTCCGCCAGCGGCCGCAGTACCTGGTCTCGCTCTTCAAAGCTGACCTGGAACATTTTCATATAAGTCTGCAACTGGTCCTGCGGCACACCGGGGTCCTGCTCGTCCGCGAAGGTACCCTCGATACGGCGCGAGCATTGCTTCAACCACTGCTTGTAGGGATGGCGGCTTTTCAGCAGGGCATCGACATCCTCGGTTCGCAGCAGCTCACCCGTCTCCGTGTCGATCACCAACATCTGTCCCGGGCCAACGCGCCCCTTCTCCAGCACGTCCTCGGGCTGGTAAGCGTGCGTGCCAATCTCGGAAGCCACCGTGATAAAGCCGTCCGTGGTCTTCACCCAGCGAGCCGGGCGCAGTCCATTACGGTCCAGCATGCACACTGCATAGCGGCCGTCGGTCAAGACAATGCCGGCGGGGCCATCCCAGGGCTCCATGTGCATGGAGTTATATTCGTAGAAGGCCTTCAGGTCGGGGTCCATGTTCTCCCGATTCTGCCAGGCCGGCGGAATCAGTAAACGCAGCGCACGCAGCATATCGACGCCGCCGGTGCGCAGCAGGTCCAGCATATTATCGAGGCTGGAAGAGTCTGAACCGGTACGATTCACCAGCGGCGATATTTCGTCAATATTGGGAAGACGGTCTGTGCGGAACAAGGCTGAACGGGCGTCCGCCCAATTGCGATTGCCCTCGATGGTATTGATCTCGCCGTTGTGTGCCAGTAAGCGGAAGGGTTGCGCCAGGGGCCAGCGCGGCAAGGTATTGGTCGAAAAACGCTGGTGAAAAACGCAGATCGCGGTTTCCAGGCGCGCGTCACCAAGGTCTGGATAAAAGCGCGGCAGGTCTACCGGCATCATCAGGCCCTTGTAGGACAGGACCCGTCCCGACAGGGTACAGATATAGAATTCTTTATGGGACTCAAGGCCAATCTCAGCCTTGCGCCGCGCCACAAACAAGCGGGTAGACAGCTCATCGCCGTTCAGGCCCGGCGCGTCGACAAACAGTTGCTCTATGCGCGGCAGGCAATCCAGTGCAATTTCCCCAAGTACGCTGGGATCCATGGGGACTTCCCGCCAACCCATCACGTCCAGGCCCAGGTCAATCAACACCTGCTCCAACAATTGCCGCTCTTCCGCGGCGACCGCCTCATCCTTGCTGAGGAATATCTGGCCAACGCCAAAAGCCTCGCTCGGCTCTTTACCAAACTGCTCCTGGGCCAGTGAGCGCATAAAACCGACTGGCATTTGCATCAGCAGGCCACAGCCGTCGCCGGTTTTACCGTCAGCGGCAATCCCGCCACGATGGGTCATACAGGTGAGCGACTCAATCGCCGTTTGTAGCAGGCGATGGCTGGCATCGCCACTGGTGTGCGCAATGAGTCCAAAGCCGCAGTTATCACGGAACTCATCAGGGCAATACAGGCCTTGAGTCATAGAGGGTCCCAAAAAAAGCTATTTAAAACAGCAAGTTACATGAGGTATGCGCGCGGCCAGCCCGGCTTCACGCAAAGGGCCGAACATTTTACACAGAAGGACCTCTAGCGACAATGCGGTAGCCGCCAGCAGGCTCAGGCCAGCAATTGCTCCAGCTCGGCAGTCGACACCTGGTCGCTGACAACGGCTGCGCCAATAGCTTCCAGCAGCACCAGTCGCAAGCGGCCATCAATGACTTTCTTGTCGCGTTGCATCAACTCAAGAAAGTCAGCAGCGCTCATCTCGGCGGGCGCCGCCACCGGCAAGCCGACACTGCGCAGCATTTGTTCCAGTGTCTCGACGTCGCTGCTATCAATCATGTCCAGTTGGGCGGACAGCCTGCTTGCCAGCACCATGCCAACCGCTACCGCCTCGCCGTGCAACCAGGAACCGTAACCCTGGGCCGTTTCAATAGCGTGGCCGAAGGTGTGGCCGTAGTTGAGAATCGCGCGCAGCCCCCCCTCGCGCTCGTCAGCTGCCACCACCTGCGCTTTATTACTGCAGCTGCGTTCAATCGCCTCTGCCAGTGGCGCCTCTTCCAGCGCCAGCAATTGGCTCATGTGCTCCTGCAACCAGGCATAAAAATCCCGGTCGCAGATTAGGCCGTACTTGATCACTTCCGCCAGTCCTGCCGCAAGTTCGCGCCGGGGCAAACTGTGCAAGGTATCGATATCAATCAACACTGCCTGGGGCTGATAAAACGCGCCTATCATATTCTTGCCAAGACTGTGGTTGACTCCGGTCTTGCCACCAACCGAAGAATCCACCTGGGACAACAGGGTGGTCGGCACCTGGATAAAGTTGACCCCACGCTGGTAGCAGGCGGCTGCGAAACCGGTCATATCACCCACGACTCCACCACCTACCGCTATCAAGGTGGTGCTGCGATTATGCCCATCCGCCAGCAGGCGATCGAAGATAACCCCCAGGGTGTCCATGGTTTTGTACTGCTCACCATCTGGCAAGACGATTTCAGTGAGCAGGCTGTCAGGAGGCAGGGCCTCGCGCACACGCTCGACATAAAGCGGCGCAACGGTTTCATTGCTGATGATTGCGACCTGCTTGCCGTTGACGTGCTGCGCCAGCAGCTCACTATCGCGAAACAGGTCACGTCCGATATAGATCGGGTAGGCGCGTTCGCCAAGATCCAGGTGCAAAGTGTGCATTACCACCGCCATGGCTGCAGTACTCTCGTTGTGGTGGGAGGAAACTACTCTTCCAGCAGTGTGCGGCTCAACTCCTGCGCCACCGTCCGCGCCGCCAGACCATCGGTCTCAACCACATGATCGGCGATCTCCCGATACAGCGGATCGCGCACTGCCATAAGATCGCGCAGGGTACCGGCCGGATCGTCTCCCTGCAATAGCGGCCTATGCCGGTCATTGCCGGTGCGCCGAATTTGCTGCTCCAGGGTGGTGCGCAGGTAAACCACGATACCGCGCCCGGCCAGTGCCAGGCGATTTTCTGTCCGCGTGACCACACCACCACCAGTAGCCAGCAATACGCCATCGCGTTGGGTCAGCTCGTCGATGACCCGCTGCTCGCGATCGCGAAAGCCGGCCTCACCTTCTACATCAAAAATCCAGGGAATATCAGCACCGGTGCGCTCTTCAATCTCCTCGTCGCTATCGACGAAGGTCAATCCGAGCTTGTGCGCCAACAAGCGACCGATGGTGGTCTTGCCAGCGCCCATGGGTCCGACCAGGAAAACCCGCTGCAACCTCGGCATGTATCAGTCGAGGAGCGTTTCTGCGAGTATTCGCGGCGTGATGAATATCAGCGTCTCGGTCTTGGTACTGTTTTTGCTGGTGTTCTTGAAGAAGGTACCCAGGTAAGGAATGTCACCAAAGAATGGCACCTTGCTTACCGACTCCACGTCCTCTGTACGGAATACACCGCCCAGTACCACTGTCTCACCATTGCCCACCAGGACCTGCGTGGTCAGCTGCGTCGTATCAATGGTGGGAATCAGGCCACCACTGCCACTGGGCACCAGGTCACCGATTGAATCCTGGTTAATGACCAGGTCGAGCAAGATGCGGTCATCGGGGGTAATGTTCGGTGTTACGTTGAGAGACAGCACGGCTTCCTTGAACGATACCGTGGTCTCGCCGTTGGCCGATGACTCCTGGTAGGGAACCTCGGTACCAGACTTGATGTTCGCCTGTTGCTTGTCGCCGGTAATTACCTTCGGTTGTGACACCACCTCACCGCTGCCGGAGGCTTCCAGTGCCGACAGCTCGGCGGTCAGGAAGAGGTCATTGCTGGTGTAGCCCACGGCAAAAGAGCCTGTAGCCGAGGCCACCCCCAGGTCAACCAACAAGGCGCCCGGGAAACTCAGTGACGGCGTGTTGCCGGAGATCACATCCTCGTTCAGGCCAACCACGTTCTCGAGATCACCCGAGGCAGAAAACACATCATCGTTGCCGACGTCCAGATAGCCACCACCCCATTTGATGCCAAGCTGCTCTGAGACATCGGACTGGGCGATAACAATTCGCGCCTCAATCATGACCTGGCGAATGGGAATGTCGACCCGATCAATAAGATCGCGAATCTCCCCCAGCTTGGCAGCGGTGTCAGTGACAATCAGTGAATTGGTGCGCTCGTCAACAATCACCGAGCCGCGCCCGGATATCAGTGTGCCGCCCTCTTCACTGCCAGCCTGGAACAGGCCGACAATATTGCTGGCGCTGGCATAGCGAATGCGAATGAATTCTGTCTGCAGCGGTGCCAATTCGGCTATCTGCTTATTGGCTTCGATTTCCTGTCGCTCGCGCTCGGCGATTTCCGCAGCCGGTGCCACCATCAGCACATTGCCCACCTGGCGCTTGTCCAGTCCCTTGGTCTTCAGCACCAACTCCAATGCCTGGTCCCAGGGAACATTTTGCAAACGCAGGGTAATGCGCCCGGACACCGTGTCACTGGCAACCAGGTTGAGCTCGGTGAAATCAGCAATAAGCTGTAACACGGCCCTGACTTCAATATCCTGGAAGTTCAGGGACAGGCGATCACCGGTATAGTTGAACTCGTTTTTACGCGCCTCTACCTCGCGATCGGTCAACGGCTTGACGCTGACCACGTACTGCTGGTCGGTTTGATAGGCGAGATAGTCGTACTCACCTGTGGCCTTCATCGCCAGAGTCACACCGCGCTCGCTGGATGTCACTTCCAGCTCCGACACCGGCGTGGCAAAGTCGGTGACGTCGTAACGCCGCAACAGCTCCTCACTGGCACTGGTCTCGAGGAACTCAATTTTGACCGTGTCGGCCTCGCTGTAGACGTTAACATCGACCTTGGGATCACTGAGCTGCAATACCAGGCGACCTTCGCCGTCTGCACTGCGCTGAAACTCCAGCTCTTCGATGCGGACTTTGGCGTCATCAACCGCCACTGTATCCGGCTTCAGCTCGAAGGGATCTGCGATAGGCTTGAGATATTCATCTGCGCCTTCGTTGCCCACCTCTATCACCAGGGTGTTGCCCTCGACACGGGTGTAATAAGGCACCAGCTTGACCAGGTTAACAATCATCCGGGTGCGGTCGCCGGACTCCAGCACCACAACCCCGGTAGCGTTGCCGTAAGGCAGCGCGTATTTCTTGCGTTCCAGCGAGCTGGATGTTTGCGGCATGTCCAGCGCGATCCGTGCTGGTTTCTCGATGGTGTAGGACTCGGGCTGTGGCGGCGGGCCATCAAACTCGAGGCGAATTTCGAAGCGACTGCCAGGGCGTGAGTTGAAACTGATATCCTGCACCGCCACAGTGGCCGCTGCCAGCCCGCTGAACCCAGTCAAAAGCAGAGCCAACATCAAGCTCACCAATCCCTGCCGGCCATTTCTTGAAGGTGCCTGTGACAGCCGCGGAGCGCGTCCCGGAGAGTGCCGAGCCGGACGCTCGCCATTAAGTATGTACATTATTCTGTCCATGACCTTCACCATGCGTCAGTTAATTCCCTGCAGTTTGATGGTACGCGGTCGCTCGACCCACCCATCAGTACCGTCAGATACAATTTCAATGACCGCGACATAGTTTTCGGTCATTTCTACAATTTTGCCGTGATTCCGACCCAGGAAGTTGCCAACCCGGACCCGGTGTACTCCGCCATCAGGATCCTGGACCAGGCCCCAGTCCACGCCGGCGCGCGACAAGGTCCCAACCATGGACAGGGAATCAAAAGTGAACTGTTCCAGGAACTCCTTGGCCCTTTCCTCATCCGGCTCGACCGTGGACACCGATTGCAATTGCGTGATCTCACGAATCTCAATGGGTCGATCAAAGGGGCTGCGCAATGTTGTAGCGCTGTAGGAAAAGGCCTTGTAAGCCTTGAACGCGGGAATAGGGGGTATCACGCCACCTGGCCGCGAACGCTTTTCGTCCATGAACGCATCAAGATCGTTAAACTCGTCATTGCTGCATCCACCCAACAGCATACTGCTCAGCAGCACCAGCACTAAAAGCGGCAGTCTACTCACCATTGCCTAGACCTCCTCGTCCTTGTAGCGGTAGGTCTTGGCCGTGATACTGAGGTTCAGCATGGGGCTGCCCGCGGCTTGCTGCGTAATAACGAAATCATGCAGTGTCACAATGCGCGGCAGCCCAGCCATGCCGCTGATAAAAGCGCCGAGGTCGTGGTAGGAACCGCGCGCCTGTATCTTGATCGGCAGTTCAACATAGAATTCGCGAGCGGTTTCGGTCAGCAAGCTGATACTGTCGAACTCAAGGCCGTTGACCATGCCCTTATTGGTAATGTCTTCCAATAAGCCAGGCACTTCGGTATCACTGGGTAACTGGCTAACCAGCGCACCGAATGACTCCTCCATTTCTTCCATCTGCTTCTTGTAGGCAGCAAGGTTCGCGGCCTGGAAAGCCTTCTGCTCAAATTCCTGCTTCAGCGAAACCTCTTTCTCAACCGCTTTCTGCAGGGACAGTTGCAGGTTCTGGATATGATAGACATAACCCAGAACCAGCACCCCGACCAGCGCTATGGTCCAGACCACCACCTTGATCGCAAGCGGCCAGGACCCGATATTATCCAGGTCGAGATCGTTGATATCGAACTCTTGCAGGGACTTGAGTATGTCTTCAGCTGCCATGACTCAGATCTCCTCCTCACCCGCCGACGGCAGCTGCAGCTGCACCGTCAAATTGAAAGTGGTGGCCTGATCGCCAAACGAGGGTTCCGCGCGCACACCGTCCAGATTTGGGTTGGTAAACCAGTCTGAGCCGTCGAGCCGTCTCATCAGGCTGGACACCCGGTTATTCGATTCGGCGATGCCCGTTATGGTAATGGTCTGCCCGGACGTCTTCAGCTCGGTATAGAACACACCATCCGGCACTGTTCGCACCAATTGATCCAGAATGCGCACAATAATTGGCCGGTTGCCCTGGAGATCCTGAATAACCTTCATACGATCCAGCAACTGGGTGCGCTTGCGCTGCATGTCACGAATTTCCTGAACTTGCTTGTTCAGCGCATCAATATTCTGGGTCAGGTAACTATTGCGTTCGTTCTGGTTCTGAATCTGACCGCTGAATACCAGGTCTACCACAAACACCACCGCCACTCCCAGCGCCGCAACAGCTGCCAGGATGACCAGGAATTCCTGCTTGAGCTCGGCCCGTCGTTCATCGCGCCAGGGGAGGAGGTTGATCTGCGCCATCAGTCAAAGCTCCGTAAGGCCAGCCCGCAGGCGATCATCAGGGCTGGAGCGTCACTGCTAAGGGCCACGGCGTTCACCTTGGACGATATCGCCATGTCCGCAAAGGGGTTGGCAACAGTTGCCGGGGTACCCAGTTTGTCCTGCACCAGCTCCGACAAGCCCTCCATTGAGGAAACACCACCAGCCATGACGATGTAATCAACATCGTTATATTGGCTGGACGAAAAGAAGAACTGCAAAGAGCGGGCCACCTGTTGCACCACCGCGTCCTTAAAGGGCTCCAGCACCTCCGGCTCATAGTCGTCCGGCAGGCCGCCCTGCTTTTTGGCCAGACCGGCTTCTTCCACCGGTAATCCATAGCGCCGCATGATTTCGTCAGTCAGCTGCTTACCGCCAAACAACTGCTCGCGCGTATAAATAGTCTGGCCATTGGTGAGCACGCTAAGCGTGGTCATGGTGGCCCCAATGTCCACCACAGCCACCGTGTTCTCATCATCAATTTCGAGCTGGTGCTGCACCAGGTTGAAGGCGCGCTCCATCGCGTAGGCTTCCACATCCATGATCTTGGGCAGCAGCTCGGCACTTTCTATTGCCTCTACCCGGGCATCAATAGTTTCGCGGCGGCAGGCGGCGAGCAACACCTCCACCTGACCTTCAGTTTCCGGCGACGGCCCCTGGATCTCAAAATCAATGGCGACTTCTTCCAGCGGGTAGGGAATGTACTGATCAGCTTCCAGCGTCAGCTGGGTTTCCAGGTCGTCTTCGCTGAGACCTGCGGGCATATCAATGATCTTGGTAATAACCGAAGAGCCTGCTACCGCAGCGGCTACAGAACGTAGCTTGGTCTTGGACTGGTTTATCACCCCACGGATAGAATTCGCGACACCCTCAACGTCATTGACGTTTTTTTCGATCACGGCATCTACCGGCAGTGAACTGACCGCGTAGCTCTCCACCCGATACCTCTCACCGGTGTGACTCAACTCCAGCAACTTCACCGTTGTGGAACTGATGTCCAACCCGAGGACGGGAGAAGACTTTCTTTTGCCAAAAAGCCCGAGCACCATATTTTCCTATCTGTATCCGTAACTTACGTTAGATTTATACACCGATACATTAAATAACAGGTATAACATACACGCAAATATATAAAAAGGGTAAAAAAGCATATAATCACCAGTCCCGAAATTTACCCCAGCTTATAGCTGCCCTACAAGTCATTGATTTCCATAACTAAATGAAGCTCACAAAAATTCTCCTAAAGCTGGCCCTGCTGAGCATGTGCGGCGGACTCATGGTCTGCGCCGGTATTTATCTACACCTGAGTCCAGGCCTGCCCTCGGTCGAGGTACTCAAGGACGTCCGACTACAAACTCCCATGCGCGTTTACAGCCGTGAGGGCGAACTCATCGGCCAGTTCGGCGAGAAGAAACGCAACCCCCTGCCTTATACCCGCATACCCCCACGCTTTGTCGAAGCCCTGCTGGCGGCGGAGGACGACGGCTTCTTCACCCATGTCGGTATCGATGTCATGGGGCTGGCAAGAGCCGTTTCCGAGCTGGTCCTCACCGGCGAGAAAGGCTCGGGAGGCAGTACCCTGACTATGCAGGTGGCGCGCAATTACTTCCTGACGCTGGAGCGCACCTTTACCCGTAAATTCAAAGAGATCCTGCTCTCGCTGGAAATTGAGCGCGTCTTGAGCAAAGAGGAAATCTTCGAGCTCTACTTCAACCAGATGTTTCTCGGCCATCGCGCCTACGGCTTTGAAGCAGCGGCGCAGGTCTATTACGGCAAGAACATCGAAGAACTTGAATTGGCGCAGCTGGCAATGCTGGCGGGACTGCCCAAAGCACCCTCGCGCTTCAACCCGATATCTAATCCGCAGCGGGCGCTGGTCAGGCGCAACTGGATCCTGGGTCGCATGCGCAACCTCGGTTACATTGACCAGGCCTTGTACCAGGCAGCCTATGATACCCCGGTCTCAGCCAGTCACCACGGCGCCAAACTTGCGGTCGATGCGCCCTATGCCGCCGAGATGGCGCGCAGCGAAATGGTCGATCGCTATGGTGTGGCGGCCTACAGCGACGGGTATCACGTTTACACCACTATTAGCAGCGAACTGCAGTTGGTGGCCAATGCGGCGGTTAACAACGGCCTGGCAACCTATGATGAGCGGCACGGCTATCGCGGCCCTGAACTCAGTATGTCCACACTTGAGGGCATCGATATGCGCCCGGTCTGGCTGGCCCAGCTCAAGCAAACGCCGGTTATCGCAGGTCGCATCCCGGCCGTGGTTAGCGCCATCGAGGAAACCGGCGTGCAGGTCTTGCTGGCCGATGAGAGTGAGCAGCTATTGCCCTGGGAGAATGGTCTCAGCACTGCCCGACCCTTTATCGATGAAAACCGGCGGGGGCCAGCACCTGGCAGCCCAGGCGAACTGCTGGCCGCAGGCGACCTGATCCGCATACGCCGCGGCGAAGACGGGACTGGCATATTCCTGACCCAGGTACCCGCTGCCCAGGCGGCACTGGTTGCATTGCAACCGGATGACGGTGGCCTGCTGAGTGTGGTTGGCGGACTTGGCTTCGCCAAGAGCAAGTTCAACCGGGTTACCCAGGCGGTGCGCCAACCCGGCTCCAATTTCAAACCCTTCATCTATTCGGCAGCGCTGGAACAGGGCTGGACCGCGGCCAGTATTATCAATGACGCCCCGGTGGTCTTTGATGATGCGGCGCTGGAAGACACCTGGCGCCCGGAAAATGACGGTGGCCGCTTCTACGGCCCTACCCGGCTGCGCTGGGCCCTGACCAAGTCACGGAACCTGGTCTCGATCAGGCTGTTACAGGAAATTGGAATTCGCAACGCCATCGACTACGCCGGTCGCTTTGGCTTTGACACCAGCCAGCTCGCCGGGGACCTGTCACTCGCACTGGGCACACACGCAATTACGCCGTTGGAGCTGGCCACGGCCTATGCCAGCCTCGCCAACGGGGGTTACCGGGTTTACCCCTACCTCATTGACCGCATCGAAAACTTCGACCGCGAAGAGATCTACCGGGCCACTCCCGCCACGGTGTGCCGCGACTGTGACAGGACAGTAGCCGACCTTGCTGCACCCGAGCCGGATGAGGAACTGAGCATGGAGGAAATTCTCGGACAAAGCGCTCCCGAACTGCCGCAGGCTGAACGCATCATGGATGAGTGCGTGGCCTTTATCATCAACAGCATATTGCAGGACGTGATTACCCAGGGCACCGGGCGCAGGGCGCGGGTGCTCAATCGCAGTGATATCGGCGGCAAAACCGGAACCACCAACGGACCCAAAGACGCCTGGTTCTCTGGCTATAACGCTGACGTGGTGGCGACCACCTGGCTCGGTTTTGACCAAAACCTGGAACTGGGCAAGCGCGAATTCGGTGGCAAGGCAGCCCTGCCAATGTGGATCGACTACATGCGTACAGCGCTTCGCGACAGCAAAGACCGGAGCCGGGTCGTGCCCGAATGCATCGTCAATGTGCGCATCGACCCAGCCACCGGGCTATTGTCACGCCCGGGTCAGAGTGATGCCATCTTTGAATATTTCCGCCAGGAGAACGTGCCCACGGACTCTGTCGAAGACCGCTAGTCCTGGCGGTAAGCCGCCGGCAGGTCGAGCCGGGCAACACCCGTATCCACCGCCGCCCTGGCCACGGCTGCCGCTACCCGTGGCAATAATCGAAGGTCGGTGGGCTTGGGAATAATGTAATCACGACCAAACTCCAGCGCATCCAGGCCGAAAGTGCTGAGCACGTCCGCCGGCACCGGCTCCTGGGCCAGCTGGCGGATCGCATGCACCGCAGCCATCTTCATTTCTTCATTTATACGCCGGGCCCGCACATCCAGTGCTCCGCGAAAAATGAATGGAAAGCCCAACACGTTATTGACCTGGTTGGGGTAGTCGGAGCGGCCTGTAGCAATGATCAGGTCATCGCGGGTCTCCAGGGCCAGCTCTGGTCGAATCTCGGGATCAGGGTTAGAGCAGGCGAACACCACCGGGCGTGGTGCCATGGACAGCAGCATCTCCGGCGTCAGCAAATCGGCACCTGACAGGCCAACAAAGGCATCGGCCCCGGCACAGGCATCAGCCAGGCTGCGCAGCTCTGTGTCATTTTCAAACTCGGCTTTGTAAACGTTGACGCCCTCGCGACCAACGGAAATAACGCCGCGGCGGTCAAGCATAAAAATATTCTCGCGCCGGGCGCCCATGCTCACCAACAGCCGCATACAGGCGATGGCCGCCGCACCGGCGCCAAGGCAGACGATTCGCGCCTGGTCCAGTTGCTTGCCCTGCACCTCCAGCGCATTCATCATTCCGGCCGCGGTGACGATAGCCGTGCCATGCTGGTCATCGTGAAAGACCGGGATATCGCAACGCTCTATTAGCTGACGCTCGATTTCGAAACACTCCGGCGCCTTGATGTCCTCCAGGTTGATACCGCCGAAGCTGCTGGCAATTCGCTCGACCGTATCAATAAAGTCGTCGGCCTCGCTGGCCTCCACTTCAACATCTATCGCGTTGATATTGGCGAAGCGCTTGAACAACAGCGCCTTGCCCTCCATCACCGGCTTGCTCGCCAGCGCACCAATATCGCCAAGACCCAGTACTGCCGTGCCGTTGCTGATAACAGCAACGAGGTTACCCTTGCCGGTATAGCGATAGGCCTCAACCGGGTCGGCCTGAATTGCCAGGCAAGGCTCAGCCACACCAGGGCTGTAAGCCAGCGCCAGGTCACGCTGACTGTCTGCCGAAGTCGTCAGCTCAATACTGATCTTTCCCGGACTGGGATGCTCATGGTAATCCAGGGCTGCCTGCTTGAATTCCTCTGACATGATTCTCTTTAATTCCGGGTTGCGCTGCGCAGCGCGATGTTGCGCTTGCCGCTATCTATATAAGGTGCGGAGAAAAAAAAACGCCGACTTCCTCAGGAAGCGGCGTTTTTACTACGAGTTGCTTGCTGCGACTAGCTCTTGGAGCCGCGGTTACCAAAACGCTTCTTGAAACGATCTACCCGGCCACCAGTATCGACAATCTTCTGCTTTCCGGTGAAGAAAGGGTGACACTGCGAACAGACATCAATGTGAATGTTTTCGCACATGGTTGAGCGCGTCTTGATCACATTACCGCAACTGCAGGTAGCTGTGATGTCCTCATACTTGGGGTGGATTTCTGCCTTCATTACCTTGCTCCGTAGCTAGCGACACCGCCACCCGGTCTCTCGCCGGGCACCGCATCTTGATCAGGGAGATGGCCAGATCTGGGGGGCTGGCCAAAAAATAGGCGGGCATCTTACCAGACACAGCGCCAGACGCAAGGGGCAGGCAGTACCTGCTATGCAATGCACAAACCCCGCCTGCAGCTTTGCTACACTTGCCGCCATGCCTGTACTTCGCCTCGCCATACCCTCGCCACTGCGCCAGTTATTCGATTACCTGCCACCGCCAGCGGCAGACAGCGAAGAACTCGCCGGGCTGCAGCCCGGCTGCCGACTGCTGGTACCCTTCGGCTCAAGGCTCTTGTGCGGCATCCTGGTAGAGGTCGTCGATGAATCCCCGCTGGCGGCGGACAAACTGCGCCCGGCCCGCGAAATCATCGATTCCAGCCCCCTGATAAGTGAGAGCCTGCTAGCGCTATGCTTCTGGGCTGCCGACTATTACAAGTACCCTGTTGGAGAAGTGCTCAGCGCCGCCCTGCCCACGGCCCTGCGCCAGGGTAAGGCCCACCAGCCCGGGGTTAGCCGCCACTGGCAGCTTAGCCTGGCCGGGAAAGGTTTGCCCGCCGGCGCCCTGTCCCGGGCGCCACGCCAGGCCGCCCTGCTGGCCACCCTGCAACAGGAGGCCCCGGTTTCCAGGCAAGCGCTGCAAGCACTGGGTCACAGCGACGGGGCCAGGCGGGAGCTGGAAAAGAAGGGCTTGATCGAAGCGACAGACCTGCCCCTGGCCACAGTTGAACCGAGCTGGAATGACGGGCCGGCACTAAACCCGGCCCAGGCCAGCGCGGTGGACACCATCAGCGCCAGTCTCGGCGGGTTTGCCTGCTATCTTTTGCACGGCGTCACCGGCAGTGGCAAGACCGAAGTCTATCTGCGCCTGATTGAGGCCACTCTGGCCCAGGGCAGGCAGGCCCTGGTGCTGGTGCCAGAGATCGGACTGACCCCGCAAATAGTGCGTCGACTAAACCAGCGCTTCAATGCGGAGATCGCCTCCCTGCATTCGGGCCTGGCCGACGGAGCGCGTGAATCAGCCTGGGAGGCGGCCCGCAGCGGTCGCGCCCACATTGTTGTTGGCACGCGTTCGGCTGTATTTGCCAGCCTGGCCAGACCGGGTTTGATCGTGGTCGATGAAGAACACGACGCGTCCTTCAAGCAGCACGAGGGATTTCGCTACTCGGCCCGCGACCTGGCGGTGAAAAGAGCGCAGCTGGAGAATATTCCCATTATTCTCGGCAGTGCCACGCCCAGCCTGGAGAGCCTGCACAATGCCAACCAGGGCCGCTACCAGAAGCTTATGCTGGAGCAGCGCATTGGCAGCAGCGTAATGCCCGACTTCGAGATTCTCGATATCCGCCATGCCAGCTTACAGGGGGGCCTCTCCGCCGGGCTGCTGCAAGCCATCGGTCACGAACTCGACGCCGGTAACCAGGCCTTATTGTTTCTCAACCGCCGGGGCTTCGCACCGACCCTGCAGTGCCACGACTGCGGCTACGTGGCCGGGTGCTCACACTGCGATGCACGTCTCACCCTGCACCGCCGGGCCGGCGAGCTGCGCTGTCACCATTGCGACTGGCGTATCGCGATACCCCAGGCCTGTCCGCACTGCCAAAGCCGGCAACTGAATGCGCGCGGGGTTGGCACCGAAAAAACCGAATCTGTACTGGCAGCATTGTTTCCCGCTGTCCCGGTACACCGTGTGGACCGGGATTCCATGCAGCGCCGCGGGGCCATGGAAGAAATGATTGCCGCGGTCGATACAGGCGCGCCCTGTATATTATTGGGCACGCAGATGCTTACCAAGGGCCACCATTTCCCCGATGTCACCCTGGTCGGCCTGCTGGATACTGATGCCTCCCTGTTTAGCGCGGATTTTCGCGGACCGGAGCGCATGGGCCAATTAGTCACCCAGGTAGCCGGGCGCGCGGGACGCGCCGCCAAGCGTGGCCGAGTCATTCTGCAAACCCACTACCCCGATCACCCAATGCTCAATACCTTGCTGCAACGTGGTTATGAGGAATACGCCGTGGCGCTGCTACAGGAGCGGAGCACAGCGTCACTGCCGCCATTTGGGCAATTGCTGGTCATGCGTGCCGAGGCAAGAGAGCTGTCACTGGCAGAATCCTTCCTCGGCGAGCTGCGCAGCGGCGTGGAGAGCGAACTCAGCGGCATTAGCTTTATTGGGCCTTTACCGGCGCCCATGCAGCGCAAGAGTGGGCGTTTCCGGGCCCAGCTGTTACTGGCCAGCCAATCGCGAGGTGCCTTGCAGCGCGCCGCCGAGCAGCTGGTTGCGCTGGCGGAAACCCTGCCCGCTGGCAAGCGCCTGCGCTGGTCGGCAGACGTCGACCCCCTCGACACCCTGTAACATCGGCGCGCCGGTAGCCTTTCCCCACTTATATAGGGATAATAGCCGGCCGCAAAATCTCGTGACCCTGACTATAGATGAAGCAACACCTCTGTGAGCTGATTGAGCATGCGCTCGCCTCCCTGACAGAGGCCGGCGAACTGCCGCCCGGCCTGTCACCCAATATCCAACTGGACCGCACCCGTGACAAGCTACACGGTGACCTGGCCAGTAATATCGCCTTGACCCTGGCCAAGCCGGCCGGCAAAGCGCCGCGTGAACTGGCCGCTGCAATCTGCGCCGCCCTGCCGGAGTCAGCGATCCTGCAAAAGACCGAAATCGCCGGACCCGGGTTTATCAACTTCTTCCTGACTGAGGCCAGTAGTGCCGCCATTGTCAGTCGCATCCTCGAACAGGGCGCCAGCTTTGGCCGCAATGACAGCGGCCAGGGACAGAAAGTCCAGGTGGAGTTTGTTTCCGCCAACCCCACCGGCCCCTTGCACATTGGCCACGGCCGCGGCGCCGCGGTGGGAGACTGCATAGCCCGCTTGCTGGAAGCCACCGGCTGGGAGGTATCGCGGGAGTTCTATTACAACGATGCCGGCGCCCAGATTAACAAGCTGGCGCAGTCGGTGCAGGCGCGCCTGCGCGGTATCGACCCGGAAGATGCCAACTGGCCGGAGGACGGCTACCGGGGCGAATACATTGCCGACGTCGCGCGTGATTACATGGCCGGCGTTCATGTCGATGCGGAAGACAAGCACGTAGACGCCGCCGCTGATGTCGAGGATTTCGACGCCATTCGCGAATTTGCCGTGGCCTACCTACGCCGTGAGCAGGACCTGGACCTGAAAGCCTTTGCTGTAGAGTTCGACGTCTTTTTCCTGGAGTCCTCCCTCTACGATTCCGGCGCGGTCAACGACACCGTGGCGGCCCTGGTCGAGCAGGGACAAACCTACGAGGAAGATGGTGCCCTGTGGCTGCGCACCACCGGCTTCGGCGATGACAAGGACCGGGTCATGCGCAAGTCAGACGGCGCATACACATACTTTTTGCCGGACGTCGCCTACCACCACGATAAATGGCAGCGTGGTTTCACCCGGGTAATCGATGAGCAGGGCGCCGATCACCACAGCACCGTGACCCGGGTTCGCGCCGGCCTGCAGGCCCTCAAGGTCGGTATTCCGGAGGGTTGGCCAGAGTACGTCCTGCACCAGATGGTCACGGTGATGCGCGGCGGCAAGGAGGTCAAGATTTCCAAGCGGGCCGGCAGTTATGTCACCTTGCGCGACCTTATCGACGAAGTTGGCCGCGATGCGACTCGCTACTTCCTGGCGGCGCGCGCGCCCAGCTCCCAGCTCACATTCGACATTGACCTGGCCCTTGCCCAATCCAATGACAACCCGGTGTATTACATTCAATATGCGCACGCCCGGGTCTGCAGCGTCAACAGCAAGCTGGCCGAGCAGGGGCTGAGCTTCGACGCGACGGCAGCAACACAGCAGCTGGGCCGGCTCGGCGAGGAACAGGAAAAAGCACTGCTCAAGCGCCTGGACCAGTACCCGGAAATCGTCGCCCAGGCGGCCCAAAAATCGGAGCCGCACAACCTGGCCAATTACCTGCGGGAGCTGGCCGGCGACTTTCACAGCTGGTACAACGCGCACAAGGTACTGGTTGAGGATGCCGAACTGCGCGATGCGCGGCTGGCCCTGTCGGCGGCCGTAGGCCAGGTTATCGCCAATGGCCTTGACCTGCTGGGCGTCTCTGCACCGGAGAGCATGTAGGCCGTGACCAAAGATTTCGCCAATAAAAGCCGTAAACCGGCCAAGACTCGAAAAACTGCCAACGCCAGCCCACGCAGCAAAACCAGTCCACCCTCCCCACCATGGATCTGGTTCCTGGCCGGACTGCTCTGCGGCATCTTTCTCTCGGCCTTGATGTGGCTTGCGGCGCAGCAGCCCGAGGTCCTGCCTGAGGACCGGGCGAGCCTGGATTCGGAGCAACAGGACAGAGAGGAGGCCCCGGGGCCGCGCTTTGATTTCTACACCCTGTTGCCGGAGCAAAGTGTAGACATCGATATCGACCCGAGCACCATAGCCACCGCCAGGACCAACGCCAATAGCGACCAGTTCCTGCTACAGGCCGGCTCCTTTCGGCAAGCGGCAGACGCGGACAGGCGTCGCGGCGAACTATTACTGCTGGGACTGGAAGCTCACGTGGAGCAAGCACGGGGCGATACCGGTATCTGGCACAGGGTGTACATTGGCCCCTTCGCTTCCCGCTCAAAGCTGGCCAAGGCGCGCAGTCTCACCGCACAACAGGGTATCGACACCTTGCTACTGCGACGCCCCAGCGCAAAAGAACAGCCTTGAACTGACTTGATTTCGGTCCGGCCCAACCCCATATCCCAATAATTGGCAGGAGGTGCACAGTGGAGCAGTACCGGGGTACAACAATTTTATCAGTCCGCCGCGGCAACCATGTCGTCATCGGCGGCGACGGCCAGGTCTCACTGGGCAACACCATCATGAAGGGCAATGCGCGCAAGGTGCGCCGACTCTACAATGATCGAGTATTGGCCGGCTTCGCCGGCGGCACGGCGGATGCCTTCACCCTGTTCGAGCTGTTCGAGGCACAATTGGAAAAGCACCAGGGCAACCTGGTGCGATCAGCGGTCGAGCTGGCCAAGGCCTGGCGCACGGAGCGAGCCCTGCGCCGGCTGGAAGCGCTGCTGGCGGTGGCCGACAAGCAGACCTCCCTGATCATTACCGGCAATGGCGATGTGATCGAGCCGGAGGACAACCTCATTGCGATCGGCTCGGGCGGCCCCTTCGCCCAGTCTGCTGCCCGCGCCTTGCTGGACAACACCGAGCTCTCCGCCTCCGACATCGTCGAGAAGGGCCTGAGCATCGCTGCAGATATCTGTATTTACACCAACCACAATCGCGTCATCGAAGAACTGGACTGCACTCAGGATTAATATGTCAAACATGACGCCGCGAGAGATCGTACACGAGCTCGACAAACACATTATTGGCCAGGACGAAGCCAAGCGAGCGGTGGCTATTGCCCTGCGAAACCGCTGGCGCAGACTGCAGCTGGATGAAGCCCTGCAGGCAGAAATCACACCCAAAAACATTCTCATGATCGGCCCCACCGGTGTCGGCAAAACCGAGATCGCACGGCGCCTGGCGCGCCTGGCCAATGCGCCTTTTATCAAGGTGGAAGCCACCAAGTTTACCGAAGTTGGCTACGTCGGACGCGACGTTGAATCAATTGTGCGTGACCTGGTTGATGTCTCTGTCACCATGCTGCGTGAACAGGAAATGGAAAAAGTGCGCTTCCGCGCCGAAGAGGCCGCCGAGGACCGCTTGCTCGATATACTGCTGACGCCGGCCCGGGACGAGGCTGACACGGGCGATTCTGCCACGCGACAGCTGCTGCGCAAAAAACTGCGTGAAGGCGAACTGGACGACCGCGAAGTCGAGCTGGAGCTAAGCAGCAACCCTGCAGGGGTTGAGATCATGGCACCCCCGGGCATGGAGGAAATGACCAACCAGCTGCAAAGCATGTTCTCCAACCTCTCCGGCCAGCAAAAGAAAACCCGCAAGGTAACGGTCAAGACCGCCTTCGAAAGTCTGCGCGACGAGGAAGCGGCGAGAATGGTTAACGAGGACGAGCTGAAACAGCGCGCCCTGTACGCGGCCGAACAGACCGGCATTGTCTTCATCGACGAATTGGACAAGGTCGCCAAGCGCAGCGAGATGGCCGGCGCCGACGTTTCCCGCGAGGGAGTACAGCGAGACCTGCTGCCACTGATAGAAGGCTGCACTGTCAGCACCAAGTTCGGCATGATCAAAACCGATCACATACTGTTTGTAGCCTCCGGCGCCTTTCACCTGGCCAAGCCATCAGACCTGATTCCTGAATTACAGGGCCGACTGCCAATCCGTGTTGAGCTGGCTGCCCTGAGCCCCGAGGACTTTGAACGCATTCTGCGCGAACCCGATGCTTCCCTGACTGAGCAATACCAGGCCCTGCTGGCGACGGAAGGCCTGTCGGTGGAATTCTCCGACGATGGCATAAGGCGGATTGCGGAAATCGCCTGGCGGGTCAACGAAAGCACCGAGAATATTGGCGCCCGCCGCCTGCATACGGTGATGGAGAGGTTGTTGGAAGACGCCTCCTTCAATGCCACCGATAGCAGTCTGCAAGACGCAGCCCTGGCCGTTGACGCCGACTATGTCGAACAGCAATTGGGTGAGCTGTGTGCTGACGAAGACCTCAGCCGCTTCATCCTGTAATGCCGGCTGCTCTTACACCACAGCGCCGACCATGACAGTTCCCACGGTCATCAAGTTACACCAGCAGTCGCGCACACTGGAGCTCGGCTACGATGACCAGAGCTTCGAGCTGAGCTGCGAATTGCTACGGGTATACTCCCCCTCAGCCGAGGTGCGGGGGCATGGACCGGGCCAGGAGGTACTGCAAGCGGGCAAGAAGAACGTGTCCATCACGAAGATCAGCCCGGTAGGCAATTACGCCCTGCAGCTGCACTTCGACGACGGCCATGATACCGGCCTCTATAGCTGGGACTACCTGCGTGAGCTCTGCGATAATCGCGATCAATACTGGAAGAGCTACCTGCAGCAATTGCACGAGGCCGGCGCCAGCCGAGACCCCGACGTGCAGGTATTGCGCATAGACTTGTAATCAGGCGCTGTAGTTTCCCCACAAGGCGCTACAATAGACTGAACGGCACGAGTTGAGAAAATGAAGGACGAGGAAAAGACGCATTTCGGTTATCGCGAGGTCGAGCCCGACGACAAGGCCGGCCTGGTCGCCAATGTATTCCACTCTGTGGCCGATCGCTACGACCTGATGAACGATCTTATGTCCGGCGGCATCCACCGGGTGTGGAAACGTTTTACCATTGAAGTCAGTGCAGTCAGGCCGGGACACCGGGTGCTGGATATCGCCGGTGGCACCGGCGACCTGAGCAGTCGCTTTGCCGACCTGGTCGGTGCCGAGGGTGAGGTCGTACTCGCCGACATCAATGACTCCATGCTCCGCGTAGGCAGGGACAAGTTGCTGGATCGGGGCTACCACGACAACCTGCGCTACGTGCAGGCCAACGCCGAGAACCTGCCTTTCCCGGACAATCATTTCGACGTGGTCAGTATTGCCTTCGGCCTGCGCAATGTTACCGACAAGGAGCGCGCGCTTGGCTCAATGCTAAGAGTGCTGAAGCCCGGTGGTCGCCTGCTGGTTCTCGAGTTCTCCAAACCTGAAAGCGAGCTGTTGAGCAAAGCCTACGACACCTACTCATTCCGCATATTACCGGTATTGGGCAAACTGGTTGCCGGCGACAGCGACAGCTATCAATACCTGGCCGAATCCATACGAATGCACCCGGACCAGGAAAGTCTGCGCGAGATGATGGAGTCAGTTGGCTTTACCCGCTGTGAGTTCTTCAACATGACCGGTGGCATCGTCGCCCTGCACCGAGGCATCAAGGGCTGACATGGAGAGCATCAACCCAACCTTGCACACTGGCGCCCTGGCTGCATTGGAGTTGGCGTTGAACCAGGCACTGCAGCTGGACAAGCCCGGCATCCGAAAACTGGCGCAGCTGCAGGGGCAGGTATTTCGACTCGATTGCACAGGCCCGCAGCTGGATATCTACCTCTTGCCCGACGCTGACCGCATCAGGCTAATGGGATTCTGGGATGGCGAGGTCACCACCAGCATTCGCGGCAGTGCCAGTGATTTTGCTGAGCTGGCCAGGACAGATGATGCGGCGGCGGCTTTGATCAACGGCAATATCGAGCTGCAAGGCGACAGTGCGCCCCTAATGGAGCTGCAGAAAATCATAGCCGGACTGGAACTTGACTGGGAGGCACCCCTGGTCGACAGCCTCGGCGATGTCACCGGACACCAGTTGGCCGAGGCACTCAGGGGAGTATTCAGCTGGGGCCAACAGGCATCCGCCAGTATATCTCGCCAACTGGAGGAATTTATTCACGAGGAAGCGCGTCTGTCACCGCCACGGCAGGAACTGGAAGATTTCTACCAGGACGTTGAACAACTGGGCCAGCGGGTAGACCGGCTGCAGGCGCGAATTCGTAAACTGGCCGCCAGCGTGCGCCAGGTGGCGGGTTAGCCCCTTGAGCAGAGTCATGCGCCTGGCCAAAATCCTGCGGGTATTCAGCCGTTACCGGCTGGACAGTTTCATTCAGCTCGAGCAGTTACCCGCCTCGCGTCGGTGGCTGCTGCGCTGCGCACCCTGGCGTCTGCTTCCACTGGGCGACCTCAGTCGCGGCCAGCGCCTGCGTATGGCGCTGGAGGAACTGGGACCGGTCTTCATCAAATTTGGCCAAATGTTGTCGACCCGCCGCGACCTGCTGCCGGTGGACATTGCGGATGAACTGGCCAGGCTGCAGGACGAGGTACCACCCTTCGACCTGCAGCACGCCCAGGACATCATTGAATCCAGCCTCGGCGCCAGTATTGGCGAGCTCTATGCCAGCTTTGAGAAAACACCGATGGCTTCCGCCTCGGTGGCCCAGGTACACGCAGCAACCCTGCACTCTGGCGAGGACGTGGTGGTCAAGGTCGTGCGCCCCGGCATCGAGCGGGTAATCAGGCAGGACATAGCGCTGCTGTTTACGCTGGCCAGGCTGCTACAGCATTACTCAGCAGACGGACGGCGCCTGCGCCCGGTAGAGGTAGTGAGCGACTACGAAATTACTATTCTGGATGAGCTCGACCTGCAGCGAGAGGCGGCCAACGCCTCCCAACTGCGACGCAATTTCGTTGACAGCGAGCTGGTCTACATCCCCCAGGTGTACTGGGACTACACCCGACACAATGTCTATACCATGGAGCGCATTCACGGCATTCCGGTTACTGACCTCGACCGACTGCGTGAACTCGGCGTTGATCTGAAGCTGCTGGCGGAGCGAGGGGTGCAGATTTTCTTCACCCAGGTGTTCCGTGACAGTTTCTTCCACGCCGACATGCACCCGGGCAATATATTCGTCGACGCCAGCAAGCCTGACGACCCCAGCTATATCGCCATTGATTGCGCCATTATCGGTACACTCAGCGACTTCGACCAATATTACCTGGCCCGCAACCTGTTGGCGGTGTTCCGCCGTGACTACCGCGAGTGCGCCCAGTTGCACGTGGAGTGTGGCTGGGTACCACCCGGCACCCGCGTACACGATTTTGAATCCGCCATGCGCGCGGTGTGCGAGCCGGTGTTCGAAAAACCCCTGGCCGAGATCTCCTTCGGACAGTTGCTGATCTACCTGTTCCAGACGGCGCGCCGTTTCAATATGGAAGTGCAGCCGTCACTGGTGCTGCTGCAAAAAACCCTGCTCAATATCGAAGGCCTGGGTCGCCAGCTATACCCGCAACTCGACCTGTGGGATACGGCGCAACCTTTCCTGGAACAATGGGTGCAGGACCGCTATTCCGCCCAGGGAATGCTGGAGCGCCTGCGGCGCAACGCACCGTCCTGGCTGGAGCAACTACCGCAGCTACCCGACGCCGTTTTCGAAAGTCTGCAACAAACCCGCGAACTGGACACCCAGACCCGGCAGCAACGAGAGCGGCTGGACCAGTTGCAACAACAACTGCAGCTGGAGGACAGCCGGCGCAAACGCCTGGTGGTGGCGATGCTGGTTTTTGGCGGCGCCGCCGCTACCGCCTTCCCCGATGGCCTGGCGCAGATGTCGCGCTGGCCCATGCTCAGCTGGGGCCTGCTGGCGGTTGGTTTTTACCTGCTGTGGCCGCGCTCACGGGGCTGACCCTGTCCCTGCGCCCACGCCGCAGCTATGCGATAATCACCGCCCATGGAAATCCAAACATCACTACTGGACCAGGTGCAGTGGAACGCGCAGGGCCTGATTCCCGCCATCGCCCAGGACGCCGAGTCCGGCGAAGTGCTCATGCTGGCCTGGATGAGCCGCGAGTCACTGGCCTGCACCATGGCTGAAGGCCAGGCCGTCTACTGGTCCCGTTCGCGCCAGGCACTATGGCGCAAGGGAGAATCTTCCGGCCACGTTCAGCTGGTGAAAGAGCTGCGCCTGGATTGCGATTGCGACACGCTGCTGCTGCAAGTTCAGCAACAGGGCGGCATTGCCTGTCACACCGGCCGCCGCCACTGCTTTATGTATCGCCTGGAAAAGGAAAAATGGGCCCTGTGCGAACCCGTACTCAAGGACCCGGCGGATATTTACTGAGACAATTCATGACCGATATATTGCAACAATTGGACAACATACTCGCGGAACGTCGATCATCGGACCCCAATGAATCCTATGTGGCACAGCTGCACGCGGCAGGATTGAACAAGATTCTGGAAAAGCTTGGCGAGGAATGCGTCGAGACCATACTCGCCGCCAAGGAAGCTGAGGCCAGCGACGACAAGCAACAGCTGGTCTATGAAACGGCTGACCTGTGGTTTCATAGCCTGGTCATGCTCTCGCACCAAGGTCTGGACAGCCGTGCGCTGCTGGCAGAATTGGAAAGACGCTTCGATACATCGGGCCTGGTTGAGAAAGCCTCTCGCAGCGGCCCACAGGAATAACTGAAAAAGAGGAATATCAGATGGGTATTGGTGGAATCAGTGTATGGCAGCTGTTGATCATTCTGGCAATCGTGGTAATGCTGTTCGGCACCAAGCGTTTACGCAACCTGGGCAGCGACCTGGGCTCGGCGATCAAGGGCTTTCGCAGTTCGATGAGCAGCGATGAGCCCAGTGAGGATGAGACCGACGCAGAATCCTCTAACGAGGAATCGGCTCAGCTGAAGGAACAGAGCGACAAGCCCGAGTAGCCTAAACCCGATGTTCGATATTGGTTTTCTGGAACTGCTGCTGGTCAGCGTCGTCGGCCTGCTGGTACTGGGGCCGGAGCGCCTGCCCGGTGCGATCCGCACGGTCAGCCTGTGGCTGGGTAAGCTGCGTTCCGGCTTCAACAGCGTTCGCAGTGAGATCGAACGCGAGCTTCGCGCCGATGAAATTCGCCAGGACCTGCACAATCAATCGGTGATGGATGAATTGCGACGGGCAGAATTACAACTGCGCTCGGGGCTGGATGTAGACGGCAACGAGCCACCGCATACAGGCCCTGTACCAGAGCCTTCAGCGGGCGCAGAGCAAGAGCCTTCAGCGACCACAGAGCAAGAGCCGTCAGCGACCACAGAGCAAGAGCCGTCAGCGGCTGAAGAGCAAGCGCCATCAGCGGCTAAAGAACAAAAGCCTTCAGCGACCGCAGAGCAAAAGCCGGAAGCTGATCAAGCGGCTGCGGCGGAGAGAGAGCCGCCCGCCGACCACAACGAAGCCAACAAGCATGAGTGAAGAAGACCAGGCTGGCGACGCGCCACAACCCCTGGTCGCCCACCTGACGGAACTGCGTGACCGCCTGTTACGCAGCTTTCTCGCGGTGCTGCTGATATTTTGTGGCCTGTTCGCCTTTGCCAATGACATCTACAGCTACGTTTCCGAGCCGCTGCGGGCGCTGTTACCTGAAGGCTCCACAATGATTGCCACCGAGGTGGCCTCACCTTTCCTGACGCCCTTCAAGCTCACCCTGGTGACCGCACTTTTTCTCGCCATTCCCTACGTTCTGTACCAATTGTGGAGCTTTGTGGCCCCGGGCATGTACAAGAACGAGAAGCGCCTGGCGATCCCACTGCTGGTGTCCAGCGTGCTGTTGTTTTACGCCGGGGCGGCTTTTGCCTACTACGTGGTGTTTCCACTGATATTCGGTTTCTTCACCAGTGTCGGCCCCAGCGACATCACTATCATGACCGACATCAATCGCTACCTGGACTTCGTGCTCAAGCTGTTTTTCGCCTTCGGGCTGGCCTTTGAGATACCCATCGCTGCGGTCATCATGATACGGGTCGGTATTACCACCGCCGATGACCTGGCCAAAAAGCGACCCTATATCGTGGTCGGCTGCTTCATCATGGGCATGCTCCTGACACCACCCGACATCATTTCCCAGTCACTGCTGGCTATACCCATGTGGATACTGTTTGAGGTTGGCGTCATATTTGGCCGCATGATTACTCCGGCTGATGAAAGCTCGCAGTAATAGCAGCGTGGTCTGAGAGGCGACGCCAGATTCCGTCGCGCAATAAACTCGCCTCTTTTAGCTGCAAGCCTCGAAAGTAAATCCGGTCTACCCGAAACACGGGCAGGGCCACCGGGAAACTGCGCGCTGGAAGCCCCTCTTGTTCAGCTATTACTTCAGAAAATCCCAGATCCCCGCACATGACTTTGTCGACCCGCATGCGCCAGTCATTGAAGTCCCCGGCGACTATGACGGGCTGATTTTGCTCGCAGTGTTTTTGCAACAACTGTCGCAATCGCTTTACCTGGTAGCGCCGCTCGCCCTCCAGCAAGCCGAGGTGTACGCAAATAAGATGGACGCCATTGTCCAGCCGACCATAGAGCAGGCCACGCGAAGAAAACCGCCAGCGACTGATATCGTGATTCTCCCACTCCACAAATGGCACCTTGCTTAGAATAGCGTTGCCATGGTGACCAAGCTCCGCAATCGCATTTTTGCCGTAGGCGAAATGTGACCAGGTTTGATCTGCCAGAAATTCGAATTGGCTTTCGGTGCCGGCGTGATCTTCACCTCCGTAAGCCAGCTGGTGGCCCACCACTTCCTGCAGGAAGCAAATATCGGCGTCTACGCTGCGAATCGCACTGCGCATGTCTTCCAACAAAAAGCGTCGATTGGCGACACCGAAGCCTTTATGGATATTGTAGGAACAAATTCGGAAATCACTGGCGTAACTGGTCACATCCAATACCTCACGATATACAGCAGCCGCGACAAGACTCCGGGGCTGGGGACTTCCTCCAATACCAGTTCGCGACTGTGTTCTGCATCTCGCCGCATCACGGCTTCAAGCTGCAGCAGGGTTTCAGGCTTGCGTATAACCACGTCCAGTTCCAGGTCGTGCAGAGTGCTACGGTGGTTCCAGTTACTGCTACCGATCACGGCGAAGTCATCCACCAACAAGGCCTTGGCATGCATGACGCCGCTCTGGTAAAGGAACACGCGCGCGCCCAGTTGCATCAATTCCCGGTAGCACAGGGCGCTCAAGCCCGGAAAAACCGCCACATCGGACTGCTCGGGTAACAGCAGGCAAACCTCGGTGCCCGCAGCACAGGCCTGCAGCAGCGCTCGCCGCATGCCGGCAGTGGGCAGAAAGTAGGCGCTTACCAGCCAGACACGATTAGTGGCCCCGGCCACTTGTCGCGCGACAAAACGATTCTTAAGACGTCTTGCACGCAAGCTGCGGTTACTCAGGTAGTTGGCCAGGAAGCCGCGCTGCAGGTGCGGCCGATGACCATTCCACACCGCGTCAAATGTACTAACCAGCTGCAGCACACCAGGGCCTGCCAGTTCGACACCATAATCCCGCCAGTCCTCTCCGCCGACGTCAACGGGAAGGTGTGTGGCCGAAATATTGAAGCTGCCAACCCAGGCCAGGTCATTATCCACCACGCACAGTTTGCGATGATCGCGACGATTGATGTTCAAAACTGACATCAGGAATTTATACAACCAGCCTCCGCTGCGACGCGACCAGCGGTAGGCACCGCCCAACCAGGGCAAGGGGTTGTAGATGCGCACATGTACACCATAGCTAAACAGCAGCTGTGACAACTCCGCCCCCGACGCCGCGGAGCCGACCCCGTCCATCATCACCCGCACTCGCACACCCCGCCGGCAGGCTTCACCCAGCGCTTCCACGAAGCGCTGGCCGAGGCTGTCGTTTTCAAAAATATAGTACTCAAAATCTATAGTATGCCGGGCCGCCTCTATACAGCTGAGCATGCGTGAAAAAAATGCCTCCGGGTCAACCAGCAGCTGTGATCGCTCCCACTGCAAACTACTCGCTTGCTGCAGATGCCGGCGCCGGTGCTTGTGTGACTGTTGCTGCGAGGTCATGAGCTCATTATATGTGGCACACCGGATAAGGTAACCCCGTAGCTGTGGTCGCTGACGCAAAGCTGCTACCCTAGTCGGCCCATGGATATTCAATCTGCCAACCAGCCGCCCAGGCAACGACCCAGGCTGTCCACGCTGCTACAGCTTCTTCAGTTTATGCGCCCCTACCGCGGCACGCTGATTGCCGCTGCAGTTGCGCTCATATTTACTGCCGCCGTCACCCTCTCCATCGGCCAGGGTCTGCGCATCCTGATTGATGATGGTTTCGCCAGTGGCTCGGCTGAGGAACTGAGCCGCGCGGTCAAGATCATCATGGGCCTGAGCCTGGCGATGGCGCTGGGTACCTTCGTGCGCTTCTACCTGGTCTCCTGGCTGGGCGAACGCATCAGCGCCGACATACGCGATGCCGTGTTCGCCAATATCGTTAATCTGCATCCCAGCTTTTTCGAGTCTAACCGCAGCGGCGAGATTATGTCGCGTTTGACCACTGATACCACCCTGTTGCAAACCATTATCGGCTCCAGCCTGTCCATGGCCCTGCGCTCCGCCCTGACCCTGGTTGGCGCACTGGCCATGCTGCTGGTAACCAATATCAAGCTCACTGCCATAGTGCTATCAGCCGTGCCGCTGGTACTGCTCCCCATCCTGCTGTACGGCAAGCGGGTGCGCTCCCTGTCGAACCAGAGCCAGGATTCTATCGCCCACGTCGGCAGCTATGCAGGCGAGGTGATTCAACACATCAAGACCGTGCAGAGTTACACCCGCGAGGAATTTGAAAAGCAGGCCTTTGCGGCCGAGGTCGAACGCGCCTTCCTGATTGCCCGACGCCGCATCCGGCAGCGCGCGCTGTTGATAGCAGCGGTCATCCTGCTGGTATTTGGCGGACTAGCCGGCATGATCTGGTCCGGCGGTAACGACGTGATTAGTGGACGTATGAGCGGCGGTGAACTGGGTGCCTTCATGTTCTATGCCTTCATGGTCGGCATGGCGCTGGCGACCCTGTCGGAAGTGTGGGGAGAGCTACAGCGGGCCGCGGGAGCTACCGACAGGCTGATGGAACTGTTGCAGGAACGCAGCCTGATTGAGGAGCCGGCCCCAGGCAAGAACAAAACAGTCAGCAGCGTGGCTTCACTAAGAGTCGACCGGGTCAGCTTCAGTTATCCATCGCGGCCGCAGCAGAAGGCGCTGGATGAGCTCAGCCTGACCGTGGAACCGGGTAAGAGCCTGGCCCTGGTGGGTCCTTCAGGTGCCGGCAAATCCACTGTGTTTGAGTTATTGCAGCGCTTCTATGATCCGCAATCGGGCGCGATCTACCTGGGCGAAACCGATATTCGGCAATTGTCGACCGCCGAATTGCGCCAACAAATGGCCGTGGTACCGCAGGCACCCGCCATGTTTACGGCCGATGTAGCCTACAATATTGGCTATGGGAATCCCGGCGCCAGCCAGGAGCAGATAGAAGCCGCGGCCAGCGCGGCCCACGCCCACGATTTTATCAGCGCCCTGCCCGAGGCTTACCAGACCCACCTGGGCGAGAAAGGAGTGCGCCTGTCGGGCGGCCAGAAACAGCGTATCGCCATCGCCCGCGCCATCCTCAAGGACCCGGCCATCCTGTTACTGGACGAGGCCACCAGCGCCCTCGATGCGGAAAGCGAGCACCAGGTGCAGTTGGCCCTGCAAGAATTGATGGAGAATCGAACGACGGTGATTATTGCGCACCGGCTAAGCACCATACTGCACGCCGATCGCATTGCGGTACTGGACCACGGCTGCCTGGTTGCAAGCGGAACCCACCAGAGCCTGCTGGGCAGTTGTGATCTCTACCAGCGCCTGGCCAGCCTCCAGTTTCGCGACGAAGAAGAAGTCGCCTAATCCAGAGCCAGCTGCACGCGTTCTCGGGCACCCTTGCGTAACTCGGAAAGGTCGCTGCCAACCTCTTTGGCAATTGAGCCCAGCTCGCGCAGGAATCCCACGTAATGACCACCACCGACCAGGGTGCAGCGCAGTGGCAACAATGGCAGGGTCAATATACTGCCTTCCTCAGTGGCGTCCCTAATCAAGTCACGGGCCTCCTCCCGGGCGGCCACAAAATGATCGTGGGCGGCAGCACGGCCGTTATCACCTGCGATAGAGAGTACTTCAACACCCTCAAGCAGGGCTTCCAGGCCTATCCATTCAACCAGTGCTGCATCTTCAGCACCGCGGCGCAGGGCGCGCCGCGCTTTGCGCGCCAGGTTACGGTACTCGCGACTTACCTTGGGCCCGAATACCGGGTCTGAGCTTGGTGTGAGCAGGTCTTCCTGTTCCAGTTCGCGCCAGTCATCAGGCCCCAGTACTCGCTCGATTTCCGGGAACACCAGCTTTTCCTCGGCATTCATATGCCGGTACATCGACTCGATGTACTCCTGGATTGGCGCGTTCACGTCGGCGGCATCAATCTCTGCCTCCTGCCAGGAAGCCACGGCTTGTAAGGCTTTGGTACCAACCTCCGCCAGGTAGTCATGTTCGCGCTGCAGCGTGTCGACGCTGTCAGCCAGTTTGCCGTCCAACTCGCCGGCACGCTGGTATACCAGGTCTTCGCGCGGATGGTGAAAAGCATCGGGGTAATGGGTCAGGTAATGCAGGGACTCGTACAGTACCTGGCTGTCTACCGCTTCTCCCTGTTCCAGCAACTCCAGCTGACCTTCCAGTAACTTGATCAGCGTAGCCATGTAGCGGTGCTCGGCGTACAGGGTCGCCAACACCGGATGACTGCTGATCTGGTCGCCGCGCAGGGACCGCGCTACCGTCTCCCAGTTTTTTCGGCTATAGGCCTCTGGCTGTGCTGCTGCCATGCTTAAACTCCGCAATATTCCGTCTACTATGGTCCATGCTAACCGAGCGTCGTGCATTGACCCAGAACAATAAAGATTGCCTGCCGCTACCGCTGCCCACAATGCGCCTGCGGGATAAAAAACCAAACCGGTATACCCGCGTAAAGGTGTCACAATAGCGGCTAACAACAATAAGCGGGCCACTCCTTCATGCAATTCAAGCACCTCAGTTCACTGCTGCTGGCAGGCCTCCTGGGCTGCTCTGACTCCAATGACAATTTCACGCCGGTCCCGCCGCCTGAGCCAGAGCCGCAAGTCACCCTCAGTGCCGAGATTACCCGCACGGAATACGGCATCCCACATATCAAGGCGGATGATTGGGCCAGCCTGGGTTATGGCTATGGCTACGCCTATGCCCAGGACAATTTCTGTATTGCCATGCGTGAGATTGTGTTCGCCACCAGCCGCTCGGCCGAGCTACTGGGTGAAACCGAGGGCGACGTGGTTTCTGACTTCGTGTTGCGCTCTATCCTCGGTACCAAGCAGGAGTTTCGCGAGCGCTTGCTGGGCGATACCGAGAGCGAGGCCTACCAACTGGGCAGCGGCTTTGCCGCCGGCATGAACCGCTACCTGGCTGAAACCGGGGTCGAGAACCTGCCAGTGGGAAGTGCGGGTTGTCGCGACGCAGACTGGGTGTATGCCATCGATGAAACCGATCTGTGGATGATGATTGGCCGCATCGGCCTGGGTGGCAGCTCCGATCAGGGCTTGATCCGCCAGGGTATTTACGACGCCTCCGGCGACAGCAGCGGCCCGGCTGCGAGCGCTGCGCCTGATGCCGAACAACTCAAACCAGGTTTCCGCCGCCTCGGCGCCCAGCTGACTGACGAGCGCGGTGGCAGCAACGCCCTGGCGGTGGGTCGTGACCTGAGCCAGACCGGTAGCGGCATCCTGCTCGGCAATCCGCACCAACCCTGGAACGGCGCTGGCCGCTGGTACGAAGTGCACCTGACCATCCCGGGGGAATATGACGTCGCAGGTGCCGCCCTGCAGGGCCTGCCCTGGGTGGGCATAGGCTTCAATAACGCCGTGGCCTGGACCCATACCGTATCTTTCGCCACGCGCTTTACCCTGTTCGACCTGGACCTCGATCCAAACGACAGGTTCCAGTATTTCTTCGACGGTGAGGCGCGAGAGATCACCAGCAAGGAAGTGTCCATTGAGGTCAGGCTGGCGGACGATTCCCTGGAAACCCGCAGCCGTACTTTCTACAACTCGCACTTCGGCCCCATCATAAACCTGAAAGCTGTCAGCCCATTACTGGATGGCTGGCCGATGTTTTCCGGTAACGTGCTGTCGCTGCGTGACGCTAACCTGCTTACCGACACCCGCGCTGTGGACCAGTACCTGGCCATGGGCAAAGCCCAGTCAATGGCCGAGTTTACCGAGGCCCTGAAATCCATCGGTATCCCGGTTTTCCATACCCTGGCCGCCGATCGTTTTGGCGAGGCCTTCTACGGCGAGGTGGCCGTCATACCACACGTGACCCAGCAGCAACTCGATAGCTGCATGACGGGCAGCGTCCCGGCACTGGTGACCAGCCTGTCCAATAACGCCATCATCGCGCTGGATGGCGACCGCTCCGCCTGTAACTGGGGCGAAGACCCCGACACACCGGCCGGCACCAATATCTATGGCTACGAAGCTCGCCCCAAAATTCAAACCCGGGATTACGTGGGCAATAGCAATAACAGCTACTGGCTGAGCGATGCCAACAACCCCCTGACCGGCTTCCCCGTGGTCTTCGGCTGGCTGGGTCATGAAGACCAGCAGCAGTTCCTGCGCACCCGTATCGGCCACCTGATGGTGGAGGAGCGCCGCCAGGCCACGGATGGCTTCGATGCGGCAGCGGGCTTTACCCTGGATTCGATCAAGCAGCTGATGTATCGCAACCGGGTCTACGGTGCCGAGATCAACCTGGCTGACATACAGTCTATTTGTGCCGGCCCGCCGCCGGCGGGGACAAACACTGAAGTGATGGACCGGGCTCGCAGCGCCTGTGCCGTTCTCGCCTCCTGGGACCAGGAAGTCGATACCGACAGCGCCGGCGCCCAGGTGTTCACGGAATTCTGGCGCAATACTCGCAGCGTACTGGGCAACGACTTCTCCAACGTGGTGGAAAGCGACGAATTCTGGCTTGTCGATTTTGACCCGGCCGATCCGCTTAACACCCCCAGCGGCATCGATACCAGTATCGAGAACAATCAGCTGCTGGTTGTAGAGTCACTCAGTGATGCTGTGCAGTCACTGCAGGCCGCCGGTGTTGTGCTGGATGCGCCCTGGTCTGCAACCCAGTTCTACCCGCGCAACAACCAGGACATTCCCATTCACGGTGGCGACCCCAATATGGGTGTATACGGCGCCATTTCCGTCAGTCTCGACGCCGGTGGTTACTTTGATATTCGGGCAGGTAACTCCTACATCCAGGCCGTAACCTGGGACGAGGGCGATTGCCCAATTGCCGATGCCATCCTGGTGCACTCCCAGTCCAGCGACCCGGACTCAGACCACTACGGTGACCAGACCGCGCTGTACAGCAACAAGGAATGGGTGCGCTATCCCTACTGCGAGGATGCCATCGAGACCGAGCGAATTGCTGACACCCTGCTCCTGGAAGAGTGAGGGCAAGCGACTAGCGGTGCTCGCCATCCAGGTAATACCAGCGCCCGTCCAGCTGCTCGAAGCGGCTGATCTCATGCAGTCGATGGCCACGGCCGTGGATTTTGTAGCGAGCCACGAACTCCACCTTACCGCTAGCATCGCCGGACCCGCCCGCCTGGGTGGACTTTATTGATAAACCCAGCCAGTGTTGGTCTGGGTTAAAGCGCACCCGCGAGGGTCGGGTTGACGCGTGCCAGCTCGCCAACAAATAGGCTTCATCCTCTTCAACAAAGGCACTGTAACGCGAGCGCATTAACTGCTCCGCTGTCTGTGCGGCAGCAGCACCTTCGATAAAGCGACCACAACATTCGGAGAAGCTTTGTGGTTGTCCGCAGTGGCAGGGGGTTGGCGTTGGCATTTAGAGGGGGTCAGCGGAAGCAGAGCTGGCATCTAGAAGGGGTCAGCGGGATTGGAGTTGGCATCTAGAAGGGGTCAGCGGGATTGGAGCGGGCATCTAGAGGGGGTCAGCGGGATTGGAGTTGGCATTCAGAGGGGGTCAGCGGAAGCGTAGCTACCCCTGACCCCGGCATTCCACGGGCCGTTGAGGCCCGAGGTATGCCACAGAATTCGCTACTCAAATTCTCTCGTGAGGCCACCGATTGACTCTTTGGCATCGCCAAACAGCATGCGGGTGTTGTCCTTGTAGAACAGCGGGTTTTCAATGCCGGCAAAGCCAGAGGCCATGGATCGCTTGAGCACGAACACGGTTCGGGCCTGGTCGACGTTGATCACTGGCATCCCGTATATGGGACTGCCCTCGTTCTCCCGGGCTGCCGGATTCACAACGTCGTTGGCACCAATGACAATGGCCACGTCGACGTTTTCCATACGCGGGTTGATCTCGTCCATCTCCAACAACAGGTCATAGGAGACATCGGCTTCCGCCAGCAGCACATTCATGTGGCCGGGCATACGACCGGCTACCGGGTGAATACCGTACACCACCTCGCAACCGTTTTTTTCCAAAAGCTCCTGTAGCTCCTTGACCACGTGCTGAGCCTGGGCGACGGCCATGCCGTAACCGGGAACAATGGCTACCATGCTGGCCGCTTCCAGAATGTAATAGGCGTCTTCCACCACAATAGGCTTCACTTCACCTTCCACCTCGGTGGTGTCGTCTTTCACTGAGCCGAAGCCAGAGAACAACACATTGGCCAGCGAACGGTTCATGGCCTTACACATGATGCGGGTTAGGATAATACCGCTGGCACCCACCAGGGAGCCGGCGACAATCAGGATATTGTTATTGATGGCGAAACCCGCGGCGCAGGCCGCCAGGCCGGAGTAGCTGTTCAGCAATGAAATCACCACCGGCATGTCGGCACCGCCGATGGGGATAACAGCCATGACACCAAACACCAGCGCCAGGCCGATCACCAGGTACAGCCACTGTGGGTTCATCGGCTGCTGCACAAACATCGCAGCGCCGTAGAGTATGCCCAGTACGATCAGGCTGTTGACGACCTGCTGACCCTTGAACACCACCGCGCCACTGCCAATTTTCTCACTGAGCTTGCCATAGGCGACCATACTGCCGGTAAAGGTAAGGCCACCAATCAGGATCGACAGCACAATGGTAATCAGGGTGAAGCTGCTGGCGCTTGGGTTCAATGCGGCCCAACCTACTAGCAGGCTGGCCATACCGCCGAAGCCGTTAAACAGCGCCACCATTTCCGGCATGGCGGTCATTTCCACCAGGCGGGCCGCCGCCGCACCGATCACGGCGCCGACAGCAAAGCCGATCAAAATCCACTGATACTCAACAATGCCCTGGTCAAGCAATGCCACCACCACGGCGATAAGCATACCGACCGAGGAGATCATATTGCCCCGGCGCGCCGTTGCCGGTGAGCCGAGCTGCTTGAGACCAAGAATGAACAGAGCGGCCGAAACCACGTAGGCAAATTGAATTAGCATATCCATGCGCTCAGCCCTCCTTCTTCTTGAACATGGCCAGCATGCGATCAGTTACCAGGTAACCGCCCACCACGTTAATAGAGGCCAGCGCCACCGCCCCTGCGCCCAGCCAGTTGGCCAGGTCCTGCTGCCCGGTGCCAGCCAGGCTCACAGCACCGACCAGGGTAATGCCGGAGATGGCGTTGGAGCCCGACATTAGCGGCGTGTGCAGCGTTGCCGGCACTTTGGAGATCAATTCGAAGCCCAGGAATATGGACAACATGAGGATGAATGTCAGAAATACTTCTGCCGGTATCATGTCAGGAGCCCCCTTCCAGGATGTTCTTAATGGTTTCGTTGGTCACTGCACCGCCATGGGTGATGACGCAGCCGGGTAATATATCGCCTTCGAAATCGACCACGAAGCTGTTGGCCTCTTCATCCCAGTTATCTTCCACCAGGTTATACAGGTTGGCCGCGTACATCTGGCTGGCGTCACGACATACCTCGTTCGACAGGTTGCCCTGGCCGATCAGCGTCACACCATTGATATCGATGGTCTCATTGGGCACGGAGCCTTCCACGTTGCCACCGGTTTCAGCCGCCATGTCGACAATAACTGAACCGGGTCGCATGCCCTCGATCATGTCGCGAGTCACCAGTACCGGCGGCTTGCGGCCAAACACCTGGGCGGTGGTAATCACCACGTCGGATTCGGCAATCGTGTCTTTCTGCGCCTGGCGCTGCAGGGCGATCTGCTCCGGGGTCAATTCCAGGGCGTAGCCATCCGCGGTCTGCCCGGTCTCTCCCAGGTCAATCTCCAGGAACTTGGCTCCCAGCGATTCCACCTGCTCTGCTACCACCGAACGGGTATCGAAAGCGATGACCTTGGCGCCGAGGCGTTTCGCTGTGGCAATCGCCTGCAGGCCTGCAACACCAGCGCCAATAATGAAGACCCGGGCTGGCTTCAAAGTGCCCGCCGGCGTCATCATCATCGGGAAAATAGATGGCAAACGCATTGCTGCCAGCAACACCATCACGTAGCCGGCCAGGCTGGCCTGGGAACTGAGGGCATCCATTTTCTGGCTGCGGGTGATGCGGGGGATCATTTCCATGCTGATCGCGGTGATGCTCCTGGTCTGAAACTCCCGCACCAGCTCATGTTCATTGAAGGGATCCAGGTAACTGATGTGGATGCAGCCGGTTTTGAGCTGGCTGACTTCTTCCAGCGCCGGTTTGCGAATACGCAATACGATGTCGGCGCCGCCGAGCAGGGCGGTCCGATCATGGCTAAGCTGGGCACCGACCTCGGTATACTCGGCGTCCTGGTAGCCCGAGCCCAGGCCCATGCCGCTCTCGATCACCAGCTCGGCACCGAGCTTACACAGTTTTTTAGCCACATCTGGAATGATTGGGACCCGGTTCTCCCCGGGATGCGTCTCTTTCGGGATCGCTATTCGCATATTGTTACCCGTACCCTTTCTTTAGGAGTAAAAAAACAACGCCGGACTGTAACACAGCTTATTTAGCCGCGGCCAAATACCTGCAATTCAGTTCGTGAATACAAAGCCTGTCCGGCATCACCGGAGCCAATATCCACTGCAGTGTAGCCCACCATCGCCAGCAGTCCATGACCCCTACTTACATTTGTATTGACGCTAGGCGACAATGACAGAAAGGGTCAACTACGGAAACGAAATGCTGATCACCCTGCTCCTGACGCTCTCTCTGCTGGCGCTGTGCGTTACCGTGCACTACGAAATGCTCTACCGTCTCGGTGGCTTCATCGATGAGCTGGCAATCGGCCCGCGCCAGGCCGTGGTTTTTGGTGTGATGCTGGCGATGGCGGCGCATATTATTGAGATTTATATCTTTGCAGGCGGTTACTACTACGCCCTGCACTACCCGGCTATAGGCAGCTTCAGCGGGGAGGCACCCGTGGAGAACTTCTGGGACTGCGTTTACCTGTCATTCGTGACTTATTCAACGCTGGGTTTTGGCGATATGGTGCCAGTTGGCTGGGTTCGCTTCATGGTCGGCACCGAAGCAGTGACCGGGCTGGTCCAGATCGCCTGGACCGCCTCATTTCTTTACTACGAGATGGGCAGAAGCTGGGGCCACAACGACCCCAGGACAAAAAAACGCTAGTGCGCCTGCAGGCGCAGGAAGGGGTTCAGAACCCGGTAGTTCCATGGGGTAAAGCGAATTGGCGCGTCCAGTACGCCAATGCAAATACAATCCGAGGTCCGTGCTGCGGTCGGCGTGTGCACATCTTCCGCATCGCGCATCAGGAAGTCACCTTGCTGGTAAACACCTTCCTCATCGGAAAAACTGCCTTCCAGCACCAGTGTTAACTCGGTTCCACGATGCGTGTGCTTGGGAATGCTGCGCCCGGCCTTGATATGATACAAGGCAAACTCGTTATCCGGGTCGCCGGTGCGCAATTTGGAAATCTGCAGGGCAGAGTTGACGCGCTTCCACTCCAGGTCCTCGTAGTCACCATGCATCAGGCGCTTGACCAACACCGGGCCATCATCGGTCGGTGCGGCAGACGCCTGGGCGCTATAGCTAAGCGGCGGCTCCTGGTCGAGCTGGGCCAGGAGATTGTCCAGCATCCCGTCATCCACATCTACAGGCGCCTGGGTATCGAATAATTCGGCACCTACCTGCTGCAATTGTTGTAACTGGCGCTGGCAGTGCTCACAAAAATGCATGTGCACGGATACGCAAGCCGATTGCGCCAGCGGCAAGCTGCCGGCGGCAAATTCATTCAGCAAGCGTGTGTCGGGGTGGTGATTAACGGTTGTTTTCATCGTTCTGCCAATATTTGTAGTTTCTGCATGGCCAATCGCACTCGCGACTTGACCGTTCCAAGCGGCAGTTGTAAATCTTCCGCCACCTCTGAATGTGATTTACCTTCCATGTAGACCTTGGCCAGTATCTGCGCCTGTTCCTGCGGCAACTGGGCCAGCATTTCCTTGACGACAAGAGCGTTGCGCCGCTGCTGCACTGCCACGAATGGCTCTTCCACCTCCTGGTCTACCCAGATGTCTTCTGCCGCCAGCGGTGTGTCGAACTTCTGCAAACGGCGATACATATCGGTTCTGCAGTTACGCGCGATGGTGTAAATCCAGGTGCTGGCTGCAGCTTTCCTGGGGTTGTAGCCCCCGGCCTTTTGCCACACCTTTAACATTACCTCCTGCACCAACTCATCCGCATGTGACGCTGCCAGCGGTGAACCGGACAGTGCAAAAGCCTTGATCAGGGGGGCAAAATGCTTGAACAGGCGCGCAAATGTCGCACGATCCTGCTTTTCCGCAATCACCTGCAGGCACTGACTCCACTCGTCGTCCCGCTTGCCATCCTTATCCAGTTTGATCTGGGCTTGCATGTCCGTGTCGTCCTCCGGCGGCTTATCGCTCATCGCGAATGTCTCCTTACATCTGTTATTACGTCAGCATCCGCCCTGCGGATCACCGGGTGAGGGATTTTGCATCCTGGGATCGTCCTGCCCGGAGTTTAGACCAGGCGCATATTGATCCGCTACCTCGCCAACGTCGTAAAAACGGCATAGAAACAGGAAAAGACCAGGGATTATCCGCCATGAAAATAGCAATCATCGGCTCCGGCATATCGGGCCTGGCCTGTGCGCACTACCTGCACCAGTCTCACGATGTACATGTTTTTGAAGCCAGCCCGCGCATTGGTGGCCACACCGCCACCATGGACGTCAGCCTGGGTGGGCGCAGCTACGCCATTGATACCGGTTTCATTGTCTACAATGACTGGACCTATCCCAGGTTTATTGCCCTGATGGATAAACTGGGCGTCTCGAGCAAAGCGACCAATATGGGCTTCAGTGTCAGTGACCAGCTGTCCGGGCTGGAATATGCCGGCTCCAATCTCGATACCCTGTTCGCCCAGCGCATGAACCTGGTATCGCCCCGCTTCTGGGGAATGCTCAGGGATATCCTGCGCTTCAATAAGGACTCGGTTGCCGATCTCGACGCCGGCCGCATCAGCGCCGATATAACCCTGGGCGAATACCTGCGTAGCAATGGCTACGGCGAGAGCTTCATCAATCAATACCTGGTACCCATGGGTTCGGCGATCTGGTCCGCCGACACCGATGTCATGCAGGACTTCCCCCTGCAGTTTTTCATTCGCTTTTTCCGCAACCACGGCCTGCTCAACGTCAAGAACCGGCCCCAGTGGCGCGTCATAGAGGGTGGCTCCCGGCAGTATCTTGAGCCGCTGACCAACGGCTTCCGCGACAATATCCATTGCAACAAGGCCGTGCGCGGCATATCCCGTCAAGCCGAGGGCGTCAGCCTCGGCTTCGCAGATGGCAGCAGTGCGCGCTTCGATCAGGTGGTAATGGCCTGTCACAGCGACCAGGCGCTGGCGCTGCTGCAGGACCCTTCTGACAGCGAACGCGAAGTACTGGGCGCTATGCGCTACCAGGACAATGATGTGGTTCTGCATACCGATCGCAAGATGCTGCCCCGCAATGAGAAAACCTGGTCGGCCTGGAACTACCTGCTCACGGCCGAGGGCCAGCGTGCCGTCCTGACCTACAACATGAACATCCTGCAGGGTCTGGAAGCACCGGAAACTTTCTGTGTCACCCTCAACCACAACGACGCCATCAACCCGCACAAAATTCTGGGCCGCTTTAACTATGCCCATCCCGTATTTTCCCTGGACGGAATCAAGGCGCAGCAGCGCTGGCAGGAAATCAACGGCGAACAAACCTGGTACTGCGGCGCTTACTGGCACAACGGCTTCCATGAAGATGGTGTGCGCAGCGCCGAACGAGTGGCAGATTCAATCAAGGCCCTGCCTGCGCGCCAATTGGAAAGCGCCGCGTGAGCAGTGCCATCTATGAAGGCTGGGTGCGGCACCGGCGCAAGACGCCCAAGCAGCATCAATTTCAGTACCGCGTGTTCATGGCCTACCTGCGCCTGGATGAGCTGCCACAGCTATTCGACAAAAACCTGTTCTGGTCCGCCCGCAGGCCGGCGCTGGCCTGGTTTCGTCGCAGTGACTTCCTCGGCGACCCCGCGCTTCCCCTGGACAGTGCAGTGCGCGAGCGAGTGTTTGAAGAGACCGGTCATCGCCCACAGGGCCCGATTTACCTGTTGGCGAACCTGCGCTATTTCGGCTTCATCATCAACCCGATCAGCTGTTACTACTGCTACAGCGAAGACGGCTCGCAGCTCGAATACCTGGTTGCCGAGGTCAACAATACGCCCTGGGATGAGCGCCACAGTTACGTGCTGTCCGCCCCCAAAGCTGGCGGCTGGCTGAAAACCCGCTTTGCCAAGGAATTTCATGTATCACCTTTCAATCCCATGGATATGGAATACCACTGGCACAGCAACGAGCCCGGCGAGAAGCTTTGCCTGCACATGGCGAACTCCAGTGCCGGCGAGAAGGTGTTCGACGCCACCCTGTCCATGCAGCGGCACGAGCTCAACAACACCAGCCTCAACCGTTTCCTGTGGCGCTACCCAATGATGACGGCGAAGGTAGTTGCTGCCATTTACTGGCAGGCAATGCGACTCTGGCTCAAGGGCCTGCCTTTTTATTCTCACCCATCAAGAACAGCGAGTATTACCAATGAATGATGTCAGCGTCCGCGCTATCCGCCTGCCGCAGCTGCGCAGTACTGGACTGGGCAACAACATGGCCAGGCGGGCCATACACCAATTATTGCAGTCGATAAAAATCGGCTCTCTCACCCTGCACGATGGCGGAGAGACCCTGCACTTCGGCTGTGCCGACAACCCGGCTGAGCCGCATGCGGAGATCCGTGTTCACAGTGAGCTGCTCTATAAGCAAATGCTGCTGGGCGGCGCCCTGGGTGCCGGCGAGTCCTACATGCAAGGCGAATGGTCGGCGACAGACCTGGTGCAGGTGATCCGCCTGTTCACCGCCAACATGGCATTACTGGAGTCGATGGATGCCAAACAGTCATGGCTGCGCAAGCTGGGCCATGCCATTGCCCACACCTTGAACAACAACACCCTGCGTGGATCAAAGCGCAATATCTCTGCCCACTACGACCTGGGCAATGACTTCTTCGAGTTGTTCCTGGATCAAAGCATGATGTATTCCGCTGCGGTATTCCCACAGCCGGAAGCCAGCCTCGAGGTTGCGGCTGAGCACAAACTTGACCTGCTCTGCCAGCAGCTGGACCTCAAGCCTGGGGATCACCTGTTGGAAATTGGCACCGGCTGGGGTGGCATGGCCATTCACGCCGCCCGCAACTATGGCTGCCAGGTGACGACCACCACCATTTCCAGGGAACAGTACCAGTACGCCTGCGAGAAAGTACGCCAGGCCGGCCTCGAAGACCAGATTACGCTGCTATGCGAGGACTATCGAAACCTTGAGGGCAGCTACGACAAGCTGGTCTCGGTGGAGATGATCGAGGCGGTGGGACACCGGTTCTACCAGAACTATTTCGCCAAGTGCAGTTCACTGCTCAAAGACCAGGGCCTGATGGTCATTCAGGCCATCACCATGCCCGACCAACGCTACCAGGCTGCCAGGGATTCAGTGGACTTCATCAAGCGCTACATTTTCCCGGGTGGCTGCCTGCCCTCGATCGAGGTCATCAGCAAGCATCTGCGCCAGGACACCGACATGCAGATGATTCACCTGCGCGATATCACCGATGACTACGCCAACACCCTGGCTCACTGGCGCGAGCGGTTTTTCGAGCACATTGAAGAAGTGCGTCGCCAGGGTTTCGACCAGACCTTCGAGCGCATGTGGGAATTCTATCTCTGCTACTGCGAGGGTGGTTTCCGCGAACGCGTGATCGGCACCGTACAGCTCACCTTTGCCAAGCCGGGTTATCGTTTTGGCTGAGGACAGCCTGCTACAAAAAGCCGGCAACGGCCTGCTGTTTAACATCAGCTGGCTGGCCATCGTCTACAGTCAGTCGGCGCTGATCGCCGGCACCGTGGTCGCCGCTCACCTGTTACTGCACATGCTGTGGATCGGGCGGGGCCAGCGAGAACTGATGTTCATCGCCGCGGTGACCGTGTTCGGTGTGCTCTGCGACCATTTACTATTCTTCGTCCAGGTGTTCACCGTCAGCGGTGTTGCCGCACCCGCACCGGTCTGGCTTAGCTGCCTGTGGCCGGTGTTGGCAACGACACTGGCCCATGCCTTTGGCGGCTTACAGCACAGGCTGGTGCTGGCCGCCGTTCTCGGTGCCGTCGGCGGCGCCGCCAGCTATTACGCCGGCACAGGCATGTCCGCGGTAGATTTCTCCGACCCGGTCTATGGCCCGATCTTCATTGCCGGGCTCTGGGCAATCCTGTTCCCGGCCCTGGCGCTGGGCGCCCGGCTGGCCTTTGCGGACAAAGAGAATGCGCCCAGTTATGCCTGAGAAAAAGACAAGCTGGCCTGGCATGCTCATTGCCGCCCTCATGACGCTGCCGGCGTGGGCTAGTGAAGCGCCAGATATTGTGGGCGCAGCGAGTGACCCGGACACCGGTTCCCTGCTCTACCTGGAGCACTACTACTGTGACCAGGACGCTCTCAACTGCAGCGTCCTCTATTTGCGCCCGGATGAGAGCCTGATCGCCAGCAAACAGATCAATTACCAGAACAGCCTGCAGGCGCCGCAGCTGGTATTCAAGGACCTGCGCAACGAGCGGGAACTCAGGATATCCCCGCCCCAGGACCCGGACCTGGTCTTCGATGCCGGCTTCGACAACTTCGTGCGCCTGCGCTGGGATTCCCTCGAAGGTGGTAAAGCCGTCAAATTTCCCTTCCTGCTACTGGATCGCGACAAACCAATCACCATGCGCGCCAGCGAGGACCGGGAGCAGAGATGCCGGGCGACCGAGCTGTGCCTGCAAGTGCGGCTGGATTCATGGTTGCTGGCGGCGTTGATCGAGCCCATAGAACTCACCTATGACCGCGATGATCAGCGCCTGCGCCGCTTCAAAGGCCTCAGTAACCTGAAGAGCGACAGCGGTAAATCCCAGCAAGTCGAAATTCTTTACAACTATAGGGACGAGGGCCAGGGAGCCTCTGAATATTCCCACCAGGGTGGCAGCAAGCGACTGTACTCCGCATCCGCATAACGCGGGTCAATCAGCAGCGCACTTCCCTGGTCCGACTCACGCCGTATCACCCGCCCCAGGGCCTGGCTGACCCGCTGCATCCCCGGGTAAACATAGGCATATTCATAGCCGAGACCGGATTTCTGCTGGTAGTAATCGCGCAGGCTCTCACGCTCCCGATTGAACTGAGGCAAGCCGACACCGACGACTACCACGCTGCGCAAGGCCTCTCCGGGCAGATCAATGCCTTCACCAAATACCCCGCCCAGGATACAAAAGGCCGCCACATCCTGGCGGCTACGCAAGGTTTCCAGTAGGTCATCGCGGGAGGACTCATCCCAGTTGCGCTGTTGCACGCAGAGATGGCGTTCAGTCACTGCATCACGCAGCAGCTCCAGGGCATCGCTCATATACTGGTAAGCGCTGAAGTAGACAATGCAATTGCCGGGAGTCTGGCGCAGCCATTCACTGATGGATGCGGCCAGTGCTGGCAAAGTCGCCGCGCGGGCACGGAAACGGGTGTCCAGCCGGGTATTGCGCTGGATCTTGTATTGCCCGGGCGAAAACGGCGAGGGCAGCTCCTGGAAAACCGCTGGCCCGGCGAAACCCAGCTCCTGCAACACCCACTGCGGCGGCGACACCGTGGCCGAGAATGCAACCACAGCCACGGGCCGCAGCTGTCGCTCTGACAACAGGCGCGAGGCATCCAGGCAGCGTAGCCGTATCACCAGACTCTGCTGCTTGCGGCTGCGAGTCATTTCAAAACGATAGTCCTCGTCGTAGACCTCCAGCACACGCTGGAACTGCAGCAACTCAAAGTAAAAATCCAGCAGCGCCGGCTGCTGTTGCAACAACAAGGGGTTTTCCGCCTGCTGCGCCACCACCGCCGCGACCAGCCGCTGCAGTGATACCAGCAGTGATTCCGGCGGCGTCGCCCGGCTATCAAAGTCGGAGTCCTGCCAGGTTTCTTTATCCAGTTGCAAAAGCTCCCGATTCAGACGCTCCAACGCTGACTTCACCTTGCCGCCAGCTTGCTTTTTTGCGGCCATCAGCTCGCGCTTGGCCAGCGTCGCACTGAACATGTCCCGGGCCCGTTGCGGCAGGTTATGTGCCTCATCCAGCAAGGTCGTCCAGCGCAGCTGACGCTCAGCAAAGAGGCTGCTGATCATAGCGTTAAAACTGTACAGGTAGTGGATATCAGCGATGCAGAGGTCCACCCAGGGCAGCAGGTCAATACCCAGCTGGTAGGGGCAAACCGTGAAGCGCTGCGCCAGTGCCTCAATCTGTTCACGATCCAGCCGGGTCTCCTGCATAGCGGCTGCGAGGGCCTGGGGCAAACGGTCGTAATAGCCGCTGGCATAGGGGCAGTCATCACCATGGCAGGCCTTCCCCGGAGAAAAACAAATCCTCTCGCGAGCAGTGACAGTGAGCCGACGCAGTAACAGACCCTGCCCTGCCATCTCCGCCAGGCTTTCCTCGGCGGCGCGCCTGCCGACAGTACGGGCGGTAACAAAGGCAATGCGCTGGTGCTTATCCGCCGCCAGTGCCTTCAGGGCCGGGAACAGCACCGCCGCAGTCTTGCCAATGCCAGTGGGCGCTTGCAACAGCAACTGGCCGGACTGGGCGATACATTTGTACACGGTCTCCGCCATCTGCCTCTGTCCCGGGCGGTATTCCTCGTGGGGAAACGACAGCGCAGTAATACTGGCATCACGCTGCAGTCGCCAGGCATGCTGCAACTGCATCCAGTCCATATAGTGCCGCACCGAATCTTCGAGAAAGGCAAGTAGCTGCTCGCGGCCGAGGGTTTCCCGCTGCGGCCATTCCTCGGCACTGTCAATGTTGAAGTAGGTGAGCTGGACCTGGACCTGCGCAAGCTCATCTTGCTGGCGACACAGTAAGGCCGCGTATATTTTCGCTTGCGCCCAATGCAGTTGCTCTATCGCCGGGGGAATCGAGGCGCGCTCCACGCGGCAGGTCTTGATCTCCTCAATAAGCCCGGCGTCCGCATCATAACCATCGGCGCGGCCACGTATGCGCAACTGCCAGTCCTCGGCCGAGAATAGCGTTTCCAGCGCAAACTCGGCCTGATACCCCGCACCCCGGCGCTGGTAAACCTGTTGATGCCCCGCAACCCCCTGCTCCCCGGTGGGTGAGGGTGTGAAGCGATAATCAATATCGCCGCTGCGATGGCAGAACTCGGCCAGATGTCGAACCGCCAGGGTATATTCAGGCATCTGTCCACTTCACCCAGGCCACCTGGGCCGGTATCTCATTGTCCTGGAAAAACCGCAGCCAGCGGCGCTGGTTTAGCTGCAACTGGTCGCCGGGGCCCTTGACTTCAATCAGGCAATAACCGCGCTCCGGGTCCAGCGCCAACAGGTCCGGGCAGCCACTGCGATTGGCCTCCGGATCAAACAGGATACGCCGCCAGATCAACAGCCAGTGTTCACGGGGAATACACTCAAGAGCTGCTGCCAACACTTCCCGCGACAAATAGCGCCAGTTCACCCAGTGGCTGGCAAGCCCCTCGCAGTGATCGTATGCCGCCAGCAACTGCGCCCTGAGGTCGGACTGTGCCAACTCTGCCAGGCGTTGCTCGATGGCATCGCGCCGGGCCGTGTAGAACTCGCCCGTGTACATATCCAGTGGCGCTGACTGGAAGGGATTAACGAACGCACCGGGCACAGGCGCAAATATCTGCTCCCACAGGGCCAGTCCGAAACTGCCATTGATGACCACGTTCTCCACAAAGTGGACCTGCTGCCAGCGCTCAGCATAATGCTCCGCCACCAGCCGCTCGACTGAAGCAGCGGCGGGCAGTTGCAGACGCTCCTCGGCAAAGCTGTCACGGGCCAGGGCCGGGTACTCCTGCCCCAGTTTCTTGTGCAGTGCAGGCAGCTGGCGCCGCACAAAATCAATCTCTGCCTCACACCAGGGTGCAGCTTTTATTTCCTCGCACAGATCCAGGGCCGTCTGGAAATCCTGCAGGGCCGTGTGTATCCTCACCCGCCGCTCACGGGCCGGGTGGCGCTGGCTGCAGGCGTACAGGGCTAGCGCCGGCGGCAACTCGCTATAGCGTTCCAGTTGCCGGGCCACGCGGTTGCGCAGCCGATCACGACGCCGCTCCAGCAGCGGCGCGCAACCCGGCGCCAGCAAGGGCTCTACCAGTGCCGACACCGCAGAGCTGTCGTCTTCTTCAACGGCTTCGTAGAATTTATCCCCCAGCGCCCCCAACAGCAGGTACTCATCAATTTGCTCACGACAATCGAACAGCCGCTCCTGCCGATCCAGCGAGTAAGCCACGTGGCGGGCAATACCCAGGTCACTGAGCACAAACTCGGTCAGGCTTTGCCGACGATTACCGAAGAATAATAACTGCAGTAGTTCGATTACCGGGCCATGCTCCACCCTGAGCAGGCCCGCACCGGTTTCGCGTGCGGCCCGCCAGATAGCCAGCAGCTCATCGGCATCCAGCGACTCCTGCAAGCAAGCCACCAGCTCCGCTTTACGCATACTGGCCCGTATCGGCGTGCGTTCGCCGAACAGTGCCAGCAATTCATCCTTGCGCAACAAGGTGAGCAATGCTTCCGGGTCGGGGTTCTCCTCGGTCGCCAGCAAGGCGGCGGCTGCGCCGGCGTCGATGGCGTCATCCAGCACGCCGAGTTCGGGATAATCCAGTTGCTCGCGCCGAAACAATTCGCCACGGCGGGACACCAGCCGCACGAACAGGCCGCGAGCTGACTGCTCGGCTACTTCAAAGCGGCGGTAAAACTCCAGCTCGGCCGGCTGCAACAGGTCCTGGTATTGACGGTATACCGTGGCGCACAGCTGTTCGAAATTATGCAGGTAATACAGTGGATCAAGTTCGACCTCGCTGAGCGGCATCATCAAGCAGCCCGCTGCGGTGCCTGCATCTGTTGAAACAGTGCCGCGGGCACAATCAGACACAGGCCAAACAAAGTCGCCGGCTGCACATCCTCACCGAGTATCGTCTGGATAAAGATCAGTGAGATAAAGGGTGACAGAAAGATCAAATTACCAACCCGCACCACCCGGGTCGCTGACTTGAGTGCCGCCGACCAGAGCAGGAAGGTCACACCCATTTCGAACAGCCCGGCGTAGGCTGCCGCCGCCAGGCCGCGCCAGTGCGGCAGCTCCAGCGAGGAAAACCAGGCACATAGCAGCAGGCACATCGGTACCGCCAGGATAAAGTTCAGGCACAGGCTGACGGCAGCATCGCGCTGATTGCGGGTGCTGACAATCCAGTAGTAAGACCACAGCACGGTACTGCCCAGAGCCAGCGCGACACCTGTAACACTGTCGAAGCGCAGGCCCAGTACATCGCCGCGGGTGGCGATGATCAACACACCGCCATAGCCAGCCACAGCCGCCACAATATCGCGGCCGTGCATCTTTTGTCCCAATAGAGGAATCGCCATCAGCGCCAGGGTGATCGCCCAGGTGAAATTGATAGCCTGGGCCTGCTGCGCCGGCAACAGCTCATAGGCCGTGAACAACACCAGGTAAAACAGGCAGGGATTGAGCGCGGCAATGCCCAGGTAGTAGCGCGGATGCTCGCGCAGGTAAGCACCCAACAGTGGCAATTGGCCCCGGTAGGCCACCACCGCACACAGCACGCCGGCAGAGCTCAGGCTGGCATATAGCAGCAGCTGGTAGACATCGAGATGGCGCAGCGCGATCTTGAAGGCGGTCGCCACCGTCGACCACAGGAAAACTGCGCTCAGCCCCAGCAGCAGCGCGCGCCGGTCCCGCTGCATGGCCAGGCTCAGCCGCCACCAGCGGCAGTGGGCATCACTCGATAGAACCCACCGCTGTCGGTCAGCACATAAACATAGCCATCGGGTCCCAGTTGCACATCGCGGAAACGCAGCTTGCTGTCCTCAAAGTAGCGGTACTCCTGACCCAGTCCGCTGCCATCCAGCTGCACCCGGTTCAGGTGCGTAGCGCGCAGCGCCGCTACCAGCAGTGAATCGTCCCAGCCGGGGTAGCGATCACCCTGGTAAAAGTCGATGCCGGTCGTGGCAATGGAGGGCAGGTAATATTTCAGCGGCTGCTCCATGCCGGCTTTTTCAGTCCCCACCCCAATCTTGCCGCCGCCATATTCCTCGCCATAGGTGATGACCGGCCAACCGTAGTTGGCGCCGGCGACCAGGCGGTTAATTTCATCGCCGCCCTGGGGACCGTGCTCGCTTACCCAAATTGAACCGTCGGGGTGACGCGCCATACCCTGGGGGTTGCGATGACCATAAGTCCAGATCTCCGGCAGGGCATCAGCTCGCCCGGAAAAAGGATTATCGGTGGGGACGCGACCATCGGTGTGCAGGCGGATCACCGTGCCATTATGGGTTTGCAGGTTCTGGGCTTGCTCGCGCTGGGCGCGGTCGCCAACGCTGGCATACAGGTAATCATCAACGATCAACAAGCGGCTGCCAAAGTGACGCCGGGTGCCATAGAAGGGCTGCGCGGTAAACAGCAGCTGCACATCTTCAAGCTGAGCACCCTGCAAGCGGCCGCGAGCAATACGGGTGCTGTAGCCGCCCTCACCGGCGACCGCGTAGCTCAGGTAAACCCATACCTGGTCGCCCTGCCGCTGCACCAGTACATCCATTAAGCCGCCCTGGCCCGCCACCACACTGTCCGGTATCCCGGCAATCGCCTGGGCCTGGCCGCTGCCCAGTTCCAGCTGTAACAAGCTGCCGCCCTTCTCCGCTACCAGCACATGCTGCGCACTGAGGAAGTCCATACCCCAGGGCCGGTCCAGGTCCGTTGAGACAGCCTGCATGCGCAGGCCACTGTCGTTTTTGTCCGCCAATGACGGGGCATCAGATTTATCGGTGGCGGAAGTGCCGCTGCAGGCGACGAGCCCTGACAGCAGCAAGGGGATGAAAAATCGCAGTTTTGGCGTAAACATATTGCTGGGATACCTTGAGCGGGACAGACGTGGCGAAAAGTTTACGCTAAGCCCCGGGGCTGTACCAATGCACTAAACTCAGGCAAGCTGCTGCTCAAACAACAACAGATACAGGGCCTGGCTCCTACCGTGAACGCAACCCTAAAACCCATGACTCTCGGGCTGGCACTGGCACCAGTACTGCTGCTGGTTGGCATGCTCGCCACCTCTGTTTACCTGTTTGGCGCAGACTCTTCCTACGGCGCCAACCAGATCGCGCTGCTGTTCAGCGCCGGCGCCGTCGGCCTGGTGGGCCTGCACCTGGGCCAGAGTTGGCGGGACGTTGAAGAAGGCCTGATTGATGGTATCGCCATGTGTTTGTTGCCGATGATGATTCTGCTGTCGGTCGGCATGCTGATCGGCTCCTGGATTCTCGCGGGCACTATCCCCTCACTGGTGTATTACGGCGTGCAGGTGTTATCGCCGCAGATCTTTTACGCGGCCACCTGTGTGATTTGCGCGCTGATCGCCATCAGTGTCGGCTCTTCCTGGACCGTAGCCGGGACCATGGGTATTGGCCTGATGGCCATTGCCGGCAGCTTCGACCTGTCGCCGGCGATTACCGCGGGCGCTATTATTTCCGGGGCTTACTTTGGCGACAAATTATCGCCCTTATCGGACACCACCAACCTGGCGGCGGCGACCGCCGGCGTCGACCTCTTCGATCATATCAGGCATATGCTGTGGACGACCCTGCCCAGCATAGCGATTGCCCTGATCATCTACACCCTGCTCAGCGGCGGTGAGGCGGCGGCGCCTGCCCAGGTGGCGGAACTGCGCGACAGCCTGCAGGGCCAGTTCAACATCGGACTGCACCTGTTCCTGCCCTTGCTATTGATGCTGTACCTGGCCTGGCGTCGCACCCCCGCCCTGCCCTCGATCCTGATCAGTTCGCTGGTCGGGGTTACCTTCGCCCTGCTGTTCCAGCAGGAGGTGGTGTTGCGACTGGCCGGCAGCGGCGACGATGTGCCGCAGGCGCTGCAGTTGTTCAAGGGTGTGTGGACCAGCTTGTTTGCAGGCTTCACTTCAGAGAGTTCAAACGCGTTCATGGATGAACTGTTGTCCAAGGGCGGCATGGTCAGCATGCTCAACACCGTCTCGCTGATTCTCTGCGCCATGGCATTTGGTGGCACCCTGCAGAAAGTCGGGATACTACGCTTCCTGGTAGGTGCAGCCCTGCAGCGGGTGCACAGCAACGGCGCCCTGGTCGCCACCACCGTGGGCACCTGCGCCGCGACCAACCTGGTTACCGCCGATCAGTTCATCGCTATCACCGTGCCCGGTGGCATGTACCGGGAAGAATTTGAAAAGCGCGGCCTGTCACGACTGAACCTGTCGCGTACCCTGGAAGATTCCGCCACGCTGACCTCGGCGCTGATCCCCTGGAATACCTGTGGTGCCTATATGTCGGCCACCCTGGGCATCGCCACTTTCACCTACCTGCCCTTCGCCTTTTTCAACTACCTGTGCCCGGTGATTGCCATCATCTACGGTTACTGGCAAATCGGGCAGAAGCCCCTGGAAGAACCACTGCAACAGGCGCAAGTGGCCTCGGCCTGATGCTGGAATGGGATTTACCCGAGCCTTTTACCCTGGCTGTGCAGGTCCTGCCGGAGCATATTGACGGGCTCCGCCACACCAATAACGCGGTCTATGTGAGCTGGTGTGAACAGGTGGCCTGGGCGCACTCGACTGCACTGGGGCTGGACCTGGACAGTTACCAGCGCCTCAACCGGGCCATGGTAATTACCCATAGCGAGTTCGACTACCTGCAGGCCTCGCGCCTGGGTGACAAGCTGCAAGTGGCAACCTGGATCGATGCCTGGGATGGCAGGCTGACCATGCAGCGCCGCTTTCAGCTGGTTCGGCCGGCTGACGCCAGCACTTTGCTGCGGGCGCGGATGAGCTTTGCCTGTGTGGCGCTGGACAGTGGCCGGCCACGGCGCCTGCCACCCGAGTTTATTGATGGTTATGGCAAAGCGGTGCTGGATGACCAGGTAAGCGCTAACTGCGGGACCAGGCGAAGCTGAGCCCATCGGCCAGGCGTGGCAAGTCCTGCTGCAATGCCAGCAGGCGATCCACACCGAGGGCGACGCCAGAGCAGGCGGGCAGACCGCTTGCCAGCGCATCCAGCAGCCGTTCATCAAGCGGCCGCGCTGCTTCGCCGCGTGCGACAAGGATTTCATTATCCGTCAGGAACCGGGCCCGCTGCTCTGCCGCGTCATTCAACTCATAGTAGCCATTGGCCAGCTCGACACCGTCCACGTACAGCTCGAATCGCTCTGCTACCAGCTGTTCCCCATCCTGGCGCAGGCGCGCCAGCGCCGCCTGTGAAGCGGGGTAATCGCGGACAAACAGCAGGCCGGTACCGGCCAGTTGCGGCTGCAACAGATGCGTCATAATCAGGTCCAGCCAGGTATCGCGCGTTTCCGGGCCCGGGCCATATTCAATCTGCGCACGCACCGTCGCTTCCAACTCCCCGGTGGCGGCGGTGAAAGGGTCCAGTTGCAGATAACGCTGCATCAACTCCCGGTAAGTCAGCACCTGGTAGTCCTCGCGGGCGAGCACCCGGCCGACCAGTTCGGCGACCTCCGCGATCAATTGCTCCAGCTCGAAGCCCGGTCGATACCATTCCAGCAGGGTAAACTCAGGATTGTGGGATGCACCGGCCTCGCCGGCACGGAAGGCCTTGCAGATCTGGTAAATCGGCCCGCTGTCCGCCGCCAGCAGGCGCTTCATCGCGTATTCGGGTGAGGTCTGCAGCCAGCGATCAGAGCAGGCCAGGGGCTGGATATTGGGGTCGGTGACGGTAGCGCTAGCCAGCAGCGGTGTTTCTACCTCCAACACCGAACGCTGCTGAAAAAAGAGCCGCAGCTGTGCCAACAGCGCCGCCCTGGCTTTCAGGCTGTCACAACCCGCGTGTGGTCGCCAGCTAGCGGGACCGGGCAATCAGGACTTACCCCGACCCTGATATTCGCCGGTGCGGGTGTCGATACGTACGATCTCGCCCTCGCTCAGGAACAGGGGCACCTTGACCACGGCGCCGGTACTGAGTTTGGCCGGCTTGTTGCCGCCCGATGCGGTATCGCCCTTGAGGCCCGGATCGGTTTCCACGATTTCCAGTTCAACAAAATTAGCCGGCGTCACCGCCAGCGGCGAATCGTTATAAAGCGTAACTTCACAGCGATCCTGCTCCTTCAGCCACTGGGCTGCATCGCCCACCGCATTTGCGTCGGCCTGGTACTGCTCATAGGTTTCCGGCTCCATGAAGTGCCAGAATTCGCCGTCGTTATAGAGGTACTCCATGTCCCGGTCCATAACGTCGGCCCCCTCCAGGTTTTCACCAGACTTGAAGGTCCGGTCCCAGACCCGCCCGGTCTTGAGGTTGCGCAGCCTGACCCGATTGAAGGCCTGGCCCTTGCCCGGCTTTACAAATTCATTGTCGATAATGCTGCAGGGATCTCCTTCCAGCATTACCTTCAATCCGGCGCGAAATTCGTTGGTTGAGTAGGTTGCCATATCCGCTATCTGTCCTGTATCTGGGTGGTCTCTGTGAAAGGGCGCTATCATACCGCGAAGCGGGCAGGGATGGCAGATAAGCGAATTTGTGACCTGGGCACCGCCCGCTGCCGGCTGAAACTGGACAGGACCGGGTATTGGTGCTTCACTGTATCGGCTGCACCTGTTCGGGTGGGGATTCGATGTTTGCAGCGTGAAGGAGCATTATTGAGTGGAAATCAATAATTTCCATCAAAACAAATACTTAGGTACTATTGCACCTGAGCACAATTAGAATGAAAAAAGCCAAGTTTGCAATATGAGTAATAACGAGCCAATCAAACTGCGTATTCCGCGACAGGATCTGTCGGAATTCGTCCTGTTTGGCCTGACCGGCGAGCAAGCGCGCAGCTGGGCCGAGAGCCTGACCATGGCCAACACGGCCCAGGTTGCCCAGCAATTGCGTAGCGCAGTCAGCGACCTCAACCGGGTCGAAATGAAGCCCAATATGCGCTTCGAGATTCTCGAAGCCCTGCGGCCCACCCTGCACACAGCCCTGACCACGCTGTCCAAATACTACCTGAACCAGCCGATCGTGCTGCCGGACGAACCGCGTAAGGCGGCCAAGCTGGCACAAACACTGTACGAGCTGATCACCACTGGCTACACCATAGCCGGCATTCAGACCATACAGCGACGCCAGTCCATTTCCGGCGCCAATCCGGCCAAGCTGGTGTGCCAGGCCCTGCACCGGGCGATCACCAGCGCCAGTATGAAACTACTGGTGTCATACCAGTTGTACCAGCCAGTAGAGATCAACGCCTGGACCGAGCTGCACCAGTTGTTCCTGTTGGCCGAACGGCAAAAATTGAGCAGCCAGTTGGTGGTCGATGAGATCGCCGGCGATGGCAGCATAGCCGACACCTACTTGCGGGTGCTGATGATGGGCAGCTGTAAGCCCAATCAGTTGCGCCAGCGCGACCTTTCCGGTGTGTTTAAAGGCCTGCGGGAATGGGTCAAATACATCAAGATGGTGCCGGCAGATGAGAACGACGGTCTGTTCCTCATCGATTTCGCCAGTGATCACCCACCGATCTACACCTCCTTGTACAGTGAAGTACCTGGACCCAGTTGTCGGGTGATCAACACCGACAAACTGGTCGAGCACCTGCAAAAGCTGCGGCAGGATACCGGTGAGCAATCTATCGTGTTCGACAAGGACACGGTGGTATCGCCCAATGTGCTGGACCATGTGATCACCTCCTGGGGCGTCATGAGCAAGCGCAACTTTGCCCGCGCCCCCACCCAGGAGCGCTTGTGGGTATCAGTTGGGCTTAGCAACACGCATTTCTACGTCAGCGGTGGCGTCAATTTCGAGGCACTGGTGGCCTCGCAATCAGCCCACCTGCTGGTAGATGGTCCGGAAAAGAACCCCTTCATGGCCGAAGAGAGTGCCCGCGAGAAGGAGTTGTGGGACAACGCCTTCTCCCCGGGTGAAGGTGAGGGCGAGGACGACGAAAAGACCGGCCTGGAAGATATCGAGTTCCACATTCGCGAGGCCGGGCACGAGGCCAATACCGCCAGCAAGGAACGCCACCCCGTATTCCCGGTACGCATGGCCAATGTGAGCCCGGGCGGTTACTGCCTGGAGTGGTCTGCGGAAATCCCCAGTCACATCAAGACCGGCGATGTACTGGCGATACGCGAAGTCGACAACAGCTCCTGGAGCATCGCGGTAATTCGCTGGGTTAGCCAGCTCAAGGACCAGACCACATTACTCGGTGTCGAACTGCTGAGCCCGAGGGCAACGCCTTACGGTGCCAGGGTACAGCACAAGACAGGCGAAGAAGGCGACCTCATGCGCGCCTTGCTGTTGCCGGAGATCAAGCTGGTAGGCCAGCCCAACACCCTCATCACACCCAGGGTTGGTTTCAAGGAGCGGCAGAAGGTGACCCTGATCAGGGGCGGCGAAGAGTCCTATATTCAGCTGTTCAAAAAGGTGTCTTCAACGGCCGCTTACAACCAGTTCGAGTTCCGCTACATCCAGCAGCTCGATGAAGTCGCCGCGCGCGACCGCAACGAAGTGGTCAACAACCAGTTTGAATCACTCTGGAACGACCTCTAGCCACCGCACCTGAGTATCTCTCTGAAACACCCGGCGGTACCGAACTGTGCTTATCGGGCATCCTGGTAGCGGTCACTGATACCTAATAAGTAGAGAATGCCATCGAGCCCCAGCGTGGAGATCGACTGTTCGGCACTCTGCTTGACCAGCGGTTTGGCGCGAAAAGCAATCCCCAGCCCGGCAATACTGAGCATGGGCAGGTCATTGGCGCCATCACCCACACTGATAACCTGCTCCATATCAATGCGCTCGCGCCCGGCTATTTCCCGCAACAGGGCGGCCTTGCGCTCACCATCAACAATCTCACCAACTACCTCACCGGTGACGCGGCCATCGACAATTTCCAACTCATTGGCATAGACATAATCAATGCCCAGCCGCTGCTGCAGATACTGACCAAAGTAGCTAAAACCACCGGACAAAATGGCGGTCTTGTAGCCCAGTGAACGCAAGGTGCTCACCAGGCGTTCCGCGCCCTCGCTCAACTGCAGCTCCTGCGCGACTTCGCCCAACACCGATTCATCGAGCCCTTTCAGCAGTGCCACCCGGCGCCGAAAGCTCTCACTGAATTCGATCTCACCGCGCATGGCCTGCTCGGTGATTGCCGACACCTCCTCGCCAACGCCTGCGCGGTGGGCCAATTCATCGATCACCTCCGCATCAATCAGGGTCGAATCCATGTCAAAGGCCACCAGGCGCCGGTTGCGACGAAACATATTGTCTTCCTGGAAGGCTATATCCACATCCATTTCACTGGCCAGTTCCAGCAGCTTGCTGCGAAAGTCCGCCTGGTTTGCAAGTTCCCCGCGCACCGAAAATTCCACGCAGGCCTTGCTCTGGCTGGGCAGGTCGCCCAGTGGCACCCGCCCCGACAAGCGCTGGATGCCATCAATGTTCAGCTGGTGGGAGGATACAACGCCGGTAACCCGCGCCAGATGGTGAGCGGTCACCTTGCGCGCCAGCAGGCTGACGATAAAGCGGGGGCGACCCTGCCCTGCCACCCAATGGCCATAACTCTCCTCGCTGATCGGCGTGAAGCGTACCTGCAGGTCCAGCGCGTCAGTGCGAAACAGAATGTCCTTGAGCACCGGGGTGTCCTGCGAGCGGCCTGGCAGCTCAACCAAAACCCCCAGGGACAGCGTGTCGTGGATTACCGCCTGGCCGATGTCGAGTATGTTGACGTCGACCTCCGCCAGTACTTCCGTCACTGAAGCGGTAACGCCGGGCTTGTCTTCCCCCGAAATGTTAATCAACAATATCTCTTTCAAGCTCGCAGTCCTGGTGCAAAAGCGCCTATTCTAACCGCTGGCGGCAACCACACACTACTGACGACGACCCAGGATCCACGCATGCACAAGATTTCCCAGCGAATAGCCCTGGTTTGTGGAGGCCTCTGCCTTGCTGTGGCGCTGGTGCTGGTGCTGACCGGCAGCCTGTCCAGTCGCTATATTCTGGAGCAACAATCGCTGGCTCACGGCCAGGCTCTGGCGACCCGCTTGGCGCGCGAGATCGCCCCGGTTATCGCCAATGGCGATCTTATCCGGCTCGAGGTCACCCTCGAAGACCTGCGCCAACGCCACCAGCTGCGGACGCTGGTCGTGACTGACCTGGAGCAGCGACTGCTATCGAGTTCGGGCCAGCAAGCGCAGCCAGACGGTCGCCATTTTACTGCCGCAATCAATATCGGTGGCAACCAGGCCGGGCAGCTGGAGCTGCAGGTCGCACCGGAGCCGGCCCTGCTGGAACAGCAACGGATGGCGCTAGCGCTGCTCTTCCTTGGACTTCTTCTGAGCCTGTTTGTGACGGTAGTCGCTGCCAAGTGGGGCCAGCAGTTGGCACAACGCCTGCAGGCGCTACAGGACAAGCTCCAGTTGAGTGATCACCCACAGGCGCCTGTCGCGGACGGTGACGAGCTGGAAGCGTTGGAACAAGCCATCGACTTGCTGCCACTGGAGTTGCTGCAGGCGCCACTAGCGGGCTCGCAGGACGGCCACAGCTATGAAGAGGCGGCCCTGCTTTACATCCACCTGGACAGCCTCGGCCACTATGTCGAGACTCTGGACGAACAATCGCTGCTGGCCTATACCGACCGCCAGCGTCAGCTGCTGGCGGCGGCCGCAGCCTTGTATGGTGGAGAGTTGAGTGTCGTGCGCCAGTTCGGGGTGCTACTGAGCTTCAGCGGTGCCCACGCCTCTGGCGGCCCCGGGTTTCGCGCCACATCGGTGGCCTGGTTGCTGCAGCAACTGACCACGGCCCTGGAACAACAGGGCTCACTGAAGCAAGGCCTGGCCATGAGTTGTGGTGTTGGCGAATCGAGCCGCGGCGCCCAGGGCGATATCTACCCGGCACTGTACAACCAACATGTCATTGATGAACTCAGTCAATTGGTGGACGCGGGTGAACGCTGCATCTTATTGGCCGAGGTGCTCGCTGCCGATGCGGAAATCAGCAACCGCTGCCGCCTGCAGGAGCGGAGCGGCGGGGTGATGGAACTGGCCGGTTTTGAGGAGCCCTATTGTGACCTGCTGGAGCGGCAGCGCCAGCTGCTGCTGCGCGAACTGGGAATCAGTGCCTAGGCCCGCTCAACTTCCATCCGGTCCACTTTTTGGTAACCGCGGGGCAATTTATTGCCGCGCCTGCCGCGCTCGCCACGGTAGTGCTCAAGGTCTGAGAACTTCATGCTTTTGTGCTGCTTGCCGGCGTGCACCACCAGCGAGTCCTGCTCCGTCAGCACCTGCACAGCAATCACGAATTCTTCACGACTCTGCACCCGCGCACCGGGTATGGAAATCAGCTTGTTGCCTTTGCCCCGGGCCAACTGCGGTAAATCTGCGAGCGGGAAAATCAGCAGGCGGCCCTCGTTGCTAACCGCGGCAACATAGGCGCCCTCAATCGCGTCGATGCGCGCCGGCTGCAACACCTGGCCACCCTTGGGCAAACTGAGCACGGATTTACCGGCCCGGTTCTTGGTCTGCATATCCGCCAGTTTGCCGACGAAGCCATAGCCGGCATCTGAGGCCAGCAGGTAGAGCTGGCTATCTTCGCCGCTCATAATGCCTTCAAAGGTAGCGCCCGAGGGAGGATTGATACGGCCGGTCACCGGTTCACCCTGGCCCCGGGCACTGGGCAGGTTATGACTGGAGACCGTATAGGACCTTCCCGTCGAATCGAGAATAATGGTGGGTAGATTTGTGCGACCGGCCACCGCCATCTTGTAGCCATCACCCGACTTGTAGCTGAGTGCCAGTGGATCGATATCGTGGCCCTTGGCAGCGCGAATCCAGCCCTTCTCAGACAACACCACCGTAATTGGCTCGGTGGTCATCAGCTCCAGCTCGCTGAATGCGCGGGCTTCGTCGCGCTCCACCAGAGGGGAGCGCCGCTCATCGCCGAACTGCTCCGCCACGGCCAACAGCTCTTTCTTAATCAGGGTCTTCAGGCGGGCGTCCGAACCCAACAGCTTTTGCAGCTGGTCGCGCTCGCTGCTGAGCTCGTCCTGCTCGCCGGTGATCTTCATCTCTTCCAGTCGCGCCAGGTGCCGCAACTTCAGTTCGAGAATCGCCTCGGCCTGGTCGTCGCTCAACTTGAAGCGCTTCATCAGCACCGGCTTGGGCTTGTCCTCGCTGCGGATGATCTGGATCACTTCATCAATATTGAGGAAGGCAACCAGATAGCCCTCCAGGATATGCAGGCGCTGCAATACCCGCTCCAGGCGGTACTCAAGCCGCCGCCTCACGGTCGTGGTACGAAACTGCAGCCACTCCTTGAGCATGCGATCGAGGCTCTTGACCGCGGGTCTTCCATCGATGCCAATGACATTCATGTTGACCCGGTAGCTGCGCTCCAGATCAGTGGTGGAAAACAGGTGACTCATCAGGGCATCGCGATCCACCCGGTTTGAGCGCGGCACGATAAGCAGCCGGGTCGGGTTTTCGTGATCGGACTCATCACGCAAGTCGGCCACCATGGGCAGTTTCTTGGCCTGCATCTGCGCGGCTATCTGCTCAAGCACCTTGGACCCGGAAGCCTGGTAGGGCAGCGCCGTGACCACAATGTCACCAGCCTCTGTATCCCATACCGCGCGCATGCGCAGTGCGCCGCGGCCGCTTTCATACATGCTGATGATGTCTTCCCGTGGCGTAATGATCTCCGCCCCGGTAGGATAATCCGGTGCCAAGACGTGCTCACACAGCTCACGCACTGTGGATTTGGGTTTTTCCAGCATGCGCACCGTGGCGGTGACCAGCTCGCGCAAATTATGCGGTGGAATATCAGTGGCCATGCCAACAGCAATGCCCGTGGTGCCGTTGAGCAACACATTGGGAAGCTGCGCCGGCAGCACCGATGGCTCGTTGAGCGTGCCGTCGAAATTGGGCACCCAGTCAACCGTGCCCTGGCCGAGCTCTGCCAGCAGGGTATCGGCATAGCGGGTCAGGCGCGACTCAGTGTAGCGCATGGCAGCGAATGACTTGGGATCATCCGGCGAACCCCAGTTGCCCTGCCCATCTACCAGCGGATAACGGTAGCTGAAGTTCTGCGCCATCAGCACCATCGCCTCGTAGGCGGCGCTGTCGCCGTGGGGGTGAAACTTGCCTATGACATCACCCACGGTACGGGCAGACTTCTTGAACTTGGCACTGGCTTTCAGGGCCAACTCGCTCATGGCATAGACGATGCGCCGCTGCACCGGTTTCAATCCGTCCCCCAGGTGGGGCAGGGCCCGGTCGAGGATGACGTACATGGAATAATCGAGGTAGGCTTTTTCGGCGTAGTGCTTTAACGATACCTGCTCGATACCGTCCTGATCGATTTCAACGGTGTCAGACATGAGTTAACTCGGCTGTATGGCGGTGGCGGACATTGGCTGGCTGGGTACTAATTGAAAACTGCGGTGAAAACTGGCAGCGGACACCAGCTTGCAGCTACTGGTGCAAGAACGGCAACTTTGCATTAATTCACATAACTGCCGCGTAAACCAACCAGTTGCTCGTTGAGATTGACGATGGAGTTTGCCATATCAATTAACAGGCTGTGGATTGTGGTCGGGTTGCTTTTTATCAGGTCGGCAAACTGTTCCTTGGGTACCTTGACCACGGAGCAGCGGGTCTTGGCCATGACGGTGGCGGTGCGGTCGGCATTGGTTAACACTGCCATAGCGCCAAAAATCTCGCCCTCTTCGATGCCACCAACAGTGACGCCATCGACGACGACCTCGGCCGAACCCTCGGTCAGGTTGAAGACAAAATCTGCCCGATCGCCCTGACGAATAATCACGTCGCCTGGATTGTAGATTTCGAAGCCCGGTGTGGCGTGGGTGTCATCATCGGTCAGCGAGGCCGTCAGGCGCAATTGCAAGCCGGCATGGGTAATCAACAGGCGGGTCCACAGCTTGGTGGCGTTGGGATCGGTAAAGACCCGGCGCATGAACTCCAGGGCCGGGAAGCCGGCCAGGCTGGCACCGTTCTCACTGGCATAGGACACGGCGATGTCATGGTCGTTACCGCCGGCTATATCCGGCAGCAGCAGGTCACCCTCATCCAGCAGGAACACCGTGCGGTCGCGGTACCGAGCGCTCAGGGATCCGCCCTCGATAAAGTAAATCTTGTCGTTCTCCAGTCCGCGCAGCAAGGCGTTATCGGTGGCCTCAATCTCGAGCGGAATAGACGGGATATCAACCGTTTCCAATAGCGCCGACACCAGCGCCTTGTTCTGCTGGTTGAGGACGAAAAAGTCTTGCGCGAGTTCAGCGTTCGCTAACATCGGGCGATATCCTTATGGCGCCTGAGGGCGCGTACCTGTTTACACTTTTTATTGGCGTTCAGCGCAGACGCCCTGTTGGCGGCCGTTCTGTCTCGCAGGGCTAATAGTAGCATTAAAAGCCCTGCAGCCAATGCCGATTTGCATATCATACTGGGAAGTTCCGCCTGCTACCACTTTGCCTGTAATCCACGTAACATGCGGCTCTCAGCCCACCATAGAAGCCATCATGCCTGTCGCTAACAATTCTGTCGTAGCCTTTCACTACGATCTTTTTGACCAGAACAAGCTGCTGCTGGAAAGCTCCAGGGATGCGGAGCCCACGGTATACCTGCACGGCGCCAACAATATTATTCGCGGTCTGGAAGCAGCGATGGCCGGCCGCGAGTCCGGCGAGCATTTTGAAGTGGAGCTGGCGCCGGAGCAGGCCTATGGTCCCCGGCAGTCGCAATTGCAACAACGAGTGCCCATCAAACACCTGGTTTTCCAGGGCAAGTTGCGGCCCGGCATGGCGGTACAACTCAATACCGACCAGGGCCGCCGCAGCGTTACCGTGATTAAAGCCGGACGACACGCGGCGGACATAGACGGCAATCACCCGCTGGCGGGACAGCAGCTGCGTTTCGTCATCGACATCGTCAGTCTGCGCGACGCCGATGCCGATGAAATCGCCCACGGTCACGCCCACGGCCCGGGCGGACATGCACACTGAATGAGCACCCCCGGGCTGGAATGGCGGACCTGCGCCTTTGACGAACTGGGCGCGGTGCAGCTGTATGCAATTTTGAAGCTGCGACAGGCGGTGTTCATTGTCGAACAGGATTGTATCTACCAGGACCTGGACGACCTCGACCAGCAATCTATCCATATCTGCTGCAGCCGCGACGGCGATCTGCTGGCCTATTTGCGCTGCCTGCCTCCCGGGCTCGATTACACCGAGTCAGCGCTGGGGCGCATCGTGGTCAGCCCCAGTGCACGCGGCTTACAGCTGGGCCGGGAGCTGGTGCAGCGCGGTATCGACTGCAACCAGTCGCGCTGGCCGGGCAGCGGCATTCGCATCGGCGCCCAGGCCCACCTGGAGGGGTTTTACCACAGCCTGGGCTTCACAACCGCCAGCGACGTTTACGACGAAGACGGCATTCCGCATATAAAAATGACTCTCTAGTTGCTCAGCCCGGACCGACCTCGAGCAAGAAGGTAACCGGGCCGTCGTTAACCAGGGACACCTGCATAGCGGCCCCAAACTGACCTGCGGCCACCTTGTCATGACGCGTCTTCAGGGATTCCAACAAAGCCAGGTAAAGCGGCTCCGCCTCTTCCGGCGCCATGGCAGAGGTAAAACTGGGCCGCAATCCCTTGCCAGTATCCGCTGACAAGGTGAATTGGGATACCAGCAGCACGCCTCCGGCAACATCAGCGACGCTGCGATTCATGCGCCCCTCCGCGTCAGGGAATATTCGGTAGGCCAGCAGCTTGTCCAGCAATCGCTCTCCCACAGCCAGGCTGTCACCGCGATCCAGGCCCAGTAACACCAACAGGCCTGTGTCGATAGCACCAACACATTCGCCGCCTACATCGACCCGGGCGGAGGACACCCTCTGTAGCAGTGCTTTCACGTCAGCTCGTGTCCCGTCCGGCTAGAGTTTGCGGTCGCTGAATCGATCCGCCATGCGACGTGTGGCCCGCACCAGGGCATCGGTGATACCTGGCTCAGAGGCGACATGGCCGGCATCGCGCACAATGTGTAGCTCCGAGTCCGGCCAGTGCCGGTGCAACTCGAAAGCATTGTCCAGCGGGCAAACCACGTCGTAGCGACCGTGCACGATAGTGCCGGGAATTCCCTCGAGGGCGGCTACCTGGTCGAGGATCTGGTTCTCCTCGATGAAGCAATTATTAACGAAGAAATGCGCCTCGATGCGCGCCATTGCCAGCGCCACGTGGGGATCCAGCAGATGTTCGATAAACTCCAGGTTGGGCCTGAGGGTCGCGCAATTGGCCTCCCAGCCCGACCAGGCCTTGGCCGCAGCCATACGCGCCAGCTCGTTGTCGCCCGTGAGCACATCGTAATAGGCGTTTATCAGCTCATGTCGACGCCCGGCAGCAATCGGCCGCAGGTAATCCTCCCAATGGTCCGGAAACAAGCGGCTGGCACCTTCCTGGTAGAGCCATTGGATATCCCGGGCGCGGCCCAGGAAAATACCACGCAGGACCATGGCCATGACCCGCTCTCGCTGCTGCTGGGCATAGAGCAGGCTCAGGGTAGAACCCCAGGAACCACCGAACAGGATCCAGCGCTCGATATCCAGGAACTGGCGAATCCGCTCCATATCGTCGATCAGCGCCTGGGTGTCATTGTCCTGCAGCTCCGCATGCGGGGTAGAGAGCCCGGCCCCGCGCTGATCGAACAGGATGATGCGGTAGTGTTCGGGATCAAAGAAACAGCGGTTGCGGGCATCGCAGCCACCGCCCGGGCCGCCGTGCACGAAGAGCACGGGGATACCATTCGGGTCACCACTCTCTTCGACGTAAAGCGTATGCACTGCGTCCACTGCCAGCCTGTGGCTGGCATAGGGCTTGATCTCCGGATATAGCATTAGCATGACGACAGTATAGTCACGCTGGCTGGACGTTGCTTAGATGCGACCAGCGCGGCGCCGTTCATGTTCCTTGAGCAGCTTTTTGCGGATGCGAACACTCGCGGGGGTCACTTCCACCAGCTCATCGTCTTCGATGAATTCCAGTGCCTGTTCCAGCGTGTGCCGCACCGGTGGTGTCATCACCAGGTTCTCATCGGTACCGGCAGCGCGGATGTTGGTAAGCTGCTTGGCCTTGGTGGGATTGACCGTCAGGTCGTTGCCACGACTGTGCAGGCCGATGACCTGGCCCTCGTACACATCGAGGTTGGGATCGATGAACAGCCGGCCGCGATCCTGCAGGGTGAATAGTGAGTAAGCCAGGGTCTTGCCGCCGACCAGGGATACCAGCACACCATTGCTACGGTGTATGGTTTCGGCATTGTTGACCGGGCCATAGTGGTCAAATACGTGGGTGAGGATGCCGCTGCCCGAGGTCATGGTCAGGAACTGGGAGCGAAAACCGATCAACCCACGTGCCGGCACGATGAACTCCAGGCGCACGCGCCCTTTGCCATCCGGCACCATATTTTTCAGGTCCGCGCGGCGCTGGCCCAGCACCTCCATCACCGAACCCTGGTGCTGCTCTTCACAATCCACCACCAGCTGCTCGTAGGGCTCCTGCAATTCGCCATCAATTTCCTTCTGGATAACTTCGGCCCGCGAGATGCCCAGCTCGTAGCCTTCACGGCGCATGCTTTCAATCAGTACTGAGAGGTGCAATTCGCCGCGACCGGACACGATAAACTTGTCCGGGCTGTCACCGGGCTGCACGCGCAGGGCCACATTGTGGATCAGCTCGCGCTCCAGTCGCTCCTTGATATTGCGCGAGGTCACGTACTTGCCTTCCTTACCGGCAAAGGGCGAGTCGTTAACCTGGAAGGTCATGCTGACCGTGGGCTCGTCCACGGTCAGTGGCGGCAGGGCCTCCACCGCGACCGGGTCACACAGCGTGTCGGATATCTGCAGCCCATCAATACCGGTGATACAGACGATATCCCCGGCCTCGGCTTGCTCCACATCGACCCGCTCCAGGCCCATATAGCCCATCACCTGCAAGATCCGGCCATTGCGCGCAACACCTTCAAGATCGACCACGCTGACCTGGGTATTGGGCTGTAACTGACCACGACTGATGCGCCCGACACCAATAACGCCGACGTAACTGGAGTAATCCAGTGCAGAAATCTGCAACTGCAGCGGCCCGTCACGATCAACCTCGGGACAGGGCACATGCTCGATCACAGTTTCAAAAAGGGCCTGCATATCCGTGCCCATGGCGTCGTGATCCAGGCCGGAAGTGCCTTCCAGAGCCGAGCTGAAAATGACCGGGAAGTCCAGCTGCTGCTCGGTCGCGCCGAGGCGATCAAATAGATCGAACACCTGGTCAACCACCCAGTCCGGGCGAGCACCCGGGCGATCCACCTTGTTCACGACCACAATCGGGTTGAGTCCGCGTTCAAAGGCCTTCTGGGTGACGAAGCGGGTCTGCGGCATGGGGCCGTCCACCGCGTCCACCAGCAGTAATACACTGTCAACCATGGACAGTACGCGCTCAACTTCACCGCCAAAATCCGCGTGTCCGGGGGTGTCCACAATGTTGATACGATAGTCGTTCCAGCGAATCGCCGTGTTCTTGGCCAGGATGGTGATACCACGCTCACGCTCCTGGTCGTTTGAATCCATCACGCGCTCGGTGTCCTGGTTGCGCCGATCCAGGGTACCCGACTGCTGCAGCAGGCAATCGACCAGGGTGGTCTTGCCATGGTCAACGTGGGCGATAATGGCGATGTTGCGAAGATTCTCAATCACGGTTTTACTCATCCGGGGGTGGGGCCAAAAAGGCGCGCGATTATACCCGTAGTGGCTGCCCGGCGATAGGGGCTTCTGTGGTCTGTTGGGTGCTTATTACTTGACAATACATAGCGCAGCGGCCATAACACTGTCGCCGCTGACGTCGCGCGTGGTTCCAGCCTGCGGAACTCCGGGCCGAACCCCGCAAAACCGCACCATAATAGTGCGTACGCGACCTATTTTGGTGCGCGAGCAGAGCGCGCTTCAGCTGCGACAGGTAATTATTGCTGTAATTACAAACACTTAGCCGTAGCTAAAGCATGGCACGGCTCTTGCTAATCCAACATGCTATTAGATAGACCCGGGTCTACAGCGTAAAGCAGACCCAGGTAAGTCAGGTTTCTTTAAAGCTGGTCAAGCCAGTACGATCACCATCCGATGGAGGAAAACCAATGTCAGAGAAGACTCTGAACTTGATAAAAGAGAACGAAGCCCGCTGGGTTGACCTGCGCTTCACCGATACACGTGGCAAGGAACAACACGTATCCATTCCCTCGAGCGAAGTCGACGAGGGCTTTTTCGAAGCAGGCAAGATGTTTGACGGATCTTCCATCGCCGGCTGGAAGGGTATTAACGAGTCTGACATGATCCTGATGCCGGATGACAGCGCCACGGTACTGGACCCGTTTACTGACGAGCCCACCGTTATCGTGCGTTGTGACATCGTCGAGCCCAGCACCATGCAGGGCTACGAACGCGACCCGCGCTCCGTGGCGCACCGGGCTGAGGAATACCTGAAGTCCACCGGTATTGGCGACACTGCCTTTTTCGGTAACGAGCCAGAGTTCTTCGTGTTCGACGACGTCAAGTGGCACGCGGACATGTCCGGTGCCGGTTACTCGGTTAATTCTGAAGAAGCTGCCTGGGCCTCCAGCCACTCCTTCGAGGACGGCAACATCGGTCACCGCCCTGGCGTTAAAGGCGGCTACTTCCCGGTACCACCGGTCGATTCGCTGCACGACATCCGCGCCGCCATGTGCGCCGCCATGGAGCAGATGGGCCTGGACATTGAAGTACACCACCACGAAGTCGGCACCGCCGGCCAGTGTGAGATTGGTGTGCGCTTTAACACCCTGGTGGCCAAGGCCGACCAGACCCAGATCCTCAAGTACTGTGTGCACAACGTCGCCCATGCCTATGGCAAGACGGCAACCTTCATGCCCAAGCCCCTGGTCGGTGACAACGGCAGCGGTATGCACGTGCACCAGTCCATTGCCAAAGACGGCGAAAATACCTTCGCCGGCGACGGCTATGCAGGCCTGTCTGAAACCGCCCTGTTCTACATCGGCGGTATCATCAAGCACGCCCGTGCACTGAACGCATTTACCAACGCCTCCACCAACAGCTACAAGCGGCTGGTGCCGGGCTTTGAAGCCCCGGTTATGCTGGCTTACTCTGCTCGCAACCGGTCTGCCTCGATTCGTATTCCCTATGAGCCCAGCCCTCGCGGCAAGCGCATCGAAGTACGCTTCCCGGACCCCACCAGCAACCCGTACCTGGGTTTTGCAGCGATGCTGATGGCCGGTATTGACGGCATCCAGAACAAGATCCACCCCGGCGACGCCGCTGACAAGGACCTTTACGACCTGCCACCGGAAGAAGGCAAGGCCATTCCCACCGTCGCCTCCAGCCTCACCATGGCGCTGGCGGCACTGGATGCCGATCGCGGCTTCCTGACAGCGGGCGGCGTGTTTACTGACGATATGATCGATGGCTACATCACGCTGAAGAGCGAGGAAGTGGAGACCCTGGACATGACCACGCACCCGGTCGAGTTCGACATGTACTACTCAATCTAAACGCCAGGCAAACCACCCCGGTTTCGGATAAGCCCGCCTTTTGGCGGGCTTTTTCGTTTTTGAGCTTTGTGGATGGATCGGTTACTTTAAGGGCTCACAGGAGGAGTCTGGTGGCCCCGATTCGCATATTGCTCATATTGCTGTTCACGCTGTCCCTGGCCGCGCAAGCCCAGGTGTTCAAGCAGGTCGATGAGGAAGGCAATGTCACCTTCACGGACCAGCCAGCGCCGGACTCCACGGAAGTTGAGATCAACACCACCAACACAGCGCCGCCACCGCCCGTTAACGCCTTTCCCGTCCCACCCAAGCCCCAGCAATCAGACGCAGATGACGGCGGCTACCAGCTAAAAATTACCGCACCGGCTGACCAGACGATAATTCCCAATGGCCCCGGCAATTTTTCCGTTAGCGCCAGCGTGTCGCCCTCCCTGCAAGCCGGGCATAAGCTGCAGCTGCTCATGGATGGCCAGCCAAGGGAGGAGCCGCAAAGCGGCAGCAGCTGGGCGCTCACCAACGTATTTCGTGGTGAGCACAGTATCGCCGTCAGCGTTATTGATGCCGAAGGCGAACAACAGGCCACCTCCGCGCCCATCACCGTCTACGTGTTTCGCCCCTCCTCGAATAACAAGAACAGGCCTAATCGGCCGCGCCGCACTCCCGCTCGCTAGCATAGCGCCGCACCACACTGGACAAGCCCACATATTGAGCGCACCATATTGGTGCGTTGAACCTGTGGCCGGGGGGTCGCCCGGGTAGTACCGCTGCTGAATCACCGCCTGGCAGGGGATAAGGTTTAAGTGTGTAAGCGCTAACTAATCCCGAAGCTCCTTAAATACAATACATGGAAATTATGCGTCCGCGAGCCCAAGGCTGGCGCTATTTTTGCTTTGTTGAGAGGCGGTGGCCGCAAACAGCGTCGCCAGCTGGCAGGACAATGACTGAAAACTGTTTTCACAAACATTTACTCAACCATCTCAGCACCGCAGTCCTGGTGCTGGACCCTGACCTGCGCGTTTCCTTTATCAGCCCTGCCGCCGAAGCCATGTTAGAGATCAGCGAGTCCCGCGGTCTCGGCCATACCCTCGAAGAGCTATTTCCGGCGCAACCGCAGCTGCTGGAGGGATTCAAGCGAGAGGATGAGTCGGGTGGCATTTACACCAGTCACGGCATATCACTCAGCACCCCCAGCGGCAACCAGCTGGTGGTGGATTGCACCATTACGCCCATGTTGCTGACTAATCGTGAACTCGAGGCCGTTATCGTCGAGCTTCACCCATTGGATCGCATCCTTCGCATCAACCGCGACGAGGGCATGATCACTTCGCAGGAAACCACCCAGGCCTTGATTCGGGGCCTGGCCCACGAGATCAAGAACCCCCTGGGCGGGGTACGCGGGGCCGCCCAGTTATTGGCCCGGGAACTACCTGACCCGGCCCTGGAAGAGTACACCCGGGTGATTATCGAAGAGTCCGATCGGCTGCGGGACCTGGTGGACCGTATGCTGGGGCCACACCGGCAGCCACAATTGGCCGATATCAACATCCACGAGGTGCTGGAACACGTGCATACCCTGGTGTTGGCCGAAACCGCGGGCAAGGTCGAATTCCTGCGCGATTACGACCCCAGCGTGCCGCAGCTGCAGGCTGATCGCAGCCAGCTGATACAAGCCGTACTTAATATTGTGCGCAATGCGGTGCAGGCCAGCGCAAACCAGGAGGAACAGCCGGTGATTACCTTGCGCAGCAGGGTCCAGCGCCAGTTCACCATTGGTCCCCGCCATTACCGCCTGGTGTGTCGCGTTGACATTATCGACAACGGACCGGGAATTTCGCCGGAATTGAAGGACTCACTGTTTATACCCATGGTCAGTGGCAGCCCGGACGGCAGCGGCCTCGGCCTGGCCATCGCCCAGTCCATCATTAATCAACACAGGGGCTTGATCGAGTACCGCAGCGAATATGGCTGCACCGAGTTCAGCCTCTATATACCACTGGATGTAGATCATGCAGAAAACCGATAAAGTCTGGATTGTCGATGATGATCGCTCGATTCGCTGGGTGCTGGAGAAAGCCCTGACCCAGGCTGGCATCGATATCGAATGCTTCGATAACGGCGAAACACTCAAGCAGCAGCTCGAATTCAAACAGCCCGACGCCATCGTCAGTGACATCCGCATGCCGGGCATGGACGGTCTCAGCCTGTTGACCCACATCCAGCAAACCCGGCCATCGCTGCCTGTGATTATTACCACCGCGCATTCAGACCTGGATAGCGCCGTGGAGTCCTACCAGCGCGGCGCCTTCGAATACCTGCCCAAGCCCTTTGATATCGACGAGGTAGTGGCCGTGACCCGGCGCGCCCTGGCCCAGGCCCGCGAACACAGCGGGCTAGTAGAGGACGAGACAGCCCTGGCCCCCACCGAGATCATCGGCGAGGCGCCGGCCATGCAGGAGGTATTCCGCGCGATCGGCAGGCTGTCCCAGTCCAACATAACCGTATTGATCAACGGCGAATCCGGCACCGGCAAGGAACTGGTGGCCCGGGCCCTGCACCGCCACAGCCCCCGTGCCAACGAGCCATTTATTGCACTGAATATGGCGGCAATACCGCGCGAACTGATGGAGTCCGAGTTATTCGGTCATGAAAAGGGGGCGTTTACCGGCGCCAACAGCATGCGCCGGGGCCGCTTCGAACAGGCCGACGGCGGCACCCTGTTCCTGGACGAAATCGGCGACATGCCGGCGGAAACCCAGACCCGCCTGTTGCGGGTACTGGCTGACGGCGAGTTCTACCGGGTTGGCGGGCACACGCCCATCCAGGTGGATGTCCGTATCATCGCCGCCACGCACCAGGACCTGGAGCAATTGGTGGCAGCGCACAGCTTTCGCGAGGACCTGTTTCACCGTCTCAACGTCATCCGCATACACATTCCCAAGCTGGCCGAGCGCCGCGAGGATATCCCGCAGCTGATGCGGCATTTCTTTGCCAGGGCCGCTGAAGAACTGGGGGTGGAGAGCAAGGTTTTGTTGCCTGAGTCCGAGGAGTTCCTGACGAGCCTGGACTGGCCGGGGAACGTACGCCAGCTGGAGAATAGCTGTCGCTGGATCACGGTCATGGCTTCCGGACGCGAGGTGCACCTGAGTGACCTGCCACCGGAGCTGAGCCAGGCGCCAGCAGTGTCGGCAAGCGAATCGGGTGACTGGTTGAGCCTCTTGCGTGGCTGGGCAGACCAGGAACTGGGCCGGGGCGGACAGGCCTTGCTGGAGCAAGCTCTGCCAGACTTTGAGCGGATCATGATTGAAGCCGCCTTGCAGCACACCCACGGTCGCAAGCGCGAGGCCGCACAGGTGCTGGGCTGGGGCCGCAACACCCTGACCCGCAAAATGAAAGAACTGGGAATGAGCCAGGGTTAAGGCACGTGTTCAATATCGTCTTGTTTGAGCCGGAGATTCCACCCAATACGGGCAATATCATCCGCCTCTGCGCCAATACCGGCTGTCGCCTGCACCTGGTCGAGCCACTGGGTTTCACCATGGACGACAAGCGCATGCGTCGAGCCGGACTCGACTACGCCGAATGGGCCAGCGTGCAACAACATTCCAGCTGGGAACAGTGCAGGCAGACGCTGGCGGGCGGTCGTATTTTTGCCCTCAGCACCCGGGGCTCAAGGCCTTACAGTGAGGTCGACTACCGCGCCGGTGACACTGTTGTGTTTGGTCCAGAGACCCGTGGCTTGCCTGAACACCTGCTCACTGAGCTTGGCCAGGAGCACTGCCTGCGCATACCGATGCTGGCCGAGAGCCGCAGCCTCAACTTGTCAAACAGTGTAGCGGTGGTGGTGTATGAAGCCTGGCGCCAGCGAGGTTTTCCCGCCGGCGCCTGAGCCAGTAGACAGCCGCTTTTAGCTGGCAGCCTCATCGGCGGCGGGCGCCTCGTCTTGCTGCTGTGCCTGCTGCTGGGCCTGCTGCATGGCAGAGACGTACAAGGCCTCAAAGTTGACCTGGGCCAGCATCAGTGCCGGGAATGTTCCCCGGGTAACGATGTTGTCGATGGTTTCCCGGGCGTAGGGGAACAACATGTTGGGGCAAAAGACTGACAGCACCCGACGCAGTTCTTCACCTTCGATGCCAGCTATGAAGAAAATACCTGCCTGCTGTACTTCCACCAGGAATGCCGTCTCTTCGCCCAGCTTTGCGGTGATGGTAATTGTCAGCAGAACCTCGTAGTTGCTGGCTTCCATAGCACTGCTATTGGTGCGCAGGTCTACATTGACCGCCGGCTGCCACTCTTGCTTGAACACGTCCGGTGATGCTGGTGACTCGAAAGACAGGTCCTTCAGGAACACCCTCTGCATGGAAAATTGTTGTTGCGGTTGACCCTCTGCAGCAGCCCCCGCTTCGGTTCCGGTTACTTCTTCTTCAGCCATGATTTTACTCCTATCAAGTTTCAACTAAGTCTGAGGCCTGCAGCAGCCGGTCGAGTTCGCCGCCTTGCTGCAATAGCCATAAATCATCAAATCCGCCAACATGGCGCTCACCTATCCAGATCTGCGGCACTGTGCCGCGACCACTGAGCTGCTCCATGCGCGCCCGCAGGTGGCGATCACCGTCGACGGCAATGTCCTCGAATGCCACGCCCTTGTCCTGCAGCAAGCGCCGGGCGCGAATACAGTAGGGGCAGAAGCGGGTGCTGTACATCCGCACCGGCAGCTGCGAGCTCACTGCTTGACCAGGGGCAGTTGCTGTTGGCCCCACTCCATCATGCCGCCACTCATGCGGTAGACCTTTTCAAATCCCTGCGCCATGAGTTTCTTGCCGACCGCACCGGAGTGCTGACCCATCTTGCACACCAGCACGATGGGCTGCTCGCGATACTTTTCCAGTTCGGCAATCCGGGTATCCAGTTTGGTGGCCGGTATATTGAGCGACTCGACAATATGCCCCTGGCCATATTCAGCGCTTTCGCGCAGGTCCAGGAACACGCCCTCACCGGCGTTGATCATGTTGATTGCCTGCTGCGGACTCAGGCTCTGGCCCGACTTGCGGGACTCGTGATTCCAGAGCATGGCAACTGCCGCAGCCAGTGCGCCGAACAGGATCCACTGTTGAGATATAAATTCGAAAAACAAAGTGCGTTCCGGGTTTTGACAGGGTCCCGCCTACCGGGCCCCCAAAAAAGGCCGCCAAGTATACAGGGTCTTTAGCCCGGTGGAAACGCGCGTTATCGTGATCTCGCCAGCGATACAGGGTACACTGCAAAACCTGATTTTTTGCGGCGTGACACCCCCTCCAGACCATGACTGAAGAAACCAGAAAACCACTGCTGTTAGTTATTCTTGACGGCTGGGGCCACCGTGAAGAACGCCAGGACAATGCCATTGCCAACGCCAATACCCCGGTGTGGGATCGACTCTGGGCGCAGGCGCCACACACACTGATTTCTGGTTCGGGGCTCGACGTGGGACTGCCGGACGGACAAATGGGTAACTCCGAGGTCGGCCATATGAGCCTCGGTGCGGGAAGGGTTGTCTACCAGAACATGACCCGCATTGATCGCGCCATCAACGAGGGTGAGTTCGCCGATAACCCGGCCTATACGCGGGCCATCGACCGCGCCAAAGCCCAGGGCGGCGCCGTGCACATCATGGGCTTGCTGTCGCCGGGCGGCGTTCACAGTCACGAGCGTCACCTCGCCGCTGCCATCGAAATGGCACAACAACGCGGTGCAGACCGGGTCTACCTGCACGCCTTCCTCGACGGGCGCGACACGCCTCCACGCAGTGCCGAGGCCTCACTGGAGGCGATGCAGGCGCTGTTTGCCCGACTCAACTGCGGCCGGGTGGCCTCTATTGTCGGCCGCTATTACGCCATGGACCGGGACAATCGCTGGGAACGGGTCGAGCAGGCCTACCGCCTGCTGACCTCAGCCCAGGCGGACTTCAGTGCCGCCAGTGCGACCGAGGCCCTGCAACAGGCCTATGCCCGGGATGAATCCGACGAATTTGTACAGCCGACCCTGATTCGCGCTGAAGGCGACCCTGAAGTAAAAATCGAGGACGGTGATGCGGTGCTGTTTATGAACTTTCGTGCCGACCGGGCGCGTCAGCTCACGCGGGCCCTTGTCGACCAGGAGTTCACACACTTCCCACGCGAACCCTGGCCGGCGCTTGCCGACTTCGTGATGACCACCGAGTATGCCGCCAATATCGAGGCCGCCTGCGCATTTCCGCCGCAGCCGCTAAGCAGGGTACTGCCAGAATACCTGGCCGAGCTCGGCAAAACCCAGTTGCGTATCGCTGAAACCGAGAAGTACGCCCATGTGACCTTTTTCTTCAGCGGTGGCCGCGAGGAATTGTATCCCGGTGAAGAACGGCTAATGGTGCCCTCACCGGACGTCGCCACCTACGACCTGCAACCACAAATGAGCGCACCGGAACTCACCGACCAACTGGTCGATGCCATTCACTCCGGTCGTTTTGACCTGATTGTCTGCAACTACGCCAACGGCGATATGGTCGGACACACCGGCAATTTCGACGCGGCAGTCAGCGCGGTCGAGGCCCTGGATGAGTGCCTCGGGCGGATCGAGCAGGCGCTGGCGGAAACCGGGGGCGAGGCATTGGTAACCGCCGACCACGGTAACTGTGAGCAGATGATGGACCACGAGTCGGGTCAGATGCACACCCAGCACACCACCGAGTTGGTACCGCTGGTGTATGTAGGCCCGCGCAGCGCGGCATTCAACAGCACCGACGGCGTTCTGGCCGATGTCGCGCCCTCCCTGCTGACCCTGATGGCGCTACCCCAGCCTGCGGAAATGACCGGCACCAGCCTGCTGGAGATAAACTGACGCGCGATGGGTCAGCAATCCGGCACAAGCCTGTCCGCTGCTGCCTGCCTTGGTGCGCTGCTGGTCTTGCTGCTTGCTTCGCCGTTGACCCTGGGACAGGACGATGAGGAAACCCGGGCCCGCAACCAGTTAGCCAAACTCCAGCAAGACATGGGCGTGCTCAGCAAGGAACTGAAAGAGGACCTGGTGGAGCGCAGCACACTGCGCGCGGCGCTACGCCAGTCAGAGGTCGCCATCGGCCGCATTCGTCGCGATATCAATGCCACCAAAAAACGCCTGCAGCGCGCCCGCAGCCAATTGACAGACCTGCGCGCCCAGCGCCAGGAACTATTGGTGGCCCGTGGCGAGCAACAGGAGTTGATCGGCCGGGAGATCCAGACCGCTTACCAGATGGGCAAGCAGGGCCAGCTGCAGGTACTGCTCAATCAGGAAGACCCGGCAACCCTGGCAAGGGCCATGGCCTATTACGACTATTTCTACCAGGCACGGCAAGAACATATTGAGCGCTACCTGGGCATTATCGAACGCATCAACCTGCTGGAGCCGGAAATTACCAGCACGGCCGAAGACCTGGAGGATGCCCGGCAAACCCTGGGCCGGCAGGAACGAGGCCTGGTAGCCAGCAAGGCACAGCGGCAAGGCGACCTGGAGCAGCTGAGCGCCAGCATCAAGAACAAGGACGAGCAACTGCAGAAAATGGGCCGCGACAGCGAGGAACTGGAGCGGCTGCTGACAGTCATAGAACAAGCCATCGTCGGCATGGAGGTGCCCAAGCAATACCAGGAATTCGCCGGCTTCCGCGGACAAATGCCCTGGCCAGTTACGGGTAAGGCCAGCAATCGCTTCGGTGGCCGACGCGCGGGTGGCAAGTTGCGCTGGCAGGGCCTGGTTATACCGGCCACCGAGGGTAGTAATGTCTCTGCCATTCATCACGGTCGCGTCGTGTTTGCCGACTGGTTTCGCGGTTCGGGCTTGCTGCTGATCATTGATCACGGTGATGGTTATATGAGCCTCTACTCCCATAACCAGTCGCTGCTGCGTGACGTGGGTGAATGGGTATCGGCTGGCTCGGCCATCGCCACCGTCGGTAACAGTGGCGGCCGCCAGCAATCGGCCTTGTATTTTGAGATACGCAAGGACGGCAAGCCCACTAATCCCGGACCCTGGCTGGCCGGAGGCTAAGCAGCACACAATCAGGTAAACTTGGACAGCGGTGACGTGTTGAGCCACCGCGGAGCCCGAATTATGACTAGATGTAGAAAACTGACCCAATCACTGCTGGCGGCACTGCTGCTGGTGAGCCAGGCCGCCGGCGCCAATGAAGAGCCCGGGGCCCTGCCACTTAATGAACTGCGGACCTTCGCTGACGTATTCAGCCAGATCCGGCTTGGTTACGTCGAAGAAGTGGATGATGCAACACTGCTGGAGTACGCCATCCAGGGCATGCTCAGTGGACTGGACCCACACTCGGTTTACCTGACGGCCGATGATTTTGAGGATCTGCAATCCAGCACCTCGGGGGAATTCAGCGGCCTCGGGCTGGAAGTCGGCATGGAAAATGGCTTCGTCAAAGTGATCTCACCGATTGACGACACCCCCGCCGCCAAGGCCGGCATCGAGAGCGGCGACATCATCATCAAACTGGATAACCAGCCCGTCAAAGGTATGACCCTGAACGAGGCCATCGAAATAATGCGCGGGCCGAAGGGCAGCAAGATCGAAATGACCATCGCCCGCGAGGGTCGCCAGCCCTTTGACCTGACCCTGGAACGCGACATCATTCGCACCGCCAGCGTGCGCGAGCGCTGGCTGGAGCCGGGCTATGCCTATGTCCGCATCGCCCAGTTCCAGCGCCGCACCGGCGACGATGTGGCTAAAGCCTTGACCACACTGCGGGAAGAGGAAGAGCTGAAGGGCATCGTACTGGACCTGCGCAATAACCCCGGCGGTGTGCTGCGCGCCAGCGTCGACGTGGCTGATCAGTTCCTCGATGGTGGCACCGTGGTGTATACCGAGGGTCGGCTGGATAACTCGCAAACCCGCTACAACGCCACTCCCCAGGACAAGACTGATGGCGTTCCCGTGGTGGTACTGATTAATGGTGGCTCTGCTTCGGCCTCGGAAATTGTCGCTGGCGCCCTGCAGGATCACCGTCGCGCGGTGGTGATGGGTACCCCTAGTTTCGGCAAGGGTTCGGTACAGACCATTTTGCCCTTGTCCGAGGAGCGGGCCATCAAGCTGACCACCGCCTTGTATTTCACTCCCAATGGCCGCTCCATCCAGGCCCAGGGCATAGTGCCGGATATCGAGGTTGAACGCGCTCGGATAACCGCAATCGACAACCTGCCACGACGCATTAGCGAGCGCGACTTAAGCGGTCGGCTGGACAATGCCAATGGCGAGGAAGAAGAGGTGGTAGAACGCCGCCGCGTGCCCAATGAATTGCTGACACGTGACAATCAATTGTATGAGGCATTGACGCTGCTCAAAGGTATCCACATACTGGGCATGTATGACGCTGAAGCCGCTCACTAGAGAAGCTGTTTCCAACTGGATCGGGGCACTCCTGCTGCTAAGCTGCCTCTGGCCCTCAAGCCTCACCGCCCAACCGCAACGCACCCTGGTAATCATCATTGACGACGTCGGCTACAAGTTCGAAGCCGGCCGTCAGGCTATCGCCCTGCCCGGTAAACTCAACATCGCCATACTGCCCCATACTCGCAACAGCGAGAAGCTGGCGAGAATGACCCTGGCGGCAGGCAAGGAAGTACTCCTGCACGCTCCCATGAGCAATGTACTGAATAAGCCCCTCGGCCCCGGCGGCCTGACCAACGCAATGACTCGTCAGGAATTGCGCCGCACTCTGGCCGCCAGCATTGAGAGCACGCCCGGCGTGCGCGGCGTCAGCAACCATATGGGTAGCCTGCTAACCGCTCAGCGCGAACCGATGGAATGGGTCATGCAGGAATTGTCGGCACGCGGTCTCTACTACATCGACAGTCGCACCACCATGAATTCCCTGGGCGCTCAAGTGGCCGGTGAGTACGGCATCCCCAATCTGACCCGACATGTGTTCCTGGACAATGATACTCACCCGACCGCCATTCACTGGCAGTTCAAGGAAGCCCTGGAAATGGCGGACCGCCACGGTATGGCCATTGCTATCGGCCATCCCTATCGCTCCACCTTGAAATACCTGGCACGGCAACTGCCGCGATTGGAAAAGAATGGTTACCAGCTGGCACTGGTCTCGGAAGTACTGGAACAACAACTTCAGTACAGTGCCGGGCAATTACCGAGGGTAGTCAGCAGCGCCGCCAGCCCCTAAAGCCGCATTTCGATCCCGCGCCCGGCCATGTGTTGCTTGGCCTCAAGCACCGTGTACTCACCGAAATGAAAGATACTGGCCGCCAATACCGCATCGGCACCGCCCTCAATAACACCCTCGGCCAGGTGGTCCAGCGTGCCCACGCCGCCCGAGGCAATCACCGGGATGGGCACCGCATCACTAATCGCCCGGGTCAGCAGCAGGTCAAAGCCATCGCGGGTACCATCGCGATCCATACTGGTGAGCAGGATTTCTCCCGCTCCCAGGCTCGCCATTTTCTGTGCCCACTCAATCGCATCGATCCCGGTTGGATTGCGCCCGCCATGGGTAAAGATTTCCCAACGCGGCTCGCTGCCATCCGACACCTGCTTGGCATCAATAGCGACAACAATACACTGGGAACCGAATCGCTGTGCCGCCTCGCGCACCAGCTCCGGGTTGTGAATCGCCGCCGTATTGATGCCGACCTTGTCGGCACCGGCATTAAGCATCACCCGGATATCTTCCACCTTGCGAATGCCACCACCGACGGTCAGCGGGATGAACACCTCGCGGGCAATTTTTTCAACGATATGCACCGTGGTATCACGGTCCTCGTGACTGGCGGTGATATCGAGAAAGGTAATTTCATCCGCGCCCTGCTGATCGTAGCGCTGTGCGATCTCAACCGGGTCACCCGCATCACGGATATCGACAAAGTTCACGCCTTTAACAACGCGACCGTTATCAACATCCAGACAGGGAATAATCCGCTTGGCAAGAGCCATCAGCGGGCCTCCAGGTAGAGAGCCATCAGCGGACCTCCAGGTAGAGAGCCATCAGCGGGCCTCCAGGGTGAAAGCCACTACGGGGTAGCCTCGTCGCAGAGCTGCTGCGCTTGTGCCACATCCAGTGTGCCCTCATAGATAGCCCGGCCGGTAATAGCGCCACAGATACCTTCCCCGGCCACTGCGGCCAATGCGCGGATGTCTTCGATATTGGTAATGCCACCGGAAGCGATGACCGGGATAGACGATGCCTGGGCCATCGCCACGGTGGCCTCCACATTCACCCCCTGCATCATGCCGTCGCGGGCGATATCGGTATAGACAATGGCGCTGACGCCGTCATTCTCGAACTGCCGCGCGAGGTCCGCGGCCTGTATGTCGGTCACTTCGGCCCAGCCATCGGTGGCGACCAGTCCCTCTTTTGCATCCAGCCCGACAATGACCTTGCCGGGAAAGGCCGCACAGGCCTCGGCCACAAAGGCCGGCTCTTTCACCGCCTTGGTACCCAGGATGACGAAGCTGACCCCTGATCGCACATAGTGCTCGATAGTCTCCAGGCTGCGGATGCCGCCACCGATCTGGATCGGCAGCTGCGGGTATTCGCCGGCGATACGCTCCACCGCTTCTCCGTTGACCGGCTCACCGGCAAAGGCGCCGTTCAAATCCACCAGATGCAGGCGCCGGGCACCCGCCTCCACCCAGCGTCGCGCGGTCGCCAGCGGGTCATCTGAGAACACCGTGGAGTCTTCCATGAGTCCCTGCCGCAAACGCACACAGGCACCATCTTTCAAATCAATTGCGGGGATTACCAGCATCGCTAAACGGCCTCCTCGCCATTCCAGTCGAGAAAGTTGCGCAGCAATTGTAAGCCAGCATCTGCGCTTTTCTCCGGGTGAAACTGCACTGCGAACAGGTTATCCCGCGCCAGCGCCGCATCAAATTGCAGGCCGTAATCGGCGCTGCCGGCCAGCAGTGAGCGATCCACGACATCGACGTAATAGCTGTGCACGAAATAAAAACGTGTGCCCTGCTCAATCCCCTGCCACAGCGGATGCGGGCGGCTATGCTCAACCCGGTTCCAACCCATGTGCGGTACCTTGAGTCGGCCGCCCTCGGCATCGCGTAAATCCTCACCAAAGAAACGCACCTCGCCGGGCAGGATACCCAGGCACTCAACACCCTCATTTTCCTGACTGTGACTGAGCAAGGCCTGCATGCCGACACAAATCGCCAGTACCGGCATATGGCGCGTCTCCAGTACGTCCAGCAGCAACTTGTCGCACTCCAGTCGGCGGATTTCAGCCATGCAGTCGCGCATGGCCCCAACCCCGGGAAAGACCACCCGGTCGGCCTCGCGAATCAGTTCGGGATCATGGGTCACGATGACCTTGTGCGCACCGACATGTTCCAGCGCGCTGGCGACAGAGTGCAGATTACCCATGCCGTAATCAATTACGGCTACCACGTGCTCGGTCATGGTTGCGGCCTAGAGCACACCCTTGGTCGACGGCATCACACCGGCACTGCGCGGGTCTGGCGTGAGTGCCATGCGCAGGGCGCGACCAAAGGCCTTGAAGACGGTCTCAATCTGGTGATGTGCATTATCGCCGCGCAGGGTATCCACGTGCAGGGTGACATTGGCGTGGTTAATAAAGCCCTGGAAAAACTCGTGGAACAGGTCCACGTCGAAGCCACCCACCTGAGCGCGGACAAAGTCGACATGAAACTCCAGCCCGGGACGCCCGGAAAAGTCGATCACCACCCGCGACAGGGCCTCGTCCAGCGGCACATAGGCGTGGCCGTAACGATTGATGCCTTTCTTGTCACCCACCGCCTCGGCTACCGCCTGGCCCAGGGTGATACCGATGTCTTCCACCGTGTGGTGGTCATCGATGTGCAGGTCGCCCTTGGCTTCAATATCCAGGTCGATCATGCCGTGACGGGCGATCTGGTCGAGCATATGCTCCAAAAACGGAATGCCGGTGGCGAAGCGGCTCTCGCCACTGCCATCCAGGTTCACGGAGACAGCAATTTGTGTCTCCAGCGTATCGCGTTTTACCGTTGCCTTGCGTGCGGACATTCCAGTCCTCCAGCCACCCAATGAGAAGAGCGCAGCATTATAGAAGAATCGGTCCACCAATTCACCGCCAGCGTACAGTAGAATGCAGGAGCAATAGCGGAAGCCATAAACGTGTTAGCACCCGAGCAATTTCAACAACAGGTTCTGGGCTGGTTCGACCAGCACGGTCGCCACGACCTGCCCTGGCAAACCGACCGCAGCCCTTATCGGGTGTGGCTGTCGGAAATCATGCTGCAGCAAACCCAGGTAAAGACCGTCATCCCCTATTTTGAGCGCTTTGTAGCTACTTTTCCCAGCGTTCAGGCGCTGGCAGCGGCCGAGGAAGACGCGGTGCTACACCTGTGGACCGGACTCGGTTACTACGCCCGTGCCCGCAACCTGCTCAAGTGCGCGCAGCAGGTCTGTACAGAATTTGACGGTGAATTTCCGGCGTCCATCGATGCCCTGACCAGCCTGCCGGGTATTGGCCGCTCTACCGCGGGCGCCATTCGCAGCATTGCCTTTCGCCAGCCGGCCGCGATTCTCGATGGCAACGTGAAACGGGTATTGGCGCGCTACGGCGCGATTGCCGGCTGGCCCGGCCAAACCGCCGTGCACAAGGAATTGTGGGCCCTGGCGGAAACACTGAACCCCGTGCAGCGCAATGACGATTACAGTCAGGCACTAATGGACCTCGGTGCAACGCTGTGCACCCGCAGCCGCCCCGCCTGCGAGCGCTGCCCTTTGCAGACCGCTTGCCGCGCCAATTCCAGCGGCAGCCAGGCCGACTTCCCCGGCCGCAAACCGAAAAAAGCTCTGCCGGTGAAGGCCACCACCATGCTGATTATCAGCAACCCCGAGGATGAGGTATTCCTGGCCAGGCGACCCAGCCAGGGGATATGGGGTGGCTTGTGGAGCTTTCCGGAAGTGGAAGACACAGTGGCAGCAGCAGCCCTGTGTCTCGATACCTTTGGCTGTGAGCCCGGCGAGATGGAACACTGGGAACCCCTGCGCCACACATTCAGTCACTATCACCTGGACATACAGCCACTGCGGATTCAGCTGCTCGCCAGGGTTGACCAGGTCATGGAGCAAGATCGGCATCTCTGGTATAACAGGGCCCGCCCGGAGTCAGTGGGCATGGCGGCGCCAGTCTCCAAGCTATTGAAACTATTAGATATTTAGGAATTCCGATGAGTAGAACCGTATTTTGTCGCAAGTACCAGGCCGAGATGCCCGGACTCGACGCGCCACCCTACCCCGGCCCCAAGGGCCAGGAAATCTTTGACTCGGTATCGCAGCAGGCCTGGCAGGAATGGCAGGGCCACCAGACCATGTTGATCAACGAGAAAGCGCTCAACATGATGGAGCCGGAGGCGCGCAAATACCTGCAGCAGGAGATGGATAAATTCCTCTCTGGCGAGGAATACGACCAGGCTGAAGGCTACGTCCCGCCCAGTGCATAGCACTCTTGACTCCATCTGCGACAGCGGGTTTAATACGCGCCTCTCGCGTCCTGCGAGATCAGCAAGACACGCCCGGGTAGCTCAGTTGGTAGAGCAGTGGATTGAAAATCCTCGTGTCGGTGGTTCGATTCCGCCCCCGGGCACCATCTCAATATTTCCGTAACACCAGAAGCGCTCGAAAAGGGTTCTGACCCCTTTATCGGAAATGCGGTCAACTGAACCGCGCATCCAACCATTCGAGGAACGTGCTTACTTTGCGGGATCGTGAATTTTCTTCCAGGCATAGCGCTGTGTAGGCGGAGCCTTTTAGCTGTACGTTTGGTCGCACCGGCACGAGAAGTTCGCGCGCGACCATATCAGAGGCCAGCACCGAGCTCGCCAACGCCACACCTTGGCCAGCGATCGCGGCTTGGAGAACGAAATGTTCTTCGTCGAAACGGACAATTCGCGCGACGTCGTCGATCTTGAGCTGTGCGCGAGCGAACCAACCTGGCCAGTTGACGTCCTTCAGTACCGGTTGTTGCCAATCTGTTTCGAGCAGCGTTGCTCCGCTGAGACGGGAGTCTTTGTCAATCCTGCCGGGTGCTGCATACGCGCCGAACTCCTCTTCAACGAGGGATAGTGCGAAAAGACCGGGATACGGACCACTGCCATACCTCAGCGCCACATCAACATGCCGATCGTGTCGCAAATCGATTGGGTGAGTTGAAGTCTCGATCTGTACGCGCATCCCGGGCGCCTGCGCATAAAACGAAGGTAGTTCCGGTACCAACCGTAGCAACGCAAATGCTGCCGTGGTGGAAACTGTGATAACGGAGTCGGTCGCAAGCACCTCGTCCAGGGCAGTCTTCATCTCTTGAAACCCACGCGTGAACGCCGGCGCAAGCGCCGAGCCGATTTCCGTGAGTGTGATCTGCCTCGCCCGGCGCACGAAAAGCTGAACTCCGAGTGTGTCTTCCAAAGCTCGAATCTGGTGAGACACGGCGGTGGGAGTAACCGATAGCTCAGCAGCCGCCCGCTTGAAGCTACCAAGCCGGGCAGCCGACTCGAAGGTGCGCAGCGCACCGGGTGAAGGGAGGCCTTTGAACATGAGTCACAATAGATGAGTATTATTCATCTATAGGTCAGAATTCATCCTTTGTCAACTTAATTTAATTGACACATTATCAGCATCTGGAACGGAGATGATGAGTAGATCTCATCTATCTTGAAGCGACTGACGAGGGAGAATCCACGATGACAACAATCCTGAGGATCGATGCGAGCGCAAGAAAAGAGCGCTCCGTAACGCGCCGGCTTGCTGATGCCTTCGTTGCCAGCTGGCGGGAAAGGTCACCGGATACCCAGGTGATTGTTCGTGATGTCGGTAGAACACCGCCGCCCGCTGTGAGTGAGGAGTGGATTGCCGCAGCGTTTGCTGGCGAGAACCGAACACCGGAGCAACGCGCGCTGTTGACCTTATCCGATGAGCTGATCGAAGAGGTGGAAACCGCCGACCTGATAGTCATGGCGGTGCCAATGTACAACTACGGTATGCCGGCGGCGCTCAAAGCCTGGTTTGACCAGGTGGTACGAGTTGATCGCACCTTCTCGTTTGATCTGTCACGCGGCGACCAACCGCTTGAGCCAATTCTCAACGGGAAAACCTTGGTGGTGCTCACGTCCTGTGGAGAGTTTGGATTCGAAGCCGGAGGCATCAACGAACACGCGAGCCATCTATTACCACACATACGCACTTGTGCTAAGTACCTGGGCACCGAAGTGCTCGAGCACGTTGGCATCGAGTACCAGGAGTTCGGCGATGCGCGGCACGAGGCGTCAGGCACTGCAGCGTATTCGGCTATTCCCGATCTGGTAGGCCGCCTACACATCCGGGTTGACTCGATCAAGGCGGCGTAGGCAGGAATCAACTCCCTGCAAGATTCGGGTGGCGTACATCGTGCCATGGGGTATCACTACGTACCATTAGGTCACATCTTGAAGAGGGCAACTCTGTAAGTCGCTGATATTATTTGCAAATAAGCTTACCCAGCCGAATTGAAAATCCTCGTGTTGGCCCGCGCGGAACGAGGCTGATGGCAGCCCCGCGGTTCGCCGCCCTGTTCGATTGCGCCCCCGGGCACCATTTCAAAACAAGCCAAAATAATCCCGGTCGATGCCCAGGCTGGGCGCGTTATTCCGTCCCCGGGGCACCATCTTTGCTCTCTACGGTCGTGCCCCTGCCCTTAAACGGTTTTGACCTCTTCTATCTGCTCGACCAGTCGATCCATCGCCGGCGTCGGTAGCTGCGTCACGGCATTAAGGGCACGGAATTCCTCGGCCAACAGAGCGAACTCGCGTTGTTCATGCTCTGCATGGCCGACCTTGATGGCGACCGTCTCCCCGCTAAACACGCGCTTCATGATGAACACCAACAGCCACTCGGGCAGCCACAGCAGCACGCGGTGATTTGATGGGGTGATGGGGATGCCGTTGGCGCGGAGCACCTGGAAGCCTTCACGCATTGCGCGCACCATCAGCCGCAGCGCCTCGCGGTGTGTTGCGAGCTGCTCGACCTTCCCGCCCGCGTATAAAAACGCGCCAACGGTGGGCAGGATCTTCGCCACATGGGTCTTCAACCAGGCATCCATGTTGGAGCAGATCTCCGCCGGAAAGCCCGCCCCTTCGAACAGCTCGGCGATGGCCGCAATCCGCTCCGAGCGCCCGCCATCGAGCTCACCGATCGTCGTCGGCTGCTCACGCCGGGACGTGATGATGTAACGAATAGCCCCGTCGTGAGGTATGCCAGCGGCGCCGGGAAACCCCAGAAGAACGCGTTCGCTGCCCAACGCCGAAATCATGGGCGCGGGGCCAGCCGCGTCGTTGCCGAAGAACATTACGCTCGGCGTACCTTCATTCATCGCGAGGATGGGCAGCACCTCGGCGAGTGCCGGCTTCGGCAACACCACCAGCACCAGGTCGTAGGCGTCTTCGGGCGCCAGGCGGTCGACGACCGGTACGGTCGTCACTGTGCGCTCACCTGAAACTCCATTCTCCAGGTTTATTCCGTGGTCGCGGAGAGCGTCGAGTCTGTCGCCGCGCGCCAGAATTGCGACATCTTGTCCGCTCTGGGCCAGCCTGGCCGCGTACAGGCATCCCATGTTCCCTGCACCGTAAACGAGGATTCGCATGACCACTTCCTCCTGTCATTTGTGCAAATTTACCCGCCCGTGCTGCTCCCGCGCCCGGTGTTGCGCAGAAGCTCACGAGTCAGCTCAGCAACCAGTTCTGGCTGGTCAATCGAGATATTATGGCCACTCTCCTCGGCTATTACCTGCCGGGAATTCACGCTGATGTTGAGTAGGTCAGCCGCATGCCATCAGGTATCACTATGTACCATTGCGCCACATTAGAAACGGGGCAGACGCTGTAAGTGGCTGATATTATTTGCAAATAAGTTCACCCAGCCGAATTGAAAATCCTCGTGTCGGCCGGCGTGGAACGAGGCTGATGGCAGCCCCGCGGTTCGCCGCCCGGTTCGATTCCGCCCCCGGGCACCATCAATGGATCAAAGCGTCTGGCCACTTGCTCATTCAGTATCTTTATTTGAATTGAGACCCCTGTACAGTGCGATCGCACTCAGGCCTAGCACGATCTCCAGGCTTGCATAAACGATGAGCAGCCAGTGTGGCAGGCCGTCCACAATGAAACTCAGTATGCGTCCACCGGCAAGGCCGAGCATGAACACTGCGCAGGCAGCAAGCGCGGGGCCCGCTACGGAGCTGTTCCATGCGCCGTACAACCAAAAAACGACCATGCCAAGGTAGAGCCCCATCACCGCGCGCATGATGTGAGCGAGGTTGGTCGTATCAACTGTGATACCGAAGAGGGCGTCCAGGGTGACCGATGGCTTGGCTCCATAGCCTAGCGCGATAGGCACCAGGCCGACCGCACAGAAGATCAGGAAGGCGCGGACCTTCACGAATTCATTCACCATTCATTCCCCCATCATTCCCGCAGGCTGGGGCGGCGCAGCCGGTAAAACAGGTAGCCACCACAGGCGCCTGCCAAACCCTGGGACAAAAGACCCGCGAGGGTGCGGGTGGCAGCAATGCCGCTGAGGCCCAGTAGAGCCTTCATCAAGAGGTGTATGGCCATGACGGCCACCGCGCCTGCCAGGATGTATAGCAACAGGCGCTGGCCGGGCCAGAGTTTGATCAAACCGGCGGCGATGGGGAGTCCCAGCAAGAACGCGACTGCGATCAAAGGCAGGTAGCTAACCGACAGGCCGAGCAGGTCGTGCCCCGTGGCGCTCAGCCGGACAGCCAGGTCCACCTGGGGGCCGAGGGCGGCCACATTGGCCAGGATAAACTGGGTGGTGAAGATGCTGCCGATAACAAAGGCCAGCAGTGCGGCGAGTAACCAGCTACCAATCCATTGCAATACCGATTTCACAGGCGTACTCCAGGGTACTTTATTGTGGCAGTATAATGACCGCAAAACCGCCTAAGGAAAAGACCATGAAGGGAACTATCGCGGGGCGTCTGAGCGCACTGTGTATATTGCTGCTGCTAGCGATACCGCTGCACGCCGCGGACTACAAGCTGGATACCATCGCCGAGGGCTTCGAGTACCCCTGGTCTATCACCTTCCTGCCAGGAGGCGAGCTGCTGGTCACCCAGCGCGGGGGGCAACTACTGCGGGTTAGTGCCGATGGCAGTCAACGCAAACAATTGAATGGCGTCCCGGCTACTTACGTGGCGGGCCAGGGTGGTTTTTTTGACGTGGTCTTGCATCCGGATTTCGCGGACAACAACATGGTTTACCTGTCCTTCGCCCACGGCACACCCGCGGCCAATGCCACCCGCATCGTGCGCGGCACGCTAGCTGAGGACGGCCTTGAAAACGTGGAAGTTATTCTCACGGTGGAGCCCTTCAAGGACACACCGCAGCATTATGGCGGCCGCTTCGCGTTCCTGCCCGACGGCACCCTGCTGCTGACCACCGGGGATGGTTTTGAGTACCGCGAAAAAGCCCAGGACCCCTCCGTCCAGTTTGGCAAAACACTGCGGGTCAACGACGACGGCAGCGTACCGGCGGACAACCCCTTCGCAGGCGCCGGCGACGCCAGCGCCAAGGTCTGGACCTACGGTCACCGCAATCCCCAGGGGATTGTGGTGGATCAGGATACCGGTGCGGTATACCTGCATGAGCACGGCCCGCGAGGCGGGGACGAGCTCAACCTGCTGCAGCCAGGCAGCAACTATGGCTGGCCAGCCATCACCTATGGTTTGGACTACAGCGGGGCCTATGTGTCGCCCTTCACTGAACATGCCGGGATGGAACAACCCCTGTGGCATTGGGTGCCCAGTATCGCTCCCGCCGGCATGACCTGGTATGACGGCGATGCGTTTCCCCAGTGGCGCGGTGACCTGTTTGTCACGGCGCTGGTTGACAAGGAGGTACGCCGCCTGGACCTGGAAGACGGCAAGATCGTCAGTGAAACACCGCTGTTTTCGGAAATCGGTGAGCGACTGCGGGATATTCGCACCGCGCCAGACGGATCACTGTACATACTCACCGATAGCGAGGCGGGCAAGATAGTCCGGGTGTCACCGGCACGCTGAGCTGCAGCCCGGGACAGCGATTTTCCGGCAACTTGTGTGGCGTTTTGCGCGGATAGTCACAGTTTTATCCCGCCGCCAGCCAGTTAGTACTAAAAAACGTTATAGTAAATCGACTAATTCTTGTGGACTTGTATTGGTGGGGAAAATTCACGCGGCCCTGTTGCGGCTGATCAGCTGGAAGACTCTACTACTCGTTTCGACGGCTGTAGTTATCAGCCAATACGGCGCATTGCCGTCACTGCCATGGCTGACCGACGGGCTTCGATCACTGGCGCTTTTGGTTAACCCACAATTGGCGGATCCGGTCTCGGTCCCTGCTTTCATTGGTAGCCAGGCGACAGCCACAGACAGCTGGTACCAGTACTGGGATGAGCGTGTTGCACTGGCGGTCATCGTCCTTTATTCGATTCTCCTGCAACCAAGACTACAACCCGTTGTCGCCATACTGCTGATGGTGTTTACACTGCTCAGCCTGGTCAGCCTGCAGGTCAGCCTGCAGGTAGTTGCACTGCGATGGCTGCCCATCGATTACCTGCTGGGTGGCTTGATAATCAGTTTCATTATCATGGCTGTGTGGCGCTCGCAGCGACAGCTGTGGATTGAGCTGGCTGAGCAATCGCACCGCGCCCACAGTGAGCTCTCGCGTCAGTATTTAAGCCAGGACCGTCTCGAGGAAAGCCTTACTGCCCTGTCTAACTGCCTTACTACCGGCGCCACTTTAAACACCTATTACGAGCTGGGGCTGAAACAGGAATCAAAGCGCCAATACGACGCGGCCATTAACAGCTTTCAATTACTTCTGCGGCGTCGACGCAACTACAAGGATGTGAAGGCGCGCTTGCAACAACTGCAGGAATTACAACAACCGCAGCAGCTCTCTAATACCGGCCTGGGAAAAACGGTAGTGATGAGTGCGCCCTTGCTGAGCCGACCTGAACTGGGACGATACCAAATTGAACGTGAATTGGGCCGCGGCGCCATGGGCATTGTCTATTTAGGTCACGACCCAAAAATTGGCCGCCGCGTGGCCATAAAAACGCTCACCTACTCACAATTCGATGACGCTGTTATCAGCGACCTGAAGACACGCTTTAATCGTGAAGCAGAGGCGGCCGGCCGGCTCAATCACCCCAATATCGTGACCGTCTATGACGTTGGCGAAGAAAGCGACCTGTCCTACATCGCCATGGACTATGCGGAGGGAGAGCCTCTCAACCGCTACTGCCAGCCCAATAACTTGCTGCCCATTCCCGCTGTCTACCAAATCATAGCCGAGGCAGCCGACGCACTACACTATGCGCACCAGCAACATATTGTGCATCGCGACATCAAGCCCAGTAATCTTATTTACAATACCGAGACCCAACAATTAAAGGTCACCGATTTTGGTATTGCGCGTATTGTGGATAATTCCAACACCCAAACCGGCGAAATACTCGGCAGCCCAAATTACCTCTCACCCGAATTACTCAAGGGGCAGAAAGCGACCGGCGCTACTGACATCTATAGCCTCGGCGTCAGTTTTTACCAACTGCTTACCGGCCAGGTTCCCTTCACTGGCGACAATGTCGCCAATGTCGCCTATCAAATCGTTCATTCAAAATACAAAAGCGTTCGCAGCCATCGATCCGAGCTACCCAGTAGCGCGGTAAGAATCATTAACCGGGCGATGCATAAGGATCCGGAAAAGCGCTTTTCTGACGCCGCCGAAATGGCCGCTGAAATTCGTAAGAGAATGCAGCGCGACTTTAAGCTGAGCGCCTAGCCATGATCATTGACTGCTATGGCTCATCCATTATTGGCCAACGCAAGTCCAATCAGGACAGCATTGCCTGCCACCTGACCGACAACAAACAGGCAGCGCTGATCGCAGTTGCTGACGGCATGGGTGGTTACAAGGGCGGCGATATCGCCAGCCAACTGGCCATCGAGTCGATAGAACAAAAGCCGCTTGAGCTACTGCAATTGGACACAGCTGCAAGTATTAGCGAGCTGGACCAGGCGCTGCTCTCTTCTGCACAGCAGGCAAATGAGCGCATCCACCAGCGTCGCAGCGAAGAGCCCAGGCACGCGAAGATGGGCACTACCTTAACGGCTGCACTGTTCCAGGACGCTCAGCTGTCGCTGGTTCATATCGGTGATTCACGCTGTTACCGTTTCCGCCAGGGGGAGCTGCAACAATTAACAGAGGACCACAACCTGGCCCAGCAGATGGTCAAGGACAAGACGCTGCAGGCCAGCGAATTAAAGTCCCATCCCTACAGTCACATTTTGACTCGCGCATTGGGTGTAAGCGAGGAGGTGGAGATCAGCCAGCAGCTTTTCGACGTGCAGGCCGGCGATAGCTACCTGATCTGCTCAGACGGGTTTTTCCAGGTTCTGGAGGATGAGGACATCACCGCAGAACTGGACAAACAAGCAGGACTGGAAAAGACAGTAAAAAACTTATTGGATCAATGTACTGAGAAAGAAACCAGCGACAATGCCTCACTGGTGCTTGCTCGGGTAGAAGACTAAACAGGAGACTCTAATGCCTATATTGGCGCAACTGGTTGACGACGTTGTCGTTAACAAAATCGATCTCAACAAGCCCACCATGATCGTCGGGCGTCACCCCGACTCCGATATTCAAATCGATGACAGCGCAATCAGCTCGCGTCATGCCCAACTGAATGTGGCCCCCAGTGAATATATTGAGAACGCCATTGAAGTCAGCGTGGAAGACCTGGGCAGCACCAACGGCACATTCGTCAACGAACAGGCCATTTCCCAACGGCAGCTACTGGTCACCAATGACATCGTTCGTGTTGGCTGGAATAAATTCAAGTTTATCGATGAAGCCCAGAATGACCTGGAAGGTACTGCACATATCTTGCAGACCTGAGCCAGGTATAAGGCAGGGAACCCTGCTACCCGTAATAGTCTTTGCGGAATTTTGCAATGACCGCGACTGTGTCTCTTTCCAAAACACCAACAGCTCTCAGCGCGGCTCCACCTATTTGCAGGCTCGCCTCCAGTGATTCCGAGATAGCCTTGCTTGCTCCTGCCGCCAGTAGCTGGTCACAGTGTTGCCGATCGCGGCCTCTTGCGTGAATAGTTATGCCCGGGTAATGCTCCCGCAGGGTATTGACCAAGCGTACGGCTGGCTCGACCTGGTCCAGCGTACACACGAGCACACTCGCCTGCCCGACACCCGCTGCCTTCAATACGTCGACCCGCCCGGCATCGCCGTAGAAGACTGAGAACCCCTCGCGCCTGCCCTCCAATACGGTGTCCGCATTTCTTTCGATGACCAGATAGGGAACATTGGCCGCCTGCAGGATTCTTACTATCCGCCGCCCCACGCGGCCGAAGCCGGCAATAATGACATGCGGCAACTCTGCATCAAGATGCTCGGTGCTAACGTCGTGTGATCCAGCCGCGCCACTCAGTCGACTGCTAAGGTATTCACCCAGGTTCGCCATCAATGGCGTGGTCATCATGGTCAGCGCGACCAGCAAGATCAGGATATTGAAGAGCTCTACCGGCAGGACGCCATTGATGGCCGCCAGGCCGAACAGCACGAAACCAAACTCGCCGCTTTGCGATAGCAGCAGCGATACCCGCGTCGCATCCATTCTGACCACACCCATGAGCCGGCACAGGGCCCAGAGTATGACGGCCTTTATCACCAGCAGGCCAAGTACCAGCCCGGCAATTAATGCGCCCTGTTTGCCCAGCAGGCCAAAGTCGATAGACATGCCGACGCCCATAAAGAACAGGCCAAGCAACATGCCACGGAACGGCTGTATGTCGGCTATCACCTGGTGCCGGTAGTGCGATTCCGCCAACATCACGCCGGCGAGAAAAGCCCCCAGGGCCATCGAAAGACCCACCTCTTCCATAAGCCAGGCGGTACCCAGCACGGCTAGTACGGCCGCCGCGGTGAACACCTCCGTCGTCCGGCTGGACGCAACAAGTCGCAGGGCTGGAGATAAGAGATAACGGCCGAAGAGTATTACGAAGGCAATGACAAGCACGGCGTTCATCATCGCGAAGCCCAGGTCTTGCTGCGGTGAGGTCTGAACCGCTAGCAGCGACACCACCATCAACAGCGGCACCACAGCCAGGTCCTGCAGTAGCAGCACCGAAAATGCGGTGCGACCGTGATGCGTGCCAATTTCGCCGCGCTCGGCCAGCAGTTGCAGGACAAAGGCCGTCGAGGACAGTGCCAGCCCGAAACCGATAATCAAGGCGACCTTAAGTGATTCGACCAGCAGCAAGGACAGGCCGGCTATGACAAGCCCGGTAATAAGCACCTGTGCGCAGCCCAGGCCAACCACCATACGCCGCAAAGCCCACAGACGGGCTGGTTTCAGCTCTATCCCGATACTGAACAGCAAAAAGACCACGCCGAACTCGGCGATGGTCCGTATATCTTCAATCCGGTCGATGAAGCCGAATCCCCAGGGGCCAACAATGACGCCAGCCGCCAGGTACCCCAGCACTGAGCCGAGGCCAAGGCGCTGGAACAGCGGTACGGTAACCACCGCCGCTGCCAGCAGAATCAATATATCCAGGACGTAATGGGCTTCCGACATGCCACCCTACCCCTCAAAATAGCGCCAGGCTCACTGTATAAGTATAGGCAATGTGCCGAAGTGATCTGGATCAATGAGGCGGTCCTGCGACAGTGCTTACTTCTCACGGGCAGGCTCGCCGGATTGGAGTAAACTATTAGTTGCGAGCACAGGGCTTGCTGATCGGAGACAGGCCAGGGTGTTCAAGCGCGCATTGGGTTCACTTTTTTTACTCGCGGCAATGGATCTTGCTTCAGCACCGCTGTTTGAAAGTGAGGAACCCCTGCAGGCCGAGCTGCGCGGCCCCTTTAAATCCCTGCTTGCTGACGAGGGCCGCAACTGGCAGGTTTTTCAGCTCACCAGCGGGGAGCACTCACACGCTGTTCGGCTCAGGCCAGGCGGCAAGAGCCGCAGGAAGGTCTGTAAATTTTTCCCGCTGCGTATGAACTTAACAGTAGACCCCGGCTCCGAATCAGCAACAACGGCTTCGGTATTCCCCGACTGGGAGCTGCTGCGGGTGGTCACGCATTGTAACGAGAGTCCGCGCTCACAGGACAATGTCATTGAGGAGTACATAGCCTACCGCATCATGAACCTGCTCACAGAGTTCAGTTACCGGGTCCGGCTTATGCAGATCAATTACGTCGATACTGAAAGCGTCGGACGCAGCCTGAGCCGTTACGCATTCGCAATCGAGCCCGAGCAGGAACTGGCCCGGCGTGTTGGGGGAAAAGTGCTTTCAATCAATGGCCTGCCAAAGCGACGACTGAATGAGGAGCAGGCCGCCTATGTGTACATCTTCCAGTACCTGATCGCTAATACCGACTGGTCACTGGTGACGGCGGACGGCGCCGACCAGTGTTGCCACAACGGCCAGCTAATCGACTTTGATTCGGAAATTTTCTACATACCTTACGATTTCGACCTGAGCGGACTGGTAAACCCACACTACGCGAGTCCCGATCCCTCATTGCGCATAGAACGGGTAACGCAAAGGCTGTATCGCGGCTACTGCGGCCCGCCTGCGGCGCTGGAAAAACCTCTCGCCCGGATTACAGCTCAGCGTGAAGCCATACTTGAACTCTATCGACAGACACCCGGGCTATCGAACAAGGAGCGCAATAAGGGCATCAAGTTTCTTGAAGGCTTTTTCAGGAAGGCGCAGAACCCCGAAAAACTGCTCTCGAAGTTCGGATACCGCTGCATCAAGTAAGCCGCACCGGCGCAGCATCCAGCAGCCGTGACTGCTAGTATTGGCAAATGACACTCACTCGCTTCAAACATAATCCGGTACAGCATGAGTTTGATTGACGAGCTTAAAAGCGCGCTCGGTGAGGCCGCCATCCTGACTGATGCTTCAGCAATGGCTCCCTACCTGGCGGATGAACGCGGCCTCTACCAGGGCGTGGCGGCCTGTGTCGCTTGCCCGGCCACCACCGCAGAAGTCGCCACCGTAGTACGCTTGTGCCGCGCTGCTGGTTACGGCGTGGTGCCACAGGGTGGCAACACGGGTTACTGCGGGGGTGCCTCACCCGACAGCGACCAACAGCTGTTATTGAGCCTGTCGCGGCTCAATCAGATTCGAGCCATTGACCCGGTCGGCATGACCGCGACGGTGGAAGCGGGTGTGATATTGCAAAACCTGCAGGACGCGGCGCTGGCGCAGGAGCTGTTCTTCCCCTTAAGCATGGGCTCGGAGGGTTCCTGCCAGATTGGCGGCAACCTCGCCACCAATGCCGGTGGTCTGGCGGTACTTAAATACGGCACCGCCGCCGAGCAGGTGCTGGGGCTTGAAGTCGTTTTACCCGATGGCAAGATCCTCAATGCCCTCAAACCGCTGCGCAAGGATAATACCGGCTATAAGCTGAAATCACTGTTCCTGGGCGCCGAAGGCACTCTGGGCATTATCACCGCCGCGGTGGTGAAATTGCTTCCCGCACCCACGGAGTACCAGACAGCGTGGCTGGCGGTGGACAGCGTGGCGGCCGCCTGCCAGCTATTGCCGCTGGCGAGAAAGCTCAGCGGCGATACCGTCACCTCATTTGAATACATCTCGGCGCCCTCGCTGGCCCTGGTACAGGAATACATCGAGGGCTCACGACCAGCCCTGGACCAGGACTATCCCCACCAGCTGTTACTGGAGCTCTCGGCACCACTGCCTGCAGGCAGCTTGCGACCCCTGGTGGAGTCCCTATTGGAGGATGCCATGGAGCAGGGGCTGGTCCTTGACGCGGTATTGGCCGAAAGCGACAGTCAACGAAAGGCCCTGTGGCGGTTGCGCGAATCCATCCCGGAAGCGGAAAAGCATGCGGGCCGCTCGATCAAGCACGATGTCTGTGTGGCAATCTCCGACCTGCCGCGTTACATGGCAGCGGCGCCAGAGAAGCTGGCAGCTATTGGCGCCATGCGACCGTCTATCTACGGCCACATCGGCGATGGCAACCTGCACTACAACATTCTTGCGCCGCCCAGCGAAGATGCCGATGCCTTTCGCCGCTTACACGCCGCAGCGGTCAGTGCCGCACTGCACGACCTGGCAGCGGAGATGGGCGGCAGTTTCAGCGCCGAACACGGGGTTGGCAAACTCAAGCGCGGCGAGCTGGCACACTACAGCGACCCGGTGGCGCTGGACTTGATGCGGACCCTGAAAACCGCAATGGACCCAGAGGGACTGATGAATCCCGGCAAGCTGGTAGACACGAAGACAGCGGACACTAGCCCAGAAAGCTAAAGCGCGGCTGCTCAACACCGTCTATGACAACCGTCTCGGTAAACATGCTCAGCGGTCGCGCCCAGTAACTCATGTCGCCATACAAGGTACGATAAATCACCAGCTTTTCCTCAGTTTCACTGTGGGTGGCAACATAAAATACCTCGTACTCGCCGCCCTTGTAATGCCGGTAGCGCCCCGGGTTAACGTCCATTTACACCCTCCTCTTTACGTTGTCGGTCAATCGATTCTATCGCCGCTTCAATGTTGGGATGGCGCCGACACACCTCCCGCCAGTCCTGCTGCGACAACTCATAAAGGCTACAGGGAGTGACCGCATAAACCGAGGCATTGCGCGGCGTGCCATGCAGCAGGGCCGCCTCGCCAAAGCAATCACCAGGAAACAGTTGCACCAACTCGTTGTCGCCCGCTGCATCGACCACTGACACGATGCCGCGAGCGATCATGAAGAGTGAGTCACCACGTCCGCCCTGGCGAATAACCCGCTCGCCCTTGGGAAAGTTGCGCTTTCTCAGGCCCGGGATGATTGCAGCGAACTCCTCCGGCGCCAGTTCGGCAAACATGGGCACCTTGTTGAGCAGCTCGCTCGGCCCGATCTCCAGGAAATGCGACAGGTCGGAACGCTGTATCGCACGCAGCTCACTCTCATGCTGCCGCTTTATGGCATCAGCCACCCCGTGCTGCACAATGCCCAGCTCACTGACTCGATCAATGGCGTCCTGGGCACTGATCAGCAACAAACGCTGGCCCAGGCGCTCCTGGGCGGCCTCAACAAATTCGGGGTAGTTTTCGGAAACCTGTTCAATTTCGCGCTGCATCTGGGTGCTCACCCGCTGGTAAACCACACGCAAGCGCTCCGCAATCGTGCCACTGATGCCATTTTCAGCGGCAATTTCATCGAGGTTTCCCAGCACACTACCGGCGGCGCGGTGACGGGCCCAGCTGACATCGTAATCGCGCATCACCTGGATGTATTGACGCTGTTCCACCAGCCGGCCAAGCAGTGGCACGCCTCCCAAAATGCGCAACAGGCGCATCAGTGCCAGGTGCAGGGGCGCGTGACGATAAGCCGCCCCCGGTAACTTGCCATAGTGCTTGGCGTCGTCCAACTGCTGCTCAACATTGTGGGTCAGTTCGCGAAAAGCCCAGGGACCGATCAGGCCGCGACGGAACAGTTCGTCATAGCGGGTTTTTTCCCGCGACAGCGTGCGCAGGGACAGAATTCGACCAGCTTCCTCATCGCTCATACGCAACTCCAGCTCATCGATGTCACCGGTCAGCCGCGAGATTTGTTGCTCGGCATCGTCGCGCAACCTAGTCGCCACCCGTCGCGAGAAAAACTCGCCCCGCTCCAGCCGGTCGATACTGGCGAGACTGAACTCCTTGGCGTGCAGTTCTGCCTCTTGCTGCGCCAGCCGCTCTGCAAACTCAGGCAAGTCCAGACCCAGCTTCTTAACGAGCAGTTCAATACTCAAACCCTGCACCACCAGGGTAAACAGCACCGCCCCCATCACCACGGCAATCAGGGTGTCGCGGGCAGCAAAGTCGGGCAGGGATAGCACAATGGCAATGGCGATAGCACCCCGCAGACCACCCCAATACATTACCATCTGATAGGCCCTGCTCACCGGCGCACTGTCAGGCAGCCGCGCCAGTTGTGGCACCAGGCCGAATACCACCAGCGCTCGCGACACCAACATGGCCACAACTACCAGCCCTATGAGGTCCAGGGATTGCCAGTAGGTCAACAACTCCAATTCCATGCCGACCAGCAGGAAGATCAGCGCATTGGCCAGCCAGGCCGCGTATTCCCAGAATTCATGCAGGTAACGTTCGGCACCGGGAGAGACCATGCTGCGGCCATAACTGCCCATCACCAGGCCTGCTGCCACCACCGCCATAATGCCGCTCACGTGCAGACCGTGCTCAGCGACAATAAATGAGCCGTAAGCCAGCACCGTGGTCAGGCTGATTTCCACCGCGGGCAGGGCATCAATACGACCCAGCAATCGGCAGGCAACGAAAGCCAGTAAGGCACCCGTCAGGCTGCCACCGAAAAACACCCAGAGGAAGTCGCCTATCCCCGCTAACACCATCGAGCCACTGAATTCTCCCGACAGGGCAATACCAATCAGCAGGGTCGCCAACACCAGGGAGGTGGCGTCGTTCAACAGGCTCTCTCCCTCCACCAGCACATTGAGCCGTTCCGGCACACCCAGTTGCTTGAACAGGGAAATTACCGCGACGGGGTCGGTGGCGCTGAGAATGGCACCCAGCAACAGGCACACGATCAGGTCAAACACGCCGAACAGGTAAAAGATGCCGCCAATCACGGCGGTGGAGATCAGCAGGCCGGGGACTGCGAGTATCAGCACCGGCAGGATGTTTTCCTGCAATCGGCGCACCGACAGGTTGTGGGCAGATTCAAAAACCAGGGTCGGCAGAAACACGAACAGCACCAGCTCGGGCGTCAGCCTGAAATCAGCCAGGGCTGCCAGTAGCGGTGTATAGGGCGCCGCCGCCTCAACCAGCACGCCCACCAGCACCAGCGCAATGGTAAAGGGCAACCGGGGCAGGCGCGTACCCAACATCGCGGTAAACGATGCCACCAGAATTAGCAGCATTATGCCGGAAACAAGATCAGGTACTCCTGACACATGCGCTTCCATAGTCATCTCCAGAGATCCCCTCTACTGTTATTATGGCAGTTCAAACAGGGGGATGCAGGCCCAGGGCTGCGACCAGTTGCGGCAGCCCTGCGGTGAACCGCATAGCTACCGCCAGAATTGTCCGTATACTACGCAACATGAATATAGATCACCTTTTCGAAGACAAACGCGCCCAGTTCTGGGGCCTGCAACTGTTGGGCTGGACCGGCTGGGGCGTAACCTTTTATGTCGCCGCCATGGTCTGGGGTGCACCCCCCGGTTACGGCCTATACGTACCCATTGTCAGCCTTATTGGCCTGTCGCTATCACTGGTCATGCGCGTGGTCTACAAACGCAGCTGGGACATGATTCCCCGCCATCGCCTCGCCATCGCCATTGTTACTTCCTACCTGGCCGGTGCAGCCTGGATGATGAGCCGTTCCTTCATCTTTATGAACATGTTTGAGCCGAAGAAAAAAATGCCGGACCTGCAGGGCCTGGATCACTTCTTCTACCGACTGGAGAATGTTTCTACCGCCTGGATGGTGATGCTGTGTTGGACCGCACTGTACTTTGGCATCAAGTATTACCGGCTGTTGCAGGAGGAGCGCCAGCGCGGCCTCAAGACCCAGGCCATGGCCCACGAGGCCCAGCTGAAAATGCTGCGCTACCAGCTCAACCCACATTTCCTGTTCAATACTCTCAACGCCATCTCCACCCTGATCCTTGACAAGGAAGGCAAGCTCGCCAACACCATGGTAACCAGGCTCAGCCACTTCCTGCGCTATTCGCTGGACAATGACCCCATGCAAAAGGTCAGCCTGGCCCAGGAAATTGAGGCCATGAAGCTCTACCTGGATATTGAAAAGGTACGCTTTGATGAGCGTTTGCGGCTGGCTTTCGAGGTTGATCGCGAGGCCGAACAGGCGCTAATACCAAGCCTGCTGCTGCAGCCGCTGGTAGAGAATGCGATCAAGTACGCCATTGCCCAGAGTGTAAACGGTGGCGCCATTCGCATTGCCGCCAAGGTATTCGCTGGCGACTTGCTAATGGAGGTCAGCGATGACGGTCCGGGAATGGAGCCCGGCGGCGGTAGCCGCGACAAGCGCAACGGCGTCGGTCTGGTCAATACCCGCGAGCGCTTGCAAGAATTGTACGGCGCCAACCACTCATTCCAGCTTGGCAAGACTGAGCCCCATGGCCTTACAATCAGTATCCGTATACCGCTGGAACAGAAGGACTGAAGGGCTATGAACACGCTGAGAACCGTTATCGTCGATGACGAGCCCCTGGCTCGGCGCGGCCTGAAAATACGTCTGCAAGAGTACACTTCACTGGATATCGTGGCTGAGTGCAGCAATGGTGAGGAGGCACTTGCCGCTGTCGCCGCCCTGCAGCCGGACCTGCTATTCCTTGATATACAAATGCCGGGCATGGATGGTTTCGGGGTGGTAGGAAAACTGCAGGGTGATTCCATGCCCATGGTTATTTTCGTCACCGCCTTTGACCAATACGCGGTCGATGCTTTCGAGGTCAACGCTATCGACTATGTGCTGAAGCCCATAGACGACCAGCGTCTCGCCACCGCTATCGAGCGCGCCCAGCAACAGCGACAAAAAGAGGCGCTGGCCGACCAGAAGCGCAACCTGGTGACCGCCTGCATGCAATTGAGCGGCGCCAACGCCACCACCGTGGAAGAGATCGCCCAGGGCGCTTCGGGTACTTATCCCGACAAGCTTTCCATTCGCGATGGCGATGAAGTGAGCCTGATTCCGGTCAGCGACATCGACTGGGTCGATGCGGCAGGAGACTATATGTGCGTACATGTGGACGGTGTTACCCACATCATGCGCATCACCATGAAACAGCTGGAGGCGCTGCTGAACCCACTGCAGTTTTTGCGCGTGCACCGCTCTACCATTGTTAATTCTGATCGCATAAGCAGTGCCCAAAACCTGGCCAACGGCGAGTTCCTGCTAACCCTGGAAGAAGGTACCCGGCTCAAGGTGAGCCGCAGTTATGGCGACAAAATCAGGGAATTAACCGCCCTTAATTAAGCTCCGCTGCGGCTTGTCGCAGCCTCCACTCGATTCACCGCAGATTAACTGAACAGCCACCCTACACTTGCTATGTTAGATGCCTGATATTTCTGGGCACTAGCATGAACCTCACACAAACATCGCTGAAAAACCCCGCCGCCATTGCCGTGGCCATAGCCGTACTGATGCTGTTTGGTAGCTACAGTATGCTCAAGCTGCCGATACAGCTGTTCCCGGACATCGAGAGCCCGGAAATCAGCATACAGACAAGCTGGCGGGCCGCGTCTCCACGGGAAATCGAATCAGAAATTGTTGAACCCATTGAGGCGGTGCTGCGCGGCTTGCCTGGCATGACCGAGATGGGCGCCTATGCCAACGCGGGCAATGCCTGGATCAATATGCGTTTTGGGCTAGAGACGGACATGCAGAAAACCCTGATGGACGTTATCGCCCGCATGAATCGCATAGACCCGCTACCGCGGGATGCGAGCCAGCCAGTGATCATGCTCGGTGGGGGCAACGGCAATACACCCGCTCTCACCTATTTTTTCCTGCAAATGCTGCCAGGCACCGAGGGCAGCATTCACGACTACGCGCCCTTCGTTGAAGACACCATTCGACCTGTTATTGAAGCAGTGCCCGGGGTAGCCGCCGTACAGGCCTCCGAGTATGGGTCGGGTAACCAGCAGGAACTGCAGATTCTGTTTGATCCCCAGCGAGCGGCTGACCTTGGGGTTCCCCTGCCCCAGGTGGCCGCGCGACTGGGACAGGCCAACGATATCAGCGGCGGCTTCGTCGATGTTGGCCGTCGCCAGTACACGCTGCGTTTTACCGGTCGCTACGAGCCGAGCGAAATGAGCGAGATGATTTTCGAGTGGCGCGATGGTCGCCCGGTTAAATTGGGCGACATCGCCACGGTGCAGGTGGCCCGCGGTGACAGCGGCGCCAACCCCACCCAGAACGGCAATCCGGCCATATCCATCCGCATTGATCGCGAAAACGGCGCCAATGTGCTGCAGACCTTGAACGCGGTCAAGGCCGCCGTCACCTCACTCAACGAGGGCATAGTCAGTGATCGCGGCCTGGTGTTGGTGCAATCTTTTGATGCCTCGGTATTCATTTATCGCGCTATAAACCTGGTCACCAGCAACCTGTTGCTGGGTGTGTGCCTGGCGGTTGGCGTGCTGTGGTGGTTCCTGCGCCGCTTGCGCGCGACGCTGATCGTCGCCCTGGCAATCCCGGTATCCCTGCTGGCGACCTTCATCCTGCTCAAGATCACCGGTCGTAGCCTGAACGTGATTTCCCTGGCCGGACTGGCTTTCGCCACCGGCATGGTATTGGACGCTGCCATTGTCGTACTTGAGAACATCGTGCGCCTGCGCGAGCGTGGCATGAGCAAGTTGGAGGCTGCCATTGAAGGCACCGGACAGGTGTGGGGAGCCCTGCTGGCTTCCACGGCAACCACGGTCGCGATATTTCTACCGGTTATTTTCATGCGTGAGGTCGAAGGCCAGTTGTTCGGCGACCTGGCTATTACTATCGCCATCGCCGTGGTCATCTCCCTGCTGGTAGCAGTCACAATCCTGCCACTGGCCAGTAAGTTGTGGCTCGAGGAGGGTGGAGCGAGTGATCCGCACGGCGACACCTGGAACCGGATTACCCGCCGCATCATGGCTCTTACCGCCAGCAACAAACGCCGCCGCGGACTGGCTGCCGGCCTGTTACTGCTACCGCTGTCGGCCAGCTGGTTGCTGATGCCGGAGCTCGATTACCTGCCACCGGTAAAACGCGACGCTGTTGATGCTTACTTCCAGTTTCCCGCGGGCGCCAGTTCCAGCAGCATCACCAAGGAATACATCGAGGTGCTGGATGAGCGTATGGGGCCGCTGATGCGTGGTGAACGTGAGCCGGCCCTGAAGAACTACTACATCCTGACCTGGCCTGGCGGCGGCGGTCTCGGCGCCCGCGTTAAGGATCAGTCCCGGGTCGGTGAGCTGGAAACCATCATCCGCGAGGAAATCTTTGCCGACCTGCCCGACCTGCAATTCTTTGCCTCACAGGGCAACCTGTTTGGCGGCTTTGGTGGCGAACGCACGGTCCAGTTGCATCTGCAATCCAGGGATCGCGCGGCGCTGGCGCGCGCTGCCTCCCTGGGACAAACACTGTTAAGCAAAGCCCTGCCCGAAGCAACAGTACGCATAGCGCCCAATCTCGAACAGGCCGAGCCGGAACTGCGCCTGCAACCACGGGATCGCCGTATCAGCGAGGCCGGCTGGAGCCGCCGCGACATGGGCAATATTGTTCGCGCCCTGGGTGACGGGCTCTACGTCGGCGAACATTTTGACGGCGAGAAGCGCATGAACATCATCCTGCGCTCCAGGGCCTGGCAGGCGCCAGAGCAGCTGGCGGCAACCCCGTTGGCGACGCCCCTGGGCGACACCGTCATGCTGGGAGAACTGGTGGACGTCGAGCGCACTGTCGGACCCAGCCAATTGCGCCGTATCGATCGCCGCCGCACCGTGAGCCTGGACATTCGGCCACCGGAAGACATGTCGCTGGAACATGTCATGCGCAGCCTCAAGGAAGAAGTTGAACCTGCACTGCTGGCTGCAATGCCAGCCGACGGCAGTATTCTCTACGGCGGCAGCGCCAATGCCCTAAGCCGGGCCATCAGCACCATGGGTAGCAATTTCGGCGTGGCCATCCTGGTGTTGTTCCTGTTGATGGCAGCCTTGTTTCGGTCTGTGCGCGACAGCCTGTTGGTGGTGATGGCTATGCCCCTGGCCATGGTGGGCGGCGTGATAGCCCTACGACTGCTCAACCTGTTCAGCTTCCAACCGCTGGATCTGCTGACCATGATCGGCTTCGTGATTCTACTGGGCCTGGTCGTCAACAACGCGATCCTGCTGGTACACCAGACCCGCAGCGCTGAAAACGAGGGTATCTCTCGTACGGAGGCGGTACGCCAGGCACTGCTAACCCGCATGCGACCCATTTTTATGAGTACCCTCACCAGCATTTTCGGCATGTTGCCGCTACTGCTGATGCCGGGCACCGGCAGTGTCATCTACCGCGGCCTGGCCGCCGTGATCGTCGGCGGCATGTGCTTCAGCACCGTATTCACCTTGCTGTTGCTGCCCTGCTTCCTGCGTATGGGACGCGAGCAGGCTGTCGTCGACTCACTCACTAGTAATCAGCGTTTGTCGCAGCTCAAGCCCGCTGCCTGAACCGGAGTTAAACCATGAACAAGATCTGCACATTTATTATCTGCCTGCTGCTACCCACCACACTACTGGCGCAAGCGCCGGTGACCGTGGAGACTGACCTGGTCACCCGCGAGGAATTGGCCGCCACCATGGCCGTATCGGGCGTGGTAATCAGCCGCGAAGATGCAGCCATCTCCTCCGAACAGGAGGGCCGGCTACTTTGGATCGCCGAGGTGGGCGACCGGTTTGAGCGTGGTGAGACCATCGCTCAACTGGATACCGAGCTAATAAAACTGGAGCAGCGCGATCGCGAGGCAGTTATCGCCGGCCTCAGGGCCAACCTGGCCTGGCTGCAGCGACAGACCGAGCGCCTCGACGAACTGGCCAATCAAAACAACACCGCGCGCTCAGAGCAGGATGAAACCCGGGCGCGTTACCTGGTATTGCAGAACGAACTGGCCCAGGCCGAGGTACAACTGGAACGCACCAACTACTATCTGCAAAGGGCGCAGCTGCGTGCGCCTTTTGATGGTGTGGTGGTGTCACGTGAGATGTCCGCCGGTGAATATGCCACCGCCGGTCGACCACTGCTGCGGCTTGTCAACACCCGGGCCGCCGAGATCAGTGTCACCGCACCGCTGCGACTGGCGCGTTATAGCTCTGCCGGTGATGTGGTGACCTTGCGCAATGGCGACATGACTGCCACGGCGACCGTGCGCAGCCTGATCGCGGTGGGCGACATGCGCTCGCACATGATGGAGCTGCGCCTGTCACCTCGCGGCGCCGGCTGGCTGATTGGCGAAGCAGTGAGTGTCGACCTGCCGGCCAGCTCGCGCCTTGAGCAAACCACCATCGCCCGGGATGCCGTGGTCCTGCGCGATCGCAGCAACTATGTCTACGTGGTCCAGCCCGATCTCACGGCACAGCGCGTCAGCGTGGAATTAGGTACCGGCATGGGGGATCGCATTGCGGTCTCGGGTGCACTTGCTGCGGGTGACATGGTCATTGTGCGCGGAGCCGAACGCCTGCGCGACGGCCAGAAAGTAGCGCCACTGGTACAGCAGCTGAGCATGCGCTAATCGAGCAGGCGGATGTGTTCCCTGGCCTTCAGCGGTTCCACTTCACCAATCAGGGCCGCTGCATAACCGGCCGCTTGTAATTGCACCACTATATCCGCCGCCGCTGAATCGGCAATCGCCAATAGCAGTCCGCCGCTGGTCTGCGGATCGAACAACAGCGGATGCTGCTGTGCCGCGACCGCCGGTTCCTGCAACTGTCTGCCCAGGGCCTCCACATTAGCCGGATGCAAACTGCTGCGAATGCCTGATTCGGCCAGTTCCTGCGCCTGCGGTAGCGCCGGCACCTGGTCGGCACGCAGCACCACACACAAATCAGTGCCCTGCACCATCTCCAGCAAATGTCCGAGCAAGCCAAAGCCGGTGATATCAGTACAGGCGAGAACCCCGGCCTGTCTCGCAATCTCGGCAGCGTCGCGATTGCTCTGTAACATGCTCACGCAGGCCGCCTTGATCGCCTCCCCCGGCGCCCGGTTCTCCATCGCCGCAGCAAAGATCGTGCCGGTGCCCAACGGCTTGGTCAGTACCAATTTCAGACCGGCACTGGCTATCGTCTTTGGCAGGGCACTGCCAGGCGCCAGTTCTCCGTTGGCGGTGATGCCCACTGACAACTCGGGCGCCTCCATGGAATGGCCACCAACCAGCTTGCACCCGGCGCGCTCAAGCTCCAGCAATATCCCGGACATGAGCTGGTATAGCTCGCGCTGCTGCAGGTCGCTTGCCGCGTAGGGCAAGCTCAGGTGGACCAGTGCTGAATGGGGTTTGGCTCCCATGGCATAGATGTCGCTGAGCGCGTGTAATACCGCGATGCGTCCCATGGTCCAGGGATCATCCAGTAGCGGCCGCAGGCTATCCACACTCTGCACCAGGCGCTGCCCTGCTGGCCACTCAATAAGCGCTGCATCTTCACCCAACTGTCCCTGGTCGATAGTGGCCGGGTATTGCTCCACCAGTTCCGCCAGCACCGAGCGCAATGTCGCGGCGGGAATCTTGGCGCCGCAGCCACCGCAGGGCATTTGTGTCTCAGCAGCTGGCTCGCCAGGATCTGACGACATTGATGGCAACTCAACAAAACCAGCCATGAAACGGCGGTCAATGCTGTCTTTCCAGCGCCACACCCAGGCTCCACTGGTCCACAAGGGGCCGCGGTCCGCCACCGCCTGCCGATCGCCCAACGACAACAGTGACAGGAAGCGACGTTGGGGACGGTGCTGGCGCAATGGTCGCCCTTCGAGGTAAGCGGCCAGGTTAAATGCCAACACTGGCGCCTGCCGCACCGCAAACACACCCGCCCGTGGGCGCGGGTTGTGCAGCTGCACGGCAACATCACCGGCGGCGAATACACCGGCATGATCGACAACTTGCAGGCTGTCATCGATCGCCAGGTAACCCTGGTCATCACAGCGCAGCCCGCTGTCACGCAGCCAATCGGTGGCAACCACCGCGGTACACCAGACCAGTTCTTCAAACTCGAAGCGCTCTCCGCTGACGACTTCCAGTCGTCCCGCCATCACTGAGCTGACCCGGCATTGTTCGTGGATGCTCACGCCCATGCGCTGGCAGGCGCGCCGCACCGCAGCCCGGGCACCGGCGTTGTAGCCCATCAGTAGTTGATCACCACACAGCAGTCGCACCGGCATATCATGGGCCGCCAGCCGATGTCGCATCGCCAGGGCCAGTTCAACACTGCCGGCGCCACCGCCGACCAGTACAATGCCTGCACCAGCCTTGAACTGACGCTGTTGCAGGCGTTGTTCCAGACTCTGCCAGCGTCGATAGAAATTGCTGACTGGCTTGACCGGTACAGCAAACTCCCGCGCGCCGGGCACCGTGTCGAGATCGGGCTGGGCACCAATATTGATCGACAATACATCGTATTCCAGCGCTGGCCGCCCGCTCAGCTTGACCTGCTTGCGCCCGGCATCAATGGAGGTGACCACCGCCTCGATAAAACGAATACCGAGGCCGGAACACAGGCGCCGCAGGTCTATGTGCGTCGCAAAGTAATCGTAGTGGCCGGCAACCAGGCCAGGCAGCATGCCTGAATAGGGGGCGTAGCTGCTGTCACTGACCAGGGTAATACGTGTGGCTCGCGGCGGCTGCATCGCCAGCATGCGCAGGGCCAGGGCGTGGCTGTGACCCCCTCCCAGCAATACAAGATCCTGTGTTGGTACAGTGCTGATCACAGCAGCCCGCCGGACAACTCAGCCGCCGCCGCGGTAATCTCGGCGCGGTTGCCGCGACGCAGTACCTCACCCTCGCGCTTGCCCATCTGGTAGTCGTACATCGGGTCATAGTATTGCAGCAGCAAGGCCTCAATCCACTGCCGGTGCAGGCTTTCGGCAAGCGCTGCCTCGGCTGCAAAAGCCTGTTGCATCAGCGCTTCGATCTGCTGGTAGAGTTCGCCGCCGAGACGGCGCTGGATGCGTGCCAGGCCATCCAGCAGCTGCTGCCGATGCTGTGCATCGCCCGCCGCGCCATGCCTCGCCCTGTAGCGAGCCTGCAAGTCGAGTACATAGTCCTCGTAAATCACCTGTACCCGCTGCACCACAGGTTCTTCCACCAGCAGCAGGGCTGAGCTTTGCATTTTCTCGCGCAGTTGTTCCGGTAATGCCAACCGGCCCACCAGTCGGCCCTCGTCTTCCAGCACAATGGGGGCCTCGCCTGCAGCCAGCAAACGCATAAAGCCAATACTCAGGGCATTCTCGAAATCGATCTGGCTGGGTTGCGGGTCGACCAGGTGGCCAAAGCTTGAACCGCGATGATTGGCCAGGCCCTCCAGGTCGACCTGCCGCGCCAGGGCATCAATAACCCGCGTCTTGCCAGTGCCTGTCTTGCCGCCAATGAGCACCAGCCGGGCCTGGGCCACAGACAGCAGTAACTCGTCAATCAGGAAACGACGCATGGCCTTGTAGCCACCGCGAACCAGGGGGTAGTCGATGCCGGCCTCGCGCATCCACTGCTGGGCTGTATTAGAGCGCAAACCGCCGCGAAAGCAATAGAGATAGCCGCCCGGATTGTCCCTGGCGAACTGACACCAGGCCGCAATACGTTGTTCTCGAAGTTCGCCCTGCACCAACTCATGGCCCAGCTCAATAGCGGCGGCCTGGCCGGCCTCCTTGTAGCGGATGCCGATCTCATGACGCTCGGCGTCATTCATCAGCGGCAGGTTAACAGCACCTGGGAATGCGCCCCGACTAAACTCTATGGGTGAGCGAGTATCCAGCAGCGGCGCACCATGCTGCAATATACTGCGGTAGTCTTCGCTGTCCTCACGACCCATATCTACCCTCTGCGCTAGTCTTTGGCCTCGCCGCCAAACAGTGCCATGACGCGCTCCTGCAGCTCACTAACGACGTCTGACATCAGCACGAAATCCGCATCGAGGCGGGCCTTCGGGTCCGCTTCGGCAATATCGTCGTTTTCTGCCACCAGCTCATCGGCAAAGCGCAGGCGTCGCAACACCAGGTCTTCGCTCAACACCAGGGTCAGCTTCTCATCCCATTCCAGGGCCAGGCGCACCACCTGTTTGCCCGCCTGCAGGTGAATATCCACCTCTTCGCCGGCCAGTTCAACACCACGGCAACGCACCACGCCGCCGTCTTCGCCCAGATCACGCATTTCACAGTCGGTCTGCAAGACAAAGTCCGCCGGCAAGGAGCGATGCAGGAGCCAGCCGGTCATGGCCGCGGCCGGTGAGTTATTCACCTGTGGCAGTAACAGTGGCAGGGTACCGATACACTCGCGCAGCAAGCTGACCAGCTCCTCCGCCCGACCCGAGCTGGCACTATCGACAAACAGCCAGTTGTTGCGGGTATCAATATAGGCGTAAACGAGGTTTGAGCGACTGAAGGCGCGTGGCAGGCAGTCCTGAACAACCTCGTCCTTGAGCTGCAGCCGCTCCTTGCGATACACCTTCCGGGCTTCTTCGCGCTCGATTTCGCTGACCCGATCGGCAACCTGCTCACGCACCACGGTAGCCGGCAGTAGTTTTTCTTCTCGCTTCATACACAGCAAGAAGCGGCCGGCAGCTGCGTGCACCAGTGCCTCTGTATCTTCCCCCAGGGGCGGCACCCAGCCCGCCGCCAGTGCCTGCGACTTGCTGCAGGGGGTATAGGTACCATTGGCGAGCTGCTGCTCCAATTGCTCTGCCGTCAGCTCAAATGAGCTGGTTAAACGATAGGCTCTGAGGTTCTTGAACCACATAGGGACTCACTGCTTTTCTGATTTGAGGAGCGGGATTGTACCCGAGCATACTGCTTTTGCCACAAATACTGCAGGCGCGTACAAAATATTGGTCCCGCTGGCCTCCAGCCCGCTTGTTGCAAGGGGTTGAAAGCGTTTAACTATATGGCCAAGCGCGACACCCAGGTAGTAATCATGCCCACAAGCCCATCAGCGAAAACCAGCCCCACCCAGCCTCGTCGGCTGACTGATGTAGACCAGTGGCACCTGGAGACCGATGTGGCCATCATCGGTTTCGGTGGCGCCGGTGCTTGCGCCGCCATTGAGGCCGCTGATTCCGGTTCCAGCGTTATCATCTTCGAACTGGCCAGTGCCGGTGGTGGTTCAACCGCCATGTCCAGTGCCGAGATCTATATGGGCGGCAACGGTGGCACCCGGGTACAGAAGGCCTGTGGCTTCCAGGACAGCACCGAAGACATGTTTACCTACATGATGATGTGCGCCGGGCCCCAGGCGGACGAGGCCAAGATTCGCAATTATTGTGAGAGCAGCACTGCACATTTCGAGTGGCTGGTCGACCTGGGTGTGCCCTTCAAGGACAGCTTTCACGAAGACCGCGCCATCATGTGCCTGACCGACGACGGGCTGCTCTACACTGGCAGCGAAAAGGCCTACCCCTTCAGCGAACAGGCGAGGCCGGCACCGCGCGGACATAATCTGTATATAGAAGGCGATAACGGCGGCCCGCTGTTCATGAAAATTGTTACCGAGAACGTTGAGCGACGCGAAGCCATCAAGGTGCACTATGAATCCCGGGCCCTGACCCTGATCGCCGATGAGCACAACGTGATACACGGCGTGGTAATTCGGCAGGATCAGCAAGAACTCAATGTCCGCGCCCATCAGGGGGTCATTCTCTGCGCTGGTGGTTTCGTCATGAATGAGGAGATGATCGCCAAGTATGCACCCAAGCTGACCGCCGGCACCCAGCCTATTGGCAACCCCGGGGATACCGGTAGCGGTATTCTCATGGGCATGGGTGTGGGCGCAGCGGCCATCAATATGCACGAAGGCTTCATCAGCCTGCCCTACTATCCGCCACAGTCCATCACCCAGGGTATTTTGATCAACAACAAGGCCCAGCGCATCATCAACGAGGATGTTTATCACGCCCGCCTCGGCGAAGCGATTCTCAAAGACGGCAGTGAGCGCTTCTACTTCATCGTCACCGTGGACCAGTACGCCGACTATGAGCAGATGAACTTTATGGGTGCCGAGGTCTGTGGCACCGGCGAAACCGCGGCGGAACTTGAGCAGGAACTGCAGCTACCCGAGGGCTGCCTGCAGGCCAGTATCGCCCAGTACAACCACTTCGCCGAACTCGGCGAAGACCCCTTCTATCACAAGGCCAGCCAGTGGCTGGAACCCCTGCAACCACCACTGGTGGCGCTGGATGTGACTCCAGGGCGCGGCTCCTTCTGGCCCTACTTCACACTGGGGGGGCTTGATACCCTGCCCACCGGTGAGGTCCTTGACCCCCAGCGCCACATCATTCCCGGGCTCTACGCGGCGGGCCGCACCGCCTGTGGCGTGGTGCGCCGGGCGGAAGGTTATTCAAGCGGCATGTCGGTGGGCGATGCAACTTTTTCCGGGCGACTGGCGGGACAGGCCGTCAGCAAACGGGAAACTTCCTGAAAAGTGAGTAAACTGGCGCCCAGATCGAGTAAGCCTGCCTAAAGGAGAATTTCATGGAGTACTTACACACCATGGTGCGCGCCAGTGACCTGGATGCGAGCCTGGAATTTTACTGCAACAAGCTGGGCCTGGTGGAAGTGAATCGCTACGACAGCGAGGCCGGGCGCTTCACCCTGGTATTCCTGGCGGCACCGGGCGATATGGATACCGCTGCCGAGAGCAACCGGCCCTGCGTTGAAATCACCCATAACTGGGATCCGCAGGATTACGATGGCGGTCGTAACTTTGGCCACCTCGCTTACCGGGTGGACGATATTTACCAGCTGTGCCAGCAGCTGATGGATGGTGGCGTCACCATCAACCGGCCGCCGCGTGATGGCCACATGGCGTTCGTGCGCTCACCGGACGGAATATCCATAGAGTTGCTGCAACGGGGCGAGTCCCTGCCTGCGCAGGAACCCTGGGCCTCCATGGAGAATACCGGCGAGTGGTAAACCAGGTCTATTCAGTCCAGCCGGCCAACTGCTCGCGCAACAGCGGCATCGACACCGGGCCTGTCGCCAGCACCTTGTCGTGAAATACTTTCAGGTCGAAGGCCTCACCCAGGCGGGCCCTGGCATTAGCGCGGATATCAAGGATTTCGATCATGCCCAGCTTGTATGACAAGGCCTGGCCCGGCCAGGCCATGTAGCGCTGTATTTCCGCGGTGACGTCCACTTCGCCGCGACCGGTGGTCGACTGCATATAGTCAATCGCCTGCTCGCGGGTCCAGCGCATCTCGTGCATACCGGTATCAACCACCAGCCGCACCGCCCGGAATAGCTCCGCCTGCAGCCGACCCAGATCGGCATAGGGGTCACTCTCGTAAACACCCATTTCCGCCGCCAGCAGTTCCGCATACAAGGCCCAGCCTTCACTGTAGGCACTGTTACTGCTGAAGCGCCAGAGCATTGGTCTCGAGCGCTGACTGCGCGCCAGCGCAACCTGCAGGTGGTGGCCGGGAACGGTTTCGTGATAGGTCAGCGTTGGCAAACGGAACCAGGGCAGGTCATCCATATCACGCAGGTTGATCCAGAATGTACCGGGCCCGCTGCCATCCGCCGGTGGCCCATCGTAGGAGCCGCCGGCGGCACCGGCCTCACGCTCGGCCGGTACCGGCCGTATAACCACTCCTTGCTCAGGCAAGCGGCCAAAGTACTGCGGCAATCGCGCCTGCATTGAGCCGGCCGTGGCGTTCAGTTTAACTATCAGGCGCTCTCGCCCTGTCGCCGAGTCTTCGAACAGGAAACGCTGCTCGGAGGCCAGCTTGCTCATACGTTCGCCGACACTGGCTGTGGCAAGACCCTGGGCTTTCAGCCCCCGGTCCATTTCCGCCAGGATGCGCTTGACTTCAGCCAGGCCCAGGCGATGAATTTCCTCAGCCGATTTATCTGAAAGGGCCTCGTGCCGAATGCTGTGGGCGTAGAATTTCGCCCCCAGCGGCTGCGCCCAGATGCCGGCCTCAGTGCGCGCCTCAGGCAGGCGCAGCCGCACTGTGCGTGCAGCATTCAGGTAAGCGGGATAAACCACCCGCATCATCAGGGCAATCGCCTCTTGTCGAATCTGTTCCCGCTGTTCCGTGGATATCTGGCCGGCCTCATCAACCCCGGCCAGCAGGGAGGTAACCAGCTCATGCTCCTCGGGAGCGGGCGTCGTGAAGTTATCAAGGTAAACCAGAGCGCCTTCCAGCACCGGACGCGGCGGTATCCAGCCAGCGTCCGCATCCGCATTGAACTTGCCCAGTACGCTGTCCACAAGGCTGGTTATAGCCCACATGCGGCGCAAGTAATCAGCAGCATCTTCCGCTGTCGCGACCCGCTGGAAATTGACCATGATGCGCGGCACCTCCTGCAAGGGCTGGTCAATCTGGTTGATTACATAGGGCCGGTGACGGCCCTGGATATCGATGTAGCCAAAGGGAATTTCACTGCCACCCAGGTATACAGCGTAAATATCATCCATGGCCGCCCGGGTCAGGGGGTCTATAGAACCCGCCGGCAGTTTGTCCAAATCACTGCGCATGGATCTTATGTTGCGCCGCCACTCCCGCATATGCGCACTGCCGAAAGCATCCATGGCATCGTTGACACGCGCGCCGACATCTTCATCGGTCAGGCCCAGACGGGTAGCATTAAGCGAGCGCAGCCGCATCACCTGAGTCGCTTGTTGCTTGAGCATGTCCGCAGCAACCGCCGATGTGGCCGGATCCTGGCCCTTGTCGCCTGCAGCACCACAGGCGCTCAGGCCAACTGCCAACAATAGTGAACTAGTAATACCTCGATAACTCATAAGTCCCTCTTAAACTCCAAATTCACGGCGCCAGATACCGACCAGGCGTCGCCACATCATAGACAGTAAGGAGCGCGCCTCGGCCTCCATCACCAACTGCCCGCGCAATATCCTGTCCGTCGTGGGCTGATCGGCATGCAAGCGAATGCGATAAGTGGCCCGCTGTGGTATCAACTCCCCATCCTTGCCATTGCGAACGTCCAGGCCGCCACCGAACGTGGAGGCGACGTAGCCCTGCTCCAAAGTCTCCAGCGCAAAGCCGTCAACCTCCACCAGCGACACCAACAGCGGCCCCCGAGTCCCGCCATCAGGATAGAACCTGCCCACGGCGCCCTCATCCAGGGCCTCTAACTCAGACTCACCCAGGTAGGCGATGACCGCGCCGGCGCTATCGTCAACCAGGGTCAGCAAACGCTCTCCCTTTTCGACCCAGTCGCCCGGGCGCAACTCAGGCGCAAGATCAGTTATCCGTGCCTTAAATGGTGCCACCAGGCGGGCATCGTCAAGCTGGGCCTGGATATCCGATTTTTTCTCCAGGGCACCGCGCAACTGTGCCTGCAGCGACAGGCGATCCTGCGCCAGACCCACGTTGAAACTGGTTCGCTCTAACTGGTACTTACTGGCGCGCAGCTCATGCTCCGCCCGTGCCAGCTGAAATTCGAGATCGGGCGAGGCAATGACGACCACCTCCTCCCCCGCAGGCAGCTGTGCCAGATTGGCCGTTGGCATTGTCTCCAGCCTACCCCCGATCGGGGCATACAGGGTCAGCACTGACTGCGACTGCCAGTAGGCGGGCAACTCCAACTCATTATCGACCGGGACAACCAACAGCAACAAAGCGGCCGACAACAGCACGGCCGAGCGACGCAAATGCCTGCGCGCTGCATCCTCGCGCCACTCCCACCACAACAATACCTCTTTACCAATTGGCATTATCAACAGGCGCACCACCTGGGCGGCGGCCAGGATGACACCCAATGCCTTGAAGAAGTAGGTATAAACGATAAAGGCGATACCAAAAAATACCGTGAGCCGATACAACCAGACCGCATAGGCGAAAGGAATCAACCAACGCCGACCCTGCTCCGGCGCTTTACGCCCGTAGCCAAAAATCCACTCACGCAGACGCCAACGGCCCATGGCATTGGAGCGCTCCTGCAGGTTTTCCACACCGCTGAGGTCAGACAGGACGTAGTAGCCATCAAATCGCATCAGCGGGTTGAGGTTGACGAACAGGGTCATTAACCAGGTGCTGGTAGACAGCATAAACAGGATTGTGCGCAGAATACCGTCGGGCATCAGGTTCCACAGCAGCAGGCAGATTGAAGCAATTCCCATCTCTACGGTCATGCCTGCCAGACCGATCATGGCGCGCTGCCGGCGCGAACGCAGCCTCCAGGCATCGGTTGTATCGGTATAGAGAATCGGCCAGAACACCAGCAGTGCGACACCCATGGCCCGCACCGAACAGCCAAAATGTCTAGCCACCAGGGCGTGGCCAAATTCGTGCAGAATCTTCGCCAGAATCACAGCCAGGGAAAAATACACCAGTCCCAGCGGCGTAAAGTAGCTGACAAAGGTGCCGAGGAAATAGTCTAACTGGCGCGAGGTCAGGTACACGGCAAGGACCGTATTGACCAACAGGATCCACCAGGTCAGGGGTCGGAAGGCCCAGCCCACGTATGGCAGCAAGCGGTCCAACAAGGCATCCGGGTAGAGAATGGGAATGCGCAGGAAGAGGTACTGGCGCCAGATACGCTGCAGCAAACTGCTCCAGTGCGACTGTTCCAGTTTCTGCCGCTGCTCCAGCGCCCGTTCGCCTTCCATCCAGAATAAGTCATGATCTTCAAGAAACTGCAGAAAGTCATCGACCTGTTGTGAGTTGCACATGGCATTGGCACGATCTGCAATTATCCTGGCCAGCTTGCCACTGTCCAGTTCGGGGTCGGTATTGCTGCGCAGTTCCCTGAGCAGCTCTACCTCAATCCAGCCCAGGTCAAAAAAGCGATTGGTAACCGGGTCGTAGAGACGCCAACGTGGCGAGCCATCCTCATAGGCGGTAACTTCGAAGAGCTCGAGATCTTGTCGGAGGTTCCTGGAAAGCGCCACCGCCTAAAATCCTGTCCAGCGCCTTAGCGTGGCGAGGGGACGGCGTAACAGGTAATAGCCCAGGCTGACCGATTCGCCGTGCAGCTTGGCGGTGCCACGCATGCCAATGCGCGGCAGATGTTCGGTGTCGACAAAATCGGCGCGAATGCGATACGCGAGTTCACCGGTTTCGATGGTGTCGGCGCGGTAATCCATGCGCAGCAGGCGCGCCTCATACTTCTTGTCTGGCGCCACATTGGGAAAGAACTGGATCTCCGAATAGTACAGCAGCGTAATATCGTCACCCACTGTCAACCAGGCCTCCAACTGTGTGTCGTCAGGATTGGCGATGGTGAGCAGGCGCTCTCCGGTGACCACTGGCCGGCCAAGCATTTCGTCCGGACTTGGCATGATGATGACACCGCCCTGCTCCGCCTCTACGGCGCTGCGTTCCAGTAAGGATTTGATGTAAGCCACCTCAGCCACATTTTTTTCGCCCTCCAGGGCCAGTACCCGCAGGGAAGCCTTGGCCTCGGCACTGAATGCCGCCTGCTGACCGGCCTGCTGATACTGGGCACGGCTGATCGCCAGGGTCTGTTGCGCCACATCCAGCCGGGTTTGCAGTTCGGTGTCGTCAAGATTCATCAGCAGCGCGCCTTCCTGCACCAGAACATTGGGGCGCACTTCAATAGAGCTGATAATGCCATCCAGCGGTGAGCGCACTACCAGTGGCTTGCGTGCGACGATCTCCGCCTGGGCCAGCACTGACAGGCGCACCGGCATAAATAGCAGCAGCAATACAAGGGCAGCTATGCCGGCGGCAATGCGTTTGCGCCCCGGAGTCCAGGCAAATTTCAAGCGCGCAAAGGCCTTGCCACGAATAGCGGCCAGGCTATAGCCGGCCGCGCTCAGCCAATTGCCGAGGATGCGCTGCTCTGCCTCCTGTACCGGCGTTTCGCGCCACAATGCCAGCGCACCAATAAAGTCGCCGGCGCCGGAGTAAAGCGGGCACCACAACAGCTGTTCAGTGCCATGCACGTCCCATTCCCCGGCAAGAGCTGCCGACACATCCGCCTTGCGCAGTTCTGCAACGCCCTGCATGGGCCGCTCGGATATCTCACGGCACAGGGATTTCATCCATTGCAAGAAGGGAGAGTGTTCATCGTGTTCGACCGCACCGGAGACGCTGACAAGCCGACCACCGCCAGGCATTGTCGGCGCCGTCAACCACAGCACAGCGCTGCGATAGGAAACTAACGTACGGGTGTCATTAACCAGGATAAAACCCAGTTCTGGCTCGGAGCGAGCCTCGCGCAATCGTTGCTGCAGCAGCAAAAGATTGGCCAGGGCCTTGAGTTGTAGCTCGCTACCGGCTTCCGCCATTAGTCAAATTCCGCCGTCACAAACTGGACCCGTCCGCTCATCCCCGGCAGTAGACTGTCATCTCGCTGATCGAGCTTGCCAAACACCGGCACAGTCAGGCTGACCGGATCAACAGCGCCACCAATGCGCACAATCTTGCCTGGCATGGCTGTATTCAATTCTTCCACCAACATACTGAAATCCGATCCAACCCGCAGCCAGGCCAGAGAGGTGGATGGCATCAGTAGTTGCACTTCCAGCCGATCACGGGATACCAGCTCCAGCAGCGGCTCACCCTCTGCCACGAACTGGTAGGCGTCTACCGCACGCTGGGTTACGGCTCCGGCGAAGGGTGCGCGAACCTGGCAATGCTTGAGCTGGGCATCGACGGCGGCAAGCTCGCCATTGGCGATATCCAGCTCGGCCTCATTGAGCTGAATTTCGAGTGGACCGACGCTATTGAGCTTGAGCAACTCGCGATTGACCTGGAGGGTGGCATCCGCGCTCTTAACTCTGGCCTGGGCCATGGCCTTACCGGCCTGGATACCATCGCAGTCAAAGCTGAGAAGAAGGGTGTCGCGCTCGACGACGTCGCCTTCCTGAATATGAATTTGCTCGACAATGGCGCTAATTCCGGCGGAGAACACAGCTTTTTGCAGCGGCACTAGTTGGGCTCGTACCACATTGGTCTGCAAACCGGCTAACAATTCGTCGCCGAACTGCTCTTCCATCTGCGCCAGGCTTTGGCTACTCAAAAATGTAAATGCTGTTGCCGCCAGCAGGTTAGTCTTCACGCGGGCCTCCTCGGTGCTTGCTCTGGTTGAACTGCCCTTGCCCGGGATTGTAACGCCTAGTATCCCGCCATGGGTATATTACCGCCCTGCCAGGTCTTGTCGTAGACCGCGATCAGGTTGGTCAATTCATGTAGCTCCAGGTCCAGGTAGGTTTCCGGTACTGGATTCAGGCCCAGGGCAACCAACACCGCGCCATAGGCAGATTGCGCATTGGCATAGGATTGCAGCAGGCTCAGGTCGGTGCGCAGGGCAGCTGCAGCGGTCACCACGCTCTCCACTTTAGATGCCGTGCTGGAAAGCGCCGCATTACGAGTGTGCTTGGCAATTTCGCTATCGATGATTTTCACCTCGCGCGACTGCTGCAGCTTGCGCAGGGAAATATTGTACTGGTAGACCGCCAGGTTGAGCTTGGTAACAACCGCCATGTTTACCGCCAACCGCCGCTGCAGGGCCAACTCCTCGCGCAAGTCGGTATTTTCCAGCACCTGCTTGGTTGTCGCCAGGCTTAGCAGGTTCCAGCTGACCTCGGCACCGACTTCCGCCCAGTTATTGTGCACCAAATACTTGTTGGAGTCGTAGCCGTTGGTGTAACTCAATTCAATGCCGGGCAATAAGCGCAGCAGCGCCTTGCGCGTTTCCGCCTGGTCGATACGCACATTGTAGATCTGCTCGGCCAGTTCGGTCGAGTTATACAGCGCCGTAATTTCCATTTGCACGGGGTCTTCATCCAGCAGCGGCAGCACCGGCAGCGCGCTGGCATCGGTCAGCTCCGCACCCGGCTCAACACCCAGCAGGTTGATGGTGGAGTTGGTGGGTACATTGATGATCTGCGCCAACTCAATGCTGGCTTCGGTCAACTCTTGGGACAGGGTCTCGAGCTCGCGGATCAGGTCAAACAATTGCCGCTTGAGGCGCAGGTTGGGCAAAATGTTTGTGTACTGGCGATTTTCAATGACCTGGGAAACCTCGGCATAGGCCTTATTGGCTTCCATCAATACCCGCTCGACTTCAATCCTCGAATTCTGCGCCGCCCAGGCGCGCCAATAGAGCATGCGCGCCTGCTGCAGGAGGTTGGACAACACTCGTTGGCGTGTCTCGCGAGAAATCAGGTAGCGATCTGCCTCCTGCTGGGCCTGGTAGTAGCTGACCCCAAAATCGAGCAGGTTCCAGGATGCGGTAAAGTCGCCGATGTCGTGATCTTTCTCTTGTGACGTGGAGGGCTCCAGTGACTCCTGGCCAGTTTCAACAGAGATACTGGTAGAGGCGCTGAACTTGTTGCGCGAACGGCGACCGTAGCTGGCGTCGACCTGTGGCAACATATCGTATTTGGCCAGCTCAAAGCTGCCCATGGCGACAGCCTGCTCCATGCGAGCAACGCGATGTTCCAGATTATTGAGCACAGCACGGGACATTACCTCATGTAACCCGATAGGACGGGTAAGAGGTTCACGGAACTGCTTGACCAGTTCCTGATCCGCTTCCAAAACCTCGGTTACTTCAGTTTCCGAGAGTGGCTGCGGATTCATTGCACAGCCGGCTAACGTACAAACGCAAGCCAACCGTCCGATAGTGCGCAACACTGCAGACGATGCTCCTAATGAATTTAGCTATATATGCTCCCCAACATCATAACCAATTCGAGTTTTAACTCTTTGTTTTTATTAAAATTATGTGAACAAGTTCTTAATATCTTCCAGTAATTGCTCAATTTTATCAAGCAGAGTATATCGCGAAGCATCTTCCAGTTGTAAATCAAGGTTTTTGCGGCCATTGGCCTGTTCTTCGGCGCTGGGCTCACCAGCGGTCAAATCGGTGTCCGAACTCTCCGCTTCCAGTGCCAGCATGCCCTCGCCCTCGAGCTCCTCTATACCGACGGCCGCAGTCTCCGGCGCAGCTGGCTGGTCCGCGCTGTCGGCACCAGCGGTGGCCTTTTCCATGTCCTGGATACTGATGACGAAGACCCCGGTTGCGCTGTTGCCAGCATCGTCCCGCCCTACAAGCAGCACCACAACTTCCTCAACACCGGCTGCGGCTGCTGCCTCGCCATCGACCTCAAAGGTCAGCGTATCAGGATCAAACAGGATGTACTCCGGCAGCGGGCTGCCATCTTCCAGGGTGGCATCAACAAAGACGGCCTCCTCCGGATCGCTGTGCTCAAAGGTGTTGGCGGGCAAGGCAATTATCGACTCCCCCGCTGACAGCACGCGTTGGTCATCCAGGGCCACGACCAGCCGCACCACAGATTCGCTCAGGGAACCCGGATCTACGGCCGCATCAGTAGCAATGGCGCCCGGGTCAGACACGCTGATGCGCTCGCCGTTGGCATCCACGATCTCGATCCTGAAGGCGCCAGCGGCGCTGTCACCGCTGTTATCGCTGCCTATAATCTGGACATCAATTTCCGCCACACCGTCAGCCAGCGCTGCTTCACCATCGATGGCAAAGGACTGCGCATCTGGATCGAAGGTGACGTATTCCGGCAGTGCGCTGCCATCGGCCAGGGTCGCTTCCACCGTAATCTCGACGAAAGGATCGTCGTGGGTGAAGGTATCAACTGGCAAGGTCAGCTCGGTAGTACCTTCAGCGGTGATCGGTTGGTCTTCGAGACTGACGCTCAAGCGTACGCGATCATCAACGATATTCCACAGCTCATCTGCCGTGTCTTCAACGTCCTGGATAGTGCGATCGAGCTCAACCAGAGTCGCCTCTTCATTCCCGCCACCGCTGTCGCCATCGCCACCGCCCTGGAAGCCGTCACCGCCGCCATCGCCTTCACCGGTCGGGTCGCTGGGGTCGATAATACTGGGCGGAATATCCGTTTCCTGCTCTGGTTCGGGCTCTGGCTCTGGTTCGGGCTCTGGCTCTGGCTCGGGGCCTGTTTCCGGCACAGGGGGCGCTTCACTCAAATCACTTACTGCTAGCTGGACCAGGGCATCCGTGGTCAGTCCCACCAGGTCCGTGGCAACCACGGAGTAAGTGGAAGCATTGCTGCCTTCCTCAAAGTTATTGGCATCACTGTCAGCACCGGCATCGGTTATGCTGATCTGGCCGCTGGCATCGATAGTGAAGAGCCCGTCCTCACTGGTACTGCGAATAGTGCCGTCGCTCTGGAGGAAGCCGTAGCCAGCTACCGCACTGTTGTCAGTAGCGCTAACCACCCCGACCACCGCATCGGGGAGGCGGTTTTCCGCATAATCAATACCCTGGTCCACCATCAAGGGGCTCGAGGTGTCGATTTGCAATTCGCTGACCGTGCTGTCGCTTGTCCTGTTACCGGCAAGGTCCGTCAGGGTTGCGGTAACTTCGTAAGTACCTTCAACAAGGCTGTCGCCGTCCGGGACAACCAGGGTCCAGTTGCCCGCGCCGGTCAGTGAAAGATTGCCGTCACCTTCTGTGTAGGTTTCGCCATCCAGGGTGACGCTCAAGACTTCTCCGGCAGCAGGGTTAGCCGTACCGGAAATACTGGGTGTGGTATTGCTGGTCAGGCTCGTTGCGACGGTCGGCGTATCCGGAGCCACAGTATCGATCACCAGTTCCAGGTTGGTCTTGTCGGTGCTGTTCACACTGAAGGCATCAGTGCTTATGACGTTTACCTCATAGGCCGAGTCAGCTAGCGGTGTTGCCGTACCCAGGTCAAGCGTCCAAGTATCACCAGTGGTACTCAGCTCGTTATCGACGCCCAACTGGTAGAGAATGCCTGCCACTTCCACCGTCAGACCACCGTCAGCGCGTGCGCTGTCAAAGGTGCCGCGAACAACCGGGGTATCGCTGTTGGTCGCCTGGGTGATAACCGTAGGATCCCGCGCCACCACCGTGTCGATAGTCAATTCAGACGCAGTAGGATCAATACTGAGGTTACCTGCCGGATCACTGATACCCGCGGTGACGTTGTATACACCGTCTGGAATAGTGTCGGAATCGGGTATGACCAGGGTCCATGTACCGTTGCTGAGACTCAGGTGGCCGTCGCCCTCCTGGTACTCCACATTATTGACAGTAACAGTAAACTGCTCGCCAGCACCCACAGTCGCCGTACCGCTAATGACCGGTGTTGAATCATTGATTACCTGGGCAAAGACCGTAGGCGTATCTGGAGGCGTCAGGTCAATCGTCAGCTCATTTACAGTGGCATCAGAAATCGCGTTGCCAGCAGCATCCCGGGTCGTAGCAACCACTTCATAGGTTCCCTGGGCCAGGGCATCCGTATCCGGGATGACCAGGGTCCAGCGATCATTAACCACGGTCAGGTTGCCGCCGCCTTCGGTGTAAGTCTCTCCATTAACTGTAACCGACAAGGATTCACCGGCCGCCAGCACAGCCTGCCCACTGAGACTCGGGGTCGGATCATTGCTCAAGGTTGCATCGACGCCTGGCCTGTCCGGATCGAGGGTATCAATGGTGAGTTCACCATTAGTGCCATCAATAATCGTATTGCCTGAAGCGTCTGTAGCCCTGGCAACCACGTCGTAGACCCCGTCTGCCAGCGGCGTCGGGATGGCGAGCGTCCAGGAGTTGCCAACAACGGTAAGCTGCGGGCTCGACTCAAGATAGGTAGTACCGGCAACAGTCACCTGCAGGAACTCACCAGCCTGCAGGGTAGCGCTACCAGTGATAACTGGCATCGGATCGTTGACGGTCTGACTATCTACGGTGGGCGCGTCAGGCGGAGTAACGTCTTCAAATACGTCAACCACGCTTATCACAAACACTTCCGTCAGGAACAGACCACCGCTGTCTGTAGATGTGACAGCAAGACCGACGAAGGGCTCAGTCTCAAAATCAAGGCTGACGCCATTCACCAGCTTGAGTTGACCGCCAACTACCTCGAAGCGACTGTCGCTAACCGTATAGGTATGAGCCCCGCCCTCAGGGTCGGTAGTTGTCAGGGTGCCAATAATCGCACCCGGCGCATTCTCCGAAACCGTGTTATTGCTGAGATCTATGTCGGTGGGTGGGGTGTTTGCGCCTCCCGCCGTCACCGTAATCGTTAAGGTACTCGTGTCGTCAGCACCGGAGCCGTCCGTAACCGTATACGTCGCTACTGGCACCGGCCCGTTGTAACTTGCGACCGGCGTAAACGTGTAATCGCCATTAGCGTCGATTTGCAATGTGCCAACACCCGCGATCATCGCCGGGCTGCCCGCTGCAAACGCCTCATCGGTCAGATCGCCATCAACGTCTACAGTAAAGCCTGTCACCGACACCGGACCGTCGACACTCGTCGTACCAGTTAACACGCTACCGGTGTTACCGACGCTGTCCTCGGCAACGCTGATAAACTCATCCGCGTCAGTGAAATCATCATTCACCGGAGCGACTGTCACATCCACCGTCACCAGTGTCGCGAAGCCATCCGCGTCCGTCACCGTGACCGTGAAACTGTCACTACCGTTAAAGTTCGCATTCGGCGTATAGGTGTAAGCACCCGTATCAACATCGAAGCCCGTGATCGTGCCGTTCGTCGGACCCGTTCCAAACGCATACGCGCCCGTCGCCGGGATGCCATCAACATCCGTCACACCCAGACCCGTGGTCACCAGGGCGACATCTTCACTGGTTGATTCCGTCACCGGGTTAGGCGTCGCCGCACCATCGTCAACCGCCGCCGTCACCGTCACATCTACCGTCACCAGCGTCGCGAAGCCGTCAGCGTCCGTTACCGTGACTGTGAAGCTGTCGGATCCGCTATAGCCCGCATTCGGCGTATAGGTGTAAGCACCCGTATTAATATCGAAGCCCGTGATCGTGCCGTTCGTCGGACCCGTTCCAAACGCATACGCACCTGTCGCCGGGATGCCATCAACATCGGTCACACCCAGGCTGGCACTCACCAGCGCCGTATCAACCGATGTCAATACCGCCACCGGGTTCGGTGTCGGCGCGCCATCATCAACAGCAGAGACCGTTACATCCACCGTCACCAGTGTCGCGAAGCCATCCGAGTCTGTCACCGTGACCGTAAAGCTGTCGCTTCCGTTAAAGTCCGGATCCGGGGTATAGGTGTAGGCACCCGTATCCGTATCGAAGCCCGTGATCGTGCCGTTCGTCGGACCCGTTCCAAAGGCATACGCACCCGTGAGCGGGATACCATCAGCATCGGTCACACCCAGGCCCGTGGTCACTAATGGCGTATCTTCATTGGTTGATTCCGTTACCGGGCTTGGCGTCGCCGCGCCGTCATCCACCGGATCGACCGTGACATTGATCGTTACCGGGGTGGTGAAGCCGTCACCGTCAGTGAAGGTCACTACAAAACTGTCGCTGCCATTGAAGTTGGCATCCGGCGTATAGGTCCAGACACCGGTGAGAGGATCTATCGCCGCCACACCATCACTGGGCTGGTTCGGCGCCGTGATCGTATACGGGCTTGTCGCATCCAGGCCGTCCGGGTCAGTCACCACCAGGGTGTCACCCAGGGTCGTATCTTCATCACCCGTGGCACTGTCACCGCTTACAATCACCGCCGGTGTGTCGTTGACCGGATCAACCGTGATCGTCAGGGTACTTGTATCGTCCGTACCGGAACCGTCGGTAACAGTGTAGGTCGCAACAGGAACCGGGCCGTTGTAGTTCGCCACCGGCGTAAACGAGTAACTACCATCGCTCTGGATCTGCAAGCTACCGACACCCGCGATCGTCGCCGTGTCACCCGTGCCAGTGCCATCCGCCTGATACGTCGTGCCATCACCGGCAACCGTAAACGTCGTCACCGTCACCGCACCGTCCGGGCTCGTCGCGTCACTCACCACGCTGCCTACATTCGCACCGCTGTCTTCATCGACATTGATGCTCTCGTCAGAGTCGGTGACCTGATCATCCACCGCCGTCACCGTCACATCCACTGTCACCAGCGTCGCGAAGCCATCCGAGTCCGTCACCGTAACCGTAAAGCTGTCGCTTCCGTTAAAGTCCGCATTCGGGGTATAGGTATACCCACCCGTATCTACATCGAAGCCCGTGATCGTGCCGTTCGACGGACCCGTTCCAAAGGCATACGCACCCGTCGCCGGAATGCCATCCGCATCGGTCACACCCAGGCCCGTGCTAACCAATGCCGTATCTTCGGCCGTCGTCTCGCTAACTGGGTTCGGCGTCGCCGCACCATCATCAACCGCTGCCGTGACCGTAATTACCGCTGTCTGTGTACCGCTTTCACCGCTATCTGCATCTGTAACGATGTAGCTAAAGCTATCGGTACCGACAAAACTGGCATTCGGCGTATAGGTATAGCTGCCGTCGGCATTAAGGCTCAGTGTGCCATCGGTCACATTGGTCACACCGTCCAGCGCGTAGCTCAAGGTGCCGCCCGAGGTCGTGCTGTCATTCGTCGACAGGTTGCCCGGGTTAGCACCGCTGTTCTGGGTAACCGTCAGCACGTCTGCACCCAGGGTGAGATCTGTTACCGGCGTCACCGTCACATCCACCGTCACCAGCGTCGCGAACCCATCAGAGTCCGTCACCGTGACCGTGAAGCTGTCACTACCGTTAAAGTTCGCATTCGGCGTATAGGTGTAAGCACCCGTATCAACATCGAAGCCCGTGATCGTGCCACTCGTCGGACCCGTTCCAAACGCATACGCGCCCGTCGCCGGGATGCCATCAACATCGGTCACGCCCAGGCCCGTCGTCACTA
>JBDXHU010000005.1:0-328041 GCA_039989475.1 Halieaceae bacterium | reverse complement strand
TCGGACCCGTTCCAAACGCATACGCGCCCGTCGCCGGGATGCCATCAACATCGGTCACGCCCAGGCCCGTCGTCACTAACGCCGTATCTTCGGCCGTCGTCTCGCTAACCGGGTTCGGCGTCGCCGCGCCATCATCAACGGGATCGACCGTGATCGTTAAGGTACTAGTGTCGTCCGTGCCTGAACCATCGGTGACCGTGTAGGTCGCCACCGGCACCGCACCGTTGTAATTCGCCACCGGCGTAAACGTGTAACTACCATCACTCTGGATTTGCAAGCTGCCGACGCCCGCGATCGTAGCCGTGTCGCCCGTGCCAGTACCATCTGCCTGGTAAACCGTCGCATCGCCGAAAACCGTAAACGTCGTCACCGTCACCGCACCGTCGTCGCTCGCCGCGTCACTGAGCACTGTTCCCACATTCGCGCCGCTGTCTTCATCAACCGAGATGACTTCGTCGGAATCCGTGACTTGATCATCGACCGAATCAACATCAATCGTCAGCGTCGCCGCTGTGACGCCCAAATCTGCATCATTGACCGTAAAGTCAAAAGACGCATAGCCGCTGCCGTTCTCATTCGCAACCGGAACAAACGTCAGCAAGCCGATGTCAGCCGAGGCTATCGTTGTCGGATACGTGATCGCTGAGCCGTTATAAAGCAGCGTTCCAGAGCCACCAGGCGCGCTCGCAATCGTAATGGATGCCAGGGCATCGCTTTCAGCGTCGGTAAAATTGAAATCCGTCGGCGCAAAGGTAAATGTCGTATCTTCGGTGGCCGTGACCAAACTCGCCACAGCCACCGGCGGATCATTAACCGGCGTAATAGAAAGCGTAAACGTCCCCAACTCCGCGCCACCGCCATCTTCATCGCCATCATCGACCGAGAAGCTGAAACTATCAGTGGTTGTTTCGGTATCGTCGTGTTCGTAGACGATCTCGTTGTCGTTGATCTGTTGCTGGGTGAAGGTGTCATTTACCGCAGCCACAACACCGTCTATATAAAGGATGCCATTGGCTGGCAGACCGGTAAGGGTGAAGGTGACCTGGTCTGGCGTATCGCTGACATCCTGGTCGATATACTCAAGGAAGCTCTGGGCGACAATTTCATTACCACCCTCATCCACCACTAATACGACATTATTATTCTCGGTCGGCGGATCGTTAACATCGGTAACTTCCAGCGTGATAGTCGCCGTGGTGCTATCGGTACCATCACTGGCATCGATGTCGTAGTTGAAGCTATTGGCACCGGTTTCAAAATCATTATTGTCAGCGGCGGCAACACCAGCCGCGGTAATGGTAACCACACCGCTATTGTCTACCTGGTAGAAACCATCCGCGCTGGTATCGGTGCCAGTGGCTGTGAAGGTGAAGCCAGTGACGCTGGTTTCGATATCTGTCGCCACCAGGGTGCCGATCACATCATCGGCAACGCTGTTCTCCGGATACTGGAAGGTTTGCGGCAGGAAGTCCGGCGCATCATTAACCGGAGTAATGACAAACGAGAAGGTACCACCGCTGGCGGGGCTGCCATCCTCGTTACCGTCTTCCAGGGTAAAACTGAAAGTGTCGCTGATGGTCTCGCTACCATCGTGCTGGTAGGTGATCTTGCCGGTATCAATATCATCCTGGGTAAACGTGGCGCTAACGGTCGCAATCACACCGTCTATGAGTAGATCGCCGTTAGCCGGCAAGCCGGACACGGTGAAAACCCGGTCCGCGGCAGCATCATCCGGGTCGATTGTATCCAGCTCTACATTGCTAACGGTGCCCAATGCACCCTCATCCAGGGTCAGCGGCGAGTTGGCCGCCAGACTGGGTGCATCATTGACGCCGGTAACTGTGACATTGATAGCCGCGGTATCGGTAAGGCCATTGGCCGCAATAACCGTGTACTCGATACTGTCGACAACGGTCTGGCCATCTTCCAGATAGTCAAAGGCACCGGCAGTAATACCGTTGGGGTTGTAGGTGTAGCTGCCGTCACTATTAACGGTAAACTCGCCGCCGGCGGTGCCCTCAATGGTCGCGGTAAAGGTTGAGCCGCTGGGTGGATCTAGTGACGCGCTGACCATGCTGACCGGATTTTCAATCTGGGAAATATAGGGGTCGGCATTAATAGTGGCCAGGAAGTTGTCGCCGATCTGGGTGTCAGTCAGCGTCGTGTTGCTGGCGCCAACCGGGCCGGTATCTTCGTACATCCGGAAGAGGGCAATCTGGCCAGCGAAGTTGGCGTTGACCGTGCCACCCGGCACCTGGCTGCTGCCGCCCTGGTTAGCGTTTACTGAGCCAATAGCAAAGTTCTCGAGGCTGTCGACACTCCAGTCATCGAGGTTAATCGCCACCGAGGATTCCAGACCACCGGCCACGGCTGAACCGCCGTTAGCACTAATACTGATGAGGCTGTTGGCATCAGCGTCCAGAATACGCACGGCTATCTGGAAGAATTCCTCAGTGGGATCGATAGTGCCATTCAGGCCCAGGGTGACGGTCTGGGTCGTGCCTGAATCAGCGTCGTCAAAGTAAACAACCAGCTCTCCATCTTCCGGGCTGTTGGGATCCGCCGGGGCGCGATAGACAAGAGAGAAGCCGGCAGCAGTGTCGCCGGCATCCATCAATACATATTCCTTGTTGGCGTCACCGGCACCGAGAGCGTCCAGCTTCAGCCACATCTCGAAAGTTGTAGGCTCCTCCGATAAGGCATTGGTCGGTGCTATAGCAGATATCGCCGTAGATGTGCCGCTACCATCGAAATCGTAGGCAGCGGTTATCGCCGTGATATTGGAAAGTCCCGGACTTGAATCCAGGGTGACGCCGGCGCCAAGATTGAAATTGCCGAGCTCGGTCGCGGCGTTGATCCAGGTGTTGTTATCATTGCCCGCAGCGCCGGCATCAAAGTCTGACACCAACAGGCTTGTCTCAACGGTTTCTCCGCCGGTGGGATCCAGCAAAATAATGTCATTGGCGAGAATACCCGCGGCCGGAACGGTCAGCGGGCCATCGTCTTCGCCAACGCTTAGCGCATCGTCCACCACCAATACCAGGGTGCCGGTGGTGTTCACGGTCATACTGCCAATGCCCTGGCCCGTGTTGCCGGCCAGGTCCACAATATCGACGGTGACACCGTAGGTATCGTCGGCCAGGGGCGTTGCCGCGCTGAGGTCCAGTTCCCAGTTGCCCGGCGAACTAATGCTTAGTTCCGGGCTGGCCAGGGTGTAAACAAAGGGACCACCGGTACCGGTTACGGTTACCGTGAGATTAATAGGGCTGTCGTAGGTGTCGCTGCTGTCGTACGTGCCAGTGAGTATCGGCGTATTGTCCTGGGTGCCAATACTGTTCACACCCGGAATCGACAGGGTGGTATCAATTTCGACTGGCAAGGCCACCGACGGATTGGATTCGTTAGTGGCCGCATCAATAATTGTTGCCGTGACAGACACCACGCTGTCGGGCACCGCTCCAGTGGTCACCTGGATAAAGCCCGCGGTGATGTCTCCCGCACCGATCAGCACCGGCGCACCAAAGGCCACACCGTCAAAATAGAGCTGTACCGAGTCTCCGGCTACCGTATTGGTATTGAGCGCACCGCCCTGGTCGAAGGTGACCTCAAAGGTTGGGGTGGCGTCACTGGTCAGGTCATCGGAATTGAAGGTGCCGGAATCGGAGCTATCAATCAGGTCCACGCTGGGTGCCAGCGGCGCAGTGGCATCACCAATGCTAATTGTGAAGGTACCGGCAACAGGACCGAGCGCATCGACCTCATCATCATCGACATCAAAATCGAAACTGTCGCTGCTGGTGGCGCTGCCATCGTGTTCGTAGCTGATCAAGCTGGCATCGATATCAGCCTGGGTAAAGGTCGCGCCCAGAACAGCAACCACGCTGTTGATCTTGAGGTCGCCGTTGTCCGGCAGGTCAGTCACGGTGTAGGTAACCTGTCCGGCAGCATCACCCGCGTCTTCATCGACATATTGCAGGAAGCTATTGCTAACGGTGTCTTCGGTACCACTCTCCACCACCAGGGTCAGGTTGGTGACCTCACCCGGCAGCTCGTTGAGGTTTTGCACCGTGATGGTGACGGCCTGGTTGGTAGTGTCGATGCCGTCCGACACCTGGGCCGTGACTTCGTAGACATTATCGCCATTGCCATCGACGGGTATCTCGAAGTCGGGTGAGGCAGCGAAGGTGATATTGCCAGACGCATCGATATTGAACAGCGCCGCATCGGTGCCGGCCAGGCTGTAGCTAAGCGTACCCGGTGTTTCCACATCGGTGGCTGTGACTTGCAGCACCGTGGTCGCTGTAGAGATATTCTCATCAACCGTGGCTGAGTTGGCACTGGTGATGACCGGCGCCTCGTTGGCACCGGTTACGGTAATGGTCACGGTTGCCGTATCGAGATTACCCAGTACATCGGCGACGGTATAAACAAAGGTATCTGTCGCCGTTTCGCCATCAGCAAGGTTAATAAAGGCAACGACACCGGTCGGGTCATAGCTGTAGCTGCCATCGGTATAAATAGTCACGGCTGCGCCGGAATCTGAGGTCGTGCCGATGGCCAGGGCTGCCGCACCTGGAACCGGCTCGGCCACCGGCGCTGTCTGGCTACCCGCATCAGGGCCCGCCGCAGTCACATAGAGGTGGTTGGCGACGCTGACAAAGCCGTCGGCGATGGTGCTGGGCGAGCCGGGTGATCCCGCCGCCAGCGCCGTATCGTAAACCCGGACAATGGAATACTCCGCCGGGATCGCCGCGGGGGTACCGGTGACCAGGGAACCCGCGCCAAGCGTACCGGAAATCTTGCCGAGACCGGCGTCATCACCATCGCTCCAGTCATTAACGCTGGCGGTCGAGGTGGCGCTCAAACCACCGAGGGTGCCGCTGCCGCCATTCACATGCAGACCGAGGCCATTGTTTGTATCCAGCACCACCACCGCCTGGATGTACTCAGCGGTTGGATCTATGCCAACCAGTGTTAGCGGAATCGTCGCCGTGCCACCGCCGCTTGCATCGCTGTAATACAGTGTCAGGACATCGTCGCCGCTGGCATTGTAGGTGTAGGTCAGGGCAAGACCGGCGCTGGCACTACCGGTCTCGTAGACCACGTACTCGGTGCCGTCGACCACGCTGGCCTCAGCCTGGAACCAGAACTCAAAGCTGGCATCAGCATCGGTGATGATGTCGGCATAATCGGCACTGGCGTCAGCTCCACCGGCGATATTGTAGGACTCAACCAGACCGGGGTAGTTGGTATTCGGGAACAGGTTGGGGTTCTGCGAGAAGCCAAACAGGAAATCGACTCCACTGCTCAGCTCATCTTCAAACACCGGGTTGTTGGGTGTATCTGTTTCCGCAATATAAGCGCTCAGCAAATTGCTGTTGAGCGAACCGGCCAGGCCCACATCATTTGTCAGCACACCGGTGGAAGGAACCGTTATTGGGCCACCGTCGGCATCCACAGCCAGCACATCCGGGTTACCCTGGATAGTCAGCGAAGGATCGACCGTCAATTCGACTACAGCACCCGTGCCGTTATCGGTAGTCTGGGTTGCGCCGATTCCGGTAGTCTCAACACTGACATGAAAATCAGCCGCGTAGGGACCGGGCAGCGTCACGCCGAGCGCGTTGAGATCCAGAGTCCAGTTGCCGCTACCATCGGAGGTCAGGGCGGCGGTACCACTCAGGGTGTAGGGGCCGGCAAGTGCAGCGCCCGGCCCGCCAGCGCCATCATCAAGGAAGATTTCAACGGTCAGCTGCTGGGCATCGGCCTCGTCGAAGCTACCGGTCAGGGTGGGGCTGGTGGAGCTGGTAATCAGGTTGTTGACCGTGCTCGGACCCAGCGCCTCGATAATCAGTTCAGAGCTGGTCGGATCGGTGGCAGTACCGCCGGAGCCATCGTCAACAAACACCTCAACATCGTAGTTGCTGCCCGCCACCAGGCTCGGCGGCAAGCCCACCGCCGCCAGGTCCAGAGTCCAGTCATCACCGACATTGCTGAATCCGGCAGCACCCAGGGTGTACAGCCCCAGTGAATTGCTGGTGCCGGCGTCAAAAATCTCCACGGTGAGGGTCGCGGCGGCCGCGCTATTAAAGCTGCCGGTTATGGTGGGCAGCTGGTTGACCGTGGTCTGGGATACAACCGACGGCTCATTAATAAACCCGGTGATGTTGAACGCAACCACGCCCTCAACCGGCGGCGCAGTGCCGTCGTCCACGGTATAGGTGAAGTCGGTAATCGGTGCGCCGGCGTAGGAGCCACCCGCTGAATTGGGCGAGTCATACTGCAGCGCCAGCAGCTGGGCCACCGTCAGGGTCTGGCCCAGGGTCACTGCGGCACCGGTGCCCAACGTCACCTCACCCTCGCTGGGCAGGGCGGTCACGGTAATCGTCAGGCTGGAATCTATATCGTCGATGTCCAGGCTGTTGGGTGCTACACCGACGGCGGTAATAGCCAGTGGGGTATTGATATCAGCCACACCGACATTCAGGGTATTACCGGGTGCCGCCGGCGCATCATTAATGCCATCGATGGTAACGGTCAGGGTGGCGCTGTCGCTGTTGCCATAAATATCGGTGACCGTATAGTTCACCGTGTCAGTAGCGCTGTCACCGTCTCCCAGGGACTGGAACAAGTCCGGGGTAACGCCGTTCGGGTCGTAGGAATAACCGCCGTCACTATAGATAACAAACTGGCCGCCATTGCTGCCGGTAATAGTGACGGAATCCGGCGCGCTGGATCCCGGGGGTTCGGTAAGGCCCTGGGGTGCGCCACCATTGTCCACTGCCGATACGTAGAAATGATCTGCAACGGCGCCAAAGTTACCGTTCACATCAGCCGTAGATAGCGCACCGTCGTACACCCGTACAATCGCCATCTCGCCGAGGAAATCAGACGGTGTACCCGCAATTGAACCGGCACCCAGGTTCCCGGCCACCGTGCCCAGGCCCGCGTCATCGGTATCAGACCAATCCAGGTCAGCACCGGGACTGACCGTGGCGCTATCTCCAAAGCCACTGGCGGTGCCACCGTCGATGTGTAGCTGGATGCTGTCGTTGGCGTCATTGAATACGGCTGTGATCTGCAGGAACTCATCCGGCGGCTCAGCCGCAGCCACGTTTAAGGACAGCGTTGCAGTAGTACCGCTGTCATCGTCATCGTAATACAGGGTGACGACATCATCTGCGCCGGCATTGTAGGTGTAGGTAACGGAAAAGCCTTCCGCCGTATCACCGGCTTCGAAAACCAGGTACTCGGTGCCGCTGGTCAGGGTGCTGGCACCGACGTCACCGGGCTTGACCCAAAACTCGAAGGAGTGAGAAGCCTCGGTGTCTGCACCGGGCCAGTCGATGGTCGATGTGGCCCCCGCTAAATCAAAGTTATAGCTCTCGGTGATACCCGGGTAATTGGAGCCAGGCGCGGTATTCTGGCTGACCGGGCTGCCAAAGTCCCAGTTGATGCCCAGCAGGTTGTTATCGGTCCAAAGGTCATTGCCGCCAATATCATCCGCCGCGACGTAATCCCGCTGCAGGCTTGTGTCCAGTGTGCTGATGACATTGAAGTCGTTGGTGATCAGGCCGTCAGCAGGGATTGCAACCAGGCTGTCATCTTCGGTGACTGTCAGGGTGTCATCGACAGCGGTTTCGATCAGCGAGGTATCGACCACCAGCTCGGCGGCTGTGACATCAACCTGGGTGACACCACCACCGCTGCTACTGGTGTCGATATCGTAGGTTTCTGCGTCAGCCAGCACCGTGCCCGCGCTACCGCCGGCGCCATCGGCAACAGAGAGGTCCAGGGTCCAGTTGCCGAAGCCATCGCTGCTAAAGCCCGGGTCGCCCAGGGTATAGGTGCCATAGTCGTTGGGACCGTCCGGGTCGGTGATATCAAGGGTCAGGCTGGCACCATTGGCCTCGTCGAAGCTACCGGTGAGCACCGGCGACTGGATATTTGTGGTAAGCCCATCCACCGTGGGGATTTCAATGTAATCAACAACCAGCTCAGCGCTGCTGGTGTCCGTTGCGGTAGTCGCGCCGCTGTCCTTGGTGTTGGTGACCTCGATATCGTAGCTGCCCTCGGGCAGCACCTGGGACGCAACACCCAGGTCCAGGGTCCAGGTGCCGGCTACCGTGTCTATAACAAGGCCGGTATCCAGCACGGGCGAGGTCTGTATGTCGATCGCCGTATAAGTGGCCTGCTCCGGGCCGCCCGGGTCGACGATGATGGTCAGTGTTTCAGCACCAATACCGTCAAAGGTGCCGGTCAGGGTCGGACTCTGTTCAATCGTGGTCTGGCTGACCACCGTCGGTTCCGGGATGAAGCCATCGATGGAGATGGTGACCACTCCCTCTACCGGCAGGTTATAGCCATCGTCTACTTCGTAGGTGAAATCACTAATCGCAGCGCCGCCGTAACTGCCACTGCCCGGCGCATCATATTCAAGCCCCTGCAGCTGGGACACGGTGAGCGTCTGGCCTACCGTCAGCGCCGTGCCGCTGGCAAGCGTAATCGTGCCCTCGCTGGGCAGCGCCGTTACCGTGATCGTCAGGTTAACATCAGGGTCATCCGGATCGAGGCTGTTAGGCGCAACACCGGGCACCGTCAGGCCCAATGGCGTGTCATTGTCATCCACACCCACACCCAGGGCGGCCCCTGGTGCTGCCGGGGCATCGTCAACGCCGGTGACTGTGACTGTCAGTGTCGCAGTGTCGGTGGAGGAGCCGTCATCAATTGTGTAAGTGACAAAGTCAGTCGCGGTATCACCCGGCCCGAGGTACTCAAATGCACCATTAGGATCGTAGCTGTAACTGCCGTCAGCATTGACGATAAAGTTACCGCCGCCGCTGCCAACCACCACGCTGCCTACATTGCCGGCCACCGCGTTGACCTCGGTCACACTGGCACCCGTGGTCTGGGTGAAGTGCAGGTAGTTGTTCTGGATGTCAGTATCTGAAAGTGGGACAGCCCGCTCGGTATTGTTATTTGTGTCATGGCCGTAGAGGCGCATCACCGCAATCTCACCAACGAAATTGGCCGTGGGACCAACAACACCCGCATTGGAGCCACCTATCTGCTCGCCGACGCCGCCAAGCACATCTTCGCCATCCTCTTCCTTGGCCCAGTCATCAATAGCCAGAGAGGCACCCGTCACCGTCAGACCGGCCGCGGCCGCTGTTTGGCCGTTGATGTGCCAAAGGATCTGTTCGTTTACGTCGTCAAAGGACAGCACCAGTTGCAGGAAGTCGCTGGTCGGATCAAAGGCCGGGTCACTTCCCAGCGACAGTATGGACGTGCCATTGGTGCCACTGTCGTCATCATCGAAATAAACCACGAACTCACCATTGCCGGTGGCCGTGGGCCGGTAGGCCAGGGTGAAGCCCTCGTTAGCGTCACCCATATCGACAATGATGTAGTTGGTACCGGTAGTCAGGCCACTATCGAGCTTCAACCAGAACTCAAAGTTGGCCGAATTCTCTGACAAACCGCCATTGAGGCGTCCACTTATGGCCGCTTCTTCAGTGCCGTCAAAATCAAAAGCGTAAGTTATCCCGGCCACAGAACTCCCTGTGACCGCTATCGGCTGCTTATTGCCCGCCCACTCCCAGGTACGGTCGAGGTTGCCCGTACCGTCGACGGCACTATCATCCCAGCTGCCGTCATTGTCGGTATCAAGAGAAGCGTCAAAATTGGAGTACAGGGCACTGCCGCCGGCACCGGTGGTCGCCAGCGCCGGCCGCGCGGGATCCAGCCCCATGGCGAACAGGTCATTGCTGAGCACACCTGTAGCTGGCACCGCGGTGACACTATCGTCCTCTCCAACCGTGAGAGTGTCATCGGTCGCGATAAGGGCCCCACCCGATGCCACCAGTAGCTCATTGCTGCTGGTATCCGTGGCGTTAGCATCCGCATTCTCGTTGTATGCGGTGACCTCATAGCTGCCATCAGCCAGGGTCTGACCGGCGACAGCCAAATCCAGGGTCCAGTTACCACTGCCGTCTGTAGTCAGGCCCGCCGGCGGCGAACCGGCCAGATTATAGGTATAGAGGGTGCCGTCCACAGTGATCTGCAAAGTGGCAGCGTTGGTTTCGTCGAAGGTACCGGACAGGGTCGGCTGGCTGCTGCTGGTGGACAGGGCATTAACCGTTGGCGTTTCCACCACCCGCAACATGTCGATGGTGGTGCTGACGACGCCGCTATTGGTCTCGCCGTCACTCAGGTAAATTTCGATAACCCGGTCATCCGGGTTGGTATTGAGCCCGTCGTTATTACTGTAGGTGATCGCCTGCAAGGCCGCGGTGATCTCGGCGACGTTATTCGGGTCACCTGTGGTGCCAGTCCAGGCCAGCTCGATGCTGCTGCCGGTGTTGCTCACCACACTGATATTGCTAAGTCCCGCCAGGTTGACAGCCAGGGCGTCAGAGCCGGAAGCATTGTTCAAGTCGACGAAGATTGAGGTAATCGAGGTACTGGTATCGTAGTTTTCTACGTAGAGATCGCTGTCGACAATAACCGTCGGCACCGGGGTGACCAGTGATGCGTCAAAACTCGTATCGAAGTCCTGGTCGACCGCACCGCTGCTGTCGTCCGCATCCAGATCGATACGAATTGCCGAGCCTATCCAGTCAAAGAAGGCAGCGGAGTTAAGCGCCGAGTCTTCCTGGTCGGCCAGTGCGAACTTGATCGAATAAGTACTATCGCTGCCCGGCAACACATTCAGGTCCAGCACCTGCACTTCCTGGGTCGTTACCCAGTTCATCTCGACGTTGTCGCCAGTATCGGTGGCGGTGTTGTCATTTAGCACCACATTGGGGTCGGCGCCCTGGTGCAATTCCCGCAGGTTGTTGAAGACCAGCTCGTTATAGGCCTGGCCAACCTCGTTGTTCTTGACGTAAATCCCGAACAGGTCGGTGAAGTCCTGGTTGACCGCGTACTGGTAGGTTTCCTCTGTGGAGAACACGTAGGTCAGGGCCAGCTTGGTAATACCAGGGTCCGGTGTGAAGCCAAATTCGAAGGTTGTAACGTCAAACTGGTCAAAGTCGATACCCTCGGCGGCTGAGGATGCGTCGAGTTCCGCATCGTCGACGTCAGAGGCGCCGGCCAGGTTATCGCTGGTGGTATTGCCGACCGTGGCGTCACCGATCAGGTTGTCGACCAGGCCGGTGCTGATCACCACCCCGTTGCCCATCAAGCTGCCCGAGGAGGCGTCCTCCAGGTCATTGAAAAGCGCAATCGCCTCGTTGTCGCCACTGAAGGTAATCGTGGACAGGTTGACACCGCTACCCGTCGGCGCCAGCGCTTCTGCCAGGGTCTGGTCAGCTGCAGCATCACCACCCAGGTCATTGCGGCTTTCCACCGTTAGCGCCAGCAAATTGCCCCAGCTACGCTGGGTGGCATCGCCGATCGCGAGCTCAGCCTCGACGGCGCCGGCCGTCACCTCAAGATCCCAGTCGCCTCCCAGCGCTGCTGCACCGGTGTCGTCTACCGAGGCAGCGATATCGGCGCCAGTTATCTCGGCCAGCTGCTGCACAAAGGCAAGCCCGGTATCACCCTCGGCCACGCTACAGCCGTAAATCAATATGTCCGCTTCGTCGGTGAGGTTCTCACCCCAGCTTTGCAGGTGCGACAAGGCATCCCCGGCCATGCTGTCCGCAGTCAGCGTGGCGTTGCCCAGGCGCAGCTCGCCCGAATCACCGTGACTGACGATATGCACGGCCGCGTAGTTCTTGTCACTGTTGCTAAGCACATCGGCAATAAAGGCGACGCCGTCATCCTCGGGCTCGATGAAGTAGACCTCGACATCGTCAGCCAGATTGGCCAGCAGCTGGTCAATATCATCCACCTGGCTGTCGACAAAGAGGATCTCGGGGCCACTGTCGATGACAGCATCACCGGTTTCGGCGTTGTCCTGGGTTTCACCGAGGGCGGCGACCAGGCTGGTGAGCTCTTCCTGCTCCAGGCGCAGCTGTTCGCGGGCTGACTCCTGGATATCATCGCTTATGTCGTCGGCGCTATCGGCAATAGTGACGGCGCCCGCTGCATCGAGCAGGACCCGTTCTTCCAATTTCCTGTAGCGCTTCTTCCAGTTCACAACAACCCTGCCTTTGGCGGCTTGCTAACGACGACAACACCCACCGGCTCCAGGAGCGGGCGGGTTCAATTTGCACTTGGTGTCCGGAGCGACAGACGACATCGCCCTGAACAAGCTGAATACTAAGGCTTTATCGACCTCTCACCGCGTTTCTACAGTGCTTTATTGACCCAGTCTGTGACAGGGTTGGCAAAGAAGCAACGCGAGCACTACACATTCAGTAGTTGCCGGAAAACCGGTTTTACAAAACGCGGGGGCCCCGCAGAATCCCTGGCCTCGTGCTTGGCACGGCCAATTTCTGTTCTATACTTTCGGCAGATACAAAAACTGGACTCCGGCTATGTTAGATATTCAGCCTGCAGGGGCTGCATTGGGTGCTGAAATCAAGGGTATCGATTTACGCCAGCCCGTCTCCGATGAGCTGTATGCGGTCCTGCGCGAGACCCTGGTGAAATACCAGGTGTTGTTCTTTCGGGAGCAGGCCATGGAACCAGCCCAGCAACAGGCGCTGGCTGAGCGTTTTGGGCCCTTACAGACACATCCGGCCTATGCCACCGTGCCAGGTCACCCGGCTATCACCATTCTCGAGAGCACGACGGAAAAGCCCAGCCTGATTGAAAAATGGCATACCGACATGACATTCCGGGCGCATCCGCCCATGGGCACCTTGCTGCGCTCACGCATCGTCCCGGAAGCTGGCGGCGACACCTTGTTCGCCAGCATGACCGCTGCTTTTGCGGCCCTGTCACCGGCCATGCAGTCATTTCTCGAGGGACTTGTCGCCGTGCATGATTTCAGCCACGGCTTTCGCGAGAGCCTGGCGCAACCCGGCGGTCGCGAGCGCCTGGCAGAAGCGCTGCAGGCCAACCCGCCGGTTGAGCATCCAGTGGTGCGCACCCACCCGGAAAACGGCCGCAAACTGCTCTACGTCAACGAGCTGTTCACCACCCATATAACTGGTCTCAGCAGCGAAGAAAGTGAATACTTACTTTCATTTTTATTCAAGCATATAAAGGCTCCGCAGTTCAGCTGTCGCTTCCGCTGGAGCCCTGATGCAGTGGCCTTCTGGGACAATCGCAGCACCCAGCACAAGCCGGTAAATGACTATTTTCCTGCCCATCGCCGCATGGAAAGGATTACCATAGACGGCGACCAGCCCTTTTGACCTGACCCAAGGAAGCAGTAGATGCCGGCAACCAGTCTTACCACCCGCCTGGTCCTGCTGCTGACCATGACCATCGTCATGACCCTGACGGCGGTCAGCCTGGTGGACTACATTAGCTCGCGGGCGCGCATTCTCAGCGCCGAAGAAGCACGGGTAGAGTCCACCGTCGCCAGCGCCGTCAACGACCTGGAAGTGCGACTATCGGTGTTGGAGGAATCCACTGAGTTGCTGGCAGAGATTATCCAGCTGGGTGATTACTCGGAAGCACAACTGCGTCAGCTACTTCACAGCGCTGTCGATGGCAGGGAAGACCTGTTCGGCGCCGCAATCGCGCTAACCCCTCGCTTCAGCGCCTCTCCGGTAGAGGGCTTCGCGGCTTATTATTACTATCGCGATGGAGAAATCGTCTTCAACGACCTGGCCCAGGCCTATGATTACCTGCTCAGCGTCTGGTTTCGCGATCCGGCCAGCGCCGGCAAGCCGGTCTGGACCGAGCCCTACTACGATGATGGCGGCGGCAATGCCTATATGGCCACCTACTCCGTACCGATGTACAGGAACATAGACGGCGAATCGGTATTTTACGGCGTAGTCACGGCAGATATCACGCTGCAGGAACTGCAGTACTACCTGGACCGGATGCAATTGGGGCAGCGCGGCTTTGGATTCATGCTGAGTCGCAGCGGCAAGATAATGGCCTCGCCGGAGCCGGGCAACCTGCTCAAACCCTGGGCGCAGACACTACCGAACCCGGAACACAGCGAGATATGGGGCCGCCTGATTACCCGGGTTGCGAGTGGTGAGACTGCCTCGGCCGACGTGCCCTGTCGCGATCAGGATGATCGCTGCGTGGTCAAATTAGCGCCGCTGCAAACCACCCTGTGGCCGGTAGGTGCCTACTACTCCGAGCATGAAATCCTGGCGCCGCTGCGTGACTACCTGACAAAAAGCCTGCTCTCTGGCCTGGTGACCCTGTTATTGCTGCTGGTGGGCGTAATCTGGGTCTCGCGCCGCATCACCCAGCCCCTGCGCTCGCTGGCCATCGCTACCGTCGATATTGCCACCGGCAACTTTCACACCAAGCTGCCGCAGGCCCGCAGCCGCGATGAACTGGGACGACTGGTACACGCCTTCTACATCATGCAGCAAAACCTGCAGCGCTTCGTCAGTGAACTGGAGCAGGAAACGGCATCCAGGAACCGGCTTGAGGGTGAACTCAATGCAGCCACCGCAATCCAGATGTCGATGCTGCCCAGCGCGGGCAAGGCCAATATCACCGAAGACGCATTTTACCTGTGGGCCGCGTTACAGCCCGCCAAATCAGTGGGCGGCGACCTCTACACCTATCATCTTTGCAGCGATAACCGCCTGTTCCTCGCCGTTGGTGACGTATCCGACAAGGGCGTCCCTGCTGCACTGTTCATGGCGCGGGCAATGACGCTACTGCAGCAGTACGTCAACACGGACCTGGACCCCGGTGCGATCCTGTTTGAACTCAATAATGAGTTGGTAGAAGGCAATGAGAACTGCATGTTTTTAACCCTGTTCATGGGCTGGCTGGATCTGGGCAGCCTCCAGCTGAGCTTCGCCAGTGGCGGCCACACTCCGCCATCATTGCTGAACCAGGCCGGAGCCGACAGCCTTGCACAGGAGACCGGCCCGGCGCTGGGGCTGATGGAAGACGTGGAGTTTCCGCTCAACCAGCTGCAATTGCTACCCGGCGAGCTATTGGCAGTGTTCACCGACGGCATTGACGAGGCTTTCAATGCCGAGGAAGAACAGTTCGGTTTCGACGCCTTCAATCGTATTCTCAGTGACACTGCCGGCCAATCACTGGCTGCAGTCGGCCAGACGATTCTGGCAGCCGTGCACGAGCACCAGGGCGAGGTTCCGCAATCCGACGATATCACCCTGTTACTGTTGCAGCCGCGTGAGCCTGGCAGCCAGCGCAACAGCATTAGCCTGGAAGACGATGCCGGCGCCATTTCCACCTTGCTGGCCTGGATGGGCCAGTTGCTGGATGAAGCCGAGGTCAACACCACCGTGCAGGGCGAGGCCAAGCTGGTGGCCGAGGAAGTGGTCACCAATGTATTCAAGTATGGCCAACTAGCGAGGGGCAGCGCGGTACTGGTGCAAATACAGCTGGAGGACGGCCAGTTAGTCATGGAGTTTCGCGACCATGGCGTGGCTTTCGACCCGCTCGCCGAGGCCCAGCGCGCGCAATTGGGCGAGGATACTGAGTCTGCCGCGGTTGGTGGGCTTGGTGTACACTTGCTGGAAGCCCTGACCGATGCGCAATCCTACCAGCGCAGCGGTGACCTGAACTTCCTGCGGCTGGTCAAGCACCTGCGTGGCTGACTGCGGACCACTATAACGAGACAGGAGTCCCCATGGAATTAAGCACCAATATTGAGATTGATGAAGCCAAGTCACTTGCCAGGCTGTCTATTGGCGGCGCGCTCAATACGGATACCGCGCCAGGCTTCGAGTCGAGCCTGCAGGAAGTCGTCGACAAGGGCATGCAACTCACCGTGCTGGACATGAAAGACCTGGATTACATCAGTTCAGCCGGACTGCGGGTGATTTTCAAGGCCGCCAAGCAGGTCAAGGCCAGCGGGCGCCGACTGGCCGCCGCCAATCGCAAGCCTCACATCGACAAGGTGTTTGAGATTCTCAAGGCGCTGCCCGACATGGCGGTATTCGCCAACGACCAGGAAATGGATGATTACCTGGCCACCATGCAGGACCAGGTTAAAGACGAGGGCTGAGCCCGGCTCTCAAGCAAGCAGGACTCAAGCACCCAGGGCTCATGCGCGCAGGAACTGCACCATCCAGTCAGCCACACGCTCGCGATGCAGGTCGCGGCTCAGCGATGACATACCCTGGTGGTAATTCTCCTCGCCAATCATTTCGCGCCGGATATTGAGTATATTTTCTGAGTAGCCCTTCACGAATTCAGGGTGTCCCTGCAAAGTTAGTATGTGTTCACCAACCTGGCAGACCGCATTTTCACAGAAATCACTGCCCGCCAGCACCTGTGTCCCCGGGGCCGGCTCCACCACCTGGTCCTGGTGGCTGACCAGCAGCACAAACTCGGCATCTTCACCGTCGTGCCAGTCGGGCAGCTGGTGAAACAGGGCGTCGTGCGCACCCACCCCCCAGCCTTTCTCCGATTTCTCGGTACGACCACCCAGGGCGTGGGCTACCATCTGGTGGCCAAAACAAATACCCACCAGCTTCTTGCGCCGCTTGTGCAGTTCGCGAACGAAATCCGATAACTGATGAATCCACTCCTTGTCCTCGTAGACGCTGGATTTGCTACCGGTCATCAAATAGGCGTCAACCTCGTCAATATCTGCCGGGTATTCACCGTTTTCCACATCGTAAACGCAAAATTCCAGGCCGGGATCAGCGCCACCCAGCAAGGCCTGGAACATATCCGGGTACTCGCCGAACTCATCAACCAGGTCCTCGCGCACCGTATCGGTCTTTAGAATGCCAATTCTCATGTCATGCCAGCTTATGCTTGGTTAGAATGCGGCATGGTAATGGAAAAAAGCTCAGGGATCGATGCGAGCATTAATGCGGCGGTAGCACCGCTGGCCGAGGCGCTGTCCTCCTTCATTTTCTACAGTGTCCCCATCGGCAATGCCGAGCTGCCGCTGATCGTGGCCTGGCTGATTACCGCGGCTGGCTTTTTCACCTTGTATTTCGGCTTTATCAACATCCGCGGCTTTCCACACGCGCTGCGCCTGCTCCGCGGCGACTATGCCGATCCGGAACATACCGGTGAGGTCAGCCACTTCCAGGCCCTGGCGACCGCTGTTTCGGGTACCGTGGGCATAGGCAATATCGGTGGCGTGGCGATAGTCATCAGTCTCGGCGGCCCCGGCGCCACTTTCTGGTTGATGCTGGCCGGTTTCCTCGGCATGTCGACCAAGCTGGCCGAGTGCATCGCCGGGGTCAAGTACCGCAAGATAAACCCCGACGGCACGATCAGCGGCGGCCCCATGTACTACCTGGAACAGAGTCTGCGCGACCGCGGCCTGGCGCCACTGGCGAAACCCCTGGGCAGTTTCTACGCGCTGGCGATAGTGATTGGCTGCCTGGGTATTGGCAATATGTTCCAGTCAAACCAGGCGTTTAGCCAGTTCGTGTTCATGACCGGCGGTGAGTCCAGTAGTTTTGCAGACCTGGGCTGGCTGTTCGGCCTGCTCATTGCCGGCGCTGTTGGCGTGGTTATCATTGGCGGCCTCAAGAGTATTGCCCGGGTGACCAGCAAACTGGTGCCGTTCATGGCGCTGGCCTACCTGCTGCTGGGCGGCACGGTGATCATACTCAATGCGGACCGACTGCCCTGGGCTATCACGGCAATATTCTCGGAGGCCTTCAATCCCCAGGCCATGTCCGGGGGCTTCGTCGGGGTCATGATTCTCGGCTTCCAGCGCGCGGTGTTCTCCAATGAGGCAGGCATCGGCAGCGCAGCAATTGCCCACTCGGCGGTACGCACTCACGAACCCTCCACTGAGGGCTATGTGGCTTTGATGGAACCGTTTATCGACACGGTGCTTATCTGCACCCTGACGGCGCTGGTGATACTAACCACCATCTATCATCCAGACATAGCTGGCGGCGGTGTGCAGGGCATAGAGCTGACATCACAGGCCTTCGCCAGCACCCTGACCTGGTCAACGGTCCCTCTGTCGCTGATCGCGGTCCTGTTTGCATTCTCCACCATGATCACCTGGTCCTACTATGGCCTCAAAGGCTGGACCTACCTGTTGGGCGAGGGCCGTGGCAAGGAAATTGTATTCAAGGCCTTGTTCTGCGGATTTGGGGCACTGGGCTGCACCATGCAATTAGGCGCAGTACTGGATTTTTCCGACGCCATGGTGTTCCTGATCGCCGTACCCAACATACTTGGCCTGTATTTGCTGGCGCCGGTGCTGAAACAGGAAGTAAATGGCTACCGGCAGCGGCTGCGAGCCAGCGGCGAATAAGCGCGCAGCAATTACACTCAGCTACAATCGGCCAGTGCCCTGAGCGCGTCGCTCGGCTCCATCCGCAGGCTGTAGTCGGCGTTAATGTGTGCAGCGACAATCTTGCTGCTGCTGTCTACCACGTAGGTGGCGGGTATCGGCAGACTCCAACGCATCACGCCGTTAATGCGCTCGAGGTCGAAGCCCATGCTGCGATACAGATCGACTATGGCCTCGGGTAAATCGAAGGCCAGGCCCAGATGGTCGGCCAGGCTATTACCCGTATCGGTCAGCACCTCGAAGGCCAGGCCGGACTTGGCCGCCATGGTCAGCGACTCGTCTGGCAGCTGCGGCGAGATCGCCACCAGGTTCGCCCCCAGTTCTTTAATTCGTGGCAATAGCTGCTGATAGGCGCGCAGTTCGAGGCTGCAATAGGGGCACCAGCCCCCCCGGTAAAAGCTGATAATCAGCGGCCCCTGGGCCAGCAAATCTTCAGAGTCAATCGCTATACCGCCGGCATTGGGCAGGGAAAAGGCGGGAAAGTGATCACCGACAGTTACAGCCTGCTCAGCAATACCGCTGTCAACCAGGCGCTGTGTAGCGCGCTCAAATATAGCGCGAACATCAGCCTGCATACCGTGACCCAGCTCCTGGCGTAAGGCTGCAATATCGGCTTTGAGACTGCTCATGGCCATCATCATAGGTGCCGCTCTGGCGACTGTCCACGCAAGCCTGGTCTATACTGCCGCAAACGGTAAACAGGCACAGGCAGTATGGTGGCGGTAAATCTTGTAAGGGAGCTGGACTTCCCGGTCAGTGATGTCTGGCCGGTACTGGCGGATTACGGGAACATGGAGTGGGCCATGGGCCCGCCGCGGGTCGAAGTCATCGGCGAGGGTATTGGCATGATCCGACGCATTCTCATGGACGGCATGGAGCCAATAGACGAGGTACTGGAAGTCATGGATCACAAGGCCATGACCTACAGCTACTCCATCCCGCGCGGCCTGCCACTGCCGCTGACCGATTACCGCAGCACGGCACGCGTGGAGGCCATGGAAAATGGCAAGGCTCGGGTGTTCTGGTCATGCCAGTGCACACCCACAGATCCATCAATGACAGAGGCCGCGACCGAAGAGCTGATGCACAGCACCTACAATGCCCTGCTCGACGCGCTGGAGGCGTTTCTTGGCAAGCGCACGGGGGTCAAAGCATGAGCCGCGATTCACGCGACAATTCAAATATGTACGCCAATGTGTTCAGTTTCCTGAACCTGCCTTTTTGCGAGGATATCAGCGACAGCGACGCCGATGTTGCAATCCTCGGACTGCCCTACGACCTGGCCACTTCGGGCCGCCCGGGAACCCGCTCCGGGCCCAACGCCATTCGCCAGGCCTCATCCAACCTGCGTTGGGAAGAGGCCCGTTGGCCCTGGCCATTCGAGCTACAGGACCGCTTACGAGTAACAGATTGCGGCGACGTGCAATTCTACCAGGGCGACCATGAGGCTTTCGTTGCCGAATGCGAGCGCAGGGCGGCGGAAATAATTGGCGCCAATAAAAAGCTGCTCAGCTTCGGCGGTGATCACTACGTGGCACTGCCGTTACTACGGCAACATGCAAAGAAATACGGCAAGCTGGCCCTGATCCACTTCGACGCCCATACCGATACCGACGAGGATGGCTGGCTCTACGACCACGGCGCCATGTTCCACCACGCCCGCATGGAGGGCCTGTTGGACGAACAGCGCTGCGTGCAGGTAGGCATTCGTACCTGGTACGAACCAGGTAATCACCCGTTTCGCGTCATCGATGCCAACCAGGCCTGCGCCCAGAGCGCTGAGTCGGTGAGTGCGGCAATCGCCGAGACTGTCGGTGACGGCCCTGCCTATATAAGCTTCGATATAGACTGCCTGGATCCCGCCTTTGCGCCGGGCACCGGCACCCCGGTGGCGGGTGGCCTCAGCAGCAACCAGGCCTTGTCGATTCTGCGCGGCCTGCAGGGTCTGGAGTTGGTAGGTATGGATGTTGTGGAGGTTGCGCCGGCCTATGATCACAGCCAGATCACGGCACTGGCCGCGGCAACACTGGGACTGGAGTTTCTCTACCTGCTGGCTGCCGGGCGCGGCGACTGACGGCATTGGTAATGCGACACTGATCGTGTACCTTGGAAGTTTCCGGTTTGGCAGAATGTAGCGTGCGGCGAGCAATCATTATTTCAGGTCTTTACTGCTTGAGCCTTTTGGCCCAGGCATCCCCCCCCGCAGCCCTTTCCGACCCGGCCTGGATTGGCGCACAAGCCTGTGCCGACTGCCACCAGGCCGAATACAAGGCCTGGCAGGGTTCTCACCACGACCTGGCCATGCAACCGGTCACCAGCGAGGCGGTTCTGGGTAATTTTGACAATGCCCGCTTTAACTACAACGGTATTGAAAGCCGGTTTTTTCAACGCGACGGCGAGTTCTGGGCGGAGACCGACGGCCCCGACGGCAAGCTCGCCGAGTACAAGATCGAATACCTGTTCGGCGTGCACCCGCTGCAACAGTACCTGGTGTCCATACCCGGGGGTCGCCTGCATGCGCTCAGCATAGCCTGGGACAGCCGACCCGCGGCAGCTGGCGGCCAGCGCTGGTTTCATTTGTATCCTGAGGAGGTCATCAGCGCCGGCGATCCCCTGCATTGGACTGGTCCCTACCAGAACTGGAACCTGCAGTGCGCCGAGTGCCACAGCACCAATTTGCAAAAGAACTTCGACCCACAAACCAGCACCTATGCCACCACCTGGAGTGAAGTTAATGTAGCCTGCGAGGCCTGCCACGGCCCAGGGCGGCAGCACCAGGTGCTGGCCGAGGCCGGCAAGCTGCAAGAGGCAAGCAATAGCGGCTTTCCCGTGGCACTGGCCGAGCGCGGCGGCTGGGCCTTTAAAGCGCAGCATCCGAACGCTAGGCGCACCACACCGCTGCCGGATTCACAACAGGTAGAGAACTGCGGTCGCTGCCACGCCAGGCGCGGCACGCTGGGCTCCTATCTGTATGGGCGTGACCTGCTGGACACTCACCGCCCGGCCCTGCTGGAGGCACCCCTGTACCACGCCGACGGACAAATCCTGGACGAGGTCTACGTCTATGGCTCTTTCCTGCAAAGCAAGATGGCCCAGGCCGGCGTGGTGTGTTCCAACTGCCACGATCCACACAGCAACGAACTGCGCGCTCCGGGCAACGCTGTCTGCAGTCAATGCCATAAGCCGGCCGTGTACGATACCAGCGCACACCATCATCACCCCGAGCAGTCCAGCGGTGCCGAGTGTGCTAACTGTCACATGCCAAGCAACACTTACATGGTGGTTGATCCGCGTCGCGATCACAGCATGCGAGTACCGCGTCCGGACCTGAGCGTGGTGCTGGATACACCCAATGCCTGTAACCAGTGTCACAGCGAGCGCGACGCCGAGTGGGCGCTCGATAGCCTGCGCAAGTGGGGCGTGAAATTCAGTGATACCGGCTCGCATCCGGCCCGCTCCCTGAGTTGGGCCCGACAGGCTGACGGACGCGCCGTACCCGGCCTGCAACAAATCGCCCTGGACCCAGGCCAGGCCAGCATCCTGCGCGCCACCGCCATGACCGAACTGGGCAGCTTTAACAATCGCGAGGCCTATGAAACGGCGCTGCAGCTGCTGCAGAGCAGCGATCCGATGTTGCGTTGGAGTGCGGTGCGGGCCCTGCAATTCATACCTATCCAGCAGCGCTTTGGCATACTGGGCCGGCATCTCGAAGACCCCTCAAGCACGGTGCGTATGGAAATAGCACGGGTACTGGCGGAAGTACCACTGCAGCAAATGGATCCTGGCGTCGCCAGACAGCTGCAGGCCCTGTTTGATGAATACCTGAATACCCTGGGCCAGCATGCGGATATGCCAGCTACCCAGCTGCAGATGGCCCAGTTTTTCACCGCGCGGCAATTCTGGGGGCCGGCAGAACAGGCCTATCGCAATGCCCTGGCAATGAACTCACAATTACTGGCAGCCTACCTGAACCTTGCCGACCTCTATCGCCTGCAAAACCGCGAGGCAGAGGCCCGCCAGGTATTGCTGCAGGCCACGGCGGCGTTGCCCGGGCAGGGCGTGAGCTGGCATTCGCTGGGCCTGCTGGAAACCCGGGCCGGCAATCGGGAACAGGCGCTTGAGTACCTGCTTCAGGCTGCCGATCTGGAAACCTCCGGTGTGCGCCACCGTTACGTGTACGCGATCGCATTGCACGATGCCGGCCAGCCTGAAGCCGCGATCAAGGTATTGCAGGCTCTGCTGCGTGACACCCCGGAAAACCCGGACATCCTGGTGGCGCTGGTGACCTACTGCGAGAGCGTCGGGCGCCGTGAAGACGCCAGGCACTATGTTGCTAAACTCAAAGCCCTGTTGCCAGAAGACCCCGGCATTCAGCAGCTCTATGAAAGTCTTCAGAACTAGCAGCTGATGGCGGAACGAGACGACAGTGCGCCAACACACAATCCTGCGCCCGGGGCTCGCGATCACTCCGCCACCGCGTCCACAGTCAGCGAGATACTGAAAGAGGATCGGTCACTCTTTTCAAACCAATTCGCCCTCGGCTTTCGCTCGCTGAATTTTATACCGGAGCTGGAAGCGGGCTTTCGCCAGTACTACCTGGAGAACAGCCCGGGACAGCTGCGGCGGGTCCTGCCTTTTGCCTTCATTCTCACGCTATTGTTTTCCTTCACCGACCAACTGCGTCTGCCAGAAGAAGTATTCGAGGCCATCGCCATTCCCAGGCTGCTGCAGTTGTTAGCGCTGGGCTTACTGGCGATCCCCCTGTACCGGGGCTACAAACAACAGCTGCAGGCGGCCGTCATATTGACCCTGGTAGTGTACGGCGTTACCACCCCCTATATGCTGGGAACAATTAACGCTGGCGGCTCTTTTTCGCCGATTAGTGCGCAACTTATCGTGCTTTGCTTTTGCTACTTCCTGGCGGGCTTGCGTTTCTTTCACGCCATGCTGGCCGGCCTCGTTATCAGCCTCGCCTACCCCAGCTCACAGCTGCTGTTTAGCTATCCGCTACCCAACCTGGCCTTTAATTGTTTCATGATTGTGGCCTTCAACCTGGTGGGGCTGGTGGGCGCCTACTTTCTTGAATACACCACCCGGGAGAATTACCTGAGCCGTCAGCTGCTCAGTGAAATGGCGCTATACGACAGCCTTACTGGCTTGCTGAATCGACGTGCATTTGCCCTCGACCTGGACAAGGTCTGCGCCCAGGCCAAACGTGACAAAGTCGAGCTGGCAGTGGCCATGATCGACGTGGACCACTTCAAGGAATTCAATGATTATTTTGGCCACGTGCAGGGTGACCAATGCCTGCGCAACGTCGCCAGCGCCATCCAGGATTCGATCAAAAGGCCATTGGATAAGGCCGGTCGCTACGGTGGCGAGGAGTTCATCGTGGTCTGGTATGACTGCTCCGCCGCAGACGCACGCCACCTCGGCGAAATCGCCCGCGCAGCGGTAGAGGACTTGCGGGTCCCGCACGGCCCCCGTGCCTCGCAAAAAATAGTTACGGTCAGCGTTGGCGTTGCCAGCAGCCAATCAACAGCCAGCAGCCAATCAACGGCCAGCAGCCAATCGACAGAATTAATCGACAGCGGCAGCCTGATACGTGCCGCGGATCGGGCCCTCTATAACGCCAAAGCCAGTGGCAGAAACCAGGTACAGTTGTCCACTGATAGCAGCTTCACACCGAAGCCTCTTTAGCAACAATCAAACAACTGCCGTCAAACCACTTCGGCGAGATCGCCCTTCTTTTCCAGCCACTGCTTGCGATCCGGCGCGCGCTTTTTCGCCAACAGCATATCCAGCATCTTGTTGGTGCCGTCGCCGGAGTCCAGTACCAGCCGCACCAGGCGCCGGGTGTCCGGGTCCATGGTAGTCTCACGCAGCTGCAGGGGGTTCATTTCACCAAGGCCCTTAAAGCGCTGCACATTGACCTTGCCGCGAATCTTTTCCGCCTCGATACGATCCAGCACACCCTGCTTTTCGCCCTCATCGAGGGCATAAAAAACTTCCTTGCCAACATCAATGCGGTACAGCGGCGGCATCGCTACGTATACATGGCCGGCCTGGACCAGGGCACGAAAGTGGCGCACAAACAGGGCGCAGATCAAGGTAGCAATGTGCAGGCCATCCGAGTCGGCATCGGCGAGTATGCAAACCTTGTCATAACGCAGGCCCGACAGCTCATCACTGGCAGGGTCAATGCCCAGGGCAACAGATATATTGTGTACCTCCTGGGAGGCCAGGATTTCCTGGGAGTCCACCTCCCAGGTATTGAGGATCTTGCCGCGCAGCGGCAGGATGGCCTGGAACTCGCGGTCCCGGGCCTGCTTGGCTGAACCACCGGCGGAGTCACCCTCCACCAGGAACAGCTCAGCGCGACCGGAATCCTGACCCGAGCAGTCCGCCAGCTTGCCCGGCAGCGCCGGTCCCGCCGAGACCCGCTTGCGCTCCACTTTTTTGGCACTGCGCAGGCGGCTCTGGGCATTGTTGATGCACATCTCAGCGAGCTTTTCGGCCGCCTCCGTGTGCTGATTCAGCCACAGGCTGAAGGCGTCCTTGGCCACCCCGGAGACAAAGGCAGCTGCCTCACGCGAAGACAGGCGCTCCTTGGTCTGGCCGGAAAACTGTGGGTCTTCCAGCTTGGACGAGAGCACATAGGCGCAGCGATCCCAAATATCATCCGGGCTGAGCTTTACCCCACGTGGCAACAGGCTGCGAATTTCACAGAAGTCGCGCATGGCATCCAGCAGGCCGGTGCGCAAGCCGTTCACATGGGTGCCACCCTGAGCTGTGGGAATCAGGTTCACGTAACTTTCTGCGACCACCTCACCGCCTTCCGGCAGCCATTGCACGGCCCAGTCGACACCTTCATTGCTGCCACTGAAGCTACCCACGAAGGGTTCCTCGGGAACCACCGGGAAATCGATGGTCGCGTCAGCCAGGTAATCCGTGAGGCCATCCTCGTAATACCATTCCTCTGTTTCCTTTTTCGACTCATCCTTGAATTTGACCCGCAATTTGGGGCACAGCACAGCCTTGGCGCGCAGTACATGTTTGAGTCGCGGCACGGAAAAGTTGATGGAGTCGAAGTACTGGGGGTCCGGCGTGAATTTCACGGTGGTGCCGGTATTGCGCTGACCGCAAGTATCTATCACCTCCAGAGCGCTCACGGTGGCGCCCCCCTTGAAGGCCATCTGGTAGACCTTGGCATCTCGCCGGATAGTGACTTCCAGCTCCTGCGACAGGGCATTGACCACAGACACACCCACGCCGTGCAGGCCGCCGCTGAACTGGTAATTCTTGCTGGAAAATTTGCCCCCTGCATGGAGGGTGGTGAGGATGACCTCCACCCCCGGCTTCTTTTGCTGGGGGTGCATGTCCACCGGCATGCCGCGACCGTTGTCGGTACAGGTCAGGGAGCCATCCTTGTGCAGAATGACCGAGATTTCATCGGCGTGACCCGCCAGCGCCTCGTCGACACTGTTGTCGATGACTTCCTGGGCCAGGTGATTGGGGCGGGTGGTGTCGGTGTACATACCCGGGCGCTTGCGCACAGGCTCAAGGCCGGTGAGGACCTCGATATCTTCAGCGGTATATTTGCTCATCTAGAAGTGTTACCCAGGCGTCGCTTGGTCTAAATACAGAATGTTTACGCGGCTAGTGTAACCCAGATTGCACTTATAAATAGCCGCTGGAATCCAGATCCACGGAGAATTCCACGTCCTGCACCCGGGATATGCCGGTCTCGATGCGGCCATCGGCATACAGGTCCAGCCAGCGATAACCAGGTGGCTGGTCATCGACCTTGAAACCGTGGCTACCGGGGGCGAACTGGATACACGATGAGGGTGTGGACATGAGCTTCACAGAACTGCGCTCGCTCTCATGCAGCTGGTGTACATGGCCCCAGAGCACACCGCGCACACAGTCATACTGGTCCAACAGCGCAAAAAAGGCCTCGCGGTCTGCCACCATCTGCTCGTCGATCCAGCCAGAGTTCATAGGCACCGGGTGGTGATGCAGGCAGACCAGGCAGTGCAGGGACTCGGTCGCGGCATGGTCCAGACAGCGCTGCAGCCATTCCAGCTCCTCCGGGCCCAGCTCTCCACCCACTTCTCCCGGTATCTGTGAATTCAGCATTACAATCAGCCAACTGCCCGCCTGCAGCGCCCGGTCGAGACCCTCGTCTCCCCCCAGGGTGCTGGTCATGGTATCGGCACAGTCGTGATTGCCCACCAGCCAGGCCACGGGTGCATTGAATGAGTCCATATAAGCCGCAGCGCGGATATAGGACTCTTGCGCCCCGTGGTCAGAGATGTCACCAGTCGCCAGCACCAGGTCAAACTGTCCGCGCTCGCGCTGGGCCAGTTGGATAACCTGCTGCAGGCTGAAATCGGTATCAAGTCCGAGCAGGGTGCCACCCTCATCCCGGCTCAAATGCGTGTCAGTCACTTGCAATAAATGCAGGCAGTCCGCCTCAGTTGTAATTTTCCTGACGCCGCTGCTCACGATGCATCTGCCGTACCAGCAGCGAGCCGGGCCAGCACCGCACTGCTGCAGCCGTGGGCGATGCAATGGCTGAGCCACTCAGCCAGGAACAGGTTCTGCTGGGCCTTCTCATCGGGAGCGTGCATATTGTCGTTGGGATAGTCATAACGTCCGGCAATCAGCCGTTGCGACTGAAAGGCCGTTACCTCCACCATGCGCGCATCGTGATAGGCACGCAGGTCAAAGCGCGGGCTGGCCAGCCAGCTTTCACCGGCACCCTGCTGGGTCGTTTGCTGGCACACTTTCATCAGGGTGGTGTAGCGACAGCGCTCAACCACGTCTATGCGTACACGCTGGCCGTCAGCCAGGCTGAATTCACGGCTGTTGGTGGTTTCGTAATCGGGAAACAGCTGCAATAACCGGGCATAGTTTGACTCACAAGTCGCATGCATTGCGGCCAGGTCAACGGAATACCTTATGGACGAGCGGCTCACCTCATAATCCCTGTAAACGATAGATTTACTCAAAAAACAAAGTCTAGCAGTTACCTTTGCACAAATAAGAGACATATTCCATGTTTCAGACTGTGCTCACAGGCGGTATGATTAGCCGCCTTAACGTTGTGTCTCGAGCGAAAAAAGGCCACTTGGTCATTCGCACAGAGAGCGTACTATCAGCAAGGATCTCGCAATGAAATTGTCGATAAGACTATTCCCGGCCATCGCACTGATTGTCAGCACCCACTTCGCCAATGCGGATACGCTACGCGACATTTATGAGTTGGCACTGGAGAACGACGCCCTGCTGAAATCCCAGGAAGCCACCTACCGGGCCAATCTGGAGACCGAGCGCCTCGGCCTGTCGGCCCTGTTGCCCCAGGTTTCAGGCAATTATCAATACACCGACAGCGATAGCACGACTGATGCCCAGTCAGTCGATACCACCGGCGACCCAAATAACCCGATTGGCACTGTGGATACTTCAACCAAAATTGACGTTGACACGGATGGCTACCAGGTGTCATTGAACCAGGCCATTTTCGACCTGCCGGCCTGGTTTACTTTCCAGTCGGGCAAGGAGACTTCCAGGCAGGCGGAAGCCAACTTTGCCGCCGACCAGCAACAATTAATTGTCAGGGTGGTCGGAGACTACCTGGGCGTATTGCGGGCCCAGGATAACCTCGAGGCGTCCCAGGCCAGGGAGCGCGCCTTCCAGCGTCAGTTGGAACAGACCCAGCAGCGCTTTGAGGTGGGCCTGATCGCTATTACTGATGTTCACGAAGCCCAGGCTGCCTATGACTTGTCACGGGTAGAGCGCATTACCGACGAAAACAACCTGAACGTAGCGATAGAAAGGCTATCGGTGCTGACCGGTCGCTACCATTCCAACATTTACCTGCTGCGCCCGGATTTTGACATCAAACAACCGGAGCCAACCCAGCGCAGTGACTGGGTTGATTTTGCCCTGGATCACAATTTCCGCCTCAACGCCGCTGCCTATGGCGAGGAAGCCGCCCGCCAGAGTGCCAAGGCCAACAAGATGGAACACCTGCCCAAGGTCAGCGGCAGCGCCAGCTACTCCGACTTTTCCACCAATGGTGACCGCAGTGTAAAACCCTCTACCGGCTTTGATGTCTCCCCCGACAATGATCGCGATGAAACGGTCTACCAGCTGCGTGTCGACGTGCCATTGTTCAGCGGTGGTGCAATTAGTGCCAGCCGCCGCCAGGCAGCCCAGCAATATATCTCCGCCCGGGAGAGCCGCATCAACCTGATGCGAGAAACGGTAACCGACGCCCGCTCACTGCACATGACCGTGATCAGCGATGTGGCCCGCGTCAATGCGCGCCAGCTCAGTATTGTTTCCTCGCAGAGTGCGCTGGACGCCACCCAGGCCGGCTACGAAGTCGGTACCCGTAATATCGTCGACGTACTGAATGCACAGAACACCCTGTTCGGTGCCAAACGCGACTATGCCAATGCCCGTTACGACTACGTCCGGGACATTCTGCTGCTGAAGCAGGTGGCCGGTCTGCTCAGCCCGGAGGATGTATACCGGCTCGACGCGCAGCTGATCGCACCCGCGGCGCCGACCGCCAGCCGCAGCGGCACGCCCTACCCGACCCGCTAGGCCGGACCGGAGTTCCTTGAAATTCTCAGCGCCACCCGGCTGGGAGCAGATCAAGGGCTTCCTGGCCGATGATGAGGCCAATGCCCTTTACGCGGCCGCCGGCGAGTCTTGCACGCTGGGACCGCTGCTGGAGATAGGCAGCTATTGTGGCAAGTCCACACTGTGCCTGGCGCTGGCAATCGGTGACCAGGCCAGCGTGGTATATGCCCTGGATCACCACCAGGGCTCGGAGGAGCACCAACCGGGGGAATTTTTTCACGATCCGGATTTATTTGATGCCAGTGACGGTGTGGTCGATACATTCCGCGAGTTTCGGCGCAATGTCCGCAGTGCCGGGGTCAGCGACCAGGTCATACCCATTGTCACCGACTCTGTCACGGCGGCCCGGCACTGGACGACTCCGCTGGGGATGGTGTTTATCGATGGCGGCCACAGCCTGGATGCGGCACTAACAGACTATCGTTGCTGGTCGGGTCATGTGCTGAGCGGGGGCATACTGGCAATTCACGATGTCTTTCCGGATGCCCATGCCGGCGGCCAGGCCCCCTATGCGATTTATCGACTGGCGCTGGCGTCGGGCCTGTTCAGCGAAATCGCGCGGGTCAACAGCCTCGCTCTCTTGCGCCGGCTATAAGTTGCGCCGGCTTGCAGCCAGGGCGACTGCATTCGCCTCAGTATCCAGCAAATTGACCTCACGGAACAGCTTGGCAGCGGGACTGTACTCGGTCAGCGCATCGGCAGCCAGCATAATGGCGCCAGCCGTCCAGGTGGGCTTTTCGTCAGGCCACATGATGTCCAGGGCGAACTGGTAACCGGTCCAGTAGTCACCACCCTCCAGGCGCCATTGATGCAACCAGCTGTACAGCTCAACCGCGCGTGCGTGATCGCCTGCCGCCAATAGTGCCATGACCAGTTCGCAACTCTCGGCGACGGTGACCCAGGGTTCATCCGAGACACAGCGGCAACCCAGCCCGTCCTCAACGAACTCATCCCAGCGGGCAGCCAGGCGCGCGCGGGACTCTTTCTCGTTGAGCACACCGGTCAAGACCGGGTAAAACCAGTCCATGGAATAACGGGCCTTGCTTTCCCAGGTGCGATCAAAGCGCTCCGGCTTATTGCGCAGCGCATCGCCCAGGCGCTCCCGTGCATGCAGCCATTGGGGTCGCTCATAACCCAGGGTTACCGCAATATTATGGGCGCATTCGAGGCTTTTATAGATGGAGCTACAGCCCGTCACCAGGGCATCTTCACGGGCGCTGCCATCGGCACTGATGGCCCAGTGAATATCGCCGTGTTCAGTCTGCAAAATCAGCACGAAACCGATAGCTTTTTCCACGACCGGCCACAATTCCAACAGGAATTCGCGGCGGCCGCTAATCAGGTAATGGTGCCAGAGGCCAGTGGCGACATAGGCGACAAAGTTGGTCTCGCGACGCTCACCATTATCGACCTCGATGCCGCGATAACCCGCCCACCAGCTGCCGTCTTCAAGCTGGGTTTGCGCCAACCAGCGATAGGCGCGCTCGGCCGCATCATACTCACCGCCAACCGACAGGCCCATGGCGGCCTCGACATGATCCCAGGGATCACTGTGGCCGCCATCGAACCAGGGAATCTCGCCGCTGCTTTCCTGGGTGGTGAGGATGAATTCCACGGTCGGTCGCAGGAATTCGTGCGGGAACAATCCCGGGCTCAGGTACAGTCCGGACATCAGGCGATTCCCTTGCGAAAATACATAACCACACTCTTTCCCATAACAGGGTTCAGGGAGCGCTCCAGCACGCGCGTCAGCCAGGGCTTGTCCATCAGGTCCCAGACCAGGAATCGGTGATACAAACGCAGCAGCGCATTGTTGTCCTGGCTTTCCCAGAACAGGCACTTCAACCACCAAAACGGCACATGCAGGGCATGAGCCCAGTGCCGGTGATACTGCCGCATGCCCAGGTCCTCTATTTGCAGGCGCAATTCACCGCCCCGGAAAATACGCAGATGACCACCGGGAACCTGGTGATAAGCCTTGCTAAAGGCCCAGCAAATTCGCTCCGGCCAGCGCCGCGGCACCGAGGCACAGAAGAGTCCGCCGGGTTTCAGTACCCGGTCAATTTCCGCCAGCGCTGCGCGATAATCCGGGATATGTTCGAGCACTTCCGAGCAGATCACCTTGTCAAAGCTATCGTCGGCAAATGGCAGTGCCAGCGCATTGGCGGAGGACAGCGCGAAGCTGGAGCCTGTGTCCGCTGCAGCCGCAAACTCTTCGAATTTTTCCCGCGTGGTGCGCAGGTCATCCAGACAAAGGTCGACACCAACAGCATCGACCTGCTGCTCCAGAAAGGCCGATATGACATGGCGGCCCTCACCACAGCCCAGGTCCAGCACCCGATCCCCGGGCGCCAGCGGGAAGTGCATGAAATCAACGGTCTGCACGTTGTAATACCTGTCGGTAGTAATTACTCATATGGCCCGCGGTTACCCGCCAGCAGAACATCTGCTCGATGCGTTGACGGCCCAGCTCGCCCAGTTCAGCACGGCGTGGCTCATCCTCAAGCAGATCGGCGATGGCTGCCGCCAGTGCCGCTACATCGCCCACCGGCACCTGTACGCCAGCATCTCCAACCACCTCGGGTAGTGCGCCGCCGCTGGTACTCACGACCGGAACACCACAGGCCATCGCTTCCCCGGCGGGCAAACCAAAGCCCTCATAGACTGAAGGCACCACGGCGATGGTCGCCTCAGCGTAATAAGCAACCATTTCCTCAGTGCTGATGCCGCTGACAAACTGCACCCGATCCTGGAGTTTGAGCTTGCGTAGCAGGCGCTCGGTGTCACCGCCGGGCTGCGGCTTGCCCACCACCAGCAATTCCAGCTCCGGGTATTGCCGCAGCAAGCGGGCATAGGCGCGCAACAAGTAGCGCAGACCCTTTAAAGGCGCGTCGGCGGAGGCAGTCGCCATCAGGCGCCTGGATTTGCGCTGCACACCCGCCAGCGGCCGGAACTCAGCGGTATCAATGCCGTTATAGACCAGGTTAATACCGGCCGGGTGGATATCAAAATCCCGGGCGATGTCCTGCCGCGAGCATTCGGAAACGGTGACAATATTATGCAAGCGCTTGACCACGCGCTTTTGCATGCCGAGGAAGGAGTGCCAGCGATGGATAAGCACTTTCTCCCACCAGCGACGGGCCGCATTTACCGCTATGCGCAAATCACTGGTAATGGGGTGGTGCAGGGTCGTCACGAGGGGCAGGCCCATGTCCTGGATCTTCAACATGCCGTAGCTGAGGCTCTGGTTATCATGCACCAGGTCATAGTTATGGCCGTGTTGCCGCAAGTGTTTCACCACGCGCCGGCCGAAGGTATAGGGCTCGGCGAAGCCGCCTGTGAGCTTGCTGCCCCACTCTATAATATTGGTCAGGGATTTAAGGTGTCGGGGCCGCAGTGAGCCCAGGCCGTTGCTAAACAGGTCCAGGCTGGGAATTTCTATCAGCCGCACCCGCGGGTCCAGGTGCGGATAGGGTGGACCAGATATGACGTCTACCTGGTGGCCGGCATCGACCAGGGCTTTGCTCAGGTACTTGATATACACACCCTGGCCACCGCCATAGGGGTGACTGCGGTAGCCGAGCAGGGCTACCCGCAGCGCCCCCTGCGCTGGCAGTGCGACCACGTCGGCAAGCGCCCCTGCCGGACCGCCAAGATTGGATTTTTCTGCCTGCATGCCTGTGCCTGCGCCAATAAGGCGTCTATCTCCTGTCTGTAGATTGCTTGCCGCTCGAAGCGTGGCGGCTCGACATTTGGGCAGCGGGGATTGTCGCTGGAAATCGCTGCGATAACCGGTCCGCGCCCAAAAGGGGTCAAATTTTAATCAGCAGGGACATAAAAATCCAGTCCCTATACGGTCGTACTGCTGCCTGCGCCAGTTCGTCAGCGGCCAGTGTTCAGCATATAATGCGCGCCATTCTCTCTCTGGAACCAGTGTAATGATCGCAAGCGCCTACAAGGGCATCATCCTCGCCGGGGGCTCAGGTACCCGGTTGCACCCGCTCACCAGCACCGTCAGCAAGCAGTTAATGCCGGTCTACGACAAGCCCATGATTTACTACCCGCTGGCCACATTGATGCTGGCGGGCATCCGCGAAGTACTGATCATCACCACGCCCCGGGACCAGGAAGCCTTTGTTGAGTTGTTGGGCGATGGCCGGCAATGGGGCCTGGAGCTTAGCTATGCGGTGCAGCCAAGCCCCGATGGACTCGCCCAGGCCTTTATTATCGGCAAGGATTTTATCGGTTCCGACCCGGTTAGCCTGGTGCTGGGCGACAATATCTTCTATGGCGGCGGCCTGTCCGCCAGGCTGCAGGCCGCGGGCCAGCAAAAAAGCGGCGCCTCGGTCTTCGCCTACTACGTGCAAGACCCGGAGCGCTATGGGGTGGTAAATTTCGATGCCACCGGCAAGGCCATTCATATCGAGGAGAAACCAACCCAGCCGCAATCTAATTACGCGGTCACCGGACTCTACTTTTACGACAATGACGTGGTTGATATCGCCCACAATATCGCCCCCTCGCCGCGGGGTGAGCTGGAAATCACCGATATCAACCTGGTCTACCTGAAGCGCGGCGACCTGCAAGTGCAGGTGCTCAGCCGCGGCACTGCCTGGCTGGACACCGGCACGCACAATTCGCTACTGGACGCGGCCAACTTTATCCGCGTGGTGGAGGAGCGCCAGGGCCTGAAAATTGCCTGCCCGGAAGAGATTGCCTACAAGCAGGGTTTTATCAACGAGGAACAGTTGCTGGCACTGGCCGCACCGCTGATAAAAAGCGGTTACGGCGAGTACCTTAGCGAGCTGCCCAAGCACCGGGAAGTGGCTGCCGATGAGGTTTGAGACCACCCCCCTGGCAGATGTTTTGCTGATCACGCCGCGCGTGTTTGGCGACGAGCGCGGTTTTTTTATGGAGAGCTGGAATGCGCGGGTGTTCGCCGAGGCGGGCCTGGACCTGGATTTCGTGCAGGACAACCACAGCCGCTCCAGTCAGGGTATTTTACGTGGCCTGCATTTCCAGACGGAGCAGGTGCAGGGCAAGCTGGTCAGGGTCACCAGCGGTGCGGTTTATGACGTGGTCGTCGATTTGCGGCGCGGCTCGCCCAGTTTTGGGCAGTCTTACGGGGTTGAGCTCCGCGCCGACCTTAACAACATGCTCTGGATGCCGCCGGGATTCGCCCACGGCTTCTATGTGTTGACGGAAACCGCGGACTTTCTCTACAAGACCACCGACTACTATCACCCACAATCAGAGATCAGCCTGCGCTGGGACGACCCCAGCGTTGCCATAGACTGGCCGCTGGTCGCGGGCGCGGCACCCAGCCTTTCGGCCAAGGATGCCGAGGGTCTCAGTTGGGACGAAATTCCCTACTTCGAATAAACTGCGGCGCCAGCGGCACTATCAACTGGGCAGGAGTGGCCGCCACCAGGCCTCGTGCTCAAGGTACCAGTCAATGGTCACTTCAATACCCGTCTCAAAGCTGTGGCGGGGCTGGTAGCCCAGCTCCCGGGAGATCTTGCCAGCGTCTATCGCATAGCGGCGGTCGTGCCCGGCCCGGTCGGTAACATACTCGATCAATGCAGTGGCTGACTTGTCCGCGGCGGCCGGAGCGTCGGGATACTGCGCTGACAATTCCGGGCGCTGACTGAAGCGCTGGTCCAGGCTCTGGCACAGCAGCTTCACAATATCGATATTGGTCCACTCATTGTTGCCACCGATATTGTAGGTCTCGCCGATGCGGCCACCGTCCAGCACCAACTCGATGCCCCGGCAGTGGTCTTCCACGTAGAGCCAGTCACGAATGTTCTTGCCATCGCCATATATTGGCAGCGCACGACCGCGCAGGATATTGGTCAGGCACAGTGGAATCAGTTTTTCCGGGTAATGCCAGGGCCCGTAATTATTGGAGCAATTGCTGGTCGTGACCTGCAGTCCGTAGGTGTGATGGTAAGCCCGCACCAGGTGGTCCGAAGCTGCCTTGCTGGCCGAGTATGGCGAGTTCGGCTCATACTTCTGCTCCTCGTGGAAACCCGGGGCATCGGGCGCCAGTGAACCGTAAACCTCATCTGTCGAAACATGATGGAAGCGATGCGCCAGCTCTTCTTGCAACCAGACCGCCCGCGCCGCCTTGAGCAGGCTGTGGGTGCCGATCACATTGGTATCGATGAAGGCATCCGGTCCACTGATGGAGCGATCGACATGGCTTTCGGCGGCAAAGTGCACAATAGTATCGATGCGCTCTGTGCGAAGCAGCTCGGTGACTCGCTGTTCGTCACGGATGTCGGCGTGCACAAAGCGGAAGTTGTCCGCCGCCTCGAGGCTGGCCAGGTTGGCCCGATTGCCAGCATAGGTAAGTGCGTCGTAGGCGACGATGAAGTCATCGGGATGTTGCGCCGACCAATAGTGCACAAAATTGGCACCGATAAATCCGGCGGCACCGGTAACCAACAGGCGACGGCTCACGACTCTTCTCCTTCCACTGCCAGATCCTCCAACATAGACTGCAGCTGCTGCTGCCAGGGCTGTGCAGCCCGACCCAGCAAGGCTTCGGTGCTGCTGCAATCCAGCACACTGTATGCCGGGCGTTGGGCCGGTGTTGGGTATTCGCTGCTGGCGATCCCTTCAATCGGAATACTTTTTTCCAGCAAGCCCAGGGCCAGCGCCCGCTGCTGTATTTCACAGGCGAACTGGTACCAGCTACAACTACCGGCATCGGTCCAGTGATAAGTGCCGTGGGCTGCTGGATAATCCACAAGCTCCCACAGCAGCTGCGCCAGGCCATGGGCCCAGGTGGGCGCACCCAATTGGTCGTCTACCACGCGCAGCGCATCACGTTCACGCATCAGCTTGAGCATGGTTTTGACAAAGTTCCCGCCAAAGCGTGAGTACACCCAGGCGGTGCGCACGACCAGCGAATCAAGCGGCAACAGTTCCTGTACCCGGCGCTCGCCGGCCAGCTTGCTATGGCCATAGACACCCAGCGGGCGTGGCTCCTGGCGCGGCAAATAAGGTGTCTCCGCGGAGCCGTCAAATACAAAATCAGTAGATACATGCAACAGTCTGGCGCCCAACTGCCCGGCCGCGACGGCCAGGTAACCGGGGCCCTCGGCATTGACCTGTACCGCCAGGTCGGGTTTGGTCTCCGCGCCATCCACCGCCGTGTAGGCAGCGGCATTGATAATAAGGGCCGGCTGCTGTGCCTGCACAAAATCCAGCACCGCCGCCTGGTCAGTAATGTCCAACTGGGCCCGATCAGCCACGACCATGTCTACCGCGGCCGGGCGCAGGCGCTGCAATTCGCGGCCTAACTGGCCACCGGCACCGACAATCAGGGTTTTCATGGGCTGCTGCTTACCTTGTTTCCTGCTGCGTTAAATGGGTCAGGCAATCGAGCCAAATTCGACCATCACGATCTGCCATCATCATGCATTACTCTCCGAGTAAATCTCGCCACTTGGCGCTTACCGCACGGCGTTGCTCGTCAAACCTGGCGCTGTCTACAACATCAGGCCGCTGCTGCAGCGCCAGTTGGTGGGCAGCCGAACGATAGCTGATATAGGCTTCAATCAAGGCCTGGCTTTCCTGCTCGGTGAACAGCTCGTGCCGGTGCAGGGTTTCCAGAATCCGGATATTGTCAGTCCAGGCTGTCAAATCAGCACAGCGATTGGACCACGCCAGAACCGCGTATTGCACCATAAATTCAATATCGACGATACCGCCCAGGCCCTGTTTGAGGTGAAATTCGCCATCCTCTTCCGCCCTGGGAGACAGCAGGTGCGAGCGCATTTTCTGGCGCATTTTCACCACTTCTGCACGCAGGTCCGCCTCATCGCGAGCCTGGGTCAGCACCGTCTGCCGTAGCTTTTCACAGTCCTCGCCCAGGGTCTGGTCACCGGCAATGACCCTGGCACGAACCAGGGCCTGGTGTTCCCAGGTCCAGGCAGAATTGAGCTGGTAGTCTTCAAAGGCCTTGTAGCTCGCCACCAACATGCCGGACTCGCCAGAGGGGCGCAAGCGCATATCCACCTCATAGAGCTGGCCCATGGCAGTGCGGGCATCAAGGATATGAATGATGCGCTGTCCGAGACGGGTGTAGAACACCGGGCTATCCAGCGGTCGCTCACCGTTGGTGGCGCCCCTGGTGGCGGAGTCGTATACAAAGACCAGGTCCAGGTCGGAACCGTGACCCAATTCGATGCCGCCCAGCTTGCCGTAGCCCAGGACCGCGAAACCGCTATCGGCCAGACCAGCCGTCCCGACCGGCACCAGTTCTCCTCCCTGCTCACGCTGCGGCAGGCCGTGCTTGGCGGTCAAATCCTGCCAGGCCATCTGCAGCGCCTGCTCCAGGATGACCTCGGCCAGGAAAGTCAGCTTGTCACTGACCTGCATCAGGGGAAGCCGGCCGGTGACTTCGCTGGCCGCCACATGTAACTGCTGCGAGGCCTTGAAGTAGCGCAATGCCTCCATGTTTGCCTCCAGGTCATCCGGCGCCAGGCGGCTCATTTGTTGGCGCAGGCCCTGCCGCAAGAGATCGCGGTCCGGCGCGCTGTAGAGACTGGCGGTGTCCAATAGCTCATCCAGCAGCACCGGGTTTTTCGCCAGCTGCTCCGATATCCAGGGACTGGCCGCACCTAACAACAGCAACTCATCAAACGCTGCCGGATTCTCCAGCAACAGCATCAGGTAAGCACTGCGCCGCGCTACCGCTTGCACCATCGGTAACAGGCGCAACAATAGCCGGGAGTTGTCCGCTTGCGCTGCACAGGCCGCCAGCAAGCGCGGCATAAATTGATCAAGCCTGGCCCGGCCCTCGGCCTGCAGGTGGCGCAAACGTGAGCTATCGCGCAGCTCGGTTAGCGCCGCCGCCACTGCGTCGGAATCGTCAAAGCCCAGCTCCGCCAGTGCTGTCGCCTCAATCGCCTCAGGCCAGACCGACAGCTCCGTCTGCGCCTGCGCTGGCGCTTCGGGTGTGGCAATCAGGTCGGCAAAATGTGCGCTGACACGCGCTCGATGCCCATCCAGAACTTTGGCAAAGCTTTCCCAGTCACTGAAATCCATGGCCAACAAGAGGGCGGCGCGCGCCTCCGGATCGCCTGGCAGGCTCTGGCTCTGTTGATCCAGGTAGCCCTGGATGGCGTGTTCGGTGTCACGCAGGAACAGGTAGGCCTGCTCCAGTTCAGCCACCGCCGACTCCGGCATACAGCCCTCGTCGGGCAGGGCGTGCAGAACCTTGAGCAATTCAACCTGGCGCAGAGCATCACTGCGACCACCGCGGATTAACTGGAAACACTGGACGATAAACTCAATTTCACGGATACCGCCGGGACCAAGTTTGACATCCGCCTGCAGACCACGCCGACGGACCTCGGCATTAATCATTTCTTTCATCGCCCGCAGCGAATCTATTGCGCCGAAGTCGATATAGCGGCGATACACGAAGGGCCGCAGACTCAGCATCAGGTCGCGCCCAGCTAGCGGATCGCCGGCAATGACCCGCGCCTTGATCAGGGCATAGCGCTCCCAGTCGCGGCCCTGGTCCTGGTAGTACTCTTCCATGGCAGAGAAGTTAAGCACCAGGGCGCCACTTTCCCCGTAGGGACGCAGGCGCATATCAACCCGGAACACGAATCCCTCCGCCGTTACCTTGTCCAGCGCGCCTATAAGACGCTGCCCCAGTTTGAGGAAGAACTCCTGGTTACTCAGCGGCCGTCGCTCGCCATCCGTCTGGCCCTGCTCGGGGTAGGTAAAGATAAGATCGACATCGGAGGACAGGTTGAGCTCTCGGGCGCCCAGCTTACCCATGGCGATGACCAGCAAGCGCTGACCCCGGCCGTCCCTGTCGCGCGGTTCGCCGTGTACATCGACTAGCTGCTGGTGACAGAAATCCAGGGCCTGGCCGATACAGGCCTCGGCCAGCAGCGAGGTATCGCGGGTGGTTTCCATGGTCGGTGCCAGCCGGGTGAAGTCGCGCCATAGTATGCGCAGCATTTCGCGACGCCTGAACTGACGCAGACACCGCGACAGGTCCTCGGTGCTTTCACAATCACTGAGCCGCGCTCGCAACAGGGCTGCAAGCTCGTCTTCGGCGTAACTACGCTGGAAATCACCGCTGGCGTGTAGCTCCTCCAGCAAGCCCGGCTCTCGCTGACACAGGGTACTGGCGAATTTACTGGCCGCCAAAACCCGCTGCTGCTGCTGGGCAAGCACGGCGTCCTCAGGCAGGGGGAGACTTTCCACAGCCCTGGCTAGTGGGTAACGGTGGGGGCGACCCGCATGACTTCTTCGATGGTGGTCTCCCCGTTGGCAACGCGAGTAGCGCCACTGAGACGCAGGGTGCGCATGCCGTCCTGCATACCCTGCCGGCGCAATGCGTCAGCCTCGGTATGCGGCTGAATCAATTGTTGCACCGCGGGAGTCAGGACCAGCACCTCGTAGATCCCCTGGCGACCCATGTAGCCAGTATCGCGACACTCGACGCAACCTACTGGTTTGCAGATCTTGGCAGGCGGCTTTACTTTCCAGGGCTGGGTCAGCTGTTTCCAGGCCTCGACATCCAGCTCAGTTTCAGTCTTGCAATGAGAGCACAGAATCCGCACAAGGCGCTGCGCCATGATGCCACGCACCGTGTTTTTGATCAGGTAGGAAGGCACTCCCAACTCCAGCATGCGGGTTACCGCGCTGGGGGCGTCATTGGTATGCAGGGTAGAAATTACCAGGTGTCCAGTCAGCGCTGCCTGCACCGCCATCTCCGCGGTTTCCAGATCGCGAATCTCACCCACCATGATGATGTCCGGGTCCTGTCGCATGAGGGCGCGCACACCGGTGGCAAAATCCAGTTCTATCTGGTGATTCACCTGCATCTGGTTGAAGGAACCCTCCACCATCTCAATGGGGTCCTCAATGGTGCAAACATTCACTTCAGAGGTCGCCAACTGACGCAGGGTTGAATACAGGGTGGTGGTCTTGCCTGAACCGGTGGGGCCGGTCACCAGCACAATGCCATGGCCCATCGCGTTCATGCCGTGCCAACGCTTGAGGTCTTCATTGGCCAGGCCCAATTGTTCGAAACTTTTCTGCAAAACATCCGGATCGAAAATCCGCATCACCAGCTTTTCACCAAAGGCAGTCGGCAGGGTCGACAAGCGCAGCTCCACTTCTGCGCCATCCGGCATGCGGGTCTTGAGTCGGCCGTCCTGGGGGCGGCGCTTCTCTGCCACATCCATGCGGCCGAGAATCTTGAAACGGCTGCTCACCGCCGCGGCTACTTGCTGGGGCAGTTCATAGACCGGGTAGAGGACACCGTCAATGCGGAAGCGCACGTTGCCAACGTCGCGTCGCGGTTCGATATGAATATCGCTGGCGCGCTGCTCAAAGGCGTATTGCAACAGCCAGTCGACAATATTGACGATGTGCTGGTCGTTGGCGTCGGGCTCGCGCATGGAGCCAAGCTCCAGCATCTGCTCCAGGTTGGTCACCTTGGAGGCCGCACCCGAGCGTCCACCCTTGGCATCAGCCCCGCGCACCGAGCGCGCCATGTTGTAGAACTCCAGGGTATGCCGGCTTATGTCCCGTGGATCTGCAAGCACTCGCTTGATCGGCTTGCGCAGCACGTGCTCGAGATTACTCTCCCAGGCTGACAACCAGGGTTCCGCACTGGCTATCAAGACCTCGGCTTCAGAAACTTCTACCGCGAGAATCTTGTGGCGCTGGGCGAATGCCAGCGACATGACCTCGGCAATAGCGCCGACGTTAATCTTGAGTGGATCGATCTGGTAGACGTCTTGTTCGCAGGCCTTGCTGAGCCATGCGAGCAGGGCTTCCATATCCAGCGGCTTGCTGGTGGCCTTGTTGAGCAATTTCTGCTCAGCCAGGAACACCAGGGGATGCACGCTGCCGGCACTCACGTCCGCCAGTCGTTTACGTTCTCCATCATCCAGCAAGCCGGCCTCGTTGAGCTCGGCTACCAGTGATTTCAGGTCCAGCTTGCGCTCCAGGCGGCGCTCGCCAAAAGTGGCCCCCATATACCTCTGCTTCCAGCGGAAATGATGCCCGCATGCTATCACAGACCTGAAGGATCTGACGTTGTATCTTTTACAGATTCACGCCTATACTGCGCCAGCATAAGACGCCAAAAAACGGCCCGACCCAGCCTCAGGACCCTAAGCAAACTTATGGAAATTATTGCCAATCACGGGACTGTACTGCTGATCCTGGCCTGCCTGTTCGGATTCTTCATGGCCTGGGGTGTCGGCGCCAACGACGTGGCCAATGCCATGGGCACCTCAGTCGGTTCCCGCGCGCTCACGATCAAGCAAGCCATTCTCATCGCCGTCATTTTCGAGTTCATGGGCGCCTACCTGGCCGGCGGGGAAGTCACAGGCACCATTCGCAAAGGCATCATTGACCCCGCGGTTATGGCCGGGGAACCGGAATTACTGATTTTTGGCATGTTGTCGGCGCTGCTGGCCGCGGGAACCTGGCTGCTGGTTGCCAGCGCCATGGGCTGGCCCGTGTCCACCACCCACTCCATTGTCGGCGCCATCGTCGGCTTCGCCGCTGTCGGCATTTCACCCGACGTTGTCAGCTGGGGCAAGGTCGGCTCGATTGTGGCCAGTTGGCTGGTATCGCCACTAATCGCAGGCAGCATCTCCTTTGTACTCTTTGCCAGTGTGCAGAAACTTATCCTCGACACCGAGAATCCTTTCCAGCGGGCCAAGCGGCTGATACCGCTATATATGTGGGCCGTGGGCTTCATGATTTCCATGGTGACCCTGCTCAAGGGCCTCAAGCATGTGGGTGTGGAGCTGGATCTGGGGCTGGCGTCCAATTTTGGCAATGCCGCACTGCTCAGCACCCTGGTAGGGATCATCGTGGCCATATTCGGCGCAATCTTGCTGAGCCGGGTAAGCGACGAGCCCGCGCCCGGACACCGCTTCGACAGCGTGGAACGGGTTTTTGCGATTCTCATGATATTCACGGCCTGTGCCATGGCCTTTGCCCACGGCTCCAATGATGTGGCCAATGCCGTGGGGCCCCTGGCCGCCGTTGCCAGCACCATTGCTTCCGGCGGCGACATCGCCGCCAAGTCAGCCATGCCCTGGTGGATTCTGCTGCTCGGTGGCGCGGGCATAGTCGCCGGGCTGGCTACCTATGGCTTTAAAGTGATCGCCACCGTGGGTCGAAAGATCACCGAACTGACCCCCAGCCGTGGCTTCGCCGCCGAACTCGGCGCCGCCTCCACGGTGGTCACGGCCTCCGCCTTTGGCCTACCCATTTCCACCACCCATACCCTGGTCGGTGCCGTGCTCGGGGTGGGCCTGGCCCGCGGTATAGCGGCGCTGAATTTGCGTGTTATCGCCACTATTTTCGTGTCCTGGTTGATTACCCTGCCAGCCGGTGCCGGGCTCGCAATCATCTTTTTCTTCTGCTTCAAGGCTTACTTCACCTGAATCGCTGCTCTAAACTGAGCCCATGCTCACCGCTAAAATACCCGGACCCGTCGAACTGCTGAACCAGTTGGTCGGCCTACCCTCCGTCAGCTCCACCAACAATTCCCTGGATATGGGCAATCGCCCGGTGATCGACCTGCTGGCAGGCTATCTGGACACGCTTGGCTTCAACATTGAAATCCAGCCGCTGAATGACGATGGCAGCAAAGCCAACCTGATCGCCTCCCTGGGCAGTGGTCCCGGCGGGCTGGTCTTGTCCGGCCACACTGACACCGTGCCCTATGACGACGAGCTGTGGAATTTCAATCCACTGGCGATCACCGAACAGGAACAGCGCCTGTACGGCCTCGGCAGCACTGACATGAAAGGCTTCTTTCCACTGGCCCTGGAAGCCGCCCGCGAGTTTAGCGATGTGCCCCTGAGCCAGCCCCTGATCATTCTGGCAACTGCCGACGAGGAGAGCTCGATGAACGGGGCCCGCGCGCTGGCCGCGGCTGGTAAACCCCGGGCCCGCCAGGCCATCATCGGCGAACCCACCGGCCTGGTACCGGTGCGCCTGCACAAGGGCATCATGATGGAGTCGGTCAATATCATGGGGCGCTCCGGTCATTCCTCCGACCCCAGCCTCGGCAAAAATGCGCTGGATGGGCTGCATGCGGTAATCGGGGACCTGATGAACTACCGCGCCGGCTTGCAGCAACGCTTCCAGAACCCCTTGTTTGAAGTGCCCCACCCAACTCTCAACCTGGGCTGCGTGCATGGCGGCGACAACCCGAACCGTATTTGTGGCCAGGCCCAATTGCATTTTGACGTGCGCGTTACCCCGGGTTGCCATAACGAGGACATCCGCGCAGAGCTGCGGCAAAGACTGGGACAGCTGGCGGAGTCCCTGCAACTCGAGATCAACCTGGAGTCACTGATCGTTGGCGCGGACCCCTTTGAACAGGCCGCCGACAGCGAATTGGTACGCCTGGCTGAAAGCCTGACCGGGCACAGCAGCGAAGCCGTCGCCTTCGCTACAGAGGCGCCCTATTTACAAGCCCTGGGCATGGACGCCATCGTGCTGGGCCCCGGCTCCATAGACCGCGCCCACCAACCCGACGAGTATATCGAGTTGGACCAGTTCCAGCCCTGCATCGACCTGTTGCGACAATTCATAGGGCATTTTTGTTGCTAGGCAGCGGGCGCTCAATGCGCTAACCTTGCTTCTTTTCCAGATTTATCAATGAGTTAGCATGAGCACGGAGAGCAGACAGCACATCCGCTGGTTCCGCAACAGCGCTCCTTACATCAACGCACACCGGGGCAAAACCTTTGTGCTGGTGTTTGGTGGCGAGGCGGCGCTACACCCGAATTTTGCCAATATCATTCACGATATCGCACTGCTCAACAGCCTTGGCGTGCGCCTGGTCCTGATCCACGGCGCGCGCCCTCAAATTGCTGAACGATTACAGCAGGCAGGACTCAAGGCCCACTTTCATGAAGATGTGCGCATCACCGACGGTGACGCCCTCGAGCACGTCAAGGACGCCGTTGGCAGTCTGCGCTCGGATATCGAGGCGAGACTGTCCATGGGTCTGCCCAACTCACCCATGCAGGGGGCGGCCATCCGTGTCTGCAGCGGTAACTTCATTACTGCGAAACCGATAGGGGTAGTCGATGGTGTCGACTACCAGCTTACCGGCCGGGTACGCCGGGTCGATGACCGGGCCATAAGCCAACAGCTGGAAGCGGACTCTATCGTACTGCTCTCCCCAATGGGTTATTCCCCAACCGGCGAAATTTTTAACCTCGCACTGGAAGATATTGCGGTACATACCGCCGCTGCGCTGGGCGCTGACAAGCTGCTTTTGTTTGGTGCCGGGGCTGGCATCAGCGATGCCAGCGGCGAACTGGTGCGCCAGTGCGACCTGGAACAGGCCCTGAGCCTGATAGCCAGCGGCCTCGAAGGCGAGCCCGCGCGCCTGCTGGCCACCGCGCGCCAGGCCTGTAATGCCGGCATCGAGCGCTGCCAGATCATATCCTATGTCGAGGACTGCGCCCTGCTGGAAGAACTGTTCACCCACGATGGCTGTGGCACCCTGGTGGCGAGAGCCGGATTTGAACAGGCCCGCACCGCGACCATAGAAGACGTGGGCGGCATCCTCGAGTTAATCGAGCCGCTGGAACAGGAGGGCATACTGGTCAAGCGCTCACGGGAGTTGCTGGAAACCGAGATCAGCCAATTCCGGGTGCTGGAGCGTGACGGCCGCATTATTGCGAGTGCGGCCCTGTACCCCTTCCCCGAACACCGCAGTGGCGAACTGGCCTGCGTGGTGACCCATCCGGATTACCGCGGCGGCGATCGCGGCCAGCGCCTGCTACGTGAATTGGTGCAGGTAGCGCGCGAACTGGGTTTGAGCCAGGTCTTCGTGCTGACCACCCAGACCGCCCACTGGTTTTTAGAGCAGGGCTTCGTCGAATCCACGCTGGAGGCCCTGCCCCAGGAAAAACAGTCACTGTATAACCTGCAGCGTAATTCCAAGGTGTTTATCAAGCCTGTTCAATAAACGCTGGGGCGCTGCGCGGGCCGGCACCTTCTGCTATGCTTGCCGACCGATTTTCGCCCTGCTCACCGAGGTAGCTCATGCCCCAATACCGCTCCCGAACATCCACCCATGGACGCAATATGGCTGGCGCGCGGGCCTTATGGCGCGCCACCGGGATGCAGGACGAGGATTTTCAGAAGCCGATAATCGCCATCGCCAACTCCTTCACCCAGTTCGTGCCGGGGCACGTACACCTGAAGGACCTCGGCCAGTTGGTGGCCAGGGAGATTGAAGCGGCGGGCGGCGTTGCCAAGGAATTTAACACCATTGCCGTGGATGACGGCATCGCCATGGGTCATGACGGCATGCTCTACAGCCTGCCCTCCCGTGACATTATTTCCGATTCGGTGGAATACATGGTCAACGCCCATTGTGCCGATGCCCTGGTGTGTATTTCCAACTGCGACAAGATCACCCCCGGGATGCTGAATGCCGCCATGCGCCTCAACATACCGACTATCTTTGTATCCGGCGGCCCCATGGAGGCCGGCAAAACCAAACTGGCGGACCGCAAGCTCGACCTGGTCGACGCCATGGTAATCGCCGTCGATGACAGTGCCAGTGATGAACAGGTCGCGGAGTATGAGCGCTCGGCCTGCCCGACCTGCGGCTCCTGCTCCGGCATGTTCACCGCCAATTCCATGAACTGCCTGACCGAAGCACTGGGCCTGTCCCAGCCCGGCAACGGTTCTACCCTGGCCACCCACGCCGATCGCGAGCGCCTGTTCCTGGGTGCCGGTCGTCGTATCGTGGACCTGGCCAAGCGCTATTACGAGCAGGACGACGAATCCACACTGCCGCGCAATATCGGCTCCTTCAAGGCATTTGAAAACGCGATGGTCCTGGATATCGCCATGGGCGGCTCCACCAATACGATTCTGCACCTGTTGGCCGCGGCCGAGGAAGCCGAACTCAAGTTCACGCTGGCCGATATCGACCGGCTGTCACGCAAGGTGCCGCAGCTGTGCAAGGTAGCGCCCAGCACCCCCGAGTATCATATGGAAGATGTACACCGGGCCGGCGGCATAATGGGTATTCTCGGAGAGCTGGATCGCGCGGGGCTGCTGCATACCGATGTTCCCACCGTGCACAGCGCTTCCCTGGCCGAGGCCCTGGATCAATGGGACATCATGCGCAATGACGACGCCGGCCTGCAGGAGTTCTTTCGTGCCGGCCCGGCCGGCATACCGACCCAGACCGCCTTCAGCCAGGACACGCGCTGGGATAGTCTCGACCAGGACCGCGCCAATGGCTGCATCCGCTCACTGGAAAACGCCTTCTCCACCGAGGGTGGGCTCGCCGTGCTCTATGGCAACCTGGCCGAGGATGGCTGCGTGGTCAAAACCGCCGGTGTCGATGACAGCATCCTGGTATTCGAGGGTCCCGCCTACGTCTGCGAAAGCCAGGAGGCGGCAGTCGAGGCCATTCTCGAAGACCGGGTAAAGGCCGGCGACGTGGTGGTGGTGCGCTACGAGGGTCCCCGCGGAGGGCCAGGCATGCAGGAAATGCTGTACCCCACCAGCTACATCAAATCCAAGGGCCTGGGCAAGGCCTGTGCACTGCTGACTGACGGCCGCTTTTCAGGTGGCACCTCGGGCCTGTCCATAGGACATGTTTCCCCGGAAGCCGGCGCCGGCGGGACTATAGGTCTGGTGCGGCAGGGGGACATCATCAAGATCAATATTCCGGAGCGCAGCATCCACCTGGACCTGCCCGAGGCCGAGCTGGCACAGCGTCGCGCGGCACAGGATGAGCAGGGCTGGAAGCCGGTGGACGCTCGACCGCGTAAGGTCAGCGCGGCACTCAAAGCCTATGCGCTGATGGCGACCAGCGCCGACCGCGGCGCCGTGCGCGACCTGAGTCGACTGCAGGAATGAATGCTGAACCGCGCTATGTCGGCTTCTGGGCGCGAGTGCTGGCCTCGCTGATCGACACCGTGTTGCTGGGCCTGGTGATCTACCCGGTGGCCTACGCCGTTTACGGCGACGCCTACTTCGAGATCAGCGGTCAATTGGTGCAGGGGCCGGTGGATGCCCTGCTGCAATATGTGCTGCCGCTGATCGTAGTTATTCTGTTCTGGATATACCGCTCGGCGACCCCGGGCAAGATGATCTTAAAAGCAAAAATCGTCGATGCCGAGACTCTCGGCAAACCGGCCCGCTGGCAGTGGGTGGTGCGCTATCTTGGCTATTACGTGTCCCTGCTGGCATTTTGCCTAGGTTTCCTGTGGGTAGGCTGGGACCCGCGCAAGCAGGGGTTTCACGACAAAATGGCCGGCACCGTGGTCATTTACGACCAGGCCGGCTAATCCGCCTGGGCGATCAGCTTCTCTAAATCAGCCCGTAAATCGTCCAATTGCCCCTGCAGTCGCCGCGACTGCTTCTCCGTGCGCAGATTGAGCACTGCCGCGATCGCGTCGTTGATGATGATCTGGTTGTGAGCATAGGCTGAACGGTAGGCCTCTCCGCGATTGGCGTCACGGGTCTCGAGAGCCTGCATCACTTCCTGCTGCCAGCCGGGTTGGCGTTGCAGCATAAGGGCCAGTCGCTCAATCCACAGGCGTCGCTCCTCCAGCCAGGCATTATCAAAACGCAGCAAGGCTGCCGAGGCGGTTTCCAGCAGTGCGATTTGTTGCTCGGTCAGCCGACCCAGGAATTCGTCGAGGCTGTCGCTGAAATCCTCCAGGGTATCGGCGAGATACTCCTCATCACTGCGACCCAGGTATTCCTCTTCCAACTCCAGCTGGCGCTTGTGCATCAGTGCCACAAATTCATCCATCTGGGCATCGCTCAGGTCCTCGCCAAGCTCAAATGCCAGCGGCAGCATGCGCGCCTCGATACGCTCCCAGGCCTGCCAGGTGGCGTTGGCCCAGGCCTCGACCTCGAGGCCGTTAAGCGGCTCGCGCAAATCGGCCTCGATACCATCGATAATACGGACATAGCTGGCCAGCTCCTCCTCACGGTGCCAGCGCAGCAGCGGCTGCAACTGGCTCTTGAGGTCGCGCCGTTGATCCCGGCTCAGGTCGACGTAGTCGTCCACATACCAGGGGATTAACCAATCCAGCTGGTTATAGACAAAGCTGTTGCTGCAAGCACTGAGCAGGCCCAGACTCAACAGCAGCGCACTTGTACGAAATTTCTTCACTGCCAATTCTCCTGGCCCTTGATACGGGCCTGGCGCGGCGCAGGATCAACGCCGGGAGTCTTTTCGTTTACAGCAAGCGCAATGTGACGCCGACCAGGCCGCCAATAATCAGTGCCAGCAGGGACAGGCTGCCGATGATGAAGCCGGGGGCACGCTTGTCGGGATCCTTTACATAACCGCGGGCATAAATAATACGACCAATCAGAAACAGAACGCCGAGACCAGCGCCAATAGTGGCGGAGACGTAATAACCAAAAATCCACAGGGCCGGGAAAAATATCACCAGTTGCTCCAGGGTATTTTGCTGCACCCTGAACACCCGTTCAAACTTGTCGTTACCAATAATGCTGGGGGCCTTGATACCGGTTTCACCGCGGGACTTGCCCACCATGATCGACAGGTAAAAATATTCCACCGCCACCAACAGGGTCACCAGTACTATCCATTCCATAACCAGGTCCTGCCTTGTTTAAGACGTCTATTATGCCCCTCAGGGGTAATCCAGGCCATCGCTGGCGAAGAGCATTTCGATATTGCGAAAACTCTTGAACTCGAGATGGTTGCCACAGGGATCCTTGACGAATAGCGTCATCTGCTCGCCGCGCCGATCGGCAAAGCGACGGGTCGGTTCAATCACAAACTCCACGCCCCCGGCGCGCAGCCGCTGCACCAGTGGCTCGAACTCCTCCCAGGGCAATATAGGTCCAAAGTGACTGGCGGGCACCGCTTCATCATCGACCGGGTTGGTCGCAACATCCGCCATTTCCGCCACCTGGTGTATCACCAGCTGATGGCCCCAGAAGTCGAAGTCGATCCAGCGCTCCGAACTGCGACCGCGGGGACATTCCAGTACGCCGCCATAGAATTGAGCTGCCGCCTGCAGATCGGTAACCGGCAGGGCGAGGTGAAAACGGGGGAAGTTATCCATCATCATTCACCAGGGCAAGTTGGCAAGATCGACGTTGCCGCCACTGATGACACAGGCGACCCGGCGACCACGAAAGCGCTCCGGGTGCTCGAGCAAGGCGGCAAAGGGCACTGCGCCGGACGGTTCTACCACCGTTTTCAGGCGGGTCCACTGCAATTGCATGGCTTCAATAATGGTTTCGTCCTCGACGGTGACAATGGTATCGACCCGCTCCCGAATTATCGCATAGTTGAGTTCACCGAGACTGGTTAACAAGCCATCTGCAATAGTCTGCGGGTTTTCCTGGGGCACCAGGTAACCCAGCCCAAATGATCGAAAAGCATCGTCGGCACCCGCCGGTTCGGCCGCAACCACTTCCACCTCCGGACGCAGCGCCTTGATTGCGGTCGCCACTCCCGCCAACAGGCCGCCACCACCCACTGGCACGACAACCACATCCAGTTCATCGAGCTGTTCCAGCAATTCCAGCCCAACCGTGCCCTGGCCCGCAATAATGCGTGCATCATCATAGGGGTGCACCACGTGGCAGTGGTGCTGTGCGACCAATAGCTGCAGGGCCTCTTCGCGCGCGGCCAATGTGGGCTCACACTCAATCACCTCACCACCGTATCCGCGCACTGCAGCTTTTTTAACAGCCGGGGCATTGGACGGCATGACGATGTGCGCCGGCAAGCCGCGCACCCCGGCAGCCATGGCCAGGGCGGCGCCGTGATTACCCGAGGAGTGCGTGGCAACACCGTGCTCACTGTCCTGGGCTGTCAGCCCCAGTACCGCGTTCAGTGCGCCGCGGGCCTTGAAGGCACCCGCCTTCTGCAGGTTTTCACATTTAAAGACCACCTGACTGCCGCAATGGGCAGCCAGCAGCCGGCTGCTGATCACCGGGGTCCGGTGTATGTGGGCAGCGATGCGCTCATGCGCGCGTCGAATATCATCGACATCAACCGTGGCAGGCCGCACTGGATTATCCGACATGATATTGGTCCACTCACTTCTGTTGCAGCCGGTACGGCTGAGACAAGCTCTTCACTAAGGGGGTAATATACCAACATGCACACCCTTTTTGTCAGTCACCCGGATTGCGAGAAACATGTGATGCTGCCCCAGCATCCGGAAAGTCCCGCGCGCCTGCAAAGTATTCAACGGGCCGTCGCCGCCTCGGACTGGTCAGGTAATTTGCAAACCGTGCAGGCCCAGGAAATTGCGCTGCAGCTGTTCGAGGGTATTCATCCACAGCATTACCTGGATATGCTGGCCGAGCTAAAACCCGGCGAGGGCATCGCCAGGGTCGACGCCGATACCTCGATTAACCAACACAGCCTGCGGGCAGCCCGGCTCGCCGCCGGGGCGCTGATCCAGTCAGTGGAGGCCGTCTGGCAAGGCTCGGCGAAGAATGCCTTTTGCGCTGTACGCCCGCCCGGGCACCACGCTGAATCGGCACTGCCAATGGGCTTTTGCATCTTCAACAATATTGCGCTGGCGGCCGAGCGAGCCCTGGCCCTGGGCGCGGAGCGGGTGGCTATCCTTGATTTTGACGTACACCACGGCAACGGCACGGTGGAGATTTTCCTGCAGCGACCTGAGGTCATGGTGTGTTCCAGCTTCCAATACCCTTTTTATCCGGGTCGTTTTGACCAGGTAGACGCCCCCAATATTGTACTGACGCCACTGGCGGAAGGTACTGCCAGTGACGGCTTTCGCCAGGCGATTGAGCGTGACTGGTTGCCGGCACTGGCCGCGCACCAGCCCGACCTGATCCTGGTGTCCGCCGGCTTTGACGCCCATCGCGAAGATCCATTGGGTGGCCTGGTGCTAGAGGACGCCGATTACCGCTGGGTCAGCGAATTGCTGGTGGACGCCGCTGCCAGGTATTGCGACGGCCGCCTGGTGTCCGCGCTGGAGGGGGGTTACCACCTCGATGCGCTGGCGCGCGGCAGCATAGAGCATCTGCGAGCACTGACTCATTAATGCAAATTTGCGCAACAGGACAACAGTAGATGCTTGCAGAACTTGAAAGGCTATCAGCCGCCTTCGCCAATCTGGTGTGGGGAACGCCGCTGCTGGTATTGCTGGTGGGTGGCGGGGTGTTTTTTGCGATCTACTCCCGCTTCCTGCCCTATCGCCACCTGATCCATGCGCTTGGCATCATGGTTGGCCGCTACGACACACCCAATGAGCCCGGAGAGCTAACTCACGCCCAGGCGCTGGCCGCGGCACTCTCGGGCACCCTGGGGTTGGGCAATATCGCCGGTGTGGCGCTGGCGATAGTGGCCGGCGGCCCGGGTGCTGTGTTCTGGATGTGGGTCAGCGCCCTGGTCGGAATCGCCACCAAGTTTTTTACCTGCTCACTCGGCATCATGTACCGCGGCCGCGACAGCCTGGGCCAGTTACAGGGCGGCCCCCAGTACATAATCCGCGAGGCATTACCTCGCAAGTTCTATCCACTGGCGATCCTGTTCTCGGCGGCGGGGCTTATCGGCGTTCTGCCGATGTTCCAGGCCAATCAGCTGACGGCACTGATACGCGACAGCTTCGGCAGTGGCTTTGATCCACTGCAATTCAACCTGGCGGTCGGCTGTGCAATTGCTGGCGTGGTCGCCCTGGTAGTATTCGGCGGCCTGCAACGGGTGGCCCATGTGTCAGTCGCACTGCTGCCTGCAATGGCCCTGACCTACCTGGGTATGACTGTCTTTGTCCTGTTCCAACACGCCGCACAAATCCCGGAAATATTCGCCCTGATATTCCGTGAGGCCTTCGCACCACAGGCCTTTGGTGGCGGCATGATGGGGGTGATACTGATAGGCATTAGCCGCGGTGCCTTTTCCAATGAGGCCGGGATCGGTACGGAAGTCATGGCCCATGGCGCGGCCCGTACCAATGAGCCTATTCGGGAAGGACTGGTGGCGATGCTGGGGCCGGTGATCGACACCATGGTCGTGTGTACCTGCACCGCGATCGTGATCCTGGCGTCAGGTCTGTGGCAGGCGCCCGGTGAATTAAACGGTATTGCCATGACCCTGACCGCCCTGCGCGGGGAAATGGGTGCGGTCGCCACCCCATTACTGACGGTGGTCGTGCTAATACTCAGCCTCACCACCATGTTCGCCGGCTGGTACTACGGCACCAAGTGCTTCGGCTTCCTGTTCGGTGCGCAGTACCAGCACTGGTTCCGCTATTTCTTCCTCGCCACCATATTTTTCGGTGCGACAGTCAGTATTGACGTGGTCTTTAACCTGATTGTCGGCGCCTATGGCTTGATGGCGATACCGACCATGATCGCGACCCTGTTGTTGTCGGGGCGGGTCATGGTGGAGGCACGACGCTATTTCGCCAAACCCTTGCAACCGACCAGGCAGTGGTTCGGCGGACCCATCATCCAGCCGGAGGCAGTAGCTGATGAAGCTTGATCGAACAGACCGCCGCATCCTGGAGCAGATGCAGGTCAACGGCCGCATCAGCAACCTGGAGCTGGCGGAGGCGGTTGGCCTGTCACCTACCCCCTGCTCTCGGCGCGTCAAGCGACTGGAAGAGTCCGGCCTCATTGATCGCCATGTCACCCTGCTCAACCAATCACAACTGGGGCTGAAGCTGACCGCCTTCATCACCATCACCATGGACCGGCACACACCGGAGCGCTTTACCAATTTCGAGAACCAGGTGGCTGCCTTTGCCGAGGTCATGGAGTGTTCGGTGGTAACCGGTAACTCCGCCGATTACCTGGTCAAGGCCGTGGTACCGGATATGGAATACTACGAGGCCTTCCTGCTGGGCAAGCTCACCCGTATCGAAGGCGTGACCGGCGTACAGTCCAGCTTTGTGCTGCGGCCCGTGGTACGCAAGACCGAGCTACCCCTGGATCATATTGAACAAGCCTGAACAGCCTTGTATGGCCCGCGGGGCACCGCTATCATGCCTTCCGCTATAGACTAATAGTCAGTAGCACACTCATTTACCTCAAGCCTGGGCCCTCGACGGCAGCGGCTACCCAGGGAGCGGATTATGGCTGAATCAATGACAGGAAAAATTGCACTGGTTACAGGTGCTGCCAGCGGTATGGGCCGCATCTGCGCCCGCCGCCTGGCCGAGCGCGGCGCGACCGTCGCCGCCATGGACCTGAATGAAGAGGGCCTGGCGGAAATAGCGCAAGACCATGCCAATATTCACTGCTTTCGCTGTGACATTGCCGACCGTGGCGACATTGAAAACCAGCTGGCCGCAATCAAAGCCGCACTCGGCCCGATCGATCACCTCGTTCACGCCGCCGCCTTGATGCCTGCCCATGCCCTGGCCGATCACAGCGTGGAAAAGGTGGAGTTTCTGTTCCAGGTAAATTTCTTTGGCACGGTGTACATGATCAAGGCTTTGCTGCCTGAGATGCTGGAGCGGGGCAGCGGACGTATGATCCTGTTTGGCTCTATCGCCGGCTTTGCCCTGGTACCCAAGATGGGCGCTTACTGCGCGACCAAGTCCGCCGTGAATACCTACGTCGAGTGCCTGCAAAAGGAAATTCGTGATTCCGGGGTCAAGCTGCACCTGGTGTGCCCGCCCGCGGTCAATACTCCCCTGATGGAGCAGGCCTTGAACACAGACACACCCGGAAGCATCAGCGAGGCGCGCAAAAGCGGTCGCCTGTCGGACCCAGAGAAAATCGTCGACGCAATCGATAAAGGCGTGGCAAAAAACAAGGCGGTCATCTATCCCCGTGAGGCTCGGTTGCTGATGCTATGGAAGATCTTGCTACCGGGCCTGTGGTGGAAAACCGTACTCAGCTTCGAGAAATAGACCCCGTCCAGGGCCGCGCCTGTGGTAGCATCGCCGCCCCATGAGCAGCCACAGCGACTCCGACAGTAACTCCAAACCAGCGGACCAGGGCTCCCCGGGCCTGCTGATTATCCTGGCTGCCATGGTGGCGCTGGGACCGCTAACCATTGATATGTACCTGCCAGCCATGCCTGGCATGGTGGACGCACTGGCGACCAATACCAGCCGGGTCCAGCTCACCATCAGTTCATTCCTGCTGGGCTTTTCCGTTTTCCACCTCGCCTGCGGACCATTGGCAGACCGCTATGGCCGCAGGCCGGTCTTATTGGCCGGCCTGGCACTGTATATAGCCGCCTCGCTGGCTTGTGCCAGTGCCGATACCATTGAGGAATTGATCCTCTACCGCTTCCTGCAGGGCATCGCCGCCTGCGTCGGTCCGACGCTAGGCCGAGCCATGGCCCGTGATTTTTATGGACCTGTGCGGGCGGCACGGGCTCTGGCCTACATCGCCATGATCATGGCGCTGGCGCCGGCCGTGGCCCCGAGCCTGGGCGGGCTCATGCTGCAGTTTTTGCCCTGGCCTTCTATTTTTGTGGCGCTGGCTGTTTATGCCCTGGTGCTGGCAATCTGTGTCGGCTGGCGACTGCCGGAGTCGCTGCCCGCCGTTCAACCCCTGCATCCGCTATCGATTGGCCGCAACTACCTGAGCCTGATTGCCAATCGGGATTATCGCCTCACCGCCTGTGCAAGTGCATCAATGTACGCCGGCATGGTGACGTTCCTGTCCGGCTCCAGCTTCGTATTCATCGACATGATGCAGGTGCCTACCCAATACTTCGGCAGCCTGTTCCTCACTACCGTAGCAGGTTATATCAGCGGCAGCGCACTCAGCACCCGGCTTGCACTGCAGCGTGATTCCGTACAGGTCATGTGGCTGGGCGCAAAGCTGGCCATATTCGGTAGCCTGTGCATGGTCATCGCCGCCGAAACCTGGTTTCATCCGGCCAGCATCATTGTGCCGATGGCACTGTTCGCCATGGCGCTGGGAATTGTGCTGCCCCACTCCATGGCCACGGCCCTGCGTCCGTTTCCGCACATGGCCGGCACCGCGTCCGCCCTGTTCGGTTTCGTGCAAATGGGTCTGTCTTCTGCCGCGGGTGTCCTGGTCGGGCTGATGCTGGAAGACTCTGCCCTGCCCATGACAATGATCATCCTGGCCTGCAGCTGCATCGCCTGGTGGCTGATTAAGAGCCTTCAGCCAACCAGGTAAAGAGCCTTCAGCCCAAATAGAGAGCCTTCAGCCAACCAGGTAAAAAGCCTTCAGCCGACAGGGTAGAGAGCCTTCAGCGCAAATGAAGAGCCTTCAGCCATCGAGGTAAAGAGCCTTCAGCGCACAAGGTAGGAAGCCCTCAGCCAGCAAGGTAAAGAGCCCTCAGCGGCCCTGATATGCCATACTAAACCCAGATCAGAACCGGAACCCCGCGACCATGTCCGCAAGCGATGTAACCCAGTTAATTGGCAATACGCCCCTGCTCTACCTGCGGGAGGCCTCGGAGCGCACCGGTTGCCAGATTTTTGGCAAGGCGGAGTTTCTCAATCCCGGCGGCTCCGTCAAAGACCGCACCGCGCTCGGTATCATCCGCGACGCGGAGGCCCGCGGCTTGCTGGAGCCCGGCGGCGTCATTGTTGAGGGCACAGCCGGTAATACGGGTATCGGCCTGACCTTGCTGGCCAATGCCCTGGGCTATCGCAGCGTGGTGGTCATGCCAGTTAGCCAAAGCAAGGAGAAGATCGAGACCCTGGAATTGCTCGGGGCCGATCTGCACCTGGTGGCTGCGACCTCCTATAGCGACGAAAATCACTATATTCACAGCGCGCGCCGCCTGGCGGAGAAGCTGCAAGCGAAAGAGAGCAAGGGCGCGCTGTGGGCGCGCCAGTTCGACAACCTGGCCAACATGCAGTTTCATGCCAGCACCACCGGCACCGAGATCTGGAACCAGTGCGACGGCAAGGTAGACGGGTTCATCTGCGCGGTCGGCACCGGCGGCACCCTGGCCGGCGTGTCCAATGCACTGAAGGAGAAAAACCCGGATATCCAGATTGGTGTGGCCGACCCCATGGGCGCCTCACTATACGATTACTTCACCCACGGCGAGATGAAAAGCGAAGGCAGCTCCATCATGGAAGGCATCGGTATCAACCACATAACCGATAATCTGGCACAGGCTAAAATTGACTGCGCATTCCAGATCAGTGATGAAGAAGCCCTGCCGTGGATTTTCAACATGCTCAAACACGAGGGTCTGTGCCTGGGCGGTTCCGCCGGCATTAACATTGCGGGCGCCGTGCGCCTGGCCGAATCGCTGGGGCCGGGCCATACGGTGGTCACCATTCTTTGCGATTACGGCAATCGCTACCAGAGCAAACTGTTCAACCCGTCTTTCCTGCAAGCCCGTGGCCTGCCGGCCCCGGATTGGCTCAGCTACTGACAATACCCAAGGATTTCCCATGAAACTCGGCATTATCTGTGGCAGCCATCGGCTGCAATCCCAGAGCGAGAAGGTCGCGCGCTATATCGACAAGAGCCTACGCGAGCAACAGCTGTGTGATGAGACGTATTTCTTCAGTCTGGCGGGCAACCCGCTGCCACTGTGGGAAGAAGCCATCTGGGAAGGAGACCCCAAATGGCAGGCCTTGATGGCACCGATAGGGGAGGAGTTGGCCAGTTGCGACGGCTTTGTCATCATCGCGCCGGAATGGCACGGCATGGTGCCGTCGGGATTAAAGAACTTCTTCCTGATCTGGACAGGGGGGGGTGAGCTGGCCCACAAACCAGCCCTGATCGTAACCGTGTCGGTGGCCGATGGCGGTTCCTTCCCGGTAGCGGAGCTGCGCATGAGCAGTTACAAAAATAACCGCATCTGTTTTATCCCCGAGCACCTGATCATCCGCTACGTCGATACCGTATTTAATGAAAACCCGGAAGACAACAAGGACAGCGCCCAGGAGTACTTTGAAGCGCGGCTGGGCTACTGCCTGAACTTGTTAAAGGAATATGCACTGGCCCTGGGAGGGGTCCGCGCCAGCGGCGCGGCTTCCCTGGAAACCTATAGCAGCGGCATGTAGTGCTTACTCTGCGGCTGCCGCACGCTCTTTGGCGATGAGAAAGTCGGCGATCTTGATCATACCGGACTGGCTGCCGGCCTTGCGCGTGGTCACGCGATATTTGCCGGCCACCATCATTTCCGGTGTGCCGGTCACGCGGGCACCCTTGGCCCGGGACACCGCCTGGCGTACCTGGCTGCCGACACCAAAGGAATTGTAGGCCTTGTCAAACGCTTCCGCGCTGACGCCATTGGCAACAAATACAGCGCGTACTTCAGCTTCATTGGCCAGACGTTTATTGTCGACATGCATGGCGGCAAACAGGGCGCCGTGCAAGCGATCCATCACGCCTAGTGCCTGGGCGGTATAAAAAGCCCTGGCATGGGGCTCCATGGGTGCGCTCCAGACCACGGGTGAACCCGTTACTACCACATCCTCAGCCAGATCCTCTTTCCACTTATCCAGCAGTGGTTCGAAGTTGTAACAGTGCCCACAGCTATAGGCAAAGAATTCGACCACCTCGATTTTATTGTCACTGCGCGCGCGCATTGCCGGCGCAATAACATCGTAATCCGTGCCAGCCACAAACACTTTATCGTCCTGTGCACAGGCGCCCAGCGGCAATAAAAACAGCAGTGCCAGGCCAGTCAGCAATCCATTAGCGAGTACTTTCACCTCGTCGTTCTCCCTCTTATGTCCTGGTCTAGTGCAGACCGGCGATGAAATTGGACAGCGCCGCAATCTCATTGTCAGTCAGGCGATAGGCCACGTCGCGCATCATGCGCGCGTCGCCATCATTGGTACGGCCGGCGGGGTTTTCCGCCAGCGTGTTCTCAGCCCCGGTACGAAACCTGCGCAATTGATCAGCGATGTACTCAGGATGTTGCCCCGCCAACGCAGGGAAGCCCGCCGGTGCATTACCACCGCCACGCGCGCCGTGACAGGCCGCACAGGCGGCGACACCGCTGGCGCTAACACCGGCGCGATACACCCCAGCGCCCAGGGCAACAGTGGCGGGATCGGCCTGGCCACCGCTGGCGTTCTGGCTGGCATAAAAGGCGGCAATATCAGCGATATCAGCCTCACTCATGGCATCCAGCTGACCAACCATGGTCGGCACCGGCCGCGCGCCGTTCTTGATGTCATTCATCTGCTTGATCAGATAGCGCTGGTTCTGGCCCGCCAGCTTGGGAAAGCTGGGCACCATACTATTGCCATCGGCGCCATGACAGGCGGAGCACATGAGGGATTTATCTTTACCGGCAACGGCGTCGCCGGCCAACGCATGGGCGCTAAGGCCCAGCAACAGGCTCAGGCCAATAAGTAATTTTTTCATCGAATTTCCAGAGTATTGAGGGGGTCGAGGCCGTGCTATTTGGCCGTGGCCATATAGTTGATCAGCGCCTTGTATTCATCAGCACTGCAGTCAAAACACATACCCTTGGGCGGCATTGCGTTGAGGCCATTTTCCACAGATTTCACCATCGTATCCATGCCCTTGTCCATGCGAGGCTTCCAGGCCGCAGCATCACCCGTCTTGGGTGCACCGGCCGCGCCAGAGGCATGACAGACGGCACAGGTCTTGCCGTAGCGCGCCGCCACGTCATCGGCGTTGGCGGCACTGTTCAATCCCAGCGCCAGCGTGATCATCAGCGCCAACTTAAGCGCACCAGGTTTCATAGTATTCATAGTGGTTTCATCCTTTAGTCTGCGCCTGGGAATAGCTCCGACGCGGGTGTTTGATCGGATTTTCAAAAGCTGTGGCATTATATACGACAACCCCGATGCAAAAAAGTCGATGCCACCGATGTCCGAAGTCGCTGTACAGCGCCCAAATTACCGTTCCGCCAGCTTTCTCACCAGTGCCAGCAAACTCCAGCAATGCCCGCCTGACGAGGGCTGGGAGGTGGCCTTCGCCGGCCGCTCCAATGCCGGCAAATCCAGCGCCATCAACAGCCTGACCGGGAACCGCAAGCTGGCACGAACCTCGAAAACGCCTGGCCGCACCCAGTTACTGAATTTTTTCAGCCTTGGCGAGAGCCAGCGACTGGTCGACCTGCCCGGTTACGGTTTTGCCAAGGTGCCGGAGCGAGTCAAGCTGGAATGGACCCGGCAAATTGAGCAATACCTGCAGCAGCGCCGCTCCCTGCGCGGCTTGATACTACTCATGGATGTGCGCCACCCCCTGCAGGACTATGATCGCATGATGCTGGATTGGGCGGTCGCTGCGGAAATGCCGGTACATGTGCTGATGACCAAGGCCGACAAGCTGAAGAAAGGGCCCGCCAAGAGCAGCCTGCTTAAAGTCCAGGCCGCAGTGGCCAAGCAATCAGAGCTGGTCTCGGTACAGTTATTCTCGGCGCTGAAGCACACTGGCCTCAAGGAGCTGTGCGCGGTGTTGGACCACTGGCTAACCGATACCTCGGTACTGGAAGAAGAAGAGCAGGCAGAGGAAGGCTGATCTTGCCCGATTAGTGCGCCTGGTCCCAGTTAATGCCATCTCCGGCTTCAACCAGTAGCGGCACCGCCAGCTCCGCCGCCGCCGACATTTCTTCACAGACCCGCTCGCGCACAGCGTCCAGCTCCGACTCCGCCACCTCCAGCACCAGCTCGTCGTGTACTTGCATGACCATACGCGCGTCCGCCCCACTCTCCGCCAGCCACTGATCGACCCGCAACATGGCGCGCTTGATAATATCGGCAGCAGTTCCCTGCATGGGTGCATTGATGGCTGTACGCTCCGCCGCCTGCACCCGCATTTTGTTGCGTGCATTGATTTCCGGCAGGTACAGCCGCCGTCCAAACAGGGTTTCCACATAACCCTGTTCATGGGCCCGCGCCCGGGTATCATCCATATAGGCCTGCACCCCGGGATAGCGCTCAAAGTAGAGTTCAATATATTCCTGGGCCTCGTGCCGGCCAAGGTGCAGCTGCCGCGCCAGGCCAAAGGCTGACATGCCATAGATCAGGCCGAAGTTAATGGCCTTGGCTTTGCGTCGCTGCTCATCAGATACACTCTCAAGCCCCTCCCCGAACACCTCGGCGGCTGTCGCGCGGTGCACATCCAGGCCATCGCGGAAGGCCTGCAACAATCCGGCATCACCGGACAGGTGCGCCATTATGCGCAATTCAATCTGGGAGTAATCGGCGGCCAGTAAACGGTAGCCGGGCGGGGCGATGAAAGCTTGCCGGATGCGACGCCCTTCGGCGGTGCGAATGGGAATATTCTGCAGGTTGGGGTCAGAGGAGGAAAGCCGCCCGGTGGCGGTAACCGCCTGGTGATAGGACGTATGCACGCGCCCGGTAACTGGGTTGATCATCTCCGGTAATTTGTCGGTGTAGGTAGATTTGAGCTTACTGAGGCTGCGGTGTTCAAGAATGACCTGGGGCAGGGGGTAATCCATGGCCAGCTCGATCAACACCTCCTCCGCAGTGGAGGGCGCGCCCTTGGGTGTCTTTTTGATTACCGGCAATTCCAGCTGTTCGAACAGGATCTGGCCCAATTGCTTGGGTGAGCCCAGGTTGAACTCGCTGCCGGCCATGGTATGAGCCTCACGTTCCAGCTCGTGTAGCCTGACTGACAACTCGCCGCTCTGCTGCTCCAACATGGCCCGGTCCAGCAGCGCGCCGTGGCGCTCTATACGGGACAGGATTGGCACCAATGGAATTTCAATCTCTTCAAACACCGAGCGCAGCTTGTCTTCCTGCGCCAGCCCCGGCCACAGTGCCGCGTGCAAGCGCAGGGTGACATCGGCATCTTCGGCAGCGTAGGGTCCGGCCTCCTCCAGCTTGATCTGGTTGAAGGTCAGCTGTTTCGCTCCCTTGCCCGCTATATCCTCGAAATGAATGGTGCTGTGGCCCAGGTATTTCAGGGCCAGGCTGTCCATGTCGTGACGACTGCCGGTGGAGTCCAGCACATAGGACTCCAGCATGGTGTCAAAATGAATACCGCGCAGGGTGATGCCGTGATTGGCGAGCACATTGGCGTCATACTTAAGGTTCTGTCCCACTTTGGCTTGCTGCGGGTCCTCCAACAGTGGCTTCAGCTGACCCAGCACCCAGTCCCGCTCTAGCTGCTCGGGTGCGCCAAGATAGTCGTGGCCAAAGGGGACATAGGCCGCCTTGCCTGCCTCGACAGCGAAGGACACGCCCACCACCTGCGCCTGCATATAATCGAGGCTGGTGGTCTCCGTGTCGAAGGCAAACAGCTCGGCGCTTTGCAACTGCTCCAGCCAGGCATTGAAGGTCGCCGCATCGGTGATGGTTTCGTAGTCGCCGGCTATCGCCGCCGCTACCGCCACTTCCTCATCCTGCTGCAATTCATCAATCCAGCTGTTAAATTCGAGCTGCTTGAACCACTCAAGCAGGGTGGCCTCGTCAGGTTCCGCATTGACCAGGTCGGCAACCGCGGTATCAAGCGGTACGTCGGTCTTGATCGTTGCCAGCAGGTAAGACAACTCAGCATTGTCTTTCTGCGCTGCCAGTTTCTCCCCCATGGTCTTGGCGCCGCGAAATTCCAGGTCGGCTACCTTGTCCAGCTGGGCATAAATCTGCTCCAGGCTGCCCAGGCCCTGCAACAGGGCCAGTGCGGTTTTTTCGCCCACACCCGGCACCCCGGGAATATTGTCCACCTTGTCCCCCATCAGGGCCAGGAAGTCGATAATCAGCTCCGGCGGAATACCAAACCTGTCCTGCACCCCCTGCGGGTCCATCACCGTCTCGGTCATGGTGTTGACCAGGGTGACATGCTGGTTCACCAGTTGGGCCATGTCTTTGTCGCCAGTGGAAATGACGACTGGCCGCGCCTGGGCACCCGCCTCCACCGCCAGGGTGCCGATCACGTCATCCGCCTCAACCCCCTCCACACACAACAGTGGCAGGCCCATGGCCCGGACAATGGCGTGAATCGGCTCTATCTGCTCTCGCAGGTCATCTGGCATGGGTGGCCGCTGGGCCTTGTATTCGGCGAAGAGTTCGTCACGAAAGGTTTTGCCCTTGGCATCAAACACGACCGCAATCGGCGAGTCAGGATAGTCCTTCTGCAGACGCCGCAGCATATTGATCACGCCCTTGACTGCACCGGTGGCGAGACCGGTGGAGGTAGTCAATGGTGGCAGCGCATGATACGCACGATAGATATAGGAAGAACCGTCAACGAGTATTAGTGGGGCCGACATGGTTAGCGCTCCCAGACCGCACGCACGGAACGGTAGGTGACCTTCAGTTTGGCAAGATCCAGAGGTGCCGTGAAAAAGCCATGGTAATCGCCGCGTGGATTAATCAGAACCAGGTTGGCGCTGTGGTCTACCTGGTAGTCCTCACCCTGGCCGGGCACTTTACGAAAAGGTGTATTCAGTGCCGTGGCGAAGCGGTGTATATCAAAAAAGTCGCCGGTCACGCCGGTAAATTCCGGATTGAAATAGGGTACATACTGGGCCAGGCGTTCGGCGTCGTCGCGGGCCGGGTCAACCGTTACCATCACCACGCGGGTATCGTCCGCCTCGGGCAAGCCCTGCAAGGCCTCCATGAAGCCACCCAGGAACGCCATGGTGGTGGGGCAGATATCCGGACAATGAGTAAAGCCGAAAAACACCAGGGTCCAATGCCCGCGCAGCTGTTCCACGGTGAAAGGCTGGCCCTGATGGTCGACCAGGCTGAACTCGGGCAGGGCCCGGGGTGTGTCGAACATAAAGGCGCCATTCAACCTGAGCTCGCTGGGGGTCATGACGCGGGGCTGGCTGATCTTGTTAACAAAGCCAGCGACCACAATGCCAATCAGCAGCAACAAGCCAAGCACCGTCAGTTGAATATTGCGGGTCCGCGGATCTCTGGTGGTTTCAGTCATTTCAGGCAAGGCTCATTGGGAACAGGTAGTGGTCCAGCAACATGATGATAAACAGCGCCATCAGGTAAATAATGGAATATCGAAACGTGGCCATGGCCGCTGCGGGTTCGCCCGCCGCGGTGTTGCTGCCCCATAAGAGCACACCGGCATGCCACAAAAATCCGCCGCCCAGCAGCACCGCGCCCGCCAGGTATAGCGGGCCGCTCATCCGGGTCGCAAAGGGCAGCAGGGTGATGGCAAACATAATCAGGGTATACAGCATGATGTGCAGCTTGGTGAAGGCAACACCGTGGGTTACCGGCAGCATGGGAATATCGACCTTTGCGTATTCCTCGCGACGGTGAATGGCCAGCGCCCAGAAATGTGGTGGCGTCCAGGCGAAGATGATCAACACTAGCAACAGGCCGTGCCCGTCAATCTGTCCGGTCACTGACGTCCACCCCAGCAGTGGTGGGGCAGCGCCGGCAAGGCCGCCAATGACGATGTTCTGCGGTGTGGCGCGTTTCAGGAATATTGTATAAATGACCGCATAGCCCAACAGCGAAGCCAGCGTTAACCAGGCGGTAAGGGCGTTGACCCAGACCAGTAGCAGATACATGCCAAGCACGCCCAGTAACAAGGCGAAGGCAGCCACCTGTCCTGGTCCCAGCCGACCCTGGGCGAGGGGACGGTTTTGGGTGCGTGCCATGACCTGGTCAATTCGATGATCGACCAGGTGGTTAACGGCAGCCGCAGAGCCGGCGCACAGGGCAATGCCCAGGTTGCCGAAAATCAATATCTGCCAGGGCACCATGCCCGGTACTGCCATGAACATGCCGATCACCGCGGTCAGCAGCATGAGGGCCACAACCCTGGGCTTGGTCAGCTCCAGGTAATCACGCCAGCCGGCGCTTGCTACCAACTGCTCCACTCAGCGTTCTTCCTGCGCAGTCTGGACATAGTAATTGAGCGTCACCAGGCACAATAATAAAAGCGCACCGACAGCATTGTGTGACACCGTTAGCAGCAGCGGGAAATGGAAAAAGATATTGCCCAGACCCAGCAAAAACTGGACTGCGAGAACACCGGCCATCACCTTGCCGAGTTGCCGCTGCTGCGGCAGCGGGCCCGCCATCAGGCGCAGGCTGAGCCAGCCGATAAACAGCAGGGTAATAATCGCGCCGATACGATGGCTCATGTGAATGGCCACTCGCGCTTCATTGGTCATGACCCCACCCAGGTAATTGGGGCCTACCTGTTGCAGCAAATCAAAACCGGCGGCGAAGTCCATGGGGGGCAACCACTGGTCCTGACAGGTTGGCAAGTCCGGGCAGGCAACCGCCGCGTAGTTCGACGTGGTCCAGCCACCCAGTGAAATCTGTGCCACCACGACCAATAGTCCCACCAGGGCCAGTGGTTTCAATTTGTTCAGCATTGCAAAGGCCGCCGGCGTGGCCTGCCAATGCAGGTTGTTAAGCCGCAGGGTCAGAATCCACAGCAGGCTAATGGTGGCAAAACCACCCAGCAGGTGCGCGGTAACAACCTGGGGCCAGAGCTTGAGCGTCACCGTCCACATGCCGAACATACCCTGCAAAATTACAAAACCCAGCAGGAACAGAGGGAGTTTCAGTGGCTGGCCAGGGCTGCGACGCCGCCAGGCCAGGCCGGTCAGTAACAGCACAATCGCTCCGAGGGTTGTCGCCAGGTAGCGGTGCACCATTTCCGGCCAGGTCTTGTCGGCCTCTACCGGCGCGTGGGGAAAGGCCTCGTTGGCGCTGGCAATTTCATGGGCTTCATTAGGCCACAGCAGATGACCGTAACAGCCGGGCCAGTCGGGACAGCCCAGACCCGCGTCCACCAGTCGGGTGAAAGCGCCCAGGATAATAACGGCCAGTGCAAAGCAAACGCCGAACAGCGCCAACTTGAAGCCAGGTTTACGGTTTTCAGCTACGTTGAACATCAGCCACCACTGTTTTTAATCAGGAACTTAAGGTCCGCCATTACGTCCTTGCCATCCGCGTCAGCAGCATAAGAAAGGATAATCCATCCGGCGGGATCCACCACAAAATAGCCAGCCATCTGTCCATCGGCGTCGCTGCCAAGTGACGCCATCGAGGCCGGCGCAGTATACAGGACTTTCAGGTCTGGATATGTCTGCGCCAGCTCCTCGGCCAGTCCAGCATCCCGCTCGGCAGCGGCCAGGTAAACCCGCTCTATTCGGTTGGCATACTTACCCATGGCGGTGTTGATTTGCCGGGTGTAATACAGCGTCTGGCGACAGGCTTCATCACAGCTTCCCTCGCCGGGTATCAGGATCCGCCAAATCGGTGGCGCCGCGGCTGCTATTTCAAAACTGTCACCGGCGGCGGTACGCGGCGCGAAGTCAGCCAGGGCCAGCGGTGGCGACAGCAACTCGCCGCGGTTGGCCGTGCCGAGTATCGCCACCAGGTCAATACGCCCGCTGGACACGTAATACCAGAGCCAGCTTGCCGCCAGAATGATCATCACCGGCACTCCAGCAATCATCAATAACACCAGGCGGTTCTTGTTTACCCTTGTATTCACTGAGTTCTCCTGCCGCTACGCCTGGGCGCGGGGCTTCAACAGGGCGCCAATATTACTACTGCGCCAGATAAACAGAACCGACAATGCCAGCGCCATGGCAAACCACTGCAGGGCGTAGGCCTGGTGTTTTTCGGGTAGCGTGTTTACCAGGGGCCAGTCCGCCAGCAGGGCAGCTGGGCTGTCCACCCCCAGCCGGATAGTAAAGGGAAAAACCGCTTCATCCAACATTGCGCCCAGGCCCTCGGTGTCTATCGCTTGCACCAGCCTGGGCCAGTCCTCACCCGTGCTCAGTTGGCCCAGGGTATAGCTCTCGCCGGGAGGCACATAGACATAGCCCTGCAACTGCATGCCCTGTGGTGGCACCGGTATCACTGGCAGCTGACGTCGGCCAGGGTCAGCCTCAATCCAGCCACGGTTCAGCAGCAACAGTTTGCCAGTGCTGGCCTCGCGGAAAGCGGCGATCACTTCAACACCGTAACGACCCTGGCGGATGCGGTTGTCGAGCAGGAAGTTGCGCTTGGGCAGAAAGCTGCCTTGCAGCAAAACCTGTTGATAGGCCAGGGCGGTTGCGCTGTCCGGCAAGGCGGCAAATGCCAGTGCCGGTTCCGCCTGTCGCGCTTCCCAGCGCATATTGATCAGCTGTTTTTCTTCGGCCCGGGCCAACTGCCAGAAACCCAGGCCGACAAACAGTGGCACCAACAAGGCCGTGAACAGGCTAATGCGCCATTCAAGCTGCCAGCGGAATCCTGCTGTGTAGTTTGCTGATCTGGGCATGTGGGTTCGTTATACTGATGGGCCCTGCGAGGACGTCACCATGCTCCTGAAATCTGTCATTGTTGTGTTACTGCTTGGCTTGCTGGGCAGCCTCGGCTCGGGTTTTTTCTTCCTGATGACCGACCAGGGTGACCCCGGCAAGCGTCGTCTGGTTAATTCTCTGGGTCTGCGGCTTACGCTGGCCGCCACCCTCATGCTACTCATCGTCTACGGCATTGGCAGCGGCAAACTGCGTTCCAATGCGCCCTGGGAAAGACACAAGGCCTCCACCCAGCCAGCCCCCGCGGAGGAGCAGGAGCAAGAGCCCTCAGCTCAATAAAGAGCCCTCAGCAATAAAGAGCCCTCAGCTCAATAAAGAACCCGCGGCTAGATAAACAGCCCCCGGTCAGTGTTCTCCTACAAAAAGCCCGGCTTAATGCCGGGCTCGGGATCCTGCAGGGCGTCGCCCTAGAGGATGTAAACAAACAGGAACAACATCACCCAGACCACGTCGACAAAGTGCCAGTACCAGCTGGACGCCTCGAAGCCAAAGTGATCATCGGCAGTGAAATGACCGCCGCGCACTGAGCGCAACAGCTGTATCAAGAGCATGGTCATACCCATGGCGACGTGGAAACCGTGGAAGCCGGTGAGCATGAAGAACGTTGAACCGTAGATTCCTGAATCCAGTGTGAGGCCGAAATGCGCATAGGCCTCGTAGTACTCTTCGTATTGCAGGAACAGGAAAAAGCAGGCCAGCACCACGGAAATGGTAAGCCACAGGTTGAACTGCTTGCGATCGCCCTTCAGCAGCCCCAGGTGAGCAATGTGCACCGTGAAGCTGGAGGTAATCAGGACCAGGGTGTTCCACATCGGCAACCAGTGATACCAGGCCTCCACTTCGGCAAAGGCCATGCTGGTACCGGGACTAACAAAGGTACCGTTATTGGCAATCGCCTGGGCGGCAGCGCCACCGACTGCTTCCTGCGGCGTCTGCATCATCGGCCAATCGAACTCGAAGCCGGACCACAACAGGTGGCTCATCGCGCCCGCCTCACCCTCGCCGGCCAACCAGGGGCCTACCAGCATACGCACATAGAACAGGGCGCCGAAGAAGGCAAAGAAGAACATGACCTCGGAAAAAATGAACCAGAACATACCCAGCACATAGGATTTCTTGAGCTGTGCGCTGTTCATGCCCGCCAGGTTTTCCTTGATGGTAATACGGAACCAGACAAACAGCGTACCGATAAACCACAGCAAACCACAGGTCAGTATGGTCCATGAGTTGCTGGGTGCACCCGGCTCGCCAAAGGTCATGTCGTTCAGCACATTGGCAGCACCAAACACACTCAACACCAGGCCAATGGTGGCACTGATTGCCATGCCACTGCTTTCCGGCACGTAATACTCTTCGTGCGCCGTAGACTCATGCGTTGCCATTAAAATTCTCCCCGTTAGCGCGACGCGACCGCAGTTGCAGCCGTCTCTTCCGCCATTTCAGTAATATCAAACATTGTATAAGACAAGGTTATGGTTTTTATGTCCCGCGGCAGCCCCTGGTCAACGATAAACTGCAGCGGCATCTCAGTGCTCTGCTCGCCACCCAGCGGCTGCTGATTGAAACAAAAGCACTCTGTCTTGTGGAAGTACTCGGCCGCACGTGCCGGCGAAACACTGGGAATGGCCTGCGCCACCATGTCTCGCGACAGCGGGTTGCGCGCCATGAATACCGTATCGTTCACCGCTCCCGGGTGAACCCGCATCATGGTCCTTGAAGGTGCAAATTCCCAGGGCATGCCCTCGTTGTTCATGGCGATGAACTGCACCGTGATCTCGCGGCTTTCGTCGACCTGGATCTGCACCGCTTCATAGCGCTCGCCACTGGTCTTGCCGTTAATGCCCAGCGCATCGCACAACACGTTGTACAGGGGCACCATAACGACAAAGACAAAGGAGAACATGATCACCACCACCGCGACCAATTTGGTCACGGTGTTGAGAATCGGATTGTCAGCAAACAACTGCATCGGGCCCCTGGGACTCCTTACCTGACCTGCGGCGGAACAGCGAACGTGTGGTAGGGCGCCGGTGTTGCCACCGTCCACTCCAGGCCTTCTGCACCTTCCCAGACCTTGTTTTCACTCACCGGCTTACCGGCAACAATCGTCGCGATGACATTGTAGAGGAACAGTATCTGTGAGGAGCCGTAAATGAAGGCACCGATACTGGACATCATATTGAAATCGGCAAATTGCAGGGCGTAATCCGGAATTCGGCGCGGCATACCTGCCAGGCCGACAAAGTGTTGCGGGAAGAAGGTGAGGTTGAAGCCCACGAAAGAAATCCAGAAGTGGGTTTTACCCATCGCCTCGTTGTACATCTTGCCGCACCACTTGGGCAGCCAGTAATACACCGCTGCCGTCATCGAGAACACAGCGCCGGCAACCATCACGTAATGGAAGTGAGCCACCACGAAATAGCTGTCGTGGTACTGGAAATCGCTGGGTGCGATCGCCAACATCAGCCCGGTAAATCCGCCAATGGTGAACAGCACCACGAAGCCAATACAAAACAGCATCGGGGTCTCGAAAGTCATGGCCCCCTGCCACATGGTCGTGATCCAGTTGAACACCTTAACGCCGGTCGGCACCGCGATCAGCATGGTCGCGTACATGAAGAACAGCTCACCGGCAATCGGCATGCCCACTGTATACATGTGGTGTGCCCAGACGATGAAGGACAGGAAGGCGATAGACGCCGTCGCATACACCATCGAGTCATAGCCAAACAAGCGCTTGCGGGCAAAGGTGGGAATAATCTGCGAAACCACACCAAAGGCCGGCAGGATAATGATGTATACCTCGGGGTGGCCAAAGAACCAGAACACATGCTGGAACAAGACTGGATCGCCACCGCCGGCGGCGGAGAAGAAGCTGGTACCGAAGTGGATGTCCATCAACATCATGGTCACCGCACCGGCTAATACCGGCATCACCGCGATCAGCAGGTAGGCGGTAATAAACCAGGTCCAGACGAACAGGGGCATCTTCATATAAGTCATGCCGGGCGCCCGCAGGTTCATCACCGTGGCCACGATATTTATCGAGCCCATGATGGACGAAAGTCCGAGGACGTGAACACCGAAGATGAAGAAGGTCACCGATGGCGGCGCGTAGGTGGTCGACAGCGGGGCATAGAAGGTCCAGCCAAAGGCCGGGCCACCGCCATCCATGAACATGGTGGACAGCAGCAGCAAAAACGCCGGTGGCAAAATCCAGAAGCTCCAGTTGTTCATGCGCGGTAGCGCCATATCTGGCGCACCAATCATCATGGGTATCATCCAGTTGGCGAGGCCAACAAAGGACGGCATGATGGCGCCGAACACCATGATCAGACCATGCATGGTGGTCATCTGGTTGAAGAATTCTGGCTTGATCAGCTGCATGCCGGGCTGGAACAGCTCGGCGCGAATGATCATGGCAAAAGCGCCGCCCACCAGGAACATGGCAAAGCTAAACCACAGGTACATGGTGCCAATATCTTTATGGTTGGTGGCAAACAGCCACCGCTTAAGGCCCTTGGCGGGACCGTGATGATGATCGCCCATTGTCGGTCCTCCCTTACTGGCCTTGCTTAAAGTTATAAACGTCAATGGGCTGAATCAGGTCACCCATATTGTTACCGAATGCGTTGCGCTGATAAGTCAGCACCGCCGCCATATCAACGTCATTGAGCTGTCCGCCAAAGGCCTGCATGGCGGAGCCCGCTACTCCGTTTACTACCGAATCGAGATGGCCGTTGGTAGCACCGGTCGCTATGGCGCTGCCGGCGATGGCATTGCCCACCCCGCCTTCGCCGTTGGCGCCATGGCAGGCCAGGCAGGAGCGGTCATATACCGCCTTGCCACGCGCTACCAACTCATCCATGGTGAAATTCTGCTCCATCAGTGCTGCAATTTCAGCCGCCTGGGCCTGCTTGCCGGCCAGCCAGCTGACGTACTCTTCCTTTGACACGACATTGACAACAACCGGCATAAAGCCGTGATCCTTACCACAGAGCTCGGCACACTGGCCGCGATACACACCGGTCTTGGTGACCTGGGTCCAGGTCTCATTGATGAAGCCCGGTATCGCATCTTTCTTCACTGCCAGCTCCGGCACCCACCAGGAGTGGATCACGTCGTAGGCTGTAATCAGGAAGCGGACCTTGGTGTCCACCGGGATGACCATCGGCTCATCAACTTCCAACAGGTAAAACTCGTTCTTTTTGTCAGTGTTGTAGATTTCCTCCTGCGGTGTGCGCAGGTTGCTGAAGAAAACGACATTCTCGCCATTTTCATCCAGGTATTCGTACTTCCATTTCCACTGGTAGCCAGTCACCAGGATGTCCAGCTCAGCATCTTCGGTGTCGTATACGTCAATCAGCGTTGAGGTGGCCGGCACGGCCATAACCAGCAGGATCAGAAAGGGCACGACTGTCCATAGGACCTCGACCTTGGTGCTCTCGTGAAATGTTGCCGGCGTAACGCCGCGCGACTTGCGGTGGGCGTAGATGGAATAAAACATCACGCCAAAAACGGCGATGCCGATGACCACACAGACCCAAAAAATCAGCATGTGCAGGTCGTATATCTCAGCCCCTACCTCTGTTACCCCAGGCTCCATGTTGACCTGGTAGAGCCGATTAACCTTATCGCCTTCAGCCCAGGCCGGGCTCCCCAGCCCGGACAACAGCAGCATCACCGGACCCAGCGCGAGCCAGAAAAGCTTCCTCGCCTTCAACAACATTGCCCGTGTCTCCCCTATCAATTTTGTTTATCCAGAACCCGCTTAAAGTACCGCACAACGCCGCAACCAGGCATTACAGCCAGGCCGAACGAACAGCGGATTACCTCAGGAATCTGGGTGTGGCAAATCGCGGCGCATTATAATCCAATTCACCCGCGAGAGCACTAAAGCCGCTCGATTACTTTTATACTAAGTACCTGATTGTAGCGGGGTTTAACTTCCCGGCATTGACCCAGGACAAGCCCCATAGATATGGCACATAGCCTCAGCCTCAACCACAAGATATGGCAGATCGCCTGGCCGGCAATTCTGTCCAATATATCCATCCCCCTGCTGGGATTGGTCGATACCGCCATTCTCGGCCATCTCGACAGCACTCGTTACCTTGGGGCAGTGGCCATTGGCGCCAGCATCCTGTCATTCCTTTACTGGGGTTTTGGCTTCCTGCGCATGGGTACAACCGGGCTGGTCGCCAGGGCAGTAGGTGCCGGCGACAGCCAGCGTGAACTGCTGGTGCTACTGCAATCGGCGATACTGGCATTGGTTCTCGCCTGCGGCGTCATCGCCACACACCCCCTGTGGCTGGGTTTCGGCCTGTGGTTAATGAGTCCCGGCCCGGGCATGACACCGCTTGCCGAGGAGTATGTATCGATCCGGGTATTCAGCGCCCCGGCCGTGCTGGTGACCTACGCCATCGTCGGCTGGTTTATTGGTCGCCAGAATACGCGTTGGCCGATGCTGTTCCTGATTGTTACCAATGCCCTCAATATTGTATTGGATGTGCTGTTCATCGTGGTGCTGGACTGGAAAAGTGCCGGGGCTGCGCTGGCCACCCTCTGTGCAGAGTACGTGGGCTGTGCAATCGCCATAGTAGCCGCGTTCCGCCAGCTTGACTGGCGACCCTGGCGCCAGGCGCGCGAACAGCTGCGGAAGTTAACTGCCTACAGTGAATTGCTGGCCAGCAATCGCTTCCTGTTCATCCGCACCATGTGCCTGCTGTTCAGCTTCGCATTCTTTACTGCCATGAGTACGCGACTGGGGGAAAACACCCTGGCTGCCAACACCATCATGCTCAATTTGCTAATGCTGGCCGCCTACGGCCTGGACGGCTTTGCCTATGCCGCCGAGGGCCTCACCGGCAACGCTGCCGGCGGCGGCGACATGCAGCGCTTCCACGAATCGGTGCGGGCCTGCTGGCGCTGGTCGCTGGGCACAGCGCTGCTACTCAGCGCTATTTTTGGCCTGGTCGCGCCCTGGGCGTATCCGCTGTTTACGGCGCATGAGGCCGTGCTCGAGGTGTTGCGGACTTATCAGTACTGGCTGGTCTTGTTGCCGCCGGTGGCGGCCTTGTCTTACCTGCTTGACGGGGTATTCATTGGCGCCGCCAGGACCCGCTATATGATGTACAGCATGGTCCTGTCGCTGGGGCTGGTCTACTTGCCCCTGTGGTATTTGCTCAGGGGGCAGGGCAATCACGGCCTTTGGTTTGCCTTCATCGCTTTCAATGGCGCCCGCGGCCTCACCCTGGCCTGGTATTTCCGCCAGCTTAATCAGCGCCAGGCCTGGCTCGACTAATCCACAGCTTGTACTAGCCTTAAGAATCAGTTTTACGGGCCCGGGCAACGCGCATGAGTACCGACGCCATCCGCAAATTAATCAGTGATGCAGTCGACCAGGAAAGTCGCAGTGATGAGCTGCTCCACAGCCTTGAGCAGCGACTGCCGTCTCTGCAGGAACGCCTGCATCTGCCCGATAGCGAGCCGCTGCCAGCACTGGTGGAATTTATACGCCGCTATATTCAGTACGTGCCTGAGTTCATTGATAGCCTGCACACACAAAGTCGTGGCAACGGCAACGAGGCGCTGGTCACACCCTTCCTGCATATGGCAGAGGACTTTTTCCTGGCACCCCCACAGGAGTTGGCGACAGACCACGGCCTGCAGGCTCTGCTGGATGAGGCATTCCTGGCACAACGCCTGATTGAGGAACTCAACGACCGACACCTCATTACGCAGCACAGCCATCTGGTCCCGGTGGATATGACCCGCGCCAATATTATTGTGCACCATTTGCTTGGCGATGCACTGGCCAATTCTCTGGATCAGCTGGTGGAACAGAGCGTAAGCCGCTTACTGGGCCCCGAGAGGCTCTTCAGCGAGCCAGGCTCGTCGGGCAGCTGTGAATCCGGGCAGCAACAGCGAGAGTTGCCCTGTATGAGTCGGGAGGTGGCTATTGACCTGCGCCTGAATGGCGGCGGCCAGGTTTAGCTTTCTGAATCTGTCGCCGGGGGCTTGATCAGGGTGACGGGTTCCGCGTCGGTTTCCACCCGGCGCGCGGCAGCCCGGTTAACCCGGGTCTTCAACTCGGATGGTGTGTCGCCCGGTCGCTGGTCGCGGTAGCCGCAGCTGACGCACTCGCGCAGGTCTGCCTCACTATCTATCAACAGCTTGTCCATCTTGCCACAGCGGGGACAGACTGCTCCGGCAATAAAGCGCCGGGTCATGACGCCCTGTCCTCCGCCAGCAACAGCCGCAGGCTGGCCAGCACCGGGCCGGTCTGCGGGCGCACACCGCGCCACAGGTAAAAGGACTCGGCCGCCTGTTCGACCAACATACCAAGGCCATCCGACACTGCCCAGGCGGTGTGTTGGGCGGCCCAGCGCATAAAGGGTGTGGGCTCACTGCCATACATCATGTCATAGCAGCAGCTGCGATCGGTGAGCAGGCTATCTGGCAGCGGCGGCAGCTCACCCGCGAGGCTGGCACTGGTACCATTAATCACCAGGTCAAACTGCTGGTCCTGCAGAAGCTCAAAGCCACCGCCCGCAACCGCTCCCAGGTCGGCAAAGTCCTGCGCCACCTGTTCCGCCCTGGACGCCGTGCGATTAACTACCAGTAACTGCTCGGGATGTTCCTTCATTAGCAGCTCCAGCACGCCGCGCACTGCGCCCCCGGCGCCCAGCACCAACACCCGCCTGCCGCGAATTTGCCAGCCCAGGTTCGCCACCATGTCCCGCACCAGGCCGATGCCATCGGTGTTATCACCACGAATGTGATTATCGTCTCCGACGCTCAGGGTATTGACCGCGGCCGCACGCTGCGCGCGCTCGCTGAGCTCATCGGCCAGCTCAAACGCATCCCCCTTAAAAGGTAGCGTGACATTGAGACCGCGGCCGCCTCCACTAAAAAAGCTGCTGGCTGCATCCGCAAAGCCACCGATATCGACCAGCACCGCACGATATTGCAAATCCTGCTCGCACTGGCGCGCAAATTCCGCGTGAATCCACGGCGATCTGCTGTGCCGTATTGGGTTGCCGAAAACCGCGTAGCGGTCGATCGCCGTCATCAGGCCAGCCAGTCACGTGGCTGCAGGAAATGCCCGGTGAGCTGTGCCTCGGCGGAGTCCGCAGCCGGCTGGTAGTCGTACTCCCAGCGTACCAGTGGCGGCAGGGACATCAGGATCGCCTCAGTACGGCCATCCGACTGCAAACCAAACAAGGTGCCACGATCGTAGACCAGGTTAAATTCCACATAACGACCGCGACGGTAGAGCTGGAACTGCCGCTCACGTTCACCGTATTCAATGTTTTTGCGACGACTCACGATCGGCCTGTAGGCCTCCAGGTAGGCGTCGCCCACCGCGCGAATAAAGGCGAAGCTGGTGTCAAAGTCCCACTGATTAAGGTCGTCAAAGAACAGGCCGCCAATACCCCGCGGCTCGGCACGGTGCTTGAGATAAAAATACTCATCACACCATTGCTTGTAGCGCGGATAGACCTCGTCACCAAAGGGCTGGCACGCAGCAAGCGCTACCTCGTGCCAATGTCGGCAGTCCTCATCGAAGCCGTAGTAGGGGGTGAGGTCAAAGCCACCACCAAACCACCAGACAGGTTCTTCACCTTCTTTTTCGGCCACAAACAAACGCACGTTGGCATGGGAGGTGGGTACATAAGGGTTATGTGGATGCATGACCAGCGACACACCCATGGCCTGGTAACTGCGGCCAGCCAGCTCCGGGCGTTGCGCCGATGCCGAGGGCGGCAGTGACTTGCCCGCAACGTGGGAGAAATTCACCCCACCTTTCTCAAACACATTGCCGCCAGTAATGACCCGGCTGCGACCGCCACCCCCTTCCGGGCGCTGCCATTGGTCCTGGTGGAATTCCGCGCCGCCATCTTCCTGCTCCAGCCCGGCGCAGATGGCATCCTGCAATTCCAGCAGGTATTGCTGCACGGATTCGATAGAGTTTTGTTCCATAGCTTTCACCTGCGGCGGCTCTCAGGCCTGCCGAATAATATTGTCACTGCACAAATCCCGGATCATTGATGGCCTCTCCGCGGCGCCGAGACAGCCGGGAACCAGGCCGTCCAGGCCGTCGCCAAAATAACGCCACAGCTGAAACTGCTCGCGCGCCGGCTGTCCACCGGCCACATTAGCCGAGGTGGAAACCAGCGGGCCGGCCCAGGCCTGGCACAACTTTCTTACTACCGGGTGCGCGCTTACACGCAGCGCCACGCTATCGTATTGACCGCAAACCCAGTGCGGCACTCGACCCTGGTGGGGCACCAGCCAGGTGGTAGAGCCGGGCCAGGAGAGTTCGAGCCGCGAGCGCTGTGCCTGGGGCAAATCCCGCAGTAGCCAATCGAACTGCTGAATATCAGCCGCTACCAGAATCAAGCCCTTGGCCGGGTCGCGCTGTTTGAGCCGCAGCAATCGGTCAACCGCGTCCTCATTCCAGGGATCACAACCCAGGCCCCAGACCGCTTCCGTCGGATAGGCGACTACTGCACCGGCGGCAATCAGATTGACTGCCTGCCGGATACGAAAATCTGTAGGGCGCATTTCAGCCCTTCAGTTGTTCCTGCAGTGCGTCGTTCTTGGCCTGTACCGCCTCGGCGTTACGGTCCCGGTCCTGTCGCAGGCGCTGCGCCAGGTCGGCGTCGGCCAGGGACAACATCTGCGCGGCGAGATAGGCCGCATTCTTGGCGCCGGCCTTGCCAATTGCCACCGTCGCAACCGGAATGCCCGCAGGCATTTGCACGGTTGAGAGCAGAGCATCAAGCCCGTCCAGGGACGCATTTATGGGCACGCCGATCACCGGCTTGGTGGTCGTCGCTGCGACGGCACCGGCCAAATGCGCAGCCATACCCGCCGCCGCAATAAACACACCACAGCCGCGTTGATCCGCGTCTGTGACATAGTCGTGGGTGGCTTTCGGCGTACGGTGGGCCGAGGTGACCCGGGCTTCAAAAGGTATCTCCAGTGTGTTTAAAACATCAAAACTGGCCTCCATCATGGGCAAATCGGAATCTGAACCCATCAGAACCGCAACGAACGGCTTACTCATCAAACATCTCCTCGGGGCGCCAGTGGCGCAAGCTAACAATCAAAAAAGCCGCACTCAGGGCGGCGGCGAAGCGGGCGAGATATTATCACATTTGCGCATGTACAAACCGCTACGATTTTCCACCAGGCCTTGCATCTGCAGCTCTTGCAAAGCTGACAACACGGCGCCGGCATCGCCGAGACCCAGCAACACCAGTTCGTCCACGGCAACTGGCTCATAGGCCAGGCTGGCATAGACCTGCTGCAAATGCGCCGGCACCGGGCTTACTGTCTGCCGACCCTGGGCGATACTCGTCAGGGGACCGAGTTCCGGCAGTATGTCTGCAATGCCTTCGGCCAGCCCCGCTCCCTGCCGAATCAGCTCATTACAACCTCGCCCACCGGGGTAATAGATAGAGTGCGGCAGCGCGAACACTTCCCGACCCTGCTCCAGGGCAAGCCGGGCGGTGATGAGTGAGCCACTGCGCAGATTGGCCTCAGCAACCAGCACCCCGACACTGAGACCGCTAATCAGGCGATTTCGCATTGGGAAACGCTCGGGTCTGGGGCTTGTGCCCGGTGCAAACTCGGTCAACAGCAAACCCGATGAGCGAATCGCCTCTGCCAGCGGCGCATGTCGCCGCGGGTAACAGCAGTCAATGCCCGTCGCCATGACGGCCACCGTGACACCACCTGCTTCCAGTGCGGCCCGATGTGCAGCGGCATCAATACCCAGGGCCAGACCACTGCAGATGGAATATCCGCTGCCGACCAGCGCGCTGGCAAATTCGCCCGCCGCCCGCCGACCGGCGCTGGCGCAACGGCGGCTACCAACAATCGCAAACTGTGGCCGGGCCAGAGCCTCGGGGTCACCGGCAGCGTAGAGCAGCGGCGGGGGGTCGTAAATTTCGGCCAGCAGGGGCGGGTAGGCGGGACTGCCCAGTGGTATCAGGAATGCCTGGTTCTTACGCAATTGTGCCAGCTCAGCTGCAGCTGCGCGCTCGGCCTTGTGCCGGCTTCCTGTGTTTGACCAACTTCGCCTGGCACGCAGCAAATCAGGACCAGCGCCGGCATTGCGCCAGAGCTTGTCATCGGCATGCAGGATTTCACGGGGGTTGTTGCTCAGTTGCTGCAGGCACCGCCGAATCGCCGGCGTAGCGCCGGACAGTTGTGACAATATGAGCCAGTGAAGCTCTTCCTCGACATCCATAGATCATCCTTGATCATTGCCGGAATAAAAGTCGAAATTGTGGTCGAGCCAGGGGTTAACTAGGGACTGGTTACCCGGTCCATTACCTCCAGGGGCCGATTGCTCTTCAGCACGATCCCGTAGCTCATCTTTTCAAAGGTACGGAATATCATGAGCAGGCCCGCGCGTACATCCGGAATTTGAACATTTTCGTTCATTATTTCGTCGCGCACGACTTCTCCGGTCCGGTAGATCGCCAGCACATGACCCTCTTCAGCACCATCGCGGGTGCCCAGGTTTATCGCCACAATATCCAGGGTACCGATCTGGGTGACACCGCTGTCGACGGCCAGCATGACACCCGAAATATGCTTCTCTGGCGCCCGTGGCTGGAAACTGGCGGCAATTTCACGGCTTTCATTGGGCAGCAAGCGGTCGCCCTTACGCACCTCCTCCGTAACCCGGGTCACCTCCAGTTCGTTGATGTCCTCCTCGTGGGCTTCATTCAACGAGGCGCTGCCGATATCCGCGGCCTCCACCCCAAGCACTTCCCTGGTGCCCGGGTCGACAAAGACCTGGCCGCCGCGATAGATACCAAAGCCCACCTCTCCCTCTGGCAGGGAGCCACGCACATAGACTCGATCACCCGGCGTACTCAATAGATGCCGCTGGCCGCCGGCGATCACGTAGGGGGCGGCGTCCAGGTCTATGGGCAGCACGACACGATGGCCGTTCAACCAGGGCCCAATATCTTCCAGCGAGATAAGCGGAATGGCACGATCCAGCGGGTCGATGCGCATTTTGGGGGTGAGTTTAACCGTGTAGGCGGCGTCGCCGCGTCGAACCCGCAGGCGCGGTCGCCCGTCGACCCAGACCAGGTAAATCTCGTCGCCGGGGAAGATCAGGTGCGGATTATCCAGCTGCTCATTGATTTCCCAGATCTCGGGCCACAACCAGGGATCACGCAAATACATGCTGGAAATACCCCAGAGTGTATCGCCTTCCTTGACCAGATAGACCTCTGGCGCGTCGTCATTAAGCCGGAGTTCATCTGCCTGTGCGGCAAAGGGAAGTATACTCGCCAGTAGCAGACATCCAGTTATCAGTATTGTTTTCATCTGTCATCCCTGCGTTTCAACAAGCGGGCTGCGGTGGGCATGCCTCGCGCTACCTGTATAATATAGGGCAGTTTGCTGGCGCTCAAACCTGAGCGCAAGTAGTTAAATCGTTAATTCGACCCCCGTCACGGTGTCGAGACACACCCAGATTATGGCTTTGCTTGATATTCTAGAGTTTCCCGACCCCCGGCTGCGCACCAAGGCCAGCCCGGTAACTGTTTTTGACAGTGCTTTATCGCGCCTCATCGACGATATGTTCGAGACCATGTACGAGGCGCCAGGCATCGGCCTGGCCGCCACCCAGGTGGATGTTCACAAGCGACTGCTGGTGATAGATATCTCTGAAGATAAGGACCAGCCACTGGTCTTCATTAACCCGCAGGTTACCGTGCTGGACCAGGAGCTCGATGAGTATGACGAGGGCTGCCTGTCCGTGCCCGGTTTCTACGAAACGGTGTCGCGTCCGCAACATATCCGCGTGGTCGCCTGCGACAAGCAGGGTACAGAGTTCACCATGGAGCCCGAGGGTTTGCTGGCCGTTTGCATCCAGCATGAAATAGACCACCTGGATGGCAAGCTGTTTGTTGATTACCTGTCCTCTCTTAAACGCAGCCGGATTCGCAAAAAGCTGGAAAAGCAGCACCGCGCGCGCGCCTGATGTCAAAACCCAATTCACTGCGGCTGGTGTTTGCTGGCACCCCCGACTTCGCCGCCGCGCACCTGGCGGCACTGTTAGACGCCGGCCATGTGCCAGTAGCCGTCTACACACAACCTGATCGTCCGGCCGGTCGCGGCAAGAAACTTAGCGCCAGCCCGGTCAAGCAACTGGCGCAAACTGCCAGTATTCCCGTACTGCAGCCCGCCAGCCTGAAGAACGAGGCCGCACTGGCTGAGCTGGCTGAACTGGAAGCCGACCTGCTGATTGTGGTGGCCTATGGACTGATTCTGCCCCAGGCGGTGCTGGACACACCCCGCTATGGCTGCATAAACGTACACGCCTCACTGCTGCCGCGCTGGCGTGGTGCCGCGCCTATTCAACGGGCCATTGAGGCCGGCGACCCGAACACCGGTGTCACGATTATGCAGATGGATGCCGGCCTTGATACCGGCGCCATGCTGGCGAAAGCCGAGCTTCCCATAGGCATTAACAATACAGCCCAGGACTTGCACGACGAACTTGCGGGTGTGGGTGCACCACTACTGATCAAGGTGATCGAAGAGCTGCCCAACTACCAGGCCCAGTCTGTTCCACAGCCTGACCAGGGCAGCACTTACGCGGCAAAAATTGAAAAATCCGAGGCCGAGGTCCAGTGGCAACGCCCGGCTGTGGAGTTGCAGCGGCTGGTTCGCGCCTTTGTCCCGTTTCCCGTGTGCTGGACCATGATCGACGACCAGCGTCTGAAGATATGGGAGGCGGAAGCAACCCGGGAATCCGGCACACCCGGCGAAATCATGGCTGCCGACGACTTCGGTCTTTTGATTGGCTGTGGCGAGGGCTCGCTGCGAGTGACCCGACTGCAACTGCCCGGCGGCAAACCGCTGGCCAGCTCTGAATTACTGCGTTCTCGTCGCGAACTGTTCGCGCCCGGACGCCAGGTAGGCGGCTAGTTATGGCTGCGGACTGTCGAGCCGCCGCGGCCCGCGTGCTGGCAGCCGTCAGCAGCGAGGGTAGCTCCCTGGGCGAACCGCTGGGACTGGAGTCAGCACGCCTGGAACCCCGTGATCGCGCACTCCTGCAGCAACTCTGCTACGGCACCCTGCGCGGCTATTACCGGCTCGACGGCATTCTCCAGCAAACCCTGCAGAAGAAACTGAAGCGCAAAGACGCGGACATCCACTGTCTGTTGCTTTGCGGCCTGCACCAGCTGCTGGACATGCGCACCCCCGACCACGCCGCGATCTCCGCAACCGTGGAGGCCTGCCGCAGTCTCGGCAAGCCCTGGGCCACCGGCCTGGTTAACGGTATTTTGCGACGCTGCAGTCGCGAGACTGAAAAATTGCTGTCTGGCTTGACCGACAATCAGCGCCTGGACCATCCGCCCTGGCTGCTGGAACAATTGCGCTCGGCCTGGCCCGAACACTGGCAACAACTGGTTGCGGCCAATAATTCACATCCGCCGATGTGCCTGAGGGTCAACCAGCAGGCCGGCAGCCGGGATGACTATCTCGCCTTGCTGGCAGAGGCAGAACTAAGTGCCAGCGCCTGCCTGCATAGCGAGGTCGGTATTCGACTGGAGCAAGCCGTGGACGTTGCGCGCTTGCCGGGCTTCGCCGATGGCCTGGTCAGTGTCCAGGATGAAGCCGCCCAGTTGGCAGCCCGGCTCTTGCAACCCGCCGCCGGGGAGCGGGTACTGGATGCCTGCAGCGCACCGGGAGGCAAGGCCTGTCACCTGCTGGAGCAACAACCTTCACTGGAATTGACCGCCATGGACAGCGAGGCGAGCCGACTGGGCCGGGTCGAGGAAAACCTGGAGCGCCTGGGACTTGCTGCCGCTGTGATTGTGGGCGACGGCAGGCAGCCGCCGACCGAGCTCGCGCCGTCCAGTTTCGATAGCATCCTGGTGGATGCGCCCTGTTCCGGCAGTGGCGTGATTCGCCGCCACCCGGATATCAAATTGCTGCGACTGGCCAGCGACATCGAGGCTATGGCGCAAACCCAGCTGGAGATTCTGCGCGGACTGTGGCCGCTGCTCGCCGCGGGAGGCAAACTGCTGTACGCCACATGCTCGGTACTGCCAGCAGAGAACCAGCAATTGTTGCAGCGCTTCCTGGACGAGTGTCCGGACGCCAGCGTGCTGCCCCGCAGCCTGGACTGCGGTATTGAGCAAGACGGCGCGATCCAGTTGCTCAGCGACCCCGAGGGTACTGATGGCATGTTCTATGCGCTGCTGCAGAAGGCCGGCTAAGCGCTTGTAAATATTGCAGATTTGCTTGGGGCCCACTTACATTCGTGGGCCGAATTCATTATTGTTGCGACAGGCACATGGCGCGGAAGCCGCGTGAATCATGAAGATCATCATTCTCGGCGCAGGGCAGGTTGGCGGCACTCTGGCAGAACATCTGGCCATTGAGCAGAACGATGTCACGGTGGTAGACACCAACGCTGATAAATTGCGTGCCCTGCAGGATCGACTCGACCTGCAGACGGTCGTCGGACACGCCTCTCATCCCAGCAGCTTATTTAACGCCGGCGCAGAAGATGCCGACATGTTAATTGCCGTCACCAACAGTGACGAGATCAACATGATGGCCTGCCAGATCGCCTACACACTATTCAAGACACCCACCAAGATATCGCGGGTGCGTTCACCAAACTACCTGGCTCACGCCGACATGTTCGACAGCGACCACGTGCCGGTGGACGTGCTGATTGGGCCCGAGCAGCTGGTTACCAAGAGCATGTGCGAGCTGATCGCCAACCCGGGTGCCCTGCAGGTGTTGGACTTCGCCGACGGGCTGGTACAGCTGGTCGCCGTAAAGGCTTTTTACGGTGGGCCCATGGTCGGTCAGCAACTACGGGAAATTCGCAAGCATATGCCCAGTGTCGATACCCGGGTAGCTGCCATATTCCGTCGCAATCAAGCGATTATTCCCGAGGGCACCACCGTGGTGGAGGCGGACGACGAGGTCTTCTTTATCGCCGCCAAGAAAAACATTCGTGCCGTCATGTCGGAGTTGCGACGACTGGACAAGCCCTATAAGCGCATCATGATCGCGGGTGGTGGCAATATTGGTTCACGCCTGGCCGCAGCCATTGACGGCAAATACCAGGTCAAACTAATAGAGCGCTCCTACAGTCGCTGCCGTGAGCTGTCGGAAGAGCTCAAGCATGTGATCGTGCTCAATGGCAACGCGTCTGACACCGAATTGCTGGCCGCGGAAAATATCGAAGGCATCGACGTATTTTGCGCGCTTACCAATAATGATGAAGTCAATATCATGGTGGCGATGCTGGCCAAGCGCATGGGGGCCCGCAAGGTCATCACCCTGATCGCCAACCCGGCCTATATTGACCTGCTGCAGGGCGATGAAATTGACATCGCCCTGTCACCCCAGCAAATCACCATTGGCAGCCTGTTAACCCACGTGCGTCGTGGCGATATTTATAACGTGCACTCGCTGCGCCGCGGTGCCGCTGAGGCCATCGAGATGATTGCGCACGGCGACTCCACCGCCTCCAAGATCGTTGGCCGCCGCCTTGATGAAGTCAGCCTGCCCGAGGGCGTAACCATCGGCGCCATCGTCCGTGGCAAGGAAGTGCTCATCGCCCATCGCCACATCGTGGTGGAGACCGACGACCATGTGATTCTGTTCCTGGTGGACAAAAGTCAGATCAGCGCCGTGGAACGACTGTTCCAGGTCGGTCTGCACTTCTTCTAAGCCGGCAATGCATATATCGATCACCCTGCGTATTCTCGGCATCTTGTTGATGCTGTTCAGCCTGACCTTGCTGCTGCCCCTGGCCCTGTCACTATACTTCGAGGACGGCGCCGCTCCCGGTTTTATAACCGCCTTCAGCATCACCATGCTGGGGGGTTTTATGATGTGGCTGCCCGCTCGCGGCACCCGCCAGGAGCTCCGGACCCGCGACGGTTTTCTCATCACCACCCTGTTCTGGACGGTGCTGGGTTTGTTCGGCGCACTGCCCTTTGCCCTGGATGCGGACATCAGTGTCTCCCCAACCGATGCAATCTTTGAGTCTATCTCGGGCCTGACCACAACCGGCGCCACCGTCCTCACCCAGATAGACCAGCTGCCCGCATCACTGTTGTTCTATCGCCAGCAGCTACAGTGGCTGGGTGGAATCGGCATCATTGTGGTGGCGGTGGCGGTACTGCCGATGCTGGGCATTGGTGGCATGCAGCTGTACCAGGCTGAAACTCCCGGCCCGTCCAAGGACAGTAAACTGACCCCGCGTATTACCCAGACCGCCAAGGCCTTGTTCCTGGTTTATTTGTTGCTGACTGTGCTATGTGGGGTGGCCTACAAGCTGGCCGGGATGAGCAGTTTCGATGCCATTTGCCACGCTTTTTCCACCGTTGCCATTGGCGGCTTTTCCACCCACGACGCCAGTATCGGTTATTTCGACAGCCCGGCGATAATGCTGATCTGTACCGTCTTTATGTTTTTTGCCGCGATCAATTTTGGCCTGCACTTTACCGCCTGGCGACGCCGTACCGCAGGTGTTTACTTCAAGGACTCCGAGACCCTCTTTTTCAGCGCTGTGCTCGGCATCTGCATCGTGATTACCTGTGCCATGCTCTGGCTTACCGGAACCTTCACACTCGAAGACGGCCTGATTCACGGCCTGTTCCAGGCCGTATCGATCACCACCACAACCGGGTTTAGCACCCAGGACTTCGCGCACTGGCCCAGTTTTCTTCCATTAATGTTGTTGGTGTTTTCCTTCATGGGCGGCTGTGCCGGTTCCACCGGCGGCGGCATCAAGGCCATGCGCTTGATGCTGATCTACAAGCAAGGCCAGCGCGAGCTCAAGCAGCTGGTGCACCCCAATGCGGTGATACCGCTGAAAGTCGGCAACCGCCGGGTCGAGGCCAAGGTCGTCAGTGCCGTGTGGAGTTTCCTCGCCGTTTATTTAATGGTGTTCATTGTGTTGATGATTATGATCGTCGCAACCGGGCTGGACTTTGAGACCGCCTTTTCAGCGGTGGCGGCATCACTGAACAACCTGGGTCCCGGCCTCGGCGCGGTGTCCTATCATTACGGCGACATTAACGACACGGCGAAATGGTTGTTGTGTGGCGCCATGTTGCTGGGGCGGCTGGAAGTATTTACGGTGCTGGTGTTGTTCACCCCGACTTTCTGGCGCCCCTGAACGGAGTACATAAATATGCGCAGGCTACTACTATTGCTGTGCCTGGTGGCTGCCACCGGCACCGTCACAGCACAGGAATCCCGCTTCATTGTCGTCCAGGCAGAGGGCTGGGTAGAGGCGGTTCCCGATACACTGGTATTACCGGTCACCGTTAAACAAACCGGTTCGGAGCTGGCGAAAGTACGCGCACGGGCAGACAAGCTCACCGCGCAAATCATCAAACTGGCGCGGGATGCCGGCATTGAAGCCGACGACATCGATAGCTCCCGGCTCAGCGTCAGACCAGAGTATGAGTGGCGCAATAATAATCGGCGCTACCTGGGTGAAACCGTGGAGCGGGAGATACGCTTAACGCTGCGCGACCTGGATGCCTATAGCGGACTTGTGCAACAACTGACCAGCCTCGACCTGCACGGAATCCGACCACCACAGTTAAGCCACAGCAAAATCGAAAGCCTGCAACTGCAGGCGCTGGAAGTCGCGCTGACCAGGGGCAAGCGCAAGGCGGAGACCATTGCCGCCAGGATCGATGCGCAACTCGGACCCGTGTTACAGGTACAAGAGCGCGGCACAGGCCACTCGCAACCCCAGCCGCGCATGATGGCGGAGGCGATGACGGCGGACGCCGGGTCTGCGCCAGGTTTGAGCGTTGCCAGGCAACGCATAAACGCGCAGCTGGAAATTCGCTACCAGCTCCAGTAAAGCCGCTTAGCCGCGGCGCCGTGTGGTCTTGATCAGTTCGTAGGCGGCCTGGATTTCCTGGGCTTTCTCGGTAGCCACCTTGAGCATTTCCTCGGGTACGCCACGGGCAATGAGTTTATCCGGGTGATGCTCGCTCATGCGCCGTCTATAGGCGCGCTTTAACTCCGCATCACTGCAACTATCCTCCACCCCCAGGGCCAGGTAGGCGTCAGCCAACTGAGAAACAGGTGCCGGCCTGGCGCCTGAGAAATCGTGAAAGTGACTCTGGGCTTCTACCATACGCAGTAGCTGTTCAAACTCCGCATCGGCATAGCCCAGGCTTCTCGCGACCTCGTGCAGCAGTTCGCGCTCGCCCGGGTGCATTTCTCCGTCGGCAAGCGCCATGCTGATAAGAAATATCAACAGTGTATGGGCGATCTGCCTGGGGCCGGCGCACTCCTGCTGGAAGCGCGCCAGGGTGAGTTCCAGGTCGAACTCGCTGGCAGCGCCGCGCTTGAACAGGTCAATGGCGACCTGGCGCTGGGCACCGCTTATGCCTAGCTGTTGCATGACGTTTTCCGCCTGCGTGACCTCGGCCTCGCTGACCCGTCCATCCGCTTTCGCCATATGGCCCAACAACAGGAAGCTGGTCTCAAAAAATACCTCGCGCATGCGCGCCAGCTGTTCCGGGCTGCCAAAGCCAAGGCTGTGGCTCAAACCGCGATCAAACCAGTGGCCGAGCAACACGCCTAAAAGCAGGCCTGGTAGACCGCCCAAAAGCAGGCCGAGGCTGCCTGCTACGATTTTTCCGTAAATCATGTTCAAACTCAGTAATTGCGGGGCCCGGTTACACCGGGGGCGCGTATTATGCAGTGTAAAGAGTATGTATAATAGGCCGCTTTTTTCCGCACGTAGGACCACCGGTGGACAACATTCAGGCAAAGGTAGACACATTCCAGGGACTTATACTGGCTCTTCAGCAATTCTGGGCTGAACAGGGCTGTGTAATTTTGCAGCCGCTGGACATGGAAGTTGGCGCCGGCACCTTTCACCCCGCCACCTTCCTGCGCGCAATCGGTCCTGAAACCTGGAATGCGGCCTATGTGCAACCCTCGCGTCGACCCACTGACGGGCGCTATGGAGACAACCCCAACCGCCTGCAGCACTACTACCAGTTCCAGGTAATACTAAAACCGTCCCCGACCAACATCATGGATCTCTACCTCGATTCCCTGCGCGGACTGGGAGTAGACCCGGCCATTCACGATATTCGCTTCGTTGAAGATAACTGGGAATCACCCACGCTCGGTGCCTGGGGCCTGGGCTGGGAGGTCTGGCTCAACGGCATGGAAGTCACCCAGTTCACCTATTTTCAGCAGGTGGGCGGGCTCGAGTGCTACCCGGTCAGCGGCGAGATAACCTATGGCCTGGAGCGCATTGCCATGTACTTGCAGGGCGTGGACAGCATCTACGACCTGGTCTGGGCAAGAGGCCCCGAGGGCGACGTGAGCTACGGTGATGTATTCCACCAAAACGAGGTGGAGATGTCCCGCTTCAACTTTGAGGAGGCGGACGTGGAGGAACTGTTCCGTCAATTCGACTTCTTTGAACGCCAGAGCAAAAGCCTGATTGAAAAGGCGCTGCCCCTGCCCGCCTATGAGATGGTAATGAAAGCATCCCACGTATTTAACCTGCTGGATGCGCGTAATGCGATCTCAGTGACCGAGCGTCAGCGCTTTATTCTCCGGGTGCGCGAGTTGGCACGCGGCGTCGCACAAACCTACTTTGATGCACGCCGGGCGCTGGGCTTTCCACTGGCCGCCGCCGCGCTGCGTGAAGAAGTGATCGCGAACCTGGAGGCTGCCACCGTATGAGCCAGGAGAGCCTGCTGATCGAATTGGGTACGGAAGAGTTACCCCCGAAGGCATTAAAAACCCTGAGTGACGCTTTTACCGCCGGCATTGTCAGCGGACTTGCGCGGCAGCGACTCGGCCACGGCAGCGTGCGCTCCTATGCGACCCCGCGCCGGCTGGCGCTGGTGATAGAGGCGCTGGAGCTGCAGGCGGCGGATGAGGCGATCGAAGTGTTCGGCCCACCGGCGGACCGGGCACGCACCGAGGATGGCGAGTGGTCGCCGGCGGCACAGGGCTTTGCCCGCAAGAACAATGTGACACCGGAGGAGCTGGAGGTCGCCGAAACCGAAAAGGGACCACGCCTGGTATTTCGTAGTCAGGCCAGCGGCGTTCGCGCTGTCGACTGCCTGCCGGAATTGATCAGCCAGAGTCTGCGCGACTTGCCCGTTCCCAAGCGCATGCGCTGGGGCAGCTCGAAAACCGAGTTTGTGCGACCTGTGCACTGGCTGGTGTTGATGTTGGGTGACGAAGTGGTCGACTGCGAAATTCTGGACCTGGCCGCGGGCAACCGCAGTCGTGGTCATCGCTTTCATAGCGAGGGAGACTTGCTGCTCACCGGCCCCGCCAACTACGAGGCACAATTGCGCGAGGCCTTTGTGATTGCCGACTTCGAGCAGCGCCGCGACATGATCGTGGAACAGGTGAATGCAGAAGCGGAGAAGGTGAACGCCCGCGCCGTGATTGATGAAGACCTGCTCAATGAAGTCACCGCGCTGGTGGAGTGGCCGGTGGCGTTGACCGGTGGCTTTGAAGAGCGCTTCCTGCAGGTGCCGGCCGAAGCCCTGATTTCCTCGATGAAGGAGCACCAAAAGTACTTTTACCTGCTGGACGATAAGGACCAGCTGCTGCCACGGTTTATTACGGTAGCCAATATTGAGAGCAAGGACCCCGCCCAGGTTATCGATGGTAACGAGCGTGTCATCCGTCCGCGCCTCAGCGATGCCGACTTCTTTTTCAATAGCGACAAACAGCGCAGCCTCGAATCGCGGGTCGAACAGCTGGGCAATATTGTTTTCCAACAAAAGCTCGGCAGCCTGCACGACAAGACCCAGCGCCTGGTAGCACTCAGCGATTGGCTGGCAGCCCAGCTGGGCGCAGAACAGGAGCAGGCGCGCCGGTCCGCGCTGCTCAGTAAAACCGACCTGTTGACCCTGATGGTTGGCGAATTCGCTAACATGCAGGGCATCGCCGGCAGCTACTATGCCATTCACGATGGCGAACCAGAGCCGGTTGCTCAAGCCCTGCAGCAGCAGTACTGGCCTCGCTACTCAGGAGACACGCTGCCGCAAGGCCCGGTCGCCACCTGCCTGGCACTGGCCGACCGGCTCGATACCCTGGTCGGTATTTTTGGTATTGGCCAGGCACCGACTGGCTCCAAGGACCCATTTGCCCTGCGTCGCGCCTCTCTCGGTGTGCTGCGCATCCTGGTGGAAGGGGAGTTGTCGCTGGATCTGCAGCAATGCCTGCAGGCCGCGGCAGACCAATACCCGGCCGGGCTGTTGCAGGAAGACACGGTAGACCAGGTTATGGCTTATATGCTGGAGCGCTTCCGGGCCTGGTATGAGGATGAATCTATCCCGGCCGAGGTGTTCAAGGCAGTCAGTGCCCGGGCCCTGACCATGCCACTGGATATTCACCGTCGTGTTCACGCCGTGGACGCCTTCAGCCGCCTGCCACAGTCTGCAGCGCTGGCCGCGGCGAATAAGCGGGTTTCCAACATCCTTGCCAAGCAGGGGCCGGATTTCGTAGCTCAGGAAGTAAGTAAAGACTTACTTCAGGATGCAGCGGAACAATCCCTGGCCGAGCAACTGATGGAGCGACGCAAAGGCGTCGACGAGCTGCTGGAACAGGGTTGTTACACCGAGGCACTGACAACACTGGCGGACTTACAGCCGGCCGTCGACCGGTTCTTCGATGAAGTGATGGTGATGGCGGATGACGAGGCAGTGCGCAATAACCGCCTCTACCTGCTCAGCGCGCTGCGCAACAGCTTCCTGCAGGTCGCCGATATCTCACTCCTGGCGCCCTCCAAGTAACAAGCCGCTAAATAGATCCGGACGCGGCAGGTGGCCACCTGACGCAACGGTCCGGGTTAGTTGGTGCTTACCCAACAAGCACGCCTAGCCATCCAGTGGACTTACCCGCAGCAACCAGGCGCTCATACATGGGCTTGAGTTTGGGGTGACACTGGATGGCCGAGAGCATAGAGACAAATAGTACTGTGCGTACTTTGTGTCGTCCGCCGCGAATGAAGCGCTTCCCCTGATACTTGCCGCTATCGCGATTCATTGGAGCGACACCGACCAGGGCCGCGATCTCTTTGTTGTTCAATCTTCCCAGTTCAGGTAACTCACTGAGCAATGTACACGCGAGCACTTTGCCGACGCCTTTAGCGCTCATAAGAAAGCTGGCGCTTCGCTGGGACACCCTACCTTCCGCTGCGCTCCAGGTTGGGCGCCCCAGTTTGCAGCGTTAAAGGCTACCCATTTGCCAATATTACAATAATGGTATATTTTCTATACCATGACTGAGTTTCAGTACGATCGGGAGAAGAGCCAATCTAACCTAAAAAAGCACGGGATAGACTTCGATCGGGCCCAAGCCCTCTGGGAAGACCCAAATCTTGTTAGGATTTTGGCCCGCTCTGATGACGAGCCAAGGGTTATGGTCATCGCTCAATTAGCGGATCAGATCTGGTCCGCTATCGTGACCGACCGAGATGATGAAATTCGAATTATTTCCGTAAGGCGGTCTCGTGCCATAGAGGTAGAGATATATGAAAGCTAAAGACTTAGACAGAAAGTTCGACGAGGGCAAAGAAGACATCATCGATGAATTCGACTTGTCTAGTATCCAACGACCGAATCAAACTCCGAGGCGGGTGAACGTTGATTTTCCTGAATGGATGATCGCCTCACTTGATAAAGAAGCTGCAAGGCTGGGAGTTACTCGACAATCTATCATTAAGGTTTGGTTGGCCGAGCGACTTGAACGTCCCGCCCTTAATAAGTAAAGGCTGCGGACGGCTTCACCGCCGCCGCTATAGTCGTTAAGTGCCTGATCGAGCTGCCTGTGATCCCCTACGACGCCATGCCCCAAGACAACGCAGACTTAGCAAAGATCAGCATCGAATTTTCTCAGGTGCCTTTCACTGAAGTTTCAGAACCCAACGTTATAGAGCCGTACCTCCTGGACTACCTTACAGTGGAGGGCTTTCCACCAGAAGATAAAATTGAATTTCTAAGGACCGCAGCAGTTGAGGATACCGTCAATTGATATGGTCCTTCTTCTCCGATGGAGAGAAATATTATGCCACGGCAACCCAGGATTCCAACGGTGATGCCGGTTTGGGTTGCGATACAGACTATTACGGTTTAACACCGGAGCAGTACATACTTGGAGACTATCACGAGTGCTTCTAACGACACTTAACAAGGCAAGGCTGGCGCCCCAGCTTACGGCGTTATATGAGTTGCCTTTGATGCGAACTGCGATTCTATTCTGCGTACTTTGCCTTTCACATGGTGCTTTCGCTCGAGACGCCACCGACGAGCTGATAGATATTCTTGGCTATGAAAAAGCATTGCTGTCGCTTAAGCAGGAGAGCTTCGAAGAAATTCAATCTAGTCTTGAACTCATGATGGGAGATAGTCCGACGCAAGAGGTGATCGAACTATCTAATCACTTTTTGTCCGAGTTAGAGCTAATCTACGAGTCATACCTTGGCTGGGAGTTTACGCATTCTGAACTAAGAGACGCGCTTGAAGGCTCATTTTCAAAGCAAGAACTGGAAGAACTCGCGCGTACATATAGAGATCCGCTAGTGAGAAAATTTTCGAAGTGGCAGTTTAAATTGAGCGCTGAGTACGAAAGAAGTTTTACTCAAAGTGTGGGATTCTACACGAGAGATGCTATTGCTCTACTGGAATCGTATAAGGAAAAATTCCTTTTGGTGCATGAGATTGAGTAACTCATATAGCAAGGCAGGGCTATTGCTTTGCTGGGACGCCCAATCTTGCGGCGTTAAATGCCTTTAAGCGAGATTTCGTGAAATGCGTTTCGTTTATATATTCTCGCACACGATATCCCTAAACCTGCTCTGGTTCCTATCTGGCATTGGACTATTCCTGATCGACCACCTATCAGACTATTTCGCCTGGGAGGCCTCGATGGTTCTATTTCTTATTGTCGGGATCGTATCGGTGGCGATAGCTACCCCAATAGGTTTGTTGATGGATTTCGTCGCATATCAAAAGGACGCTCGCCGATGTGCATCCGCAGGCGTAAGCTATAGGGAACTCTTGGAGATGAGCTCCGGCGAAAGATCTTCCATAGATCGAGGTCTCAGTGGCAACGGCACTTAACAAGGCAAGGCTGCCGCCCCAGCTTACGGCGTTATAGTACAAAGGACGCCGTGACCGGCGCCTCCTCTTGAGGCATTAGGCAGCACGCTGTGACAGGATACTAAATGGACGTCTTTGCGATCAGCCCAGCATCACCCAAGCCTTTGTGGTTCTTCGCCATAATATGTGTGCTATTGGCGGTTGTACTAATGGCGCTTGCGTATACGGCGTATTCCTCTCGGAATTCTCGAGTTGAGATAAAAAGTGATCGAATCAAACTCGTCGGTGATTTTTGGGGCCGCGAAATTCCGTTTCGCCTGCATAGTGGGGGAAAGGCGCTCGTCTATCTTACCAAGCGTCGGGACGTTGTATATGTGCCCACGTCTGATGGTTACTCACTATTGCTTAGCGTCGAGGAACCCGAACGGTTTATTGCAATGCTACAGCAATATAATCCTTAGGCAGGAGAATGAATGCTGACTGGCGATCAGATCAACAAGGACGCTTCGCGCTGCGTGTTTCCTCAGTACAGGCAAACCTTCGGTCCGCCTGCCGCTTGCACCTACGTTAATAGGCCTCTATGAAGAACCTACCGATGCTGATTGTTATCGCTCTTCTCTTGATGTCCATCGGTATGTCTTATGTCGAATTCCAGATGAACCTGGAAGGAGAAGAACTATCGGGAATGACCTGGAGCCTCTGGGGCTTTCTATATGTCATTCTTGTGGGCACCTGGGTTCTCTATGATAGTAAGTCCGGCAATTTCGAAAGGCCCTTCGATTTTGGTTTGTTCCTGTATCTGTTCCTGCCGTTTCTACTCGTCTACTACCTGGTGAAGACCCGGGGGCATGAAGGAGTAGTGACTTATATGGGTTTCATCGCTATCTATTTGCTACCTGAGTTTGTTGGCTTAATCTCGTATGCCTACTTCTACTGATCGGCCGATTAACAAGTCAAGCAAGAAGGACGCCGTGACCGGCGTGAAGTGACACCTCTTTAGTAGACAGTTCATAACTGTGACCAAGGAGGCCCCGAATGGGACTCACCAAGAAGAGAAATTACGAACGGTATACACTCGCTTACAAGCTCGAAGCCGTTAAGGCGGCCAATCATCCCGACGTTAAGTCGAAGGATGTAGCCGATTCACTGGGCATACACCCGGTAATGTTGTACCGCTGGCAGATGGAGTTCCGGAATGGCACGCTCGTGGAGAACAAGCATATGAAGCCATCCAAGCCGTCCCCCAAGCGACGCAACCGAGCTGACCCTGGCCAGGCAGCAGATGATCAACTGGCACAGGCGCTGAGGCGGATCGAGAAACTTGAGAAGCAGCTGGCACAGCGTGTTCTCAACAATACCGTACTCACTGGATAAATCGGCTATCGACCGGCCAGCTTCGCGCTGCTTGAAGATCGAAATTATCTTTTCTTCGGAATAGCGTTTGCGCTTCATATTGGGATCTCCGTTTATCTAAATAGATGGAAATCCCACATTCTGCATGGCTCGATTTATAGGGGTACGGTCAAATTCATCAGAAGTCTACATGATGCTGGATGTCGATGTTAAGTTAGGCTAGCCTAAGATGGTAAGGCAGTTCATCTTTATAAACATTTACTTCGCTAAAGGCTGATTGCTTATGTCTGGTATCAAAAGATATTTAGTGCTCTTCTGTGCGCTGTTAGTCTTTTCTCCGTTTTCTGTAGCCGTCGATTATCAGGCACTGGTGGACGAGGCCCACAGCAAATACAAGGATGTAAAAGAGGGCGCTAACGCCAACTACATTCCCATTCTTGACGAGGTCCCTTCGGAGCTATTTGGAGTGGTAATCACCCTGGCGGATGGCACGACCTATGCCGCCGGTGATGTGGACTACAAGTTTTCCATCCAGTCGGTGGCCAAGACCTTCACCATGGCCATGGTGATGGAGGACCAGGGGGTTGATGCGGTCAAGCAGAAGATCGGTGTTGAGCCCACTGGAATGCCCTTCAACTCTATCATCGCCATTGAGCTGAACCAGAAGCGCTCTATAAATCCGCTGGTGAACGCCGGCGCCATCGCTGCAGTCAGCATGATCGACGCGAAGAGCGAAAAGGAAAGATGGAGGACCATACTCAACGGCTACTCTGATTTTGCTGGCGAGAAGCTGTCTATTTTGGAAGACGTATATAAATCCGAGGCGGAAACCAACTACCGCAACCGTGCGATTGCCAATCTCTTGTATAACTACGAGCGCCTTTACAGCGACCCGATGGAGGCAGTCTCTGTCTACACAAAGCAAGGTACTGTGGGGGTTAGTGCGCGCAACCTGGCCATGATGGGCGCCACGCTCGCAAATATGGGTGTCCAGCCCATCACTGGCAAGCGACTGATCCGCGAGGAGTTTGTGGATGAAGTGCTGGCGGTGATGTTGATGGCGGGTTTTTACGATGAGGTGGGCAAGTGGGCTTTCCGGGCCGGCTTACCAGCCAAGACCGGCGTCGGCGGTGGTATCGTCGCGATTGCACCCGGTGACATGGCCATTGCTGCGTTTTCACCGCGCGTGAATGAGGCCGGTAATAGCGTGAGATCAATGCGGGCGATTCAGTTCATCTCGGAACAGCTGAAAGCCAGCCTGTTTCTCGACCAGGGAGAATAGCCGTGAGAGCCATGAAAGCACTGCTTATTTTGCTGGTACTCATGCCGGGATTGGCCCCGGCGGCCGGTGATCCCCCGGCAAGCCTGGAAGAAATGTGGAAGGTCCTGCAGCAGCAGCAGTCCCAGATCGAGGAACTGAGGCGCGAGAATGCCGAGTTGCGCAAGCGCATGGACGCCGGCACGATGCCGGCTCTGCAGGAGCAGGTGGTTGATTCCAGTACCGACGTCTCAGCCGATATGGGCGTCAGCCGCACCGAGGAGGATGCAGATACCAGACTTGAGATATATGGTTTCGCCCAGGTCGATGCCATCTACGATTTCGACCGGGTTGACCCGGATTGGAACGACGCATCCCGTCCTTCAAAAATCCCGGTGCAGGACTCCGCGGTATTTGGCAGTGATGGTGAAACCATCATCAGCGCCCGGCAGAGCAGGCTGGGTTTTCGCAGTAGTCACGAGGTGGGCGGCAGTGAACTGAAGGTATGGCTGGAATGGGACCTGTTTGCAGCGGGTAACGATGCCGGCGAACTGGAATTAAACACCCGGCATGCCTGGGGCCAGTGGAAGAATTTTGGCGGCGGACAGACCTGGTCCAACTGGATGGATATCGACATCTTCCCCAATACCATCGACTATTGGGGTCCGCCAGGCATGGTCTTTATCCGCAAGCCACAGCTGCGTTACACGCACATGGTGGGTAGCAGCGGCAGCCACTGGGCAGTCGCGCTGGAGGACCCTTCCAGCGATGTGGATCCGGGGGATGTTCGGGATATTGACCCGGACCTGGCTGACACCCTGCAGCCGAAGGATTCGCTCCCGGACCTGACCATCAAGTGGCGCGGAGAGTTTGACTGGGGACACTACCAGGTGGCTGGAATCGCACGCAAGCTTGATGTGGAGACCGTGTCCGACGGTCTCGGCGGGAACCCCGATAACACGCCCAAGGAAGATACCTTCGGCTGGGGCGTCAACTTCACCAGCGTCATAACGACCCTGGGCTCCGACCAGTTGAAGCTGGGCCTGGTCTACGGCGAGGGGATTGCCAGTTACTTCAATGATGGCGGCACCGCCATTGGCCTTGAACAAGGCGGACTGGAAGCGGTAGAGTCGCTTGGCGTATCCCTCTGGTATGACCACTACTGGAACAGTCATTGGAGCAGTTCGATTGGCTGGGGCATGCACGAACAGGACAACACCGAATTGCAGAGCTCTGACGCCTTTAATACCGGCCAGCTGGCGCAGCTCAACCTGCTCTATTCAAAGGGCAAATTCCTGACCGGCGTAGAGGCAATCTGGATGCAGCGTGAGAATAACAACGGTGACGACAACGACGACTTCCGACTACAGTACTCGCTGAAGTACAGCTTCGACAAGGCCTTTTAGGCCCGCCTTATGGAGCTTGTAGAAGAGGTTTTGCAGATTGATATTTTCCTGGCGATCACGCTGGGAATCATCGTGCTGTTTGTCGGGAAACGACTCAACACGCGCTTCGCCCTGCTGCAGGACTATAGCATTCCCGACCCGGTTACGGGGGGGCTCCTTTTCGCGCTGCTGTTTGCCCTGTTTTATGCGGTGTCTGGTATCTCGGTCGAATTCAATATGCAGGCACGGGATTTCCTGCTGGTGTACTTCTTTACCACCATCGGGATTAACGCGAGCTTTGGCGACCTGCGTACCGGCGGCAAACCCCTGGTGCTTCTGATCGTAATTAGCATCGCATTCTTATTCCTGCAGAACACGGTCGGTGTATTGCTCGCCGGCGCGATGGGTCGCGATCTTTCCCTGGGTTTGATCGGGGGCTCTGTCTCACTGATGGGCGGCTACGGCACGGCGATCGCCTGGGCACCGAAGCTTGAGGCCACGCGGGGGATATCCAGTGCCATGGAGGTTGGCATCGCCTGTGCCACCTTCGGGCTGATCCTGGCGAGTACCATGGGTGGTCCAATCGCCAAGCACTTGATAAAAAAGCATGGTCTTGAGGCTGCCAAGACGACAAAGCAGGATGTCGGTTTTCGTAAAAAAGCCGAGAAACCGCCGATCGGCCATGTCGACTTGCTCGATGCCATCCTGGCGATCCACTTCTGCATTATCATCGGCTCGCTTCTGGATGGTGCGTTGTCTTACACAGGCTTCGAGTTACCCTTATTTGTGAGCTGCCTTTTCGCCGGTATTCTGGTCACCAACCTGCTGCCGGATTCGCTGCCGCGGCTGTCCGGCGATATCTGGCCGGACCGCACCCCTGCCATGTCGCTGATCGCAGAGATTTCGCTGGGCACCTTCCTGGCAATGTCCCTGATGAGCCTGCAGTTATGGAAGCTGGCGGGACTGGCGGGGCCAATTTTCCTGATACTGCTGTTACAGTTTGCAGTCGCCGTGCTGGTGACAATCTATGTGGTTTTCCCGCTGATGGGGCGCAGTTACGATGCGGCAATTATTTGTGCTGGCTTTGGTGGTATTTCCCTGGGATCCACGCCCACCGCAATGGCCAACATGGCCTCTGTAACGCAGCGCTATGGCGCCTCCCATATGGCCTTCGTTGTGGTGCCCCTGGTCTGTGCCTTCTTCCTCGACCTGGCCAATGCAGTGGTAATACCCCTGTTTCTAAAACTGATCTGATTTCCATGATGCCCGGCCCCAGTGTCAACATTGCCCTCTCCCTCTGCCTGGTGTGTGCGCTTGGCACTGCGGATGCGTGGTCCCAGGAAGAAGCAGAGCCAGTCGTGGAAGTGGTGTCCATACTCGAAGGTGAGACAAGTGTCGCCAATGAGATCAATGATGTTTTCGAAGAGCAGGATGTACTCATCGATCGTCCGGCCAGGGGCTGGTTTAACTGGAAGCAGGAATTTCTCGACCGCACCGGGGTTGCTTTCGGCGTGGCCGCTTTATCGCTCTACCAGAGAGCCACCGATAGCCGCGAAGATAAGGACGGCTGGGGCCAACGCTATCGTGTTAACGTCAGCAGCGGCATAGGTGGCAGTGGCAACAGCCGACTCAACGCGCGTATTGAGTACCGGGCAAGCGTGCCAAATAACCTGGCGCCGACGCTTTTATCCCGCGCCATCGGTATGCAGTCATCGAATGCGGGCTCCGGCTATCCCAACGATTTTGATATCGACTTTTCGGTACTCAACTGGACACAGTCGTTCAACGACGACACCGCGGGCCTCGCTGTCGGCCGACTCACTGCCGGCAGCTATATTGACCCCACGCCCCTGGACGGCCTGACTGGTGGCTTCATCAACAGTGCATTCAACGACAGTGCCGCCTACTCGGGTCCCGGTGCCGGTGCCCTCGGGGCGGTCGTCAAGGGGCAGTTTATCGAGGGCTTCCTGATCGGCGCACATATCTACGACGCCAATGCCGTCAGCGGCGAGTTCAACGATGATGCTTTTGATGATGGTGAGTGGTTGAAGGCCTTTGAAATCGGCTGGGCGCCCTCCTCTGAGCGCTATACCACCGACCGGGTCACGATCACCTACTGGGACAAGGACGAGCGGGAATCCCGGGGCATCCGCGCCGGTCATGGCTGGATCGCCAGCGCCAGCTACAAGGCGAGCAATAATCTGCTGTCGCTGGTTCGCTATGGCCATTCCAACGGCCGTGGCGGCGCCCGGGCTGAAAACTCTCTAAGCGTGGGCATTGACTGGGGATACCGCCCAGGCCACGCCTGGGCGCTGGGTCTTGCCTGGGCGGAACCGAGCTCGCGTCGCAGATCAACCAATCTCCGCAACGAGTATATTGTCGAGACATCCTACCGGTTCCGGCTGCTGCGGACGGTGCAAGTGATGCTCGACGCCCAATTGCTTCTGGATCCCGCCAACAACACTGACGAGTCCAGTGTCTGGGTCGTGGGCATGAGAACAGCACTTCAATTCTAGGCGGTGTGCCGGGGTCTGCGACAATCGAAGCTATGCGGGAAAGCTGCCAGCTGACGTCAGCAGATTCCGAACATCAGCTGTAGCAAAACACACACTCGAGGAAGCAACTATGTACACAGAAACGCTCACCTGGATCGGCATCGCCCTGCTGGTTCTACAGTCAGGCACTTTTTCGGGACTCAACCTCGCCATGTTCGGTGTTACCGCCTTGCGTCTGGACAGGTTAGCCGACATGGGCGACACACAGGCGGCGAAGCTGCTGCTACTGCGCCGGGACTCCAACTTCCTGCTCTCAACCATCCTCTGGGGCAATGTCGGCACCAACGTACTGCTGACCATGCTGTCGGACTCAGTCATGGCCGGCGCCATGGCCTTTATGTTTTCTACCTTTGTCATCACCTTTGGCGGCGAGATCATCCCCCAGGCCTATTTCTCCCGCAATGCTCTCAAGATGGCCAGCCTGTTGTCGCCGCTGCTGCGTTTTTACCAGGTCTTGCTGTACCCGCTGGCCAAACCCTCGGGGCTGATGCTGGATGCCTGGTTGGGTAAAGAGAGTATTAGCTACATCGGTGAGCATGAACTGCGCGCGGTGCTCAGGCAACATGCCATAGCGGGAGATTCCGACATCAGCAGGGTTGAAGGCCAGGGGGCCATCAATTTTCTGGACCTGGACGATTTACTTATCAACGTTGAGGGTAAACCGATAGACTCGGACAGCCTGCTCTACCTGCCCTTCCAGGACGATGCACCCTGCTTTCCAACGTTTAGCAAAGACAAGGATGACCCCTTCATAGCCAGTGTCAGGAGCTCCCGCAAAAGCTGGGTATTGATTGCCGCATCAGGATCAGTACCCGACTGGGTGCTGGATGCTTCCGGGTTTCTGCGCGCTACCCTGATTCGTGGTGAAGACGCAGACCCCTTTGACTACTGCCATCGCCCCTTGCTGGTCAGCGATGAGAGTACCCGGCTGGGAGAGATGCTGGCCAGGTCCGAGACAATGCCCAATGATGGCCGAGCAGAGCCCAGGGTGATCGTCCTCTGGGGCAACGAGAAGCGCATTATCACCGGCTCAGATATCCTCGGTTTTCTATTGCGCGGTATCTCCGGACCCGGACTCGAGGCTTGACGCTGTGCTCTCGCCTTGCGCTACCTTTATCTGGAAAAAGATCGCATAGAATGTGGGTACCACGATCAAGGTCAACACCGTGGCAAAGGTCAAGCCACCCATAATCGTTACCGACATATTGACAAAAAACACGTCAGGCAGCAGCGGGATCAGGCCAAGAACTGTCGTTGCGGCGGCCAGTACAACCGGTCGTGCCCGGCTGACAGAGGCGTCCAGCAACGCATCGAAGGCATCCTTACCGGAGGCAATCTGGGCGTCGATTTCCTCGATCAGAACAATGGCATTCTTGATCAGAAGTCCGACCAGTGACAGCGCACCCAGGATCGACATAAAGTCGAAAGCTCCACCTGATATGAGCAGGCCGGCGGTGATGCCGCAGATCGCCAGTGGCACGGTAAGCCAGATGATCAGGGGTTGCCTTATCTTGCCGAACAGGAAGATGGTGGTCAGTATCATTAGCAGGAACCCGACCGGCAAGGCGCTGTTCAAGCCCTCCTGGGCATTGAGGGTATCCTCGTATTCACCTCCCCACTCCAGTTTATAACCGGGCGGCAGCTCCATGGCCTCTATTCGGGTTCGCAGGCGTTCAAACAGGGGGGTTGCGAGTTCGCCAACCGGGTTACAGGAGGCGATGATTGTCTGCAGGCGATTGCGGCTCCTGATCACCGCATTCTCGGTTGTAGTTTTGTACCCCGATACGACTTGAGAAACGGGTACCGCGCGCTGTTGCACGGGACTCCAGACCTGAATATCACGCATATTATCGATACTACCGCGCTCATCCTGGGGAGCTCGCAGGAGGATAGGCAACACGCGATTGCCATCCCGGTAGATGCCAACCGGCGTGCCATCAAAAGCGTACTGTAAGGCAGCGCCAAGATCTTCCCGGTTGACCCCAAGCTGGCGTCCGACCTGCTCATTGAAAACCGGACTGATCACCTTGACCGGAGAGCGCCAGTCGTTGCGCACGTCCCTGGCTTCAGCATCTGCCCGCATAATGGCCTCAGCCTGCTCCGATAGCTGCCGCAGAACTTCCGGCTCAGGACCTGAGAAGCGCGCTTCTATTTTGGCATCGCGCCCCGGGCCGATGCGCAAAGACTTCACGATCGGGTCCAGCCAGGGCATTTCTGTGCGCATGAACTCTTCTACATTTTCCGAAAGGCCGGGGATCTGGTCGCGGCTTTCCGTCTGGACGATGATCTGGGCATAGGCGCGAGACGGCTCCCTTGAATCGTAGACCAGCGTGAAACGCGGATGTGGTCCACCGATCGCCGATGTCGTCTGCACCACTCCCGGCAGAGTGCGCAGATACTCGGATAATTTCAGTGTATCCAGGCGGGTTTCCCGTATGTCTGTGCCTTCAGGCTCATAAATGTCGACGAAAAACATCGGGGTATTGGCAACCGGGAAGAAGCCGCTCTTCACAGATCCAAACCCGACAATCGACAGAACGAACAGGCCGATGACCACTGCCATGGTGAACCAGCGATAGTTTACAGCCGCCCTGAGCATGCCCCGGTACATCCTGAACGGTGCCGCTGAGTAGGCATCCTGACCGCCGCTATCGCCGCCTTCTCCAGGCTTGAGCAACAGCGCGCACAGCAATGGGGTCGAGCTGATGGCGGTCAACCAACTCAGTGCCAGTGAAATCAGGATCACGTAGAACAGTGAACTGGCAAATTCCCCGGTGTTATCGGGCGAAAGACCGATAGCAGAAAAGGCCAGGATGCCGATGATAGTCCCCCCCAGCAAGGCCCACATAGTACTGCCCACGGTCTCGGCCGCTGCTTTCGCGGCACTCATGCCGGCCTTCATACGCACCAGCATGCCATCGGCCACAACAATGGCATTGTCAACCAGCATCCCGAGTGCGATAACCAAAGCTCCCAGGGAAACTCGCTGTAATTCGATTTTGTAGATGTCCATGATAAACAGGGTGCCGGCTACGGTAATCAACAGCACCGAGCCGATGATCAAACCTGTGCGCAAACCCATAAATAACAACAACACAACGATGACAATCGCCACCGCTTCAACCACGCTTAAAATAAAGGCATTGACTGAGGTTTCTACTTCCCGGGGCTGATTGTAGACAACCGAGAGGTCTACACCGACTGGCGCAATTTCCTGCAGATCCCAGACACGCTCACTCAGGCGCTTACCGACATTCACTACATTTTCGCCGCCCAACATGGAAATCCCCATGGCCAGGCCTGGTTGCCCATTGACGTAGTAGAGTTTATTGGGCACCTCCTCGTAGGCCCTGGAGATGGTCGCGATGTCTTTGAGGTAAATCAGCTGCCGATCCCGGGAGCTGATCAGCAATTCACCGATTTCCTGCACGGACTGGAAGTCGCCGGTCGGACTGATTCTCAGGTAACTCCTGCCTACCTTCACATTACCCGCGTTGATCACCTGGTTCTGGGACGCCAATACCCTGGCGATTTCGCTCGGGCTGATCCCCATTTCAGCTAGGCGGGAACGAGCAATATCGACGTGGATGACCTCACGCTGCTGGCCTTCAATGATGACTTTTCGTACCCCGGGCACCAGCACCAGTTCTTTTTTTACCGCGTCAGCCGTATCGTAGAGGTCGCGCCAGGAATAGCGCTTACCGGTCAGAATCACGTATACACCGTATACATCGCCAAAGTCATCGATAACCATTGGCGCCATTGCGCCCGGAGGCAGCAGGGGTGCCACGTCGAACATCTTGCGGCGCAATTCGTCGAAAATGAGTGGCAGATCTTCCTTTCGGTACTTGTCCTTGAACTCAATCAGGATATCGGACAAACCCGGCCGGGACACCGACATCTTGATGTCCTTGATCTGCTCCATGCGCTGCAGGGCATCTTCGATATGGTAGGTAAGCTCTTCCTGCACCTCAGTGGCAGTGGCGCCGGGATACTGGGTAATGATCTTCGCCATCTTAATGGTGAACGCCGGGTCTTCCAGCTTGCCCATGCCCTCGAAAGCCAGGATACCGCCACCAACCAGGATAATGATCAGTAGCCAGGAGACGACCTTGTTGTTAACTGAATACTCGCCGATGTTCATATCACACAACCCATCCTTGTCTACTCACTTGCCTTAAGTCGGGTCATCTGCCCGCGGTGCTGCCTGCTCACGCTGCCGCATTCGACTGACTTTCATCCCTTCGGCGAGGTAGTCTGCACCAATAGAAACAATTTCCTCACCGCCTTCCAGGCCACTGACAACCTGAATAAAATCACCGGACACCTCGGCCACCTTCACAGACTGGCTGGACACCGTCATTGTGGCCGGGTCCAATATCCATACTCTATTACCGAGCGCGCTGTCTGCCTGCACCGCATACAAAGGCACCCACATGGCACTGGACAGCTTGCCAGATGCGGGAAAATCGATCCCGACATTCACAGTCATACCAGGCAAAACCAGGAATTCCTCCGGAGCGGGCATGGTAAACGTGACCCGAAAAGTCTGGGTCTGCTGGTCTGCCTTGGTGGCCAATTCCTTGAATTGCAGTCGCAAGGCATCCTCTGGACGAGCTTCAAAATAGGCCAGCGCGTTGATCACTGCAGAGCCCTCGGAACCCTCAGCCTGGGTACGGGTCCGGGCACGAAATCCGCCTATCAGGTTTTCAGGCACGCTGATACGTACGTCGAGCTGGTCAATGTTCTGTAGCCGAAAGATAGTTTGCTTGGCGAGCACGTCCTGGAAATTATCGACGGCACGGCTGGCGATGACACCGTCAAAAGGCGCACGCAGTTGCGTATAATCCAGATCTTGCTTGGCTTGTTTAAGTGTTGCGCTGAGGGAGCGATATTCCGCCTCCATGCGATCGTAGTCCATCCTGGAGATAGCGCCCTTGGTCACCAGACTCTCGGCACGTTTGAAATTTCTCGAGGAATTATCAAATTTTGCCTGCTGATTCTCCAGGCGCAACTTGAAATCAGTGGGGTCAAGGCGGGCCAGCAGCTGGTCTTTTTCAACGACTTCGCCCTCGTTGACCAGGATTTCCTGTAGCGTTCCCGGCAAGCGGAATGAGACGTCCGCTCTTTGCGATGCTTCAATGACTCCGGGGAAACGTCGCTGCGCGGAAGCGTCAGCACCACCCACCGTAAACGTCTTCACTGGCCGCACCGGCATAGGGCGCAGTTCGTCCTCCTCTGCACAGGCCGTGATGAACAGCATCGCTGACAGGCAGGCTGCGGCGGCCTTCGAGTACATTTGCATAGTATCAATCCTTTAATGCAGGCAATCGCAGCCACATTATCAAAGAGAACTGGAAGCGGCTACAGGCTTTAGTCAATTTCCAATGATTGCATCGGTTGAGATCGATCTGGTGTGCATCGGCTTCTCAATTGACCGGCCGGCAATCGTCGGCACTATGGAGAGTGACATCAAGAGCGGCTATGATTGGGGCCGGTAAAGTTTTCCTGCTACACCAGCGGAACCGACGCGAAGAGCGCAAACCGTCCGCTCTATTAGGGCAGCCACGGAGGGAACATGACAACTACCACTGAACAAGAAAAGACCCGGCTCACACTTGCACAAAGGGTGATTTTTGCACTCGTCACGGGTGTATTGGCGGGCTTGTTCTTTGGCGACATGATTGTGTGGCTGAAGGTTGTCGGTGATGTTTTCATCAAGCTGCTGCAAATCACAGTAGTTCCCTATATTTCGCTGGCGCTGATTACGGGCCTCGGGAGCCTGAACTATGACCTGGTAAAACGCCTGGCGCTGCGCGGCAGCGTGGTGCTTGTCTGTATCTGGTCCATCACGCTGGTGCTGGTCTTTCTGGTACCCATGGCATTCCCGGATTGGCCGTCCGGGTCATTTTTCAGCATCAGCCTGACCAAGCCCGCCCCCACAACTGATTTTATCCGGCTATTCATTCCATCCAATCCCTTCTTTGCCTATTCCAATGCGATCGTGCCAGCGGTGGTCGTATTCAGCATATTGCTTGGCCTGGCGCTGATTGCCACCCCCCAGCGCCAGGCCGTACTGGACCCCTTGATCGCATTGCGTGACGCTTTGATGAAGGTCACAGGCGGCATCTCCAAACTCGCACCCTATGGTGTATTTGCGCTGATTGCCGCCACGGTTGGCAAGTTCGACATACAGGACCTGGTGCGTCTACAGGTTTATATTGTGCTGTACGGCCTGACCGCCGTGGTCATGACATTCTGGATACTGCCGTCTCTCATTGTCGTGTTCACGCCGCTGGGCTATTGGGATGTGATGCGGACACTGCGAACGCCCCTGATCACGGCTTTTGCCGTGGGCAGCACCATGGTGGTGCTGCCACTGATCATTGATGCCTGCCGCGAGCTGATTGAGAAATCCAGGGGCCTGTCAGAAGCGGCACGGGAAGATGCAGACACCTCGATAGGGGTGATGATCCCGACCTTTTACCCGCCGCCCTCGGCGGGGTCGGTGCTGGCATTGTTGTTCCTTTTTTATTCTGGCTGGTACGTAGGTTCGCCGGTATCGAGCTCCAGCTATTCGACGCTGGTCATGGCTGGCGTTCCCATGCTGTTTGGCGGCACGTTTCTCACCATCAACACCATGCTGGAGCTACTGCGGCTGCCCAATGATATGTTCCAGGTGTTCGCCGCTGTCGACGCCATCACCTCCCGTTTCGGTACTCTGACGGGCACCATGCATTATGCGACGGTAGGACTGATCGGCACCTTTGCCATGGTGAAAACACCAAGAGTTCGCTGGAAGAAGCTGCTGCAACTGCTCCTCGGCAGCCTTGCTTTACTTGTGCTGCTCTTGTTTGCCATTCGCCTCGCCTACGGGTCTTTCACTGTGGCAGCCGACACCAAGGCGAGTGCATTGCGCAACCTCACTCTATCCGGTCCCGTCGTGCCCGTCATAGACTACGAGGAATCACTCCTCAAAGGCGGCACACCCGACGGGCCGGCCAGTTTCGAAGCTATTCTGGATCGTGGAATACTTCGCGTCTGCTACCAGCCGGATGCATACCCCTCGGCTTTTTATAATACCAGTGAGTCCCCGCAACTCGTCGGCTTTGACATTGACATGGCGAACCATATGGCCAGTCGTCGCGAGCTGACGCTCACTTTCCTGCCCACGCGCAATGAACAGGAAGCCGTTGCGGCTTTGAACAGCGGCAGCTGCGACATCCTTATGCGGGTCTTGCCCGTTTCTGCCGGGCGCACCCAGCTGTTCAGCCTCACTACGCCGGTCTACAAATCCACGCTCGGCCTGGTGGTCAGGGACTTTCGCCGCGATGAGTTCAGTAGTTGGAAAAAAATACGGGACCAGGGAGAACAGCTAAAGCTTGCTGTTGATTCATCCGCTGAATCCCAGGGTATGGCCCGCAGCATTGTACCCAAGGCGACACTTTATCCTATAGGAGAACTGGGCAAGGAATTAGCGATTCTGGAATCCGAAAAGCTTGATGTTGATGCGATCGCCGATTACGCCGAGGAAGGAGCAGCCCATACGCTGTTCCACCCGCAGTATACCGTTGTCATCCCGGAGCCAGTGGTTTCTGTTCCGGTGGCCTACGCGGTGGCTCGCGGCAACGACGAGTTACTAATGGCGGTCAATGCCTGGCTGGTCACCGAACAGGCCAAGGGCAAGATAGACGCTCTCTATGACTACTGGATGCTGGGCGGCGGCGTGGAGCAGAGCGCACCGCCACCATGGTCTATTATTCGCAATGTGTTGGGATGGGTGGATTAAGCGGGCTGGAGGGGTTCAAGGAATACTTTGCACTGGGATAGGAATCCGCTTGTATTATGAAATCATCTTTATCCAGCTTTTGGTCAAAGGTTCGTTTCCTGCTAGAGCGTTGGGTAGTGCGCGGGCTGCATTATCGGCTCGGCCTGGCGGCGTTCATCATCGGTCTTGTGGCCCTGGTAGCGGGTCAACTTGTCTATCTGCTGGCACCGGGTGACTTCGACCTGGGTGAGGAAATCTGGTGGGCGTTTCTACGATTGAGCGATCCCGGCTACCTGGGCGATGATGTAGGCCTTGCGCGCCGCACGATATCCACTGTCGTTACCGTGCTCGGTTATGTGCTATTTCTGGGACTGTTGATCGCAATTATGACCCAGTGGTTGAATCAGTGGTTGGCCAGACTGGAAGCGGGAATCGGCCCGGTCTCCGCCAGTCACCATATCCTGATTCTTGGCTGGACCTATCGCACCGTTGCCATCGTGAATGCCTTGCTTCGGGCACAGAGCCAGTTGGACCGGTTTTTGTCGCAGCAGTCGCAGCGAGAACTGACCATCGTGATATTGGCCCAGGAGGTGAGCGACGCGCGGCGGCTGGAATTGCGCGATAAGCTGGGATCTCTTTGGAGTGACCGACAGGTACTATTACGTACCGGATCCACGCAACGCCTGGATGATTTAGCCCGGGCTGGTTTTGATCGGGCCGCAGTCATTATCCTGCCCGGCCCTGATTTCTCCGAAGCCAACCCCGACATCGTAGACGCGGAATCCGTAAAGTCGCTGCTTTCAATTTCGACGGCGCTTGGGCGCAATAATGACCAGAACCCACTGGCAGTCACAGGGCTGCACAATATTGGCCGAGCGGAATTAGCACAGCAGGCCTATGGCGAAGCGACACAACCGGTAGCCGTTGACGAAATTGTCAGCCGCCTCATTGCCACCTGCGTCTATCAGCCTGGCCTGGGGCGTGTCTATCGAGAACTTTTGGACATGGACCGGGGCAACGACGTGTATGTTAGAGGCTGCCCTGAGTTCTCTGGACAGGCCCTGGGTGTTATCCAGCAGGGTTTTCCTCGCGCAATTGTCATCGGCTTAATTCGCCAGGGCAGCAACAATGTCGAGTTATTGCCAGAACCCGAAAAGCTGCTGGGTACTGGGGACCTGCTTGTTATGATCGCCCGGTCACTGTCAGATTGCGTGCCCGGGCCAGAAGAGCAAGTCCTGCCGCAGAGAACTGCTAAACGCCAGTACCCGCTGGGGAGATCACCGCGGCGGTTGTTGATCCTGGGTTGGAACCGCAAGGTTCGCTCTCTGCTCGACCATCTTAACTACTACACGCCGCGCGGCCTGAGCATCACTATCGTCGATCCGGATTGCGGGCAATTGTGGCGGGAACGCCTGGGCACTGGCGAGAAGACCATAGATGCCAGCACTGTTGAGTTTATTGAGAAGGACTTTCTCGTGCGCGAAGTTCTCGAGGACTTGGACCCTGCAGCATTTGACGCAGTGGTAGTCGCTGCCAGGCAACAGTTGGGCAATCGGGAGAGTGTCGATGCATCAGCAGTAATGACGCAGCTATTGCTACATGAGGTTCTCAAGGGCCAGGTTCGGCGGCCACATCTGCTATTCGAAATCCTGAGTGCCGCGAACGAACACCTGTTTACCGATGCCCGCGATGACATCCTCGACAGTGCCAGGATTGTCGGCTTTGTGCTGTCTCATGTAGCGCTGCGACGAGAGCTTGCCAGCGTCTTCGCCGGTCTATCCAGCCCCGGCGGTCCGGAATTGTTGCTGATTAACGCGGCGGTCTACGTTTCAAGCGATGAGACAGCATGCTTCTCAGACTTACAGCGTATTGCTCACGAGCGCGGCGAAATCGCGGTCGGGCTGTACCAGGTCCATGCTGACGGCCCGCACCTGGAGCTTAACCCGGAACGCCTGCAGCAGCGGCGATTTTCCAGCGAAGACCAGATCGTCGTTCTGGCCATGCTTCCTGATTACGAACAAGCTGCGCCCGACTCAGCCACACCAGCGTAAAACGATGCCGCGCAGCGGTTAAGCCAAGTCATTCGAAATGCCCCGGGGGAACCGAGGGGTCTCGCGCTGGCGGAGACGGCTGGGCTCCCTTGGGATGTTTGTGGTCTCTACCGCCCGCCCCTTTGGGGGGGTAATCCAGGGTGTCCACTACTTCGTTCGCCAGTTTCTCTGGCGTCAGCGGGAAGGGTAATTGTTCGGATTCACGCCAGGCAGCAACTTCCGTCTCGGCCCGCGCGGACGCCTCGCTGTCCAGACCGCTGTCTTCGCCCATGTACACCGTGGTCGATGGGAAGGCAATAGAACTCCCGCCCTCAGCGATAGCGTCCATAAAACGCAACCACAGGTCTTCCTGCACAGCAAAATACTCATTCCAATCGGTTGTACGCACATACACCCGTACCGCGATATCCAGTGAAGAGGCGCCGAAGCCGGCAAATCGAATACGCAGGGTGTTGGTCTCGATTTTTGGATGGGCCAGGCAAATTTTTCGCATACGGGCCAGGAGCCAGCGCAACTGCTCTGACGTTGTTTCGTAGCGGACCCCGATTATGGTTTTGATCTGCATGGTTTCGCAGGCCGCCCAGTTGGTGATCTGCATGTCGACAAACGCCCCGTTGGGTATGGTTATCAATGTGCGGTTGCGGGCGCGAATACGCGTCGAGCGGACGCCGATTCGCTCGACCACGCCACTCTGGTCCCCGAAGGTGCAGTAGTCTCCGACATGGACTGGCCGGTCCGCGTAGAGAATCACCCCGCCGATGATGTTCTCCAGCGTCGGCCTGATCGCCAGGGCGACGGCCAGGCCGCCGACTCCCAGACCGGCCATAAGCGGTAAAACGTCGAAGCCAAGATCCCTAATACCATAGACAAAAACTACAACTGCAATTACAAAACCCAGTCCCGTTCCGGTCGCCTGGACAATATTCTCAAACCTTTCATCGACGGCTCTCAGGTCTGCAAACAGTGTAGCGAGTAGTGCTGGTGCCAATCTGTATATGGCCAGGGAAACCAGGAAGTAGGTGACCGCGGTGGCTGCGGCAAGCATATAGATATTGACCCAGGCCGTGAGGTTGACCTCGTATTCAAGAAAATCGGCCGCTAGCGTTACCAGTAAAGCCAGGATCAGGGGCGGAACGACTTTCAACCACCTCAACAAATCTTCGCCTAACCTGGACTCCACATGCATCGACAGTTTCCGCAGCAACCAATAGGCCACCAGCAGGAAGACGATGCTCAGTGCCAGAGCCGCCCACTGCCAGTAAGTCTGGCCCATATAGGTTTCATGGCTTAGCTCCGGCAGGCTATCGACCAACGGCCACAGGGCAGACAGCGACGGAACCAGCGTTCCCGGGGTAGTGATGTAACGATCATAGAAACCCGGCGAAACCTGGGCGGCGAGATAATCTTCTTGATTGACGTTTTCCTCGCCCTTGTAACGACTGGTTTCGCCCCGGTAAGGCAGCTCCTCTACCTTGGTATAAAAGTCGATAATATTGCCCACCGTATAGGCACTGAATCGATATTGCTCGGGCTCCTGACCCTTGTTCAGGCGAGTGATTTCAATACCGGTGTGGGGAAACAACCACCGTAATCCTTCTGTCCCCCCGGCCAGCAAAGCCGCCTGCTCACCGGGAATGGAGGCAATCGGTGGCAGGGGCGAGCGGTCGAGAACCTCCTTCAACATCAAGGCGACTTCCAGCCCCACGTCCACACGGACCCTTGCCGCCACGTTGCTAAGGTCGATCAACTCCATCGCGCGACTCATACTGAGCGTGGCTGACTCGGCGGCCTCGATGGCCTGCTCCTCGGACATTAACGGTGGGTCTGCCTCAATAGCTTCGTCGACCTCGCGCACCAGGTCATAGGCATTGTTCACATGGAACAGGAATTGGTCTACAACAGCGCGTGGACTTAAGGCCTCCACGGGTCTGAGCTGACTGCGCACCCGGGTCGCGACCCTGGCCGAAACCTGGTTTTCTATCATGGTAGCGTAGAGTCCCTCGGTACTGCCTGAGAGAATCGGCAGGTGCTTGCTGCGCCGAAAGTAGTGATGCAGCTTGGCGACTGTATCCGCGGAAAACAGCCACTCACCCGCGCGAATACCGGAATCCTGGCGTAGCAGCTTGATACGGGTATTGGGGATCTGCCAGCTGCCCTTTTGCAGCCGCTGGGTATCTGCCGCTCCGGGAGCTTGTTCGATATATTCCGGGGGAAGTCGATCCAGTACCTCCTTGAGCAACACGACACGATGGATCTGCTCGGCCCAGCGCTGGCCGCCGGCCGTCTGAGAGAAGTCCAAGGCCTCCCTGGTAAGATCAAAGGCTACTTGCAGGGTGTTGGCATCTCCTGTTTGCTGAGCCTCATGGCCAGATTCAGCGTGCTCGAGAAATCCCTCGATTGTCGCCCGGGGGCTGGACGTGTCCAGCGGTCGCAGCGGCTGATCGTTATAGTTGGTGGCCTGCGCATTCGCAACGCAGGCCGCTAGCATGTGTGCAAGTGCCAGATTCTTGAAGTGTTTCAGGACGTTGTGCATGGAGCAGATATCTCCTGTATTTGCCTGCGAATAGTCTACACCAGAGTTGGCATCCACCGAATATTTCAAGGTATCGATACTGTTGTAGATGTGGGTGCAAATCTGGGCCAGAATACACTCGTACTGGTCGATAAGGATGCATTGCCATGAAAGACACCCGAGCAGTCCGGCCCAGGGGAATATCAAGGCTCGACGGATTGCGGCTGGCTTTTGATCGCCTGCTGTTGCGTGGATTGCACTACCGCCTGATCTTTGCCGCACTTGTCGTAATTGCTGTGGCCCTGGTCGGCGGGCTGTTGGTGTGGCAGTTCGACCCCAACTTCAAAAACCTCAGCGACTCAGTCTGGTGGGCTTTTCTGCGACTGACCGACCCGGGCTACCTGGGAGATGACGAGGGCGTGGTAGGCCGCAGCGTATCCACCATGGTAACGGTACTCGGTTACTTACTTTTCCTGGGCTTGCTCATTGCCATCCTGACCCAGTGGATGAACGAGTTGATTGAACGGATTGAATCAGGGATTCGCCCCCTGCATCTGAAAAATCACGTACTGATCCTGGGCTATACCCATCGCACACCCACTATCGCGCGCGAAATGTTGCGCACCCGGGGTCGATTGACACGATTTCTGCAAGCCCGCGATACCAAGGAGTTGTACATCGTGGTGATGGATGAAGCGGTCGATCGATCTTTTATTAATAATTTCAAGGAACAAATGGGAGAGCTCTGGGATGACCGGCAAGTGCTGCTCCGCAAAGGCTCACCGCTCAAGTTCGACCATCTCGAGCGGGTGTCTTTTGATGACGCAGCCGCGATTATTCTTCCCGGCGAAGATTTCAGCAGTCGTTCACCCGGGGTCGCCGATGCCGACACCCTTAAGACATTGCTGTCGATCTCACGGCACACAAGAGCTGTCGAAAATTCGCGACCGCTGGCCGTCGCTGCGCTCTACGATGTAAACCGCACTTCGGTGGCGAAGCGGGCCTATGGCGGCGACACGGAAATACTGGCAGTCGACCAGATCGCCTCACGCCTGATCGCACGAAGTGTGCGCCAACCCGGATTGTGGTCCGTTTTTTCGCAACTGCTCAGCATCAATGAGGGCAACACCCTTTATGTTTCGCACCTGAAAACAGACGCCGCCAAGGAGTTTGCAGAGGTCCTGGCAGCGTACTCCCGAGCGGTACCCATCGGCCTGATTCCGGCGGGCGAGAGCCGACCTGTGCTGAACCCGGATGCCGGCACGGTTGTGAACCCGGGCGACATGGTGGTGTTTATTGCCGCCAGTTACGCCGACTGTACCGAAGCGGACTGGAGCCGCTCTTTGCCGGCCCCGCAAGACGTATCGAAGGTCCCGCCTGCCGCTATGACAGAAAGCCGCAGGATTCTCATTCTCGGCTGGAGCAGAAAGGTGCCGGCGCTACTGCGCGAGCTCTCCCAGGACAGCGGGCGCATCGATGTGATTGGCTTAACACCGCTGGAAGACAGGGAGGAAGCACTTGCCAGGTACGGCGATCTCCCGGAAAACAGTTTCAGGCAGGTCCAGGCGAACTTTCTCGATCCCGTTATACTGGCCGAGCTGGAGCCAGGGCAGTACGACCACATTATTATCCTGGCGCGGGCCAGAATGGGTAACGAGGCGCATGCCGACGCCGCAACCATTACCGCTTATCTCTCGCTGCAGGAAATTCTCGCGGCACAGGAGCAGCGCCCCGGTGTATTTGTAGAATTGCGGGAGCAGGAGAACTCTTTCCTGTTTGATACTGAACGCGATGACGTGCTCGTCAGCCCCCAGATTATCAGTTTTCTCTTGTCACAGATTGCGCTGCGCCGGGAGTTGGCCAGCCTCTTTGCCGAGTTGTCGCGGGTCGGCGGCCCACAGATTGAACTGAAAAAGCTGTCACCGGACGACTATGCAGAGCCGGTAGGTTTCGATGAGCTGGCCATGGCCGCCCGGGGTCGGGGTGAAATCGCATTGGGATTGCTGCCTGCAGATAATGAACCAGAATTAAATCCCGATCGTACCAAGCGTTGGCAAATCGAGCGCGGTGACCAGTTGATTATTCTGGCCACTGCGAGGGAACCCCACCAGGGCGGAGCCCAGACTGACCTCGGATAAGCACAATGCCGCGCGTGCCCGCTTATACTATGCTAACGTCGGTTCAATAATCGGATATCAAGGAGTCCAGCAGCATGAATATGAAAGCGATCGTTTTTGAGGGTTCTGACAAACCTCTGGCCCTGCGCGAGCTGGCAGTGCCGGTTCCAGGTCCGGGACAACTGCTGCTCAAGGTGTCTGCCTGTGGTATCTGCGGCTCTGACCTGCATGCCTACAAGACATCGCTGACAGAAGAGAACATCGTTTTCGGCCACGAATTTTCAGGGTCCGTAGAAGCGATTGGAGACGGTGCGATAGGCGACTGGAAAGTCGGCGATCGAGTCATAGCACTGGGCGCCATGCTCTGTGGACAATGCCCGGCCTGTGAACGTGGCCAACCAGAGCAGTGCGAGAAGCTTGAATCGATCGGGTTCACTCGCGATGGTGCTTATGCGGAATACGTACTGACCCACTCTGCCCTCACGATCAAGATTCCCGAAGACATAGATGACCGCCAGGCTGCGCTGGTAGAACCCCTGGCAGTGGGCCTGACCGCGATCAAGGACTGCAAACTCCCCATGGGGGGCAATGTGCTGGTAATCGGCGCGGGCATCATCGGCATAGCCGTGGCCAAGTGGGCACGCTTTTTTGGCGCTGAGAATATCGGTATCTCCGACCTGGAGAACTCACGGCTGGAGCGCGCCAAAGCAGTCGGTGCAACCATGACTATTAACGCAAAAGAAAACCCGGACCCTGTGCAGGCCTTCCTCGAAGCTACCGGGCAGACCCCGGATGCCATCGTGGAGTGCGTGGGCAGGCCCATGCTGAAGGGCCTGGTCGAAATGGCACCTGCTGGAGCCCATATTGTGGTGCTGGGGGCGTCGATGCAAGAGGAACCAATCAGTTCACTGGCCGCAGCGCAGAAAAAGGTCCGCATGACCTTTTCTTTCGGTTACGAGTTGCCGGATTTCGATTTTATCGTGCGCATGATCAGCGCCGGCAGGGTTTCCACAGACAAGCTTATCACCCAGTCGGTTGGCCTCGATGAAACTCCGCAAGTTTTTGCGGAGTTAATGAAGCCCAACGATCATTGCAAGGTGCTTATCGAGCCCGGAATCGATTTTTAGCGCCGCTGGGACCAACAAAGCGTCCCAGTTACAGGTACAGGTCTGTGCTAATCCCTGGCACTACCCCAGGCCACCCGTCCCGACCGGTGGCCGCAATTCATCCATGGTTGTCCTGATTGCCTATCAGCCGGGCTGATATCTGGCGATAAACTGCCCTGCCAGATTCACAGAAATCACCCGCACACAGGACATAACAATGAACAAGCTGCAACCCATGCTTGCGGTCAGGCCCCGAGTAGCCCCCCTTGCTTTCACAGCCTTGGCCTGCGCAATCAACATCAATGCTTACGCCCAGCAAGCGCCGCAACTTGAAGAAGTTGTGGTCACCGCCCAGAAACGCGCCCAATCGCTGAGCGATGTGCCCCTGTCCGTTAGCGCCATCAGCGGCGACAAGATGACCGAAGCGGGCATCATGGACCTGTCTGACCTCAGCGGTTACGTTCCGAACTTCAACAAGGCGGAAACTCCGCTGTCCAACTACCTGGTGATCCGCGGTATCAGCTCGGGGATCAACCAGGGCTTCGAGCAATCCGTGGTGACCTATGTCGACGACATTGCCATGGGGCGTTCGCCCCTGGCAGGCGCGCCCTTCATGGATTTGTCACGGATAGAAGTTCTGCGTGGCCCACAGAATGTGCTTTTTGGCAAAAACAGCATCGCCGGCGCCTTGTCGATGGTGACCAACAAGCCCTCTGATGAGTTCGAGGCCAACGTCCTGGCCGAGTACGAGTTCGAATATGAAGCCAAGCGTGTCGAGGGCGTGATCAGCGGCCCGATTTCTGACAAGCTGCGCGGCCGCCTGGCGCTGCGCTACCTGGAAGAAGATGGCTACATGGATAACCTTCTCACAGGTGACGATGATCCCGCGCGCGACGAATTCGCCTGGCGAGGTGTGCTTGCATGGGACATGGGAGAGCGGGCCGATGCCACGCTGAAAGTTGAGCAGAGCCAGTACGATCTCGATGGCCGCCCTGAAGAAATCCTCTTCACCTATACCAACCCGGACGCCACAAGCGGATTTTTTGGCCTCACCTACCCGCAGATTGCTGAAACGGTTGGCGGCCTGGTCGGACAGGACGTCGGTAGCGACGATGGACGCCAGAATTTCAAACGCGGCAGCAACCTGAACGAGCACGTCGATACCGACGTGGACAACGCAACGCTCACCGTCAACTGGGAGTTCGACCAGTTCACACTGACCAGTGTCACCGGTTATGTCGAATACGATCAGGATCTCAAGCTTAACAATGACCTCACCGGAATTGATGCTTATACATCCAAAGCCGGCGAGGATTACGACCAGTTCAGCCAGGAGATTCGGCTGACCTCTCCCGGTGGACAGACCATCGACTGGATCGCTGGCGCTTACTACCAGGATTGGGATCTGAAGTATCGCTCGGATTTCAGGGTTGACGGCGAGAGCCTCTGGTCGGCGCTGGGCGTTCTTGGTGACGCCACCGGTGACCCCAGTCTCAGCGCGCTCGGCGTTCTGAGTAACCTGCGCAATGAGCGGCGCTATAAAGGCGACAGTGAAACCTGGGCGGTTTTTGCCCAGGCCACCTGGAACATCAGCGACGTTACGCGCCTTACCCTCGGCGCTCGTTATACCGATGAGCAGAAAACCGCGCGCCGCCGCCTGGACGTCTTCAACACACTGACCAACGAGCTGGACATCGTACAGGCGGCAACCGGTAGCGCCGTGTTCGGTGTGGATTTTGCCAACCTGGGCGAAGCGACCAATGGCGCTTTTCCCATCCACGACTTGAACGAAAAGCGCGGTGAGGACTCGTTCACCCCCACGGGTATCTTCGAATGGGACGTCACCGAAGAGACGATGCTGTATGCCTCGGTGTCAACGGGCTTCAAGGCCGGTGGATTTGATGCCAGGGGCAACCGGGCCGCAAACTTAGAGTATGACGACGAGACCGTACTGGCCTACGAGATCGGTGCCAAGAGTCGTCTGCTGGACAATCGCCTCGACCTGAATATTTCCCTATTCCGCAGCGAATACGATGATCTGCAGGTCAGCCAGTTCGATGGCACACTCGGCTTCGCCGTGGGCAATGCGGCCGAAGCGACCTCCCAGGGGGTCGAGGTCGACGGGCGCTGGCTTCTTACTGATGGCCTGACCTGGACATTTGCAGCCGCCTACCTTGATTTTGAGTTCGACAGCTACAAGGATGGCACCTGTTCCTCCATAACAACCCTGCTGACGGGCCAGGAATTGTGTGACTATTCCGGTGAAACGAACGTTTTCAGCCCCGAGTGGTCCGCCAGCACGTCGCTGGAATATGTCACCAGCGTGACCTCTGCCATAGACCTTCGTGCCAATGTGGACGTAAACTGGGTCGACGATCAATATGTTGAAGTAACCCTCAACGACGATCTTGAGCAGGGCTCTTATACCAAGGTCAACGCACGAGTGGCCCTGGAAACAGCTTCCTGGACCCTCGCAGTGGTAGGCAAGAACCTGACCGACGAAGATATCAATACCTTCTCGGTCGACACGCCCTTGTCTGGAAGCCTTGGAGCACCTGCCTACTCCGGCTATATGGCGCGGCCTCGCACGGTCGCCATCCAGGCCGCCTACCGCTTTTAGATAATCTGTCCAGGAGGGGCGGGATCCATCCCGTCCCTCCCCTACAGTTCCCACCCGCCCGGACTTCAAGCCGGCAACCAGCACCTCCACTACGACACTGACACCGTTCTGCTCTCGCCAAAAGGCTGTTTCCGAACCCTGAGCAAAGGCCTTATACTGGCGCTCAAAGCGCTGAGGCCAGGCTCAGGACCTCGATAAACAAGGGCTTGCCAGCGAAGTGATGGAAAATGTGGAAGTAACCTATGGCTGGTCGCTAGCAACCGATGAGTCCCGCTCATCGGCAAATCTATAGCCTGACACTGCGTAAAGTGCTGGCTTACATGCTCGAGCTGGGTATCGACGAGCATGCCCTGCTTGCCGGCACAGAGTTAAATCGCGCCGAGATTGAGGATTCCTATCACCTGATCAGCGCGGAGCAGGCGCGGACTTTTTACCGAAACGCTCTCGCCTGCTCCCAACACAACGGCCTGGGCCTTGAAATTGGCTGGATTACCGGACTATCCGACACGGGGCCCTATGGCATGGTGCAGGTCGCCGCCCGCACGGTGCGCGAGGCTCTCGGCGAGAGCTATAGGAACCAGTCCTTCTACTACACGCTAGCAGACTGGCATATTGAGGAGGCAGGTGGACTGCTATTACACACGGCATCCACTTCGGAATTTGATGCCGAACTGCATCGCTTCATCATTGAACGAGGCCTGGCCACGATACAGGCTCATGCCGAAGAGCTTTGTGGCAGCGATGCCAAACCCGTGAAGGTATTGCTCGACTACCCCAGGCCCGCATACCATCGCCGTTACCAGGATATTTTCGCCTGTCCAGTGCTGTTCTCCCAACCCACCTGCGAATTACACCACAGTGCCGACCTACTCGATCGGGAAATCAACACCTACGACCCCCAGGTAAAGGAGGTGCTTGCCTCCCTGCGTGATAACCTGCAAAGAAAACTCTCCTCCGGCGGTGACATCATCAGTGAGGTAAAGCTGAATATGCGCCGCGAGAAAGACCGCTTTCCCAGCCTGGAGCAGGTTGCCAGCCGCCTCGCCATGTCCTCCCGAACCCTGCGTCGCAGGCTGAAAGATAAAAACACCAGCTTTCAGGCGTTACTGGATGCAGAGCGCCAACAGGTCGCACTGGATTTTCTACTGACGACCGATATGAACATCCAGCAAATCGCCGAGCACTGCGGCTTCAGTGACGCCCAGAACTTTTCTCAGGCGTTCAGGCGCTGGCAGAGTATGTCCCCTTCGGACTATCGCGCTCGGAACCTTAACTAGACCGCCGCCAGCATCCCTTTCGTTCACGCCAGTCACACCCTGTCCGAATTTCAAACTAAATGGGCCGCCCCGGCGCTGTGCTGTGGCCACCGGGTGGCGCTAGTATGGGTGGCCGTTCTGGCTTCTGAAGGAATTTTTAATGGCGATCCCGCAACTGGAAAACAAGCTTGTTTTTATCACCGGCGCGGCCTCTGGAATCGGCGCTGCGACGGCGCGGGTTTTTGCCGAGCAGGGTTGTCGTCTGGTACTCGCAGACCTGAGTGAGCAGTTGCTCCAGGATACGGTTAACAATGTGCGGTGCTTAACCAGGGAGGTTCACCCCATCGCCCTGGATGTTTCAGATCAGCAGCAGTTCGAACAGGTAGCTCAAACCGTATGTGAGCGAATTGGAGTTCCGCATGTACTGATCAACAATGCCGGTATCGGCGCGCTGGGCAGCTTCCTCAATACACCGATTGAGGAAGTCCGCAAGGTAATGGATGTCAATTTCTGGGGAGTGCTTAATGGTTGCCGGGCCTTTCTGCCGCGAATGCAGGAGGCGGGCGAGCCGCGGCACCTGGCCAACGTGGCTTCCATGGCTTCAATTTCCCCGGCCCCGAATATGTCGGCCTACGCCGCTTCAAAATTCGCCGTACATGGCCTCACAGAAGTCATCGCCATGGAGTTGCACCACTCTGACATCGGGGTGAGCTGTGTCCATCCGGGGGTCATCAATACACCGATCGCACAAGCCCAATCATATAACCCTGATGGAGCAAAGCAGGCACAGCGCCTGTCCCAGTACTACCAGGCGAACGGGAGCAACCCGCGGGTGGTCGCCGGGGCCATACTCAAAGCCGTGCAAACCGGTCGAGCACACACTCATACCGGCGCCGGTGCGAGGCTGACAGCGATCATGAAAAGAATTTCACCGCGTCTCACCCGCAAGCTGACAATGAGCGCCGCCGAAAAAATGGGCTATGCCTGAAGTAGACAGGGCCCTCAGCCCTCGACCCGCCCAATAAAGGCTTACCACCAAGGCGCCGAACATATTCAAGTGGAGAAACAAACATGAGCTCGCAAGCAACTGAAACCCTCATTCCCGAACGCATACTCAATCTGCTGGAACAGGAAGGGATAGACACACTGTTTGGCATCCCCGACCCCAGCTTCGTTCTGATGTTTACGCTTGCAGAGCAACGCGGTTGGCAAGTCGTCGCACCACATCATGAAGCTGCAGGAGCCTTCATGGCCGATGGGCTGTATCGGCTTACGGGCAAGCCAGGCGTCATTGTGGGCAACCAGGGGCCAGGCGTGGCCAACCTGGCGCCGGCCGCCATTGCCGCAGCTAAAGAGAACATCCCGACGATTTTCATAGCTGGCCAGCGCGAAAGATACTTCGACCAACAGGTAAGGCGCGGCCACTTTCAATACACCCGGCAACCGCGTTACTTTGAAGAGGCTATGAAGTTTGTCGGCGTCATCGAACACGCCGACCACGTGGACGATATCTTCCACGAAGCGTTCCGTCAGCTGTCATCGGGGAAGCCCGGCCCGGTATACATTGAGTACCCGCAAGAATATGCCAGCACATCGCACCCATTCGGGCCGCTCAAGGAAATCTGCCAATACCGCATCCAGCACCAGCGCGCGGATGCCGATTCCATCGAGCGAGCAGTCTCACTGCTGGAGCACGCAAATCAGCCGGTGCTGCTGGTAGGCAACGGGGTTTTTGTTTCCAGGGCCCAAACTGAACTCAACGAGCTCGCCGCATTGATGCAGTGCCCGGTGATCGCAACGCCGGGTGCATCTTCACGCCTGCTGCAGGTGCTGGATGTTACCGCCCCCTATGCCACACCGGCGGCCAATCAAGCCATCAGTGAAGCCGATGTGGTACTGGCCGTGGGCACCGAGATAGGTGAACCGCTGCACTACGGCACGAAACGACACTGGGACGCTGGTCGTACCGACCGCAAGTGGATCTACATAGAACGCGACGCCACTGCGATTGGCGCAAACCGTCCCATCGATGTTCCGCTGGTGGGGGACCTGAGGGACGTGGTGCCGCAACTGTCTGCTGAGTTGAGGACGCGATCAGTTGAGCAACGCTTGCCAAACAATTTCAAGGCACTCCAAGCGCAATTGCATGATGACACGGCTGCCGCCGCCGAATCCGCACCGAGTACAACACCGGTGCATCCGGCGCACCTGATGCGCGAGATATCCACTGCATTACCACTGGATCCGGTGTTGATTCGGGACGGCGGCGCGATTTCCCTGTGGCACATGGCCTACAGCACTACAGCCTCCTCAGATATTCACTGGTCGCAAAACTTCGGCCACCTGGGTACAGGCATTCCACATGCCATAGGGGCCCAGCTGGCCGTCGGTGACACACGTCGGGTCATCGTGGTCAGTGGCGATTCAGCTTTCCAGTTCCATATTTCCGAGCTGGAAACAGCGGTGCGCAAGAATCTGCCTATCGTGTTCATCGTTGGATGCGACTACGCCTGGGGCCTCGAGGTCAAGGTCTACAATGCCGCCTTCGGTGAAGACTCCACCTACACCGAGGCCCGATGGGGAGACCAGGTCCGATTCGACAAGATCGCCGAGGGCTATGGTGCGCACGGTGAATACGTAGATCGACGTGAAGACATCGCGCCCGCCATTGAACGTGCTCTGGCCGCAGGCAGGCCGGCGGTGGTGCAGGTGCCCGTCGATGCCCGGATCAATGCGATTGACGTTCCAGGCGTCGAGGAGTTTTCCACCTGGTACGGTGACAGAGGGTACGAGTGAGTCTGAATGAGCCGCACTGTGGCTGTGCGTGGGCGGATACGAAATTCCTGCCAGTTACAGCTTGAACTCGAGAGAGCTTGTGATGAAAACAAAAGTTAAAGCCGATAACGAATTGTTGGTTTTCGAAAAACTTACCGGAATAGTGCCTTCAAAGGGAGGGGGGGGTGACCACATACAACAGGTAAGACAATTCGTGGGCGATCTTGATATGGATGCAGCACAGCTGTCTGCCAAAGAGTTGAGCAATTATGGAGGCTTCAGCGTATTCCTTCTGGGTGGGATACTGAAGACCATCAACGAGAATAACTGGTTCAAAGACTATGGGTATCAGTCCTTCAAGGTGATGGTTGAAGAGGACGCAGGTTTGTCACGTTCGACAGCCTATGATTACATCAAAATATACTCCTGCCTGACTGAGTCCGGCGTATTATGGAATGATATTAAGCATATCGGCTGGACAAAGATTCGCTGGTTCGCCAAACACCTGACCAAAGCCAATGCGGATGAATGGATCAATGTGGCTGCCGATAAAAACGTCGAGGAATTAAAAAAATACATCAAACAGGAAGTCGGTAACGCAGCCGCCATGGCTGAACTGTCCACTCAGGTGGACAGCTCAGCGCATGACAGTAGTGGGGAAGATGCTGTCGAGGACAAAGATGCCAGGCCTCCCCTGGTTACTGAGGCTTCTTCTTTGGATACAGAATATATCCGTCAGTTCAAACTCTATCCAGAGCAAGAAACAGCTGTTAATCAGGCACTTGAACACGCGAAGGCCAAACTGCAAACAGAGCATAACGGTGCGGCCCTGGAAAGTATTTGTAAGGCGTATTTACGTGACAACGTACACGGCGACTGAAACGCAGACCCCGCTGGAACCTGATATGTGGAGCGTCAGTCGTTACAGAGAATCTCCACCACCTGACGCGCCACATCGACCTCTTCCTTGGTCTTGGCATTAATCAACCGTTGTTTAGCCTGGTTACACTCGTTGGCTTCTTCCTGCATTTCGCCTTTTACTTTCTCCAGCACCTGCGGTGAGGCCTTGCACATAGCTGGATCAGCACGGCGCACATTCGCTCCGTTGCTGGTTTCCTCTACAGTCACACAATCCCCAATGCGAATCTCGGTCTGGTCCGTAATCACCTGGACTGCCGATCCCGCACTCTGAATGGTGTACTGCATAGCCATGTTGTCGCCCTGGGAACGACTCGTGGCGCCTCCCGCCAGGGCGGCTCCACCCAGGGCCGCTGCCGCCTGTCGACCACTGGACTGGTTGCGCGCCAAAGCCCAACCGGCTGCGCCACCGAGCAGTGAGTTCCGGGCTGTATTCGACTTGAGGCTAACCCGCTGCGCCTGGGTGACCACGCCGACCGTGATCCGCGCACTCTGACCGGTCCGCTGGGCCTGGGTTTCGGCGATGGGGCCAGCCCCTACTTCACCACCTTGCTGACGCTGAGTCCTGTGGGTGATCGGCTGGTGCTCGACTTCGCACTCGAGGCGCTCGCGGAAGAGCAGTTGGGCGTCGATGCGGTGACCGATTACCTGAGTGTCAGCTTTTCGTCCACCGACTACGTGGGCCACGTGTTCGGGCCGTCAAGCCTGGAAGCGGAAGACAACCTGCTGCGCCTGGACCGCACGCTGGCGGATCTGCTGCGCGCCGTGGACGCGCAGGTCGGCCTCGAGAATACGCTGATTGTCATGTCCGCTGATCACGGCGGGCCGGAGGCGCCGGGATACCTCAATCAACTTAACATTCCGGCCGCGTACACGAGAACACTCGCTACACATCCAGGTTCGCCACCGAGAGTGCGTTGTCCTCGATAAAGTCGCGACGCGGTTCCACCTGGTCACCCATTAGCGTGGTAAATATTTGGTCTGCCGCTATGGCATCCTCAATAGTGACCTGCAGCATGCGCCGGGATTCAGGATCCATGGTCGTCTCCCACAGCTGGTCCGGGTTCATTTCACCCAGACCCTTGTAGCGCTGGATACTGTAGCCCTTGGCCGCTTCGGCCATTAGCCAATCCAGTACTTCGGCAAAGTTGCGAGTCGCCAGGGTTTTTTCACCGCGCTGTATGTAGCCGTCTTCCTCGATCAGGCCATTCAGTTTCTCGCCCAGGGCCCGCAGATTACGATATTCACTGGAACCAAAGAATTCGTGGTGATAATCGGTTTCGCTGTCCACGCCGTGGGACAACAACTTAACCACCGGGAAGTAGAGTTGGCGCTCGGTGTCTTTACGAATCACGCAGGTATACGTGCGACCATCAACCGGGTTTAGATCCAGCTGCTCCTGCAGCTCGCCACACCAGGTGTTTACTTTATCTTCCTGCTCCAGGTCGGTGGTGGTCAACGTGGGCAAATCCAGCATGGCCCATAGCACTGGCGCCGCATAAAGGCGGCTCAAACGCTCTATGGTGGCTGCCACAGCCCGGTATTCCACAACCAGTCCTTCCAGGCCTTCACCGCTTATTGGCGGCACATCGGCTGTGGTATGCAGGGCGGCGCTGTCCAGTGCTGATTGCGTAAGGTAGTCGTTGAGAGCGGCATCATCCTTGAGGTACTGGTGCTGCTTGCCCCTGGCGATCTTGTATAGCGGCGGCTGGGCGATGAAGATATGGCCCCGTTCCAGCAGTTCGCGCATCTGGCGAAAGAAGAACGTGAGCAGCAGGGTACGAATGTGAGAGCCGTCAACATCTGCGTCTGTCATGATGATAATGCTGTGGTAGCGCAACTTATCTGCGTTGAACTCGTCCTTGCCAATACCACAGCCCAGCGCGGTTACGATAGTGCCTACCTCGGCCGAGGCCAGCATCTTGTCGAAGCGCGCTTTTTCCACATTTAGAATCTTGCCCTTCAGGGGCAGAATCGCCTGGTACTTGCGATTGCGGCCCTGCTTGGCTGAGCCACCCGCTGAATCACCCTCTACCAGATAGATTTCCGACAAGGCGGGGTCCTTCTCCTGGCAGTCAGCCAGTTTGCCGGGGAGACCGGCGATGTCCAGGGCGCCCTTGCGTCGGGTCATTTCCCGCGCCTTGCGGGCAGCTTCCCTGGCCCGGGCAGCGTCCAGCATTTTGCCCACGACAGCCTTGGCTTCCATGGGGTTTTCTATCAGGTAGTCACCGAAGCGCTGGTTCATCGCCTGCTCCACGGCGGTCTTAACTTCAGAGGACACCAGCTTGTCCTTGGTCTGGGAAGAAAACTTCGGGTCGGGTACTTTCACTGAAATCACCGCGGTCAAACCTTCCCGGGCATCATCACCGGTCGTCGCTACCTTGGCATTTTTGCCCGCGCCTTCCTTTTCAATATAGTTGTTCAAACTGCGGGTCAGGGCTGCACGGAAGCCGGCTAGGTGGGTACCACCATCTCGCTGGCTGATGTTGTTGGTATAGCAGAACAGGTTCTCCTGGAAGGAGTCATTCCACTGCAGTGCGACCTCTACACCAATGCCATCGTCCTGGGTCAGGTCGAAGTGGAAGACGCGGTTGAGCGGGCTCTTGTTCTGGTTCAGATAGTCCACAAAGGCGCTGAGACCGCCGTCATAGCAGTAGGTTTCCTGCTGCCCGCTGCGCTCATCGCTCAGCTGGATGGCGACACCGGAGTTCAAAAAGGCCAGCTCACGCAGGCGCTTGGCCAGGATATCAAAGTGAAACTCAATGTTGGTGAAGGTCTCGGCAGAGGGCTTGAAACGCACCTCGGTACCCGAAGACTCTGTCTCTCCTACGCTGGCCAGCGGGGCCACGGGAACGCCATGACGGTAGTTTTGCTCATACAGCTTGCCCTCGCGGCGGATGGTCAGAACCAGGTCCTCGGACAGGGCATTTACGACCGAGACGCCAACACCGTGCAAACCACCAGACACTTTGTAGGAGTTGTCATCAAACTTACCGCCCGCGTGGAGCACGGTCATGATGACCTCAGCGGCGGACACGCCCTCCTCGTGTATCTCCGTGGGAATACCACGACCATCATCGGCCACCGATACCGACTCGTCCGGGTGAATAACCACAGTCACTATACTGCAGTGTCCGGCCAGGGCCTCGTCGATAGAGTTATCAACCAGCTCGTACACCATGTGGTGCAAGCCGGTGCCATCATCAGTATCGCCGATATACATACCCGGGCGCTTACGAACAGCGTCGAGGCCTTTAAGAACCTTGATGCTGGATGAGTCGTAGCTATTCTCTTCGCTCATTGTGCTCTCTTTGTTTCAATGTCTGTTGTGCCCCGATATAAGCATCCGGGGCATTAATCCACTCGCGTTACCTGGCCATGTTCCACGTGGAACATGGCACTATCCTCGGCAGCCGACCCCGGCCATGCGGCGACTATTTCTTTCTTATCTACGCAGGTCACAAAGACCTGTGCCTGCATGTCATGCAGCGCGCTGGCCACCTGGGCGCAGTGCTCAGCATCCAGCTCTGCCGGCAGATCGTCCACCAGGTAGACGCATTCCCCCTGCCTCTTCTGCGTCAGTAACTGGCCCTGGGCCAGCTTCAGCGCACAAACCACCAGCTTCTGTTGGCCCCTGGACAACACCTCCGCCGCAGTATGGCCACCACTCACAATACGAATATCAGCACGCTGCGGTCCCACATGGGTAAACCCTTGCTGCAAATCAGCGTCCAGGGTGGCCTCCAGCGCCTCGTTGAGACCAACGGTCTTTTCCCACCCCCGACGATAGCGCAGCTCGGTGCTTTCCAGCGCCGGGGAGAGTCGCGTTATCATCTCGTCAAATATGGGTGCGAGCTGCGCCAAATAGGCCGTGCGGGCAGTATCTATCAGCTCCCCCGCCTCACTCAGCTCCCGGTTCCAACCACCAATTTCCGAAGCGTTTATTTTACCACGGCGGAGCAGACTATTGCGCTGTTTAATCGCTCTCTGAAAGCGTTGCCAGCTCGAATAAAAGCCATGTTCCACGTGGAACACACCCCAGTCCATAAACTGGCGCCTGTGGGTGGGCCCACCCGCCAGCAGGTTGAAGCTGTCTGCGTGAATTAACTGTAGAGGTAGCGCGGCTGCAAGCTCTGAGCTGGCGCCCACCCGCTCTCCACCGACTTTCGCTTCCAGTGCACCTTTGCGATCACGACTAACGCCCAGCGTAAGCCCAGGGCCGCCGTCTGCCGCGGTAAGCGTACCGAACACCGTGCACTGCTCATTACTGTGGGTGATAACTGATTTGATCTGGCTGCTGCGAAAGGAGCGCCCCATACCCAGCAAATGGATGCTCTCCAGCATGCTGGTCTTGCCGCTGCCATTGGCACCGAAATACAGGTTGGCCCGCGCAAGATCCCTGGAAACCACGGCTTGCAGGTTCCTGACGCCAGTTATTTCTAAACGTGAAAGCGCCATGCGATGCGGCCTTCCAGCAGTTGCTGGCCCTTAGAGCCGCATCGGCATTACGACGTAGAGAGAATCGCCATGCTCTGGCTCCTCCAGCAGGGCACTGCTGTTCGAATCGGACAATGACAGCTTGACCTGGTCGCTACTCAAGACGCCAAGCACATCCAGCAAGTAGCTGACATTAAAGCCTATCTCGAGATTACCGCCCTGGTAGTCAACCGATACGACCTCTTCCGCCTCTTCCTGCTCCGGGTTATTGGCGACTATCTGCACACTGCCATCAGACAACATCAGCCGCACGCCGCGGTATTTCTCGTTAGAGAGGATGGCGGTACGGGTAAACGCCTGCCGCAGTTCATCACGGGAGCCAAGCACCGTCTTGTCTGGGTTGCGCGGCAATACGCGATCGTAATCAGGGAACTTGCCATCAACCAACTTGGAGGTGAAGGTGAAATCGTCCGTGGTGGCGCGAATATGGTTGTTGCCAATGACCACGGCCACTTCCGCTCCCTCGTCGTGCAACAGGCGCGATAGCTCCAGCACTCCCTTGCGCGGCAGAATGACCTGCTTGGTATCCTCAATCGGGAACTCGGCGTCCAGCGTACACATGGCCAGGCGATGCCCGTCTGTAGCCACCACCCGCAAACGGTCAGGCTGCAGCTCCCAGAGCATGCCGTTGAGGTAATAACGCACGTCCTGCTGTGCCATGGCGAAGGAAGTTCGCTCAATCAGGCGGCGCAACTGGCCTTGCAACAGGGTGATCTTGTGGGTGCCAATGCTGTCCTCTACGTTGGGGAACTCACCGGCCGGCAGGGTAGACAGGATGAAGCGGCTACGCCCTGAGCGCACCGTTACCTTACCCTCCTCTACCTTGAACTCTATCTCACAGCCTTCGGGCAGCGACTTGCAGATATCGACCAGCTTGCGCGCCGGTACTGTCACCTCTCCCTTGTCTCCGCTACCAGACAGCTTGACCCGTCCGACCAGCTCTACTTCCAGGTCTGTGCCGGTAAGAGACAGCCAGTCACCATCAAGCACCAACATAACGTTTGCCAGGATGGGTAGTGTTTGACGGCGCTCCACCACGCCGGCAACCAGGTTCAGGGGCTTGAGCAGCGCATCCCGTGAAATGGCGAATTTCATATAAATCCTTTCCTTCTAAGTGTCTGTGATCAACTCGCTCAGGTAGTCAGCGAGCGCAATAGGTTTTTATAGTCTTCCCGAATATCGGCGTTGGTTTCTCGCAGTTCCTTGATCTTGCGGCAAGCATGCAACACCGTTGTATGATCGCGACCACCAAAGCTGTCACCGATCTCCGGCAGGCTGTGGTTGGTCAGCTCCTTGGCCAATGACATGGCAACCTGGCGTGGCCGTGCGACAGAGCGGCTGCGGCGCTTGGACATAAGGTCCGCCACCTTGATCTTGTAGTACTCCGCCACCGTGCGCTGAATGTTGTCCAGACTGACCTGCTTGTCCTGCAGGGCCAACAGGTCCTTCAGGCTCTCCTTGATCAGGTCAACGTCGATAGGTTTGGCTGTGAAGTGAGCGCTCGCTATCACGCGCTTAAGCGCCCCCTCTAGCTCTCGAACATTTGAGCGAATTCTCTGGGCGATAAAGAAAGCCGCGTCCGGCGGCAGATCAATACGCGCCTGTACCGCCTTTTTCATCAAAATGGCGACCCGGGTTTCCAGCTCCGGCGGCTCCACGGCGACCGTCAAACCCCAGCCGAAGCGAGACTTGAGCCGCTCCTCCAGGCCGTCTATTTCCTTGGGGTAGCGATCGCAGGTCAATATCATTTGCTGGCCACCTTCCAGCAGGGCGTTGAAGGTGTGGAAGAACTCCTCCTGGGAGCGCTCCTTGCCCGCAAAAAACTGTATGTCATCAATCAGTAGCGCGTCCACTGACCGGTAGTAGCGCTTGAAGTCGCTGATGGCATTGAGCTGTAGTGCCTTGACCATGTCAGCCACAAAGCGCTCAGAGTGCAGATACACCACCTTTGCTTCCGGGTTGCGGTGTAGCAGCGCATTACCGACCGCGTGCATCAAGTGGGTTTTACCCAGGCCAACACCACCATAGAGGAACAGGGGGTTGTATGAACCCCCGGGGTTTTCCGCCACCTGCCCGGCCGCTGCCAGGGCCAGTTGGTTACTCTTGCCCTCTACAAAGTTGTCAAAGGTATAGTGATCGACCAGGTAATTCTGGTGCTTGATAGCGCCTTCTACCTCAACCTGGCGCGCACCGCCGATCAGGTTTGAAGGCTGCGCAGAATGCTGTGTAGTGTGCACCAGCCTTACGCTACCGGGGTTTCTGGCCGGGTCCGCAGCCGGTAACTCCTGTCGCGGTGAGCGCACGGTGTCCGCACCTGCGCCGGCCATCTTCAAGCCCGCATCCACGTGGCTTTGGCGCTGGCCATTGAGCTGCTGTGGGGCACCAATATCCAACACCACATTGAAGGCGGATTGCGGACTCAATTCCTGCACCAGTTCGCTGATACGCTCCAGAAACTTGTCGCCGACCCACTCCTTTACGAAGCGATTGGGTGCAAACAGGTGCAACTCGGCACCTTCCGTTTCAGCTTTGAGCGGTTTGATCCAGGTATTGAACTGCTGTGAAGGCAGCTCCTCTTGCAGGCAATCAACACATTGCTGCCATACCAGTTCCGGCAAGGTAGACCCCTTTAATCTCAAGTGCTCCCTGAGACAGAGACCGTGATCTCTGCTGCAGTATCCGAGAGCTTATTATCCGCGGCACGGCCGCAGCCGCACACACCCTTTATTTTATTCGAGTCGAGAGACTGCGCCGCTGTTGCTGCTTTAAATGCCAGCTTTCATGTCAGCGCCAGAACCTGCTGTGAACCTGTAAACCCGGGTTTGTAGCCAAAACATCCCCCAACTGCACAGCCTGGTCCCACCTCTTGTCGATTGTTTTTTTTCCACCGATACCGCGTGAATGGTCAGCATTCTAACCCCACTTTCCAAAGTTATCCACACATTTTCTAAAAATATACACTTGCTTTTTATTCTTTAAAATCAATTGCTTACGTTATTTTATCAGTGTTTTTAGGCTCTTTTGGTGGATTTATTTTCACGGGTAAAAGCCTGTGGATAACTTGTGGTAAACCAGCCCACAACTTGTTGAATGATAGCGCCCGGGCAGGGCCCGCGCGGGCTGCAGCCAGCATCGCCCATTGTGCCTTTAAGGTGCTCTGAAGGCCTGATAAATAAAGCTGTCTAACGCATTGAAAGACAAGCTCTATTTCACTAGAATACACGCCCTTTTTCTGGAGACCTGTTGCCTGCGAGGCAAGCGGCACGGTTTTCACAACATTGCTAATGGATTTATCGCTATGAAAAGAACATTCCAGCCCAGCGTACTCAAGCGCAAGCGCACCCACGGTTTCCGCGCACGTATGGCAACCAAGGGTGGACGTCATGTTCTCAACCGTCGTCGCGCCAAAGGTCGCAAGCGCCTGGCAGCTTAATGCCCGGTCCCGGTGCTAGTGGACGATTTTTCCTTTACCCGAAAGGACCGTCTGCTCGACGCCAGTGCCTATAGTCGCGTCTTCGACGGCGCGGAAACCAAAGCCTCCCACAAACACCTCCTGCTATTGGCGATCAGTAATGACCTGGGACACCATCGACTCGGTCTGATTGTCGCCAAGAAAAATATCAGGCTCGCGGTTCAGCGCAACCGCTTTAAACGCATTGCCAGGGAATTTTTCCGGCAGTGCCCGGAATCCCGGCAGGGAATGGACGTGATCGTCATGGCGAGGAAGGGAGCCGACCTCTTGGACAACCACTCGCTTTCCACTATATTGCGGCAGCAATGGCTAAAGCTAAGCAGCAAGGCAACCCCGTGAAGAAACTGATTCTCCTGCTGATCAAAGGATATCGGTTTTTTATCAGCCCATTGCTGGGTCAACACTGCCGTTTTTATCCCAGCTGCTCCGCCTATGCAGAAGAAGCTATCCTCACCCACGGTATTTTCAAAGGCAGCCTGCTCACAGTTCGGCGCCTTGGCAAATGCCATCCCTGGCATGAAGGTGGCTGTGATCCAGTACCCTCTCCACCCACTAATCCCTGAAGACTGATTATGGATCTGATTCGTTCACTGCTGATCGGCGTTATTGCCGTGCTGTCATTCATGTTGCTCACCGAGTGGGTCAACTTCAAGCAGCAGCATACTGCCCCTCCCGCCAGGACAGCCGCCCAGGCACTGCCAGAGACTACCAACGCCGATAGTCCAGACCTGCCCAGCGTTGCAATAGTAGAGGTCACTGACGAAAGCAATGCCGATGACATCCCGGTCATCAGTGCGGCCCCGGAAGCAGTGATAGCAGCACCCGCTGCAAGCCGTTCAAATGCGGTGGTTAGCGCGAGTAGCGACACCATGACCCTGCGCATCGACCTTAGTGGCGGCGATATTGTCGAGGTTGCCTTGCCCGGATACCCGGCCCGCTTGAACACACCGGACGTCCCTTTCCTGCTATTGGAAGACAATGATCGCCGGGTATATGTCGCACAGAGTGGCCTTATAGGCAGGGATGGTATCGATGCGGACGGCCGCGCCCGCTTCACCAGCACGCAATCAAGCTACTCCCTGGCAGATGATGAAGACACGCTTGTCATCAACCTGACACCGGCGAAGCCATCAGGGGTGGACATTATCAAGCGCTACACGCTGCACCGTGGCGAGTACCTGATTGATGTCGAATACCTGGTTAACAACCAGACCGGCGAACGCTGGCAAGCCAACCTGTTTGGACAGATCAAGCGCGACGGCAGCCAGGATCCCTCGGCCGAACAATCCAGTGGTATGGGCATGGTGCCATTCCTGGGAACGGCCACCACCTTGCCCGATGAGCGCTTTGTAAAATTCGACTTTGAAGACATGCGCGAAAAGCCTTTCAAGCAAAAGGTCAGCGGTGGCTGGATCGCGATGATTCAGCACTATTTTCTCAGCGCCTGGATTCCAGACGAGGCGCTATCCCACAGTTACAGCACCCGCGTAACCAATAACGGCTTTAATATCGGCGGTTTCGTATCACCCGCGCTGGTGGTAGACCCGGGACAACAGGGCAGTATTTCAGCCCGTTTTTATGCCGGACCCAAAGACCAGTATCGCCTGGCGGAAATATCAGAATACCTGGACCTCAGTGTCGACTACGGCTGGCTCTGGTGGATTGCCCAGCCCTTGTTCTGGCTACTGATCCAGATTTTCGACCTGGTCGGTAACTGGGGCGTGGCAATTATCCTGCTGACCGTCTGTATCAAGGCGGCATTTTTCAAACTCTCCGCTACCAGCTATCGCTCCATGGCCAACATGCGGCGGGTGCAGCCACAGATGGCATCCATCAAGGAACGCTACGGCGAGGATAAGCAAAAGCAGTCCCAGGCCATGATGGACCTGTACAAAAAAGAAAAAATCAATCCGCTCGCCGGCTGCTTGCCAATACTGGTGCAGATGCCGGTATTCATCGCGCTCTACTGGGTGTTGATGGAAAGTGTGGAATTGCGCCAGGCACCCTTCTTTGCCTGGATCACCGACCTGTCGGTAATGGATCCCTACTTCATCCTGCCGCTCATTATGGGCGCCAGTATGTTCTTCCAGCAGAAACTGAGCCCACCGATGGCCGACCCCATGCAGGCCAAGGTTATGCAGTGGATGCCGGTTATCTTCACCTTCTTCTTCCTCTGGTTCCCGGCCGGACTGGTACTGTACTGGGTAACCAACAACCTGCTCTCGATTGCCCAACAGTGGTATATCACCCGTCAGATCGAACAGGCTGGCGCGAAGTCCTGACGCCGGTCGCACTGCCATGACTGAATACGCTCAGCTGGCAGACGATACGATAGCGGCTATAGCCACCGCTCCAGGTCGGGGCGGTATAGGCATTATCAGATTGTCTGGCCCCAAAGCCCTTACCATCGGCGAGGCCATCTGCCAAAAGCAGCTGGAAGGCAGACAGGCCAGCTTCAGCGCGTTTACAGACCCCCAAACCGATGACGCGCTGGATACAGGTATCGCCCTGTTCTTTCCCGCACCGCACTCCTTTACCGGGGAAGACGTGGTTGAACTACAGGGTCATGGCGGCCCGGTGGTATTAGACCTGCTGTTACGGCTGTGCTGCCAGCAGGGAGCACGTCTGGCTACCGCGGGAGAGTTCTCACAACGCGCCTTCCTCAACGACAAACTGGACCTGGCCCAGGCCGAAGCGGTAGCCGACCTGATTAACGCGAGTACTGAAAGTGCTGCCCGCAGCGCCAACCGCTCCCTACAAGGGGCCTTCTCCAGTGCCATAGAAACCCTGCTAGGCCAGGTGCTGTCGCTGCGCATCTTTGTCGAAGCCGCGATTGATTTCCCGGAAGAGGAAATCGACTTTATCGAAGAGGGTCAGGTGTTGGACAAGCTGGAAGCCATAAGCACCCAGCTCAAGCAGGTGATGGCTACCGCCAGACAGGGCAGCCTGTTACGCGATGGCATGAAGCTGGTCATCGCCGGTCGACCCAATGCCGGCAAATCCAGCTTGCTCAATGCACTCAGCGGCCAGGAGTCGGCGATTGTTACACCGATAGAAGGGACCACCCGAGATGTATTGCGGGAACATATACAGATCGACGGTATGCCCCTACACATTGTTGATACCGCCGGCCTGCGCGACAGTGTAGACCCGATTGAACAGGAAGGGATCAAGCGCGCCTGGGAAGAAATGCAGAGTGCCGACCGCATATTGCTGGTGGTGGACGATTGTGACCAATCCGATCGCGACAAAGACAGTGACTCTATCTGGCCGGAACTGCAACAGCAGCTATCCGCTTCAATCCCGGTCACCATCATCCATAACAAATGCGACCTTAGTGGCAACTCCCCGGCAAGCGAAGATCGGGATGACAGCAGCATTGTCACCCTGTCGGCCAAGACCGGGGCGGGCATGGATCTGCTGTCCGATCATTTGAAACAGGCAATGGGCTTTGAGGCCGATAGCGAACAAACCTTTATCGCCAGGCGCCGGCACTTACTGGCCCTGCAGCAGGCGGCCGGGGCACTCGAACAAGGCAGTCGGCAAATCAAGGAGCAGGGTGCGGGCGAACTACTGGCCGAAGACCTGCGTCTATGTCATGACTATCTCGGCACCATCACCGGCGCCATGCACAATGATGAACTACTGGGTGAGATTTTCTCCAGCTTTTGCATCGGCAAGTAATCCCTTTGCCCACAGTTTGTGCACCGACAGCCAACAGCTTTAACCCCGGCAATCTCCCTATGGGGAAAACTATTGCCTTGGGTGTGGGCGAAACCTGAACAAGTAGGCTCTGGGGCAAGCCAGGGTAATTTATCCTCAGGGCACAGGATTCTATCCTCAGCCAATGCAGAGCTTACAACCGCGTAAAACAGACGTTTTACAGGACTTATGATCGTTATATCTATTTGTTTTTAAAAGGTTTTATGGGCTTACCAACAGAATTAGGCTGCCCCTATAATTACTACAATAACTATCTTTATATACTATCTATATACATATATAAGAATAATAAATTAAGTAAGTGATCAAATTTTGATCGAGAAAGAAACAGGCCGTATAATCGCGCCCCCTGCCAACAACAGTGACAGTAATGACAGCCAGCCAACAACAGTATGACGTGATCGTCATCGGTGGTGGACACGCCGGTACCGAGGCCAGCCTCGCTGCTGCCCGTATGGGCTGTCGCACGTTGTTGCTCACCCACAGCATCGACACTCTCGGCCAGATGTCCTGCAATCCCGCGATCGGCGGTATTGGCAAGAGCCACCTGGTTAAAGAGATTGATGCACTGGGCGGCGCCATGGCCAGGGCCACGGACAGGGCAGGCATTCAGTTTCGTACCCTGAACGCACGCAAAGGACCTGCGGTGCGCGCCACGCGCGCCCAGGCCGATCGCATTCTTTACAAGAATGCTATTCGCGAGATCCTCGAGAGCCAGGAGAACCTGCACATTTTTCAGCAGGCCGTGGACGACATCATCCTCGAAGGAGAGCGGGTCACTGGGGTCATCACCCAGATGGGCCTCAGGTTTTTCGCCCCTAACGTGGTACTGACCACGGGCACTTTCCTGGGCGGCAAGATTCATATCGGCCTGGAGAACCACGGTGGTGGTCGGGCCGGAGATCCCGCCTCCATTGCCCTGGCCCAGCGCCTGCGAGAAATGCCTTTTCGGGTAGAGCGACTCAAGACAGGCACACCACCGCGAATTGATGCGCGCACGGTGGATTTCAGCCAGTTGCAGGAACAGTGGGGAGATCAACCCCTGCCGGTCATGTCCTTCATGGGCAATGTTGACGAGCATCCGCAGCAACGCTGTTGCTGGATCACACACACCAATGAGCGCTGTCACGATATTATCCGCGCCAGCCTGGATCGCTCGCCCATGTTTACCGGCGTTATCGAGGGCACCGGTCCGCGGTACTGTCCCTCGGTTGAAGACAAGATCCATCGCTTTGCGGATAAGCAATCCCACCAGGTGTTTGTAGAGCCTGAGGGGCTGACCACACATGAGCTTTATCCCAACGGTATATCCACCAGTCTGCCCTTCGAAGTGCAGCAGCAGTTTGTGCATGCCATTACCGGCTTCGAAAACGCCCACATTACCCGGCCAGGTTATGCCATTGAGTACGACTTTTTTGATCCTCGTGACCTGAGCTACGGCCTGGAAACCAGGGCTGTCAGCGGTCTCTTCTTTGCCGGCCAGATTAACGGCACTACTGGCTACGAGGAGGCGGCCGCCCAGGGCTTGCTGGCAGGTATCAATGCGGCGCTGAAGTGCCGGGGACAGGAAGCCTGGTGCCCGCGTCGCGACGAGGCCTATATCGGCGTGCTGGTAGATGACCTGATTACGATGGGCACCCTGGAGCCCTATCGCATGTTCACGTCCCGCGCCGAGTATCGTTTGCTGCTGCGCGAAGACAATGCGGATCTGCGTTTGACTGAATTGGGCCGCTCTATGGACCTGGTTGATGATCAGCGCTGGCAAGCCTTTGAACGGAAACGAGAGGCGATCGCAGTGGAAACAGATCGGCTGGCGCAGACCTGGATTCATCCGGGTACCGCCGCGGCCAGTTGTCTGGAGCCCCATCTCAAGCAACCCCTGGCCAGGGAGTACAGCGCCATGGAGTTGTTGCGACGCCCCGAGCTTGGTTACCAGGAGATCAGCCCTGCCTTGCCCGCAGCGACTGTGGACCCCCAGGTGTCCGAGCAAGTGGAAATCCAGGCCAAGTACGCTGGCTACATAGATCGGCAGCGCGATGAGATAGAACGCCTGCGTCGGCATGAAAACATGGCTCTACCGCTTAATCTGGATTACAGCCAGATCGACGGTCTCTCCAATGAAATCAAACAGAAGCTGGGCGAGGCCAGGCCGCAAACCCTGGCCCGGGCGGCGCGTATTCCAGGGGTAACGCCAGCGGCGGTGTCGCTGTTGCTGATCTACCTGAAGAAACAGGGTGGCCTGGATCGCAGGACAGCCTGAGCACTGATGACCGAGCTTGCGCTATCAGCAGCGCTGCAGCATGGCATGCAGTCCCTGGGTATTTCCGTCAGCTCTGAGCAATCCGACAAGCTGCTGGAATACCTGGAATTACTGGTCTGCTGGAACAGTAGCTACAATCTGACGGCGGTCCGTGAACCCATGGAAATGGTGCACCGGCACCTGTTGGATAGCCTGGCTATAGCTGCCTTGCTGCCGGCGACCGCACAGCGGCTGATTGATGTGGGCACGGGCGCCGGGTTGCCAGGTGTGCCCCTGGCGGTGCTCTACCCGGAACGTCAATTTGACCTGCTCGATAGCAACGGCAAGAAGACACGTTTTCTTTTTCAGGTGAAAACTGCTCTGGGCTTGGATAATATGGCCGTCCGCCACGCCCGGGTCGAGGCCTGGGTTCCGGAGCAGCGCTATGACGTGGTTCTCTCCCGGGCCTTTGCATCCTTGTCGGATATGGTGAAAGGTTGTGCTCATCTCTGTGGTGAGAATGCCAGCCTGCTCGCCATGAAGGGCCAGCGACCGGAGGCGGAGCTGGCGGATTTGCCCGCCTGGGTGCAGGTGCGAGAAATCCATGAACTGGAAGTGCCAGGGGTCGATGAAGCGCGTCACCTGGTAGATCTGCAACTGGCAACACGGCCGCAGCAACAGGGCCTTACGGGGAAAATTAGTGGCTAAGATATTCGCAGTTGCCAACCAGAAAGGCGGTGTCGGGAAAACCACGACCTGCGTGAACCTGGCTGCTTCGCTGGCGGCGACCAAAAAGAAGGTCTTGATGGTCGACCTGGATCCCCAGGGCAACGCCACCATGGGTAGCGGCATAGACAAGTACGAGCTGGAACTGTCGATCTATGATGTGCTGGTGCACCAGCGAACTATCGACACGGTTCGCTGTTTTTCCGACCCGGGTGCCTACGATGTGTTACCGGCCAATGGCGACCTCACTGCCGCGGAAGTGGAGTTACTCGGTACCGAACACAAGGAGACACGCCTGCAGGAAGCCTTGCAGCCAGTCGAGAACGACTACGATTTTATCCTTATCGACTGCCCGCCCTCGCTGAATATGCTGACCCTCAACGGCCTGGTCGCCGCCCATGGTGTGTTGATACCCATGCAGTGTGAGTACTATGCCCTGGAGGGACTGTCGGCCCTGATGGACACCATCCAGCGAGTCTCCGAATCAGTAAACCCAACCTTGCAGGTAGAGGGACTGTTGCGCACGATGTACGACCCGCGCAACAGCTTGACCAATGATGTATCGGCGCAATTGCAGGAGTATTTTGGTGATCGGCTGTATCGCACCGTCATCCCGCGCAATGTGCGGCTGGCGGAAGCGCCGAGTTTTGGTATGCCCGCCATGCAGTATGATGAAAAATCCAGGGGTGCACAGGCCTACCTGGCATTGGCCGGTGAAGTGATACGGCGACAAACAGGTCAAATCGAACAGGGGCCCGCCGCAGCCGAGCCCGACGCAACCTTGGAGCATGAGTAAATGTCAGCTAGGAAAAGAGGTCTTGGTCGGGGGCTGGATGCACTACTAGGCACTACCAGTACCGAAACCACAGATGGTCAGGATAAGGCGCCCGCTACCCGGGACTTGCGTGAAATCCCGGTTGACCTGATCCAGCGCGGCAAATACCAGCCACGCCGGGATATGGACCAGGACGCATTGCAGGAGCTGGCTGAGAGCATTAAGGCCCAGGGCGTTATGCAGCCCATCGTGGTGCGTCCGATCAGTGACGACAAATTCGAGATTATTGCGGGCGAGCGCCGCTGGCGCGCGACCCAGTTGGCGGGGCTGGACGTAATTCCGGCCATGGTACGGGAAGTGCCGGATGAAGCGGCCATCGCTATGGCCCTAATTGAAAATATTCAACGCGAAGACCTCAACCCCATTGAGGAAGCAGTGGCACTGCAGCGCTTGCTGCAGGAATTTGAATTGACCCAACAGCAGGTGGCTGATGCGGTAGGCAAGAGTCGCAGCACCGTGACCAACCTGTTGCGGCTGATGTCCCTGCGCGACGATGTGCGCACCCTGCTGGAACACGGGGATATAGAGATGGGCCACGGCAAGGCCTTGTTGGGCCTGCCCTCAGAAGAGCAGTCAGCTGCCGCCCGCGCCGTGGTTGGCAAGGGCCTGTCGGTGCGCCAGACCGAAGCGCTGGTGCGCAAACTGATTAACGACAAACAAAAACCGGCGCAGCCGCCGCGCAAGCTGGACCCCAATGTACGCCAGTTGCAGGATGACCTGTCCCAGCGGCTTGGTACCAAGGTGCAGATCCAGCATAGCGCCAAAGGCAAGGGCAAACTGGTGCTGGCCTATAATTCGCTGGCGGAGCTGGACGGCATATTGGAGCACATCAAGTAGCCCCGCATACACTATCTAGTGGCAAGCCATAAGCCCGGCACAAGATACAGTGGCCGGAGATTTTGGCGCTGGGCGCCGGCTCCGATTTGTCCCTAACATGCTGTGAACACCTGCAAAAACAGTGCTATCAGCGCCGGTTTAGCGGTTGAACAGGACAGGTATAAACCCTATAATGCGCGCGCCCGAAACGAGGGTTTTCGAGTCAGAATTGGGCCGAGGCCAGGTTTGTGGGTGTAAGACGGTGAGAGGTGCACAACTATCCCGACCACCGGCTTACCGGATTACCATCGCGCAGTGTGTAGTATTGCTGCTGCTGTGGTTGATCCTTGATCAGTGGAACCCCCTGGCTGCCCAATCGGCGGTACTGGGCGGGCTGATCAGCGTTATTCCCCATGCCTGGTTTGCTCAACGGGTGTTTCGCTGGCGCGGTGCAAGCATGGCGCAGCAGGCAGTGAAAGCCGGGTATGTGGCGGAAATAGGGAAGTTTTTGCTGTCGGTAGCGGGTTTCGCTCTGGTATTTGTTTGGGTTCGGCCACTGGAAGGCTGGGCTGTATTCGCCGGATTCGGCGTAATGTTGGTTGTTCAAGTCATTGGTGCCTGGATTTTGCTGCGTACAGCAAACACCGGCACACACTAACAGGACAAGAGATTTATTCATGGCAGCAGCTGGTCAAGGGGCCCCAACGGTCTCTGAATATATTGTTCACCACCTGACTAACCTCACTTATGGCAAGCTGCCCGCTGGCGCAGTTCGCTATGATGGCAGCGTAGTCCCTGACGGTGGTATGTGGACCATGGCTCATGGTGGCGCTGAAGCCTCCGCCATGGGATTCAATGCGATTCACGTCGACAGCATGCTCTGGTCAATTGGCCTTGGTATCCTGTTTTGCTGGTTATTCCGCCGGGTGGCGGTGAAAGCCAGTAGTGGCGTACCTTCCGGCTTTATCAATATTGCCGAGATGATTATCGAATTTATCGATAATACGGTTAAAGATACCTTTCACGGTCGCAACCCCCTGGTAGCACCGCTGGCCCTGACGATTTTCGTCTGGGTATTCCTGATGAACCTGATGGACCTGGTCCCGGTTGACCTGATTCCAGAACTCTTGCTGTTGCTGGGAGTTTCCTACCAGAAAATCGTGCCCTCCACTGACCCCAACATCACCATGGGCATGGCGCTGGGTGTGTTTATCCTGATGATGTACTACTCCATCAAGATAAAGGGCATGGGCTTCGTCAAGGAATTGACCCTGCACCCCTTCGAGCACTGGGTGTTTATCCCAATTAACCTTTTCATGGAGACGGTGGGCCTGCTGGCCAAGCCCTTCTCCCTCGGTCTGCGGCTATTCGGCAACATGTACGCAGGCGAAATGATCTTTATTCTTATTGCGGCATTGTTCAGCGCTGGTATTGCGTGGGTGCTTCCCGCCGCATTGCTGCAAGTAGGATGGGCGATATTCCATATTCTGGTTATCACCCTGCAAGCATTCATCTTTATGGTCCTGACTGTGGTTTACCTCAGCATGGCCCATGAAGATCACTGAGTTACACCTTTAACGTTTTGGTTATTTTTAACTAGGAGAAAACAATGGAACTTATTTATGTTGCAGCTGCAATCATGATGGGCCTCGGTGGTCTGGGCGCGGCAATCGGTGTTGGCCTGCTTGGCGGCAAGCTGATCGAGGGCTCTGCACGTCAGCCGGAACTGGCTCCCAAGCTGCAGGTGACTTTCTTCCTGGGTGCAGGCCTGGTCGACGCTATCCCCATTATCGGCGTCGGTATCGCGATGTACCTGATCTTCGTTGTTGCTGGTTAAAGCGCAGCCATTGGGCGGGGTGCTGATATTGGCGCCCCGTGGTAGCAGAAATTCTGTGAGGAGCGAAGCGTGAATCTTAATCTTACGCTGTTCGGGCAAATGATAGCCTTTGCGGCATTTGTCCTGTTCTGTATGAAGTACGTCTGGCCGCCGATTCTGGCAGCCATGGCTGAGCGTGCAGATAAAATCGCCGACGGCCTTGCCGCTGCGGATCGTGCCAGTCACGACCTGGAGCTGGCGCAGGAAAAAGCGGTAGAGCGCCTTAAAGAGGCCAAGGAAGAAGCCGCGGGAATCGTGGATTCGGCCAACAAACGTGCCAACCAGATCGTCGATGAGGCGAAAGACGTGGCCCGCCAGGAAGGCGAGCGCTTGAAAGAAGCTGCCCAGGCAGAGATTGACCTGGAAGTGAACCGTGCCCGCGAACATTTGCGTGGACAGGTAGCCAATCTGGCCCTGGCCGGCGCTGAAAAAGTGCTGGCGGCGGAAATTGACATGCAGCGGCACACCGAGCTGGTCGATAAGCTCGCAGCGGAACTGTAGGGCGACACCATGGCTGAACTAAGTACGCTGGCCCGCCCCTATGCCAAGGCAGCATTTGAATATGCCCTGGCTAAAGGAGCGCTGCCCGGCTGGTCGGAAGCACTGGCTACGGTAGCCCAGGTCAGCCAGGATGCGACCATGGCGTCTATCCTGGGCAGCCCGGCCTACACGGCAGCACAGATGGCAGACACTGTCATAGATGTTTGTGGCGACACCCTGGACGCAGACTTACAAAACTATGTCCGCGTTCTGGCCAGCAACAAGCGACTGCTGTTGCTACCTGAGATTTGCAGTCTGTTCGACCAGTACAAGGCAAACCAGGAAAAGAGTGTGGATGTAACGGTGAGCACAGCCTATGCGCTGGAAGAGAGCACCGAGCAGACACTGGCGCAAGTATTGAGCAAAAAACTCGAACGCGAAGTGAGGGTAGAGTCGCTAGTCGACCAGTCCCTTCTGGGCGGCGTTCTTATTCGAGCCGGCGATCTGGTGATTGACGGTTCGGTGCGTGGGCGGCTGAACAAGCTCGCCGAAGCAATGAATTCCTAAGCTTTTAAGACAAGGATTGAGGAACACAGCATGCAGCAACTGAATCCATCAGAGATCAGTGAAATTATCAAACAGCGCATCGACCAGCTCGATGTCAGCAGTGAGGCCCGCAACGAGGGCACGGTAGTTTCAGTAACCGACGGCATCATCCGTATTCATGGCCTTACGGACGTGATGTACGGTGAGATGATTGAGTTTGAAGGCGGCATCTACGGTATGGCGCTGAACCTGGAGCGGGACTCAGTTGGTGCCGTGATCCTGGGTGAGTACAAGAGCCTGGCTGAAGGCCAGACCTGCCGTTGCACCGGCCGCATTCTCGAGGTACCGGTTGGTCCCGAGCTGCAGGGTCGAGTGGTAGATGCCCTGGGTTCGCCGATTGACGGCAAGGGACCGGTAAACGCTGCCATGACTGACGCGCTGGAAAAAGTAGCGCCAGGTGTTATTGCCCGGCAATCAGTTGACCAGCCTGTTCAGATCGGCCTCAAGGCCATCGACTCCATGGTTCCGATTGGTCGCGGCCAGCGCGAGCTGATTATTGGTGACCGCCAGATCGGCAAGACCGCAATCGCCGTCGACGCGATTATCAACCAGAAAGGCACGGGCATTAAGTGTATTTATGTTGCCGTTGGCCAGAAGGCTTCTTCGGTAGCTGCAGTGGTCCGCAAGCTGGAAGAGCACGGTGCCATGGAGCACACCATCGTGGTCGCCGCTAACGCATCAGACCCTGCCTCCATGCAGTACCTGGCGCCATTTGCCGGCTGCACCATGGGCGAGTACTACCGCGACCGCGGTGAAGACGCACTGATTATTTACGATGACCTGACCAAGCAGGCCTGGGCTTATCGCCAGATCTCCCTGCTGCTGCGTCGTCCGCCGGGTCGTGAAGCCTACCCCGGTGATGTTTTCTATTTGCACTCTCGCTTGCTGGAGCGTGCTGCCCGGGTTAACGCTGACTACGTTGAACAGTTCACCAAGGGTGAAGTGAAGGGACAGACGGGCTCACTGACCGCACTGCCGGTTATTGAAACCCAGGCCGGTGACGTATCAGCCTTCGTACCAACCAACGTGATCTCTATTACAGACGGCCAGATCTTCCTGGAGAGCGACATGTTCAACGCGGGTATTCGCCCGGCAATGAACGCGGGTATTTCGGTATCACGAGTCGGTGGTGCGGCCCAGACCAAGGTCATGAAGAAGCTGTCCGGTGGTATTCGTACCGCCCTGGCGCAGTACCGTGAGCTGGCGGCATTCTCCCAGTTTGCATCTGACCTCGATGACGCCACCAAGGCCCAGCTGGACCACGGTGAGCGGGTTACCGAGCTGATGAAGCAAAAGCAGTATGCACCCCAGTCCACCGCGGAAATGGGCTTGCTGCTATACGCCGCTGACAATGAATTTTTGCAGGACGTGGAAGTAGACAAGATCGGCGATTTCGAAGCCGCCCTGTTGTCTTACATGCACAGTGAGCACAGCGAGCTGATGCAGAGCATCGTTCAATCCGGTGACTACAACGACGAAATTGAGGCCAGCTTCAAAACTGCCCTCGAGACCTTCAAGTCAACTCAAACCTGGTAATACAGGTCTGAGCAGGAGCCCCTGAAATGGCAGCTGGAAAGGAAATTCGCACCAAGATCTCGAGTATCCAGAGTACTCAGAAGATTACCAGTGCAATGGAAATGGTCGCAGCGAGCAAGATGCGCCGCGCCCAGGATCGCATGCAGGTCGGCAAGCCCTATGCGGCCCGTATTCGCAGTGTGGTGGGACACCTGGCAAACGCCAACCCGGAATACCAGCACCTGTTTATGGAGGAACGAGAGGTCAAGCGGGTGGGATACATCGTCGTGTCCACTGATCGCGGTCTCTGTGGTGGTCTGAACATCAACCTGTTTAAGGCCATGCTTCGCTCCATGAAAGAATGGGATGAGCGCGGCATTGAGATCGACCTTTGCCTGGTTGGCGCCAAGGCCGCCGCTTTCTTCGGTTCCTATGGCGGCAACGTGGTGGCTGCGACCCGGGATATTGGTGAAGAGCCAGTGATGGCGGACCTGATCGGTTCGGTTAAAACCATGCTTGACGCCTTTGCCGATGGCGGCATCGACAAGCTGTTCCTGGTCAGCAATGAATTTGTTAACACCATGACCCAGGAGCCAACCGTAGAGCAGGTATTGCCCCTGGTCGCCGCGGAAAGCGACGAGATGCAACACCATTGGGACTATATTTACGAGCCGGAAGCGCGGGATTTGCTGGACGGACTGTTGGCCCGCTATATCGAGTCACAGGTCTACCAGGCGGTGGTAGAGAACGGTGCCTGCGAACAGGCGGCGCGTATGCTCGCCATGAAGAATGCCACCGAGAACGCCGGTGAATTGATCGACGACCTGCAGCTTATCTACAACAAGGCGCGGCAGGCAGCTATTACCCAGGAACTATCAGAAATTGTAAGTGGTGCCGCGGCGATCAGCTAAGCGGGCAAAAACACCATGAGCCAGAATGAATTGAACTTTGACACAGAGGATTCGAACATGAGCAGCGGACGAATCGTACAAATCATCGGCGCGGTTATCGACGTGGAATTTCCCCGTGATGCCGTCCCGCGGGTTTACGATGCACTAAAGGTCACCGAAAAAGGCCTGACCCTTGAAGTGCAGCAGCAGTTGGGAGACGGGGTGGTTCGTGCCATCGCCATGGGTGCATCTGAAGGTGTGAGCCGCGGCCTGGCGGTGGAAAATACCAACGCGCCTATCGACGTACCTGTTGGCATCGAGACACTTGGCCGCATCATGGATGTACTGGGTAACCCGATCGACGAGAAGGGCCCTATCGGTGAGAAAGAGCGTGCCGCTATTCACCGTGAAGCACCCAGCTACGAAGAGCTTTCAGCCTCAGACGAACTGCTGGAAACCGGTATCAAGGTGATCGACCTGGTTTGTCCTTTCGCCAAGGGCGGCAAGGTTGGCCTGTTCGGTGGCGCCGGTGTCGGCAAGACCGTGAACATGATGGAGCTGATCAACAATATTGCGACCGAGCACTCCGGCCTGTCTGTATTTGCCGGTGTTGGTGAGCGTACTCGTGAAGGTAATGACTTCTACTACGAAATGCAGGAGTCGGGCGTGGTCAACGTCGAGAAGTTCGACGAATCCAAAGTGGCGATGGTCTACGGCCAGATGAACGAGCCGCCCGGCAACCGCCTGCGGGTAGCCCTGACCGGGCTGACCATGGCGGAAAAGTTCCGCGATGAAGGCCGCGACGTACTGCTCTTTATCGACAACATTTATCGTTACACGCTGGCGGGAACCGAAGTATCGGCACTGTTGGGCCGTATGCCCTCAGCGGTTGGCTATCAGCCTACCCTGGCCCTGGAAATGGGTGAACTGCAGGAGCGGATTACCTCAACCAAGACGGGTTCTATTACGTCTATCCAGGCAGTTTATGTTCCGGCGGATGACTTGACTGACCCGTCACCGGCAACCACCTTCGCCCACCTCGATTCAACCGTGGTACTGAGCCGGGATATCGCCGCAAAGGGTATTTATCCCGCGGTAGACCCCCTCGACTCAACCTCTCGTCAGCTGGATCCGCTGATTATTGGTAGCGAGCACTATGAAGTTGCCCGTGGCGTACAAACCGTGTTGCAGCGCTACAAGGAACTGAAGGACATCATTGCTATCCTGGGCATGGACGAGCTGTCTGAAGAAGACAAGCAAACGGTTAACCGGGCGCGGAAAATTGAACGCTTCCTGTCCCAGCCTTTCCACGTGGCCGAAATTTTCACCGGCTCTCCTGGCAAGTACTGCTCGCTGAAAGACACCATTGCCGGCTTCAAGGGCTTGCTGGAAGGCGAGTATGATCATATGCCCGAGCAGGCCTTTTACATGGTTGGTACTATGGAAGAAGCCATCGAGAAAGCGAAGAACCTGTAAGGGTTCTTGCGAGGTTAGATCTTATGTCAATGACCATACACTGTGACATCGTTAGCGCCGAGCAGGAGATTTTTTCCGGCCTGGTGCAGATGCTGGTGGCTACCGGATCCCAGGGTGAGTTGGGTGTTGGCTACGGCCACGCGCCATTGCTAACCGACCTGGTGCCGGGACCGATACGCATTGTTACGCCAGAGGGTGATGAGGAAGTCTATTACGTCTCCGGCGGTTACCTCGAAGTGCAGCCAGGCATCGTTTCGATTCTGGCTGATACGGTGCTGCGTGCCGGCGATGTCGATGAGGCCTCTGCGGAGGAAGCTCGCCAGGCTGCCGAACACGCGCTTGCCAACCAGACCGGTGACTTTGACTACGGTCGCGCATCTGCCCAGTTGGCGGAAGCAGCCGCACAGCTGCGCACCCTGCAGAAAATGCGCAACCGGGCCGGACGCGGCTAGTTTTAAGCAAGCAGTAAGCAGAGCCTCGGCAGTGCCGGGGCTTTTTTTTGCCTGCCGCTTAACTGGAGTTCGACCTGCAGCCGTTCTATGCTGCAGGCAAACCCCGCATGGATAATAATAATGGGTGTCGTAGAAACTGCTGAATGGACCTCTGTTCTTCCCCCGGCGATCGCTATCGGCCTGGCACTGTGGCTGCGCGCGGTCATTCCCGCCATATTCTTTGCCATCTGGGTGGGCATGATCATCGAATACGGCTTTGGCCCCGCCGAAATCTTCAATGCCCTGATTGATACCTTCCAGGAACGCATCTTCCAGGTGATGCTGGACCGTGACCATGTTGCCGTGCTTTTGTTTACCGGCATGATTGGCGGCATGGTCGGGGTGATTTCCCGCAATGGCGGTATGCACGGCGTGGTCAATATCGTGGTGCAGTGGGCCAACACGGTGCGCCGCGGCCAGCTGTCTGTGTGGGGGCTGGGCCTGGCCATTTTCTTCGACGATTACACCAACACCCTGGTGGTGGGAAATACGGTAAGGCCGGTGACAGATCGGCTGCGAATTTCGCGCGAAAAACTGGCCTATCTCGTCGATTCCACGGCCGCGCCTGTTGCCTGCATCGCGGTGATGACAAGCTGGGTGGGTTACGAGCTTGGCCTGATCAGCAAGGCCATCGAAGGCCTGCAGGGGTTCGAAATGCAGGCGATCAGTGTATTTCTGAACTCCATCCTCTACAGCTTCTACCCCATACTGGCGATCTTTTTTGTTTTCCTCGTCGGCTGGACCGGGCGGGACTTTGGCCCAATGTTGACGGCGGAGCAGCGCAGTCGAGCCACGGGGCAAGTCTCTCCGCAGGGCTCCAGCAATGCAGCGGTAGCGGAGGAGGGCATTAATACCGAGATCGATGATGATGTACCGCGGCGCGCGGTAAACGCGGTGTTGCCGATACTGACGCTTGTTTTTGGATGTTTTGTTGGCCTCTATCTTTCCGGCCAGGGCGACAGCCTGCGCGAGAGACTGGGATCGGCGGATGTTTACGAGGCCTTGTTGTGGGGCTCTTTCCTGGGCGCAGCGGTCGCCGGCGGCCTGACCTGGGGACAACGCATAATGTCGCTGGATGAAATTGTCGGCGCCTGGACCGCGGGCGTTAAGGTGATGGTCGCGCCCCTGATCATCCTGGTGTTGGCCTGGGCCTTGTCTGACACCACCGCACAGCTGGGGACGGCGGACTACCTGGTGGCATTTGCCGGCGACTCCCTCAAGGCCGAGTTGATACCCGCCGGTACATTCCTGCTGGCGGCAGTGGCGGCATTTGCGACCGGGTCCAGCTGGGGAGTGATGGCGATTTTGCTACCGCTGGTAATCCCGGTTACCTGGGCGACCATGCTCAATACCGGTGGGATAACACCCGACAACATGCCGTTGATTTATGCGACGGTAGCGAGCGTTCTGTGTGGAGCGGTCTGGGGAGATCATTGCTCACCCATATCTGACACCACCATCCTGTCTTCACTGGCTTCAGATTGTGACCATATCGAACATGTGCGCACCCAGATGCCCTATGCCTTGCTGGTAGGCTCGGTAGCGATTTTGCTGTGCCTGGTGCCGGTAGGGTTTGGCTTTCCCTGGTGGGCATCACTGCTGCTGTCAGTTGCCGCCCTGTACTGGTTCATGCGGACTTTCGGGCGCCCCGCCCAGTAATACACGGAGTAGCTGTGACCACAGAGACCTCATCATCACCGGCGATCGTGCTGATCACCGGTGGCAGTCGCGGAATCGGTGCCGCCACCGCGAAGCAGGCAGCGGCGGCGGGTTATGCCGTGGCAATCAACTACCGTGCGCAAGCGCTGGCCGCTGAACAACTCTGTGATGAATTGCGCGCGATGGGCGCCTCTGCGATGGCGGTGCAAGCCGATGTATCCGTGGAGGAAGAGGTTATTGCCATGTTCGAGCAGGTCGATGCCGGGCTGGGCAGACTAACAGCGTTGGTAAATAACGCGGGCATTCTTGAGCAACAGATGTCGGTGATGGACATGGATGCGGCGAGGATAAACCGCGTATTTCAGACCAATGTAACCGGCAGCTTTCTCTGTGCCAGGGAAGCAGCAAAACGTATGTCTACCGGCAGTGGCGGCAGCGGCGGTGCAATAGTGAACGTCTCCTCAGTGGCATCGCGACTTGGTTCACCGGGAGAGTATGTCGACTACGCCGCCAGCAAAGGCGCCATCGACAGCTTCACCGTTGGCCTCGCTGGGGAGCTTGCCGACCACGGCATCCGCGTGAACGCGGTGCGACCCGGTGTTATCTATACCGAGATGCATGCCAGCGGTGGCGAGCCCGGCCGCGTTGATCGTATTGGTCCGACCCTGCCCTTGGGTCGAGGTGGCCAGCCAGAGGAAGTCGCCAGTGCGATATTGTGGCTACTCTCCGATGAGTCGTCCTACACAACGGGTAGCTTTATTGATGTGTCGGGTGGTCGTTAACGCTCACTAGTGATTGTATTGTTATGTGTTGGCCGGCTCCGCCTGGCACTTCCAGCACACATCGAAACTGCCATCGTTCCCTTCCCCACATTGTCCGCACTTCCAGGAAGGCCTGGTAGATGCATTGGAAATTTCCGAATCAATTATGTCCAGAGCCCTGGTTTCATCTGCAGGGTTTGTGACCCAAAGTTCTGCGGCGGTGTTAGACATGCCCAAACTGCCACCACCAGATGCGCTGTGCTCGTTTCGGATTAGGCACTCTATTCCATTCTGTTCCAGTAGATTTTTGACTGAATGCAGTAGGGCTTTGTTCTCGTGTTTATAAACGATATTCATAAGCAGACACCTTGCCCTTCAAGAAATATCAGCCTGCGGCGCAATCCGCTTTTAGGCTGTCCGGATTGCTAGAACTGTTAAGCGCCGAATCTGGAGTAAGCATAAATACCCACGCCGATCACGAGAAACCAAAAAATAATGCCGAGGAGCGCGCCCATTTCTTCGTGAAGGACAATTTTGCCATTCGATGCTCGATTAAAACCATGCCACTTCGGATAAACCTTTATGCCCTTAGCGACGGGAGAAACCGTTATGTACCCCAAGGTTAGCAAAGGAAACAAAATTCTTGCTGTGAAGTAACCAATTAGCTGAAGTACCAGTTCCAGAAGTGGTCGTAGAAAAAATTCCGCTATGGCTTCACCAGGCATTTAGCCTCCGTAAACTAAAGTAGAATCAGGGACTGACTACCATTTTTATATTTTTTGGGAGGTTACTCAATATCTTAGTTCGATATCATCTGAGAAAAAAAGGGTCTGCCACGATCTGGATATGCACTTAAACGCCCTTTTAATCGCGACCTGTCCACGTTTTTCCTGCGGTTTTTGACGTTCTACCCAACAGCGTGCAAAACTGGGAAGATGAAGTCAGTGCTGTTCGATCTTGACGAAACTTTATTGGCTCGCAGCCAGTCGCTGCGAGACTTTGCTATTTGGCAATCGAAAGGAATGCTTCGAAGAGAAGTATCAGATCCGGAACTCTTTTGTCGGAGGTTTATTGAGTTAGACTCGAATAGTGGGGTGCTCAAAAACAGAGTTTATTCGCAACTAATAGAGGAATTCGAGATTTGCGATTGGACCATATCGGAGCTGACGAATAGCTATGATTTGTGTTTTTCTGGATTCTGTCTAGAGAAGGACGGCGCGGTTGAAGCGGTTAAGGCAATAAAAAATGTCGGACTTAAACTAGGCCTTGTCTCGAACGGAAGGTCTCCTTTCCAGGAACGAAACTTTTACTCCCTGGGTGTGAGCCATCTCTTTGACTCTATAATAGTTTCAGAATCTGTCGGCCTTAGAAAGCCCGACAGGAGGATCTTCGATCTCGCATGTGAACAAATAGGGGTTTCGGCCGCTGAAACAGTATTTGTTGGAGATAATCCTAAGGCTGATATTGACGGCGCTAACAGTTGCGGAATGTATACTGTTTATATTCCAGGCCATTTTGGCGGAACCTATGAAAAGGCAAATAGTGTCTGTAACGACTATTCCGATCTGCTTGATATTGTGCTGGCTGCCAATTAACACACAAAGGTTGATAGGACGGCCGTACCGCCGTCCAAACTGTGGGCGTTAACTGTATGCTCGTGCGTTCTGCAAGGCTAGAGGATTCAGTGGGCATCTCCCTTCTTATGGCTCAGTTGGGATATGGCGCAGACCCTGAACTGGTTCGATTGAAGCTTGAGGACTTTGCAACCGATACTCTGGACGAAGTATTCGTGGCTGTGTCAGGGGATGAAATCCGAGGCGTTGTTTCCTGCTACATAACTAGTCTTTTTCATCAAAGTGGTTCTCTAGGCCGCATCACCAGCTTCGTAGTTGATGAGAACTATCGGGGCTCCGGTGTTGGTCGCTCTCTGGTAGACGCAGCGGAGAGTTTTTTCCGGCAAGCTGGCTGCGTGCGTTCTGAAGTTACGAGCGGAGATCATCGTCCTGATGCACATGCTTTCTATGAATCTTGTGGCTACGAAGAGGATGAAAGGCGTTTTGTTAAGACATACCATTAACAAGGCCATGAAATCGGACACTGAAAAGCGTGGCCTGGGACGCGCAAACTGCGATCATGAACTTGACGACGGATCACGACACCAGAGGGGTTTGGGTTCTACTACATCCTGGTTTGCCCTCGATTTCCAAGTGCTTCTAGCACCACTCGTTGAAAAGTGGATAAAAGGTATAGTGGTAAGAAGTCCGACGCCTTAAGCGCGGGCCATTTAAGCGGTATGTTTTCGGGGAGCGGGTATGTTGCCTAAGGCATTTGACTACAAACGGTGGGCTGACGAGCGCACGCTACACGCTATAGAAGCTATCGATAAAGATTTGCGCCCGGACAGCTACGAGTTTGCGCTTCAACAGATCAATCACATGGTTATAGTGGAGGAGCTATTTACGAGCAGATTGACCGGCGCCTCTGCTCCTCACACGAAAACCAACACTGAGCTTATACCTGGATTTGACGAGCTGGCCCGCCGCCTTGATAAATCGAATGAGTGGTACGCCGATTTCGTTACCGGGCTCACAATTCCGACAGAGCAGATCTCTTTCGTATTCGCCGACGGGAAACGCGGACTATTGAGTGTAGAGGAAGTACTATTCCACATACTGAATCACGGCTCATATCACCGTGGCAACATCGCTCATGCACTAGATAATGCATCGGTACCACATCCAATTGACGGATACGGGATATATATCCATGAAAGAGAGCCGCATCGTAGAGAAACCTAAAAAGTGTTTAATGGACCTCCCGGCCTGTAAAACACACGGTTAGGCATTCATTGCATGAGACATGTACTCCGCCAGGCTACAGCGTCCGATTTCGAATTTGTATATCGGGTGACTGAAGCATCTATGCGAGAGTATGTAGAGCAGACTTTCGGACCCTGGGTTGCGGAGGAGCAACGCAGCATCATCGAGAAGTCATTCGATCCAGCCACACACCAGCTTATCCTGGTTCAGGGAAATGCCGTGGGTCTTCTTGCTACACGATTCCATGAAGACTACGTCCAACTCGAAAAGCTATATCTATTGCCTGAATTTCAGCGGCTGGGAATCGGCTCGAAAATACTCAAGGAACTTACAAGCTCAGCGTGTAGTTCGGGTATCCCTATCCACCTTCGCGTACTTTCCTCCAACTTAGGAGCGCTGAAGCTTTATGATCGTCTTGGATTCGTGGTTGTCGACGAGGCACCCGAGCGTAAATTCATGGAGTATCATGCCTAGAATCGCAGGCAAGGGCGCTTCGCTTCACTACGTCTCAGCGGATCAAGCGGTCAGACTCCTTGATCCTCCTTGATCCTGACCCCTTGATCCTTTGAATAATGGCCGTGCATTGTGGACGCTTCGGCCTAAAAGCAAATTCTTGGTCTACACTTTACTCAGGGTGCTCGTTCAACTCAAAGCGGACGCACAGTAAAAGGCGAAAATCTATATTTTCTGCAGGGCACTCGAATTGTGTTTCCAGGGGGAAAGTTTTATGAAGCCCATCGCATTCCGAGTTTTCTTACTGATGTTTTCGTATCTTTTCGCCGGATCGGTGATTGCAGCGGGTGGCGTGGTGACGTCACCTACCGGCACAGCTCCGGATCGTTACGTGTATTACCCGGGCACCGAAGATCTGGCTAAAGATGAAATTCGTCTAATTTCCTGTGGTACCGGCTTGCCTGCTGCCCGCCGTGATCAGGCGGCGACGTGCTGGCTTGCGGAACTTGGTAATGGGGACAAGTTTCTATTTGATGTGGGAACCGGGTCAATGGTGAATGTTGCCGCTTTGATGATTCCCTACGATTTCCTCGATAAGGTATTCCTGACCCACCTGCACACAGATCATTGGGGCGATTTAAGCACCTTGTGGGCAGGGGGCTGGACTGCGGGTCGAACCAAGCCACTGCAGCTCTGGGGCCCAAAGGGTGCTACCCGTGATATGGGAACGGCTTACGCGGTTGAGCACTTCCTGAAAGCCTACAATTGGGATGCCAAAACCAGAAACTTTGTACTCAGTGCCCAGCCCGGCAAGATCACTGTTCACGAATTTGACTATAAGGCGGTCAATGAGGTGGTTTACCAGGCAAATGGTGCGACTATCCGCTCCATTCCAGCGATACATGCAGGGGATGGCCCGGTGAGCTTCATCCTGAACTACGCGGGCCTAAAGGTGGTCATTGGCGGCGATACGTTTCCCAATAAGTGGTATATCAAGTATGCAAGGAATGCGGACGTCGCCATTCACGAAACCTTTCTGACGCCGCCCGATCTGGTCAAGTTCTACGGCCAGTCCCCCGGTCAGGCCATTGGTGTGGGCACGCAAATCCACACTTCGCCACCGGCCTTTGGCAAAGTGATGAGCACCATTAAACCCCGCCAGGCGATCGGTTATCACTTCTTCAATGAGCAGGGCACCCACGACAATATTTTACAGGGGGTGCGAACAACCTATGATGGACCGCTTACGTTGGCCACCGACAACATGGTGTGGAATATCACCAAGGAAAGTATCGTTGTACGGGATATTGTGTCGCCGGACCAGGCCTGGTCTGTCAATGGCCCCAATAAGCCACCATCACCTCCCAAGCCTGGCTCGCAGCCGGATCCGATGACTGATTTTATTAAAGAGGGTCGATGGGCGCCGGCAGAAAAGGCCCAGGCGCCAATGGTCAATGCGTTTAAGAAAGAGAACAATCTAAAATAACTGGGTAACCAGGGACAGGCGTCGATTCTCCAGTTTTGGGCGATTTCCCAGAATCAAAGTTCGGTATCATCCAGGTAAATTAGATTAGCCGCGACCTGGATATGCGCTCAAACTCTCTCTTAATCGTGGTCTGAATTTCCCCCGATTTTCGCAGTCTGCGGAACGTCGCTCAACTACTGACTAATCCATCTTGCTATATTGCTGAGTGTCTTCTGGAAAGTGTTCATAGGCATCACTATGAATTCGCTCTTTTTGATTTCTTGCGCGTTCCTGGATCTTTGAAGTGCCGAGTGTAGAGAGTGCAGGTTTTCTGGAGATAATGTCAGGGGTGCTTCATTTGGCTGGTAAATTGTGCCGATCGGATAGAACTCACCTGCTTCGTCGGTCATCTCAATGTGCGCACCCAGTACAGCGCTTATCTCATGAGTCTCAGAAAAAGAGACCAAACGAGCGATGCTCCGCTTGTACTCTTCCCAGTCTTTAACGTACACATAACCGGGATAAAACGTATCTCCGGTGAGAAGCCAATGAGTGTGAGAGTCGTACACAGATACCGATTCTTCCTGATGCCCCGGTGTTGGGATGACGGTGATTTCGCGACCGCCTAGTTGCAGCCTGGCTTCTCCATCAGGCCAATTTTCGATCGCAAAAAACTGAACTACGGCCGCGTGGTTCGGTTTTATTACCGTGACGTTCGGCTTTCCATCGAACTGAGAATCCCCTGAGTAGTGATCCCGGTGACTATGAGAGTGCATCACCAGTATTTCTCTGGCCGCTTTTCTGTTTTCGTCGGAATGTTCTTCGAGCAGCGACAGCACTGTCTCGTACAAGGGGAAGTTCTCGGCGCTTTCAGGCGCGCCTGTATCCAACACCAGAACTTTTTCCTCACCTACCAACACATAGATGAAGGGGGCTTCAAAGCTCAGGCACTTGTTTTGACGAAGTACGTAACTCAATCGATCGTAGCGAAACACCTCGATTGCCGGATCTGTATTCGACTTGCAGTCCGCCGAACCATGAATCCACTTTTTCTCCTGTAACGCCGTTGCCGAATTTGTTGATTGCCGCTTAGGGTTGTTTGTTGAGCCTTCCGTATCCGCGTAGATCAGACTCGCCCATAGCAGAAGAAACCCGGCCGTCAGGATGTTCTTCGCAAAGATATCCAGAATACGGGGCGACTTTGATGTGACTGCATGTACAACCAGCATTGCGGCTAAATCTCCATTTCAAGTGGATCGTTGCCCAATAGAATAGCAGACTCGGAATGTCCGCTCTCGGTGTATGGCAGTCATTGGCATCACAACAGCTGCCACAACATATCGAACATCAGTTGCTGGGTGCTGGCGATGGCGGCCGAGTCGATCACGATCACCACCGGGTAGTTGTTCTGTGCCAGGCTTATGATCGCCAGCTTGGGTGGGTATATCGCAATATAGGAGGCATCGGTGCCGGCGCTGGCGGGCAGCCATTTGCGCTCTGCCAGCTCAGCCTCGTCGCCTCCCTCTCCCACCGCGATAACCCGCACCTGTATACCGCGCTGCACCCGCTGGCGAGTGAAATTGGGAAAAGGGCGATACAGGTGCTCGCGCAGGGTCTTGGTTGAAATGACCGCGTAGCTGGGGTCCGCCAGCTTCTCGGTGGACTCAAGCAGGTCGCGCAATACCAGCTCGACCCCGTCATCCCCCTCATAGAAACGCACGTTACCCGGGCTGAAAGCGGGCTGCTCGCTTTTCAGGGCCGGGATGATATCCCGGCGCAAGGTGTCGATAGCCTGGCTCAGTGCCTGCTGTTTACTCTCGCCAAGCTGCAGTAGCCGCTCCGGGTCTTCCGCCTGGAATACCCGCCGTTTGCCGCGCGGGAAATAGCTGACGATGCCACGGGTCGCCAGTTCCTTGAGGGTTTCATAGGTGGTACCACGGTTGATACCGGCTTCCGCCGCTACATCGCGTATTGAGGCCGGGCCCAACCGCAGCAAGCTGTGGTAGATCCGCACCTGGCGTTCGCTGAGGTCCAGCGCCTGTAGGCTATCGAGTTGCATTTGTTGTCAATATATTAGTGACAAATGATGTTGTATTGCTGAAAGCTGCAAATAATAATGCTCTCCCTGATAAATAATGTCAAAAATGTAATGACAGGAAGCCCTGGATGAAACTGGAAATCATCATTCTGGCAGCCGGTGAAGGCTCCCGGATGCACTCGGATACCCCCAAGGTCTTGCACACCGTGGGTGGCAAGTCCCTGCTTGAGCACGTTGTCGACAGCGCCCTGTCCCTGTCACCCACTGGTTGTCACGTGGTGGTGGGTCACGGTGCCCAGGCGGTGCGGGAGCAGCTGGGCGAGAAGCCCTTGCAGTGGGTAGTGCAGGAGGAGCAACTGGGTACTGGTCACGCGGTGTTACAGGCGCTGCCAGCCATCGATGACGATGCCACGGTATTGGTGCTGTTTGGCGATGTGCCGCTGGTGCGACCAGAAACACTGCAAGACTTGCTGGCACAGGCAGCCACCGGGCCGGCCCTGTTGACCGCGATGGTGGCTGATCCATTTGGCTACGGCCGGATCCAGCGCAGCGACCAGGGTGAGTTTGAATCAGTGGTAGAGGAGCGCGATGCCAGCGCTGAGCAGCGAGCGCTGCGTGAGATCAATACCGGCATGCTGGCCGCACCTGCCCTCCATTTCAAGCAGTTGCTACCCCAGGTGGGCAATGACAACGCCCAGGGCGAATTCTACCTGCCTGACATGCTGGCCCTGGCGGTGCAAAACCAGCTGCCGGTGGCAACGGCTTCGGTGGCAGAGGAAATCGAGATACTGGGGGTCAATGACCGGGTGCAATTGAACCGCCTGGAACGCGAGTACCAACTGCGACAGGCACGGGAGCTGATGTTGGCTGGCGTTGGGCTGGCAGATGCAGCCCGCATTGATGTTCGCGGCAGCCTCAGTTGTGGTCGGGATGTGTTTATTGACGCCAACTGCGTCTTTGAGGGCAGCAATGAACTGGCCGATGGCGTGCGCCTCGGTAGCAACTGTGTGTTGATTGATTGCGAGATCGGGGCCGGTGTTGAAATCAAGCCCTTTACCCACCTGGAGGGTGTGCGCATGGAGGCAGACTGCGTGGTGGGACCCTTTGCCCGTTTGCGACCGGACACGCAGTTGGCCGCCGGTGTGCGCATTGGCAACTTTGTGGAAACCAAGAAGGCGCAGATTGGGGCCGGTAGCAAGGTCAATCACCTCAGCTACATCGGCGATTGCGACATGGGCGCGGGGGTAAATATCGGCGCCGGCACCATTACCTGCAACTATGATGGCGCCCACAAACATCAAACGCAGATCGGTGACGGGGTTTTTGTTGGCTCCAACGCGACCCTGGTGGCACCACTGAAAATAGCCGCCGCCGGTTTTATTGGCGCAGGCTCCATCATTACCAAGCCGGTCGATGATGGCCAGTTGGCTATTTCCCGCGCCAGGCAACGCAACCTGGATGGCTGGAAGCGTCCGCGCAAAGAGGAAGGCTGAGTATGTGTGGAATTGTCGGCGCCACCGCCCGTCGCGAGGTTTCCGAGATCCTGTTGGAGGGGCTGCGTCGGCTGGAGTATCGCGGCTACGACTCGGCGGGGCTTGCCCTGGTCGATAATGATGCCACGCTAATGCTACACAAGCAGGCCGGCAAAGTTGCTGAGCTGGAACGGGTGCAGCGGCAGCAGCCCATTCTCGGTTGCAATGGTATTGCCCACACGCGTTGGGCCACCCACGGTGAACCCAACCAGGTCAATGCCCACCCCCATACCGCGGGCGACCGCCTGGCACTGGTGCACAATGGCATCATCGAAAACCACCAGGCGCTGCGTGAGGAATTGCTGGAGAGCGGCTGTAAACCGGTGTCCGCCACTGACTCGGAACTGGTCGTACACTTGCTGCACCTGCAGCTGCAGACCGGCGCCAACCTGCACCAGGCCATGCTGGCGGTGGTACCGCGACTGGAGGGTGCCTTCGCCCTGGCGGTGGTTGATGCGCACGCGCCCGAGCAACTGGTCGCTGCCCGCCTCGGCAGCCCGCTGGTCATAGGCGTCGGTATTGGTGAGAACTTTCTCGCCTCGGACCAACTGGCCTTGCGCCAGGTTACTGACAGCTTCATCTACCTGGAAGATGGTGATATCGCGGTACTGGAGCCGGCGCGGATCAGTATCTGTGATGCGAATGGGCACGGTGTTGAGCGGCCAACGGTCAGCCTGTCTGACACGGTGGAAAGCGCCGACCGCGGTGAACACTCCCATTACATGTACAAGGAGATATTTGAGCAACCCCAGGCGCTGGCGAACACGCTGGCTGCGGCGAACCTGGATGTTGATGGGCTGGATGCCGCTTTTGGTGAACAGGCCGCCGAAATTTTCCCGCGTATCAGGGGCGTGCAGATCGTTGCCTGTGGCACCAGCTACCATGCCGGCCTGGTCGGGCGGTACTGGCTGGAGGAGTGGGCCGGTATTCCCTGCGAGGTGGAGGTGGCCAGCGAATTTCGCTATCGGCGTCGCGTGCAGCACGCAGACACACTTCTGGTCACGGTGTCCCAGTCCGGTGAAACCGCAGACACCCTGGCGGCGCTGAACAATGTCCAGCCGGGTGAATTTGCGGCGGCGCTGGCGATTACCAATACCGCCAACAGCGCCCTTGCGCGCCAGTCGCAACTGGTTTTCCAGACCCGGGCCGGGGTTGAGATCGGGGTTGCATCCACCAAGGCATTCAGCACCCAGTTGCTGGCGTTTTTGTTACTGACCCTGGCCCTGGGTCGGCATCATCGTCTCGATAAGCCCGCCCAGGATAAATTCCAGGAAACCCTGGCGCAGCTACCCGGGCTGGTGGAAAAGACACTCGCCCAGGACGGTGAGATTCACCAGGTAGCCGAGGAATTCGTTGGCCGCTTCAACGCCTTGTTCCTGGGTCGTGGCATCCAGTATCCAATAGCGATGGAGGGTGCACTGAAGCTAAAGGAAATATCCTATATCCACGCCGAGGCCTATCCCGCTGGTGAACTCAAGCACGGGCCGCTGGCCCTGGTTGATCGGGAAATGCCGGTGGTTGCGGTGGCTCCCAGCGATGAACTGTTGGAGAAACTGAAATCCAACCTGGAGGAGGTGCGTGCACGCGGTGGCGAGCTCTATGTGTTTGCCGACGCCGCCGCCGGCTTCGAGAGTGGCCCCGGGGTTAATGTTGTGCCCGTGCCCCACGGCCCCGAGTTATTAATGCCCTTTATTTACACGGTGGCGCTGCAGTTGCTGGCCTACCATGTGGCGGTTATGAAAGGTACGGACGTGGACCAGCCGCGCAACCTGGCCAAGTCGGTCACGGTAGAGTGAGTTCAAGAACCGCCGTGTAGCCAGATCGGCGAAGACCAGGCCCGCTCCTGGATGGTTTTTGGGAGATCCGAGCGTGGCGCCACGCCAGCCCGAATCGCATCCCAGGTCGACCAGCGACAGCTCGGGTTTTCCAGCACCCGCACATAGTAGAACGCTTCCTGCCCGGCCTGATAGCCCGGGTCTTGCCAGGCAGCCCTGAGTTCGGCGCTGCCGCTGTCAGCGCTGGTAGAACAGTCCTCCAGGTTGACGCTGGCGCCGTTATCGGGGCAGCGTTGACTGACCGGGTCGACCAACAGACCGTTGGAACAGGCCACGTCGAAGACCTGCTCACGCGGCTCGCCATTCTCCAGGTAACCCTTGATTATCTGCAAGCGCTGCAAGGCGACACCACTGGGGTCGGCCATGGCCCAGGCCAGGAATATGGGTGCATCGTTGGTTTGCAGCTCGCCACCCATGCTCACGCCCTTTGCATAAGCGGTGCGCACCAGCTGCGGTTTGTTGATGATGCCGGGTTCGAAGTCGGTGCCGGCAAAAAAGCGCAGCTTGATGCGAGGCCCACTGGTGGCAAAGGTTTCCTTGCGGCGAAAGGCCGCATAGATGGCATCGCGGGTGTTTTCTTCTGCCCACACAGCGGCCAGGCCAGAGGCTGACCAGTACTCGAAGGAGGAGCTGGCCAGGTAGTCTTTTCCGTCCACTTCCTTGACCAGGCCGGGATCACTCCACTTGAGGAAGCTGCCGTTGAGAAACGAGGCGGGAACCGAGCCGCGGCGCTCGGCCGTGCCATCGAGCATGCCGGCCTTGGAGAAAAAGGTTTCTTCATCCTGGGATATGGCGCCGGTATGGGTATCACTGGAGCCGATCAGGCCAAAGCGATAGGGATTGCTGACACCGCTCTCGGCAATGCCCAGGCCGCGTAAATAGGCGTCGCGCACGTAACCGCCGGCCGGTTCGCTGTAGAGCTTGGTGGCCACCCGGTAGGGCGCGATTTCAAAGTCCGCCCACTCATCGTTCTTCGAAAGCAGGGGGTGAGTATCGGAAGTCCCCTTGACCTGGGTGATCTCCACCAGTGGCTCATTGCGCAGGCGCTGGCTTGCGTATTCATCATTGATAGGCGTGCCGGCCCAGTCGCTGAGCATGAACATCTGCCCGTTGGAGCCGTTGGAATTGTGTGGGATGGCCAGGCTCTCTATGCCCTGCTCGCGTAAATCGTCCATCCAGTCCCACAGGCCCTCGGGGTTCTGTGAGTTAAAGCGCGAGAATGGCAGCGCCGGCAGGCGTGCACTGTCCTGAAAGATAACATTGCGATGCAGGTTGCCGCGTGAGTCGGTGGAAGAGGTGTACTCGAAGGCGGCGAAGGTGGTGAAACGACCCGGGACATAGGCGTCATCGGCGGCGCGGACGCTATCTCGCCAGGCCGATTTACTCACGGCATTGGCCAGCTCAGGATCAATGCTGCCGTCCAGCAGTCCCTGCAGGGTTGCCGGTATAAAGTCAGCGAAGGCCCTGCCGCGAGAGAGCAGGCTCAGTGTGTTCATATTGTCTGGTGCATTGATGTCGTGCAGGGGTTCAGCCACCGCATAACGCGAAAACTCGCTGCTGGTGTCGGCCGCCTCCTTGACCAGGCCCAGGAACATGGCGTGGTCGGTAACCGCGTAAAAATCCAGGGCCTGCTGTAACTGCACCTGGAATCCATTGGGGTGAGGCAGCGCCTCGCCGCGGGCATAGCGGTAGGCATCGTCCGGGGTGGCGGTGGTGCCAAAGACATAGGCGTCAAAGGAGTTGCCCGTGTGCACGTGCAGATCGCCGAAATAGGCGTTTCGTTCCGGGTTTGCGGCCGGGCGCATTTGCACGATCGCGGGGTCCACGGGCAGCAGCCGGTTGTCACTCCGAGCGGCGCCGGCAATGCTAATCGTCTCGTCGGTCTGGGCCGAATTCAGGGAATCGTCGTCGGCACAGCCGCCGCAGAGCAGAGTGAGCAGGGCAAGTGCCAGCGGGCATATTATTGTTTTCATTGGCTATCCTTTACCGGGCTCAGCCCGCGCCTGGGCCTTACTGATTTTCACTGATGGACTCCAGTTCCCGCCGGGTACGACCCATCAGGTCAGTAAAGATCCTGAAGCTTTCGTTGGCGGCCAGCTTCTCATCAATGAGAGAGCTAAAGGCCTCTTCTTCCAGTGAGCGCAATTCCTGCAGCAGCAGTTTGCTGTCTTCAGCGCCGGCTCTTTCCCTTACCCCGAGTACGCGCCTGTAGAAAGTGTCGATGCGATCTTTCTTGCCATGGGCGCGCCAGCGCGCCAGGGCAACACCACCGGTTAGCAGGAGGAATACGAGGTAGACCAGGAGGTTGATCGATTCCGCGTAGCGCTCCAGCAGGTTGGGCTCATCTCGTTCCAGGTAACGGCGTGCGCCGCGGTGCAAGGGGAAGCTGAGCTCCATTGCATCAAAAGACTCTGTTACATGGCTGAACAGACTGGGTGCTACAGCGGCAAGACGCGGTTTTTGCTCAATGAAGGTTTCTGTCACCAGGTAGATAAGGTTCTCTGGAATGTCCTTGCGGGTTACCAGCAGGGTGTCCACGGCCAGGGTAGGCAGTGATTCCGTATTGCCGGGAATGTCATAAGTCAGGGCTGGAATACGGCTGTTGGTCATCTGGCCCGCGACCGGGCCGAGGGCAGTATTGTTGTCGACCCCCCGGGCGCGCAGTAATTTATTCACCGCTACCAGCGTATAGCCGGGTCGGTACCAGGGCGGCACCTCCGAGGTGAGAGGGCCAAAATAGATGATGAAATCGGCCTCCGAGCCGGGGTCCTCTGTCAGCAACTCAAAGTCACCCGGCTGCAGATGTTGGCGCCGCGACAGGACTTCGATCAGGGTCCGGGCGGCATTGGACCGATTGGCCAGGTAAACCCGGGAGCCCTGCAGAGGTTGCTGGACATTGCCAGGCAGAAAGTCGTCGCTCATCAACACGTGCAAAACGCTTTTGTAGACAGGCAATACCGCCCTCACGCCGGGCGCGAATGGCGTGCTGTTTTCAACAAAGGCGAGGTCGGCTTCACCGCTGGTTAGCATATCGATAGCGCCGGTTCCGGGCTGCGCTGTTACGCCAATCAGCCGCACGCCGGAGCGCTGCTCGAATACGGCCTGCATGGCCTGTGGTGAGACGTTCTGGTAATTGAGTTTCAATACCCGTAACTCAGGATGGTCCGGGCTGCAGCCAAGCATCAGCGGCAGCACTAGAGCGCACAGCCACAAGTGGTTAAGATGTCGGCGGCGAGAGTTGCGATGCAGTTTTCTCATGCCGGCTATAGTAGCGCCATCTATAAGAGGAGCGCCAACTGCCAGAGGAGCGCCAACCGCAAGAGTAGCGCCAACTGTGAGCGAGAAGGAGAGAAGACAAATGCGTTATCCAGGCAGCTGTCACTGTGGAAAAGTGAGTTTTGAAGTCGAGCTGGCGGACCGAATTGAGGTGCAGGAGTGTAATTGCTCCATGTGCAATATGATCGGCTTCCAGCATGTCATCGTTCCCGCCGCGGACTTTCATCTGCTGTCCGGCGCCGCGGATATCACTACCTACACCTTTAACACCGGCGTCGCCAAACACACCTTCTGCTCACACTGCGGGGTTAAACCCTTTTATACCCCGCGCTCCAATCCGGATGGATTCAGTGTCAATCTGCGCTGTTTGCAGCGGCATCCGCCGCAGGTGGATATTGAACCCTTCGATGGCCAGAACTGGGAAGATCACGCTGCTGCATTGAAACATCTCAGCGAAAGCTGAAAATCGCAGCAGCAGCAAACGCTTTTCGCTAGAATGGCGCGATGGACGTCACCAGCATTCTCGAACCCCTCAATGACGCCCAGCGCGACGCGGTAGCCTCCGAAAGTCAAAACCTGTTGGTACTCGCCGGTGCCGGCAGTGGCAAGACACGGGTCCTGGTTCATCGCATCGCCTGGCTGATACAGGCCCAGGGTCTCTCACCCTGGTCTATCCTGGCAGTTACCTTTACCAATAAGGCGGCCCGGGAGATGCGGCTGCGCATTGAAGACATGCTGCAGATTGGCACCCACGGCATGTGGGTGGGTACCTTTCACGGCCTGGCCCATCGACTGCTGAAATCTCACTGGGAGGAAGCGGGACTGCCGCAGAATTTCCAGATACTCGACTCCGACGATCAGCTGCGACTGGTCAAGCGCATTTGCCGCGAACTGGAGCTGGATGAAGGCCGCTGGCCACCCCGTCAGGCCCAGTGGTACATCAATGGGCAAAAAGATGAAGGCCTGCGCGCGGCGCATATTGAGGCACCGGAATCTGATCCCTATGGCTACACCATGCTGCGCATTTATCGCGCCTATGAAGCGGCCTGCGAACGCGGCGGCCTGGTCGATTTTGCCGAGTTGTTATTACGCGCGCATGAGTTGTGGCTGAAAAACCCGGCGCTGTTGGCGCACTACCAGGAGCGTTTCAGCCATATCCTGGTCGACGAGTTCCAGGACACGAATACCATCCAGTATGCCTGGTTGCGGGTGTTGGCCGGCGCCACGACCCCAATCGTGGCGGTGGGTGATGACGACCAGTCTATCTACGGCTGGCGCGGCGCCAAGATCGAAAATATCCAGCGCTTCAGCCAGGATTTCGAGCCGGTGCGCACGGTGCGCCTGGAGCAGAATTACCGCTCTACCAGTACCATCTTGCAGGCGGCCAATGCAGTCATTTCACACAACTACAATCGCCTGGGTAAGGAGCTGTGGACCGCTGGCGAACAGGGCGAACCCATTACGCTGTATGCCGGATTCAATGAGCAGGACGAGGCTCGCTACATCGTCGAGTGCCTGGAAGAGTGGGTAAATGACGGCAACCTGCGCAGCTCCAGCGCCATCTTGTATCGCTCCAATGCCCAGTCCCGGGTTTTGGAAGAGGCCCTGATTCGCGGCGCCATGCCCTACCGGATCTATGGCGGCCAGCGCTTCTATGAGCGCCTCGAAATCAAGAATGCGCTGGCCTATATGCGACTCATGGTCAGCCGGGTTGATGATGCCGCACTCGAGCGTGTGATTAACACCCCCCCGCGGGGCATTGGCGGCAAGACCATAGAGGCCGTGCGTGAATTGGCCCGGGAACGAGAGCTGCCCATGTGGCAGGCAATCGCCGTCTGCCGCGAGGAGAAGATGCTACCGGCGCGTGCCCTGGGAGCGCTGGAGGGTTTTTGCGTGTTGGTGGACGAGCTCGACTCAGCGACGGTAGATTTGAATCTTTACGAGCTCACCGAACATGTTATCGAGGCGGTGGAGCTGATTGATTACCACAGCAAGGAGAAAGGCGAGCGCGGCCAGGCCCGGGTCGAGAACCTGCAGGAACTGGTAACCGCGGCGCGGCAGTTCGAGCCGGAGAGTGAAGAGCTCTCGCCGCTGCAGGAATTCCTTGATAATGCCGCCCTGGACGCGGGTGATGCGCAGGCCGATGAGCACGAGGACAGCGTGCAATTGATGACCTTGCACTCGGCCAAGGGGCTGGAGTTTCCGCTGGTGTTTCTGGCCGGCATGGAGGAAAACCTGTTCCCCCATCGCATGTCACTGGAGGAACCGGGGCGCCTGGAAGAAGAGCGCAGGCTTTGCTATGTCGGTATTACCCGGGCGATGCAGAAACTGATGATCTGCTACGCGGAAACGCGGCGCCTGTACGGCAACGAAAATTTCAATGCGCCCTCGCGCTTCATCCGGGAAATACCAGCCGAGCTGCTGCAAGAGGTGCGCCTGCAAACCACGATCACCCGCCCGGCAATGATTGGCATGGGCGCCGAGGTGGTTGATACCGGCCTCAGTCTGGGACAGCGGGTATTTCACCAGGTATTCGGTGAAGGGGTAGTGCTTAACTTTGAAGGCAGGGGCAGCAACGCCAGGGTAGAGGTCAACTTTGATGCCGAGGGCAGCAAGTGGCTGGTGGTCCAGTACGCCAATCTGCAAAGCATGTAAGGGGAGCAAGGCACATGAATCAAAGCCGCTTTGAACGGCGTTATACACCGATCATTATTCTGCTATTGCTGGCCCTGTTGGTGCTGGTGAGTGCTCTCTGGGTGCTCGAGCGCAGCAAGACAGCGACCACGGCAGAGCGGGTGGAGGAGCGCACGGACGCCGGAGCCTTCCGCTGGAAGATGGTTACCACCTGGCCGAAAAACTTTCCCGGACTGGGCACAGCCCCGGAGAACTTTTCCCGGTTGGTCGACGAGATGAGCCATGGTCGCCTGCAGATACAGGTTTATGGTGCCGGCGAGATTGTGCCCGCCTTCGGTGTGTTCGACGCGGTGTCACAGGGTGTTGCGGAGATGGGGCACGGCGGCGCCTATTACTGGGGCGGCAAGATACCGGCGGCGGTGTTTTTCACCGCAGTGCCCTTTGGCTTCACTGCCGATGAGGCCAGCGCCTGGGTACATTATGGGGGTGGGCTGGAACTGTGGCGCGAGGCTTATGCGCCCTTCAACCTGATTCCCATGGCCGGCGGCAACACCGGCGTGCAAATGGCCGGCTGGTTCAACAAGGAAATTAATTCGGTGGCGGACCTGAAGGGCTTGAAAATGCGCATACCCGGACTGGGTGGCGATGCCCTGAACCGCGCCGGTGGCACCGCGGTGACCATGCCCGGCGGGGAGCTCTATACCTCGCTGCAAACCGGTGTGATTGACGCTACCGAATGGGTCGGCCCCTACAATGACCTGGCCATGGGGCTGCACGAGGTGGCGAGCTATTACTACTACCCGGGTTGGCAGGAGCCGGGCCCGGTGCTGGAGGTGCTCGTCAATAAACAGGCCTTTGAGACCTTGCCGCCAGATCTGCAAGCCATTGTTGAAGTGGCCTCCCGGGCCATCAACCAGGACATGCTGGATGAGTACACCGCGCGTAATAACCGGGCACTGACCGAACTGGTGGAGGAGCACGGTGTGCAGCTGCGCAAGCTACCAGACGATGTGATCATTGCCCTGCACCGGGCCTCCGACGAGGCCGTGGCGGAGTTGGCCGCCAGCGATCCCATGGCGGCGAAGGTCTATGCGTCTTTCAAGGCTTTCTACGACGGTGTCAAAAACTATCACCATATCTCCGAGCAGGCCTATATCAATGCCCGGGACCTTAAGGATAAAACGCCGGCAACGGCCGCTGCCGCTGGGCAGGCGGCCACGCGCTAACCCGCTCAGGGCTTGAGGAACACCAGGGTCATACGCTCGCTTTCACCGATGGCCCGGTAGGGTGCTTTTTCCGCATCTGTTTCCAGGCCGCGCAGGCTGGGTGGCAGCTGCCAGACGCCGACTTCATAGCGCTTGTTGTCGAGTGGGTTCTGGTTGAAGAAGCCCTCTGCCACCAGCACAAAGCCGGCTTTGGCGGCATCGCTGATGATGGCGTCGCGGCCGACGTAGCCGATGTTGCGTGACTTCCAGTCCTGACCCGGATCGGCCATGTGCTGGACGATGCCCAGTTTGCCGCCGGGCTTGAGAATGTCATAGAAATGAGCCATCGCGGCATCGGTCAGGCCCTTGGCATACATGCCGTGCATATTGCGAAAGGTCACCACCCGGTCGACACTGTTTGGCCTGGCTGCGCCAATCGCGACGGTCTTGTTGGCCTCATCAAACATCAGTGAAGATACTTTGACCTTGCCATAGACCTTCTTGTTCTTGGCCAGCTTTTTCTCAAAACCCGCCCGCGAACGCGGTCGATAACTGGCCTGCGTGTCCTCGCCGTCGTAGTGCGCGGCGATCAGCTTGCCGTTTTTGCGCAGGTAGGGTGCCAGAATCTCGGTATACCAGCCGCCACCGGGCCAGACCTCCACCACCTTGTGGTTCGGTTGCAGGTCAAACAACTGCAGGGTTTGTAGCGGGTGACGGTACTGGTCGCGGGCAGCATAGGCAGGGGTTCGCTGGTCGCCGGCTATGGCCTTTTCCAGCCTGGCGCTATCCGCCTGGACCGCCAGGCTGCCGCTTGCCAGGAGCGCAAGGGCGGCAAATTGTATAAATGGACGTATAAACATCGACTCTTTCCTCTTGTTGTCAGGCACCGCGGGGGACTGCCCGGGTGCGGCCGTTTTCATCGATCGCGACAAATACAAACTCACCCTCGGTGACCTTGATTGGTTCGCCATCGTGCTTGGAGTCTATCCACACCTCGACCATGATGCGGATCGAGGTGCGCCCGACTTCCAGGATATCTGTGTAGCAACTGACCAGGGCGCCCACATGCACCGGGGTCAGGAAGGACATGCCATTAATCGCCACGGTGGCAGAGCGACCCCCCGCAACCTGCTTGGCGGCGACGCCGCCGGCAATGTCCATCTGCGAGAGTAGCCAGCCGCCAAAAATGTCGCCGTTGGAGTTCGTGTCCTTGGGCATGGGTACCGTCTGCAGGGTCAGGTCCCCCTGTGGCAGTGGTGTGCTGTCTATATCGTTCATGTGGAACCCTCAGGGGTGGATTACTGTTTGAGCAGTTGCGGCAGCCAGGTGGCCAGACCAGGCCAGGCGACCAGCATACCCAATACCAAAAGCTGGATAAGTATAAAGGGAATAACCCCCCGGTAAATAGCACTCGTGGCCAGTTCCGCCGGCGCCACGCCACGCAGGTAAAACAGCGCAAAGCCGAAGGGTGGCGTCAGGAAGGAGGTCTGCAGGTTGATGGCTATCATGATACCCAGCCAGACAGGATCTAGCCCCATGGCCAGCAGTATGGGCCCGACGATGGGCACCACGACAAAGGTGATTTCGATGAAGTCGAGAATAAAGCCCAGCAAAAAAATCACGACCATCACCACCAGGGTCGCGCCCATCACGCCGCCGGGCATGTTCTCGAAGTAGTGCCGAATCAGCTCTTCACCGCCGAAACCGCGAAATACCAGCGAAAACAGCGCGGCACCGATCAGGATCATGAACACCATGCTGGTTACTTCGGTGGTACCAATGACCACTTCTCGCAAGCGGCCCAGGGTCATCTGGCGCTTGCCAATGGCGAGCAGCAAGGCGCCTATGGCGCCCACGCCGGCTGCTTCGGTGGGGGTGGCGGCCCCACTCAGGATAGATCCCAGTACCGCGGTAATCAGTAGCATTGGCGGCAATAGGCCGCGCAGCAAGGCCCCGGCGTCGACGCGCTCGTGGTCGGGCACTGCCGGTGCATGTTCGGGTCGCAACCAGGCGTAAGCACTGATATAGGCGATGTACAGCGCCACCAGCAGCAAGCCGGGTAGCAGCGCACCCATGAACAGGTCGCCAACCGACACCGTCTTGGGGTTGAAGATATTCATGCTCAGTTGCGCCTGTTGATAGGCGCTGGAGAGGATGTCACCCAACAACACCAGGGCGATGGAGGGCGGAATTATCTGGCCCAGGGTGCCGGTAGCGCAGATGGTTCCCGCCGCCAGCGCCGGTTGGTAGCCGCGCTTCATCATTGTTGGCAATGACAGCAAGCCCATAGTGACTACCGTGGCGCCGACGATTCCGGTGCTGGCGGCCAGCAGGGCGCCGACCACGACTACCGAAATGCCCAGGCCGCCTCGCAGGCCAGCAAATACCCTGGACATATTGTCCAGCAGCTCCTCGGCGATGCGAGATTTTTCCAGCACGACGCCCATCATGATGAACAGGGGCACGGCGATTAGCGTGATGTTGGTGATGGTGCCGTAGAGGCGACCCGGCAGGGCGCTGAGGAAGGCGGCATCAAAATTACCCAGTACCACACCACCGGCGGCGAAAATGAGCGCGGTACCGGCCAGCGTATACGCCACCGGGTAGCCCAGCATCAGGGCCAGGCACACGCACAGGAACATATACAGGGAGGTGTAGTTATCGACGGGCATCAGTCTCCGTCCACCAGGGTGATAGTGCTGCGCAGTAATTCAGCCACTGCCTGCAGCAGCAATAACGCGGCCATCATGGGAATCAGCGACTTCAGCAAGAATACGGCGTGTATGCCCGACGGGTCAGCAGAGCCCTCGCGGATCGCCCAGGCCTCGGTGACAAATTGCCAGCTCACGGCAATGATAAACACGCACAGTGGCAGCAGGAATACGATGCTACCGACGGCGTTGACCCAGGCGCGGCCGCGGGGGCTGAAGCGGCGGTAGAATATGTCCACCCGCACGTGACCGTCACGCTTCAGGGTAAATGCCGCTGCCAGCATAAACAGCGTGGCATGCATATAGGTGATGGATTCCTGTCCGGCCACAGAGCCAATGCCGAAGCCGTAACGTAGCAATACCACCAGGCAAGTGATTACCGCCAGGGCCAGGCACAGCCAGGCCAGCAGGCTACCTGTCTTCTCGGTAAAATAGTCGATGCCAACGACGATGCGGCGCAGGGCTTGCATCCGATTGCTTATCCTGGAGGCCAGTCTGTTGTGATTATGGCTGGCCGGAGTATTATTCGCCGCAGTATAGCTTTCACTGCAGTGCCCGCCAAACCTGGAATGTTGAGAATATGTTGATAGTAATTTCTCCGGCCAAGACGCTGGATTATGAAACAGCCCCGACCACGAAAAAGAGCACCCAACCAGCGCTGCTGGCCCGCTCCGGTGAGCTGGTCGATGAGGCCCGAAAGCTGAGCCCCCACCAGATCGGTAAACTCATGGGCATCAGCGAAAAGCTGGCCGATCTGAACCACCAGCGCTTTATGAACTGGGGTGAACCCTTCACGCTCGATAATGCCAAGCAATCGCTACTGGCCTTCAAGGGCGACGTTTACACGGGTCTCGACGCGGACAGCATGAAGGCTGCCGACCTGGGTTTTGCCCAGAAGCACCTGCGTATCTTGTCCGGGCTTTACGGGGTGCTGCGACCACTGGACCTTATGCAGCCCTACCGCCTGGAAATGGGCCTCAAGCTGGCCAACAGTGGCGGCAAGAACCTCTATGAATTCTGGGGTGCCGATATCACCGATGCACTCAATGGGCAGCTCAAGTCGCTTAAGTCAGAGGTGCTGGTTAACCTGGCTTCCAATGAGTATTTCAAGGCCGTGCAGGCCCGGGCACTCAATGCCGAGGTCATTACCCCGGTGTTCAAGGACATGAAGAACGGCAAGTACCGCGTGATCAGCTTTTTTGCCAAAAAAGCACGGGGCCAGATGGCGCGTTATATCATCGACCAGCGCCTGGAGGATGTGACCGGTCTCAAGAAATTCCGCAAAGACGGCTATCGCTACAATAAAGCCGAGTCCACCGCCCGCGACTGGGTGTTTACCCGGGAGCAGAGCTGATGCAGCGCACCACCGTTGCTATTCTCGGCGCCGGCATGTCCGGCATTTGCATGGCGATCAAGCTGCGCGAGGCGGATATAACCGACCTGGTGATCCTGGAAAAGGCGGATAGCGCCGGCGGTACCTGGCACGACAATACCTACCCGGGAGCCTGTTGCGATGTGGCGTCCCACCTCTACAGCTTCTCCTTCGAGCCCAAGCCGGACTGGAGTCGCGCATTTTCACCCCAGCAGGAGATACAGCACTATTTCGAACACTGTGTGGACAAGTATGAGCTGGGCCCCAGCATCCGCTATAACACCGAGGTGGTGGCAGCACGGCTGGACGAGGCAGCCGGCGAGTGGGAATTAACCCTCAGTGATGGCGAGCTGCTGCGCTGCCGCATGCTGGTCAGTGGCCTGGGGCAATTGAACCTGCCGAATACGCCGGCATTTGCCGGTCGCGACAGCTTTCGCGGCGATAGCTTTCATTCCGCCCGCTGGAACCACGAGGTCGACCTGCGCGGTAAGCGCGTGGCCGTGATTGGTAATGCCGCCAGCGCCATTCAGTTCATCCCGCCGGTGGCGGAGCAGGCGGAGCATGTCTATGTTTACCAGCGCAGTGCCAATTACATTGTGCCGCGCAATGATCGCAGCTACCCCGAGTCAGAGCAGCAGCGTTATCGCGACCACCCCTGGTTATTGAAGCTCTCCCGCCTGCGCTGGTACCTGCGCCAGGAGCTGCTGATGTTTGGTGCCATGCTGCCGGGCTCACTGCGCCACCGCCTGGTCAGTATGGGCGCCAAACGCTATCGCGAGGAGCAGATTTCCGACCCCGGGCTGCGCGCCAAACTCACCCCCGACTACCCCCTGGGCTGCAAGCGGGTGCTGGTGTCCGATGATTATTACCAGGCGCTGGCGAAGGGCGGCATCGATATTATTACCTCGCCTATCCAGAGCATTGGTGAAAGTGGCGTTAACACCGAGGACGGGGAAGACCGGCCGGTTGATGTGATCATTTACGGTACGGGTTTCCGGGCGACCGAGTTCCTGGCGCCGCTGCAGATACAGGGACGCGACGGCCAGCTGCTTAATGACAGCTGGCGCGACGGCGCCTGGGCCCTGCGCGGAGTGGCGGTACCGGCTTTCCCCAATTTGTTCATGTTGTATGGACCCAACACCAACCTCGGCCACAACTCGATTATTTTCATGGTTGAATCCCAGGTGAAGTACATTGTGCGCTGCATCGACAAGATGCTGGCCCACGATATTCGCCTGCTGGAGGCTAATGCAGAGGTCGCTGCTGACTTCAACGAGACCCTGCAGCGCGATCTTGCCGACACGGTCTGGGGTGGCGAATGCGGCAGCTGGTACAAGAATGACCAGGGCAAGATTATTAACAACTGGCCCCACAGCAGCCTGCGCTTTCGCTGGTCCATGCGCAGCCCGGATTTCACCGAATACGACATGAGTGTGTGAGTGCGGCCTTTCTCCCAGGCATGTGAAAACAACAAGGATCCGATACTGGCAATTTTGCGCGATACCCTGGCCGGGGTAGAGCAGGTATTGGAGTTAGCCAGTGGTACCGGTCAGCACGCTCGCTACTTCGTGGAGCAGATGCCGACCTTGCGCTGGCAGCCCACCGACCTGGCGCAGAACCTGCCTGGCATAAGCGCCTGGTGTGAGGATTTTGCCGGTGACCGGCTGCTGCCGCCAGTGGAACTCGATGTCAGCGCCGCCGATTGGGGTCTGCCCATTCCCGGCGCCCTGTTCTCCGCCAACAGCCTGCACATCATGCCCTGGTCTGCCGTAGTGGCACTGTTTGCCTACCTGGGCGCCCATGCCCCTGCGGGCAATCTGCTCTGTATTTACGGCCCATTCAATTATGGGGGTGAATACACCAGCGACAGCAATGCCCGTTTCGACCTGTGGTTGGCAGAGCAGCACCCGGGGGGCGGTATTCGAGACTTTGAAGCAGTCGACGACTTGGCCCGGCAGGCGGGCTACGAGTTGCAGGCCGATAACAGCATGCCGGCTAACAACCGCTTGTTGGTCTGGCGCCGCTCAGTCGCCGGCTGAGTCTTGCCGAAAGGGCAGGTAGTCGGCGGCCTGTTCAATGTAGGCGTCGATATGCTGGCTTTCCCGCTGGGTAAAATCCTCGATGGCGTGGGCAAACTGTTCATCCGCGATCCAGTGGCTGGACACGGTCACTATGGGCGTAAAGCCGCGCTGGATCTTGTGTTCCCCCTGGGCGCCGGGATCGAAGCGCTTTAACCCATGTTTGATGCAGTACTCAATGCCCTGGTAGTAACAGGCTTCAAAGTGCAGGCAGTCCAGTTCACGCTCGCAGCCCCAGTAACGGCCGTACAGGGTATCGCCAGACCGGAAGCAGAGTGAGCCGGCAACGGCCTCGCCATCCTGTTGCGCCAGCACCAGCACACAGTGCTCTGACAGGTTCTCGCCCAGTTCCTGGAAAAACGCCCGATTCAGGTAGCCGCCGTGACCGCTGCGCTTGGCATAGGTCAGCTGGTAAAAGCGATAGAAGCGGTCCCAGTCAGCGCGGGTGATCGCCTCGCCCTCCAGCGTTTGCAAACTGATGCCCTGCTCGCTGACCAGGCGGCGCTCGCGCTTTAGCGATTTGCGTTTACGGCTGTTGAAATCGCTGAGGAAGTCGTCGAAGTCAGTGTAATCGCGGTTAAACCAGTGAAATTGGCTGCCGAGTCGGGTACTGGCCCCCAATTGCGCCAGTAATTCAGCCTGCTCGAGGCTGGGAAAGAGCACGTGCCAGGAGGAAATCTCCTGCTCCCGGGTCAGCTGCTGCACCGCCGCGAACAGGCCGCGAGTGCAGGTGACGGGGTCTTCCCCCTCGGCGAAGCACAGTCGCGGGCCAGTGGCCGGGGTGAACGGTATCGCCGTCAGCAACTTGGGATAGTATTCGCGCCCATGGCGCTGCCAGGCGTCGGCCCAGCTCCAGTCGAATACGTACTCACCGTAGGAGTGGGATTTCAGGTAGAGCGGCATCAGCGCGATCAGTTTGTTTTCGCGATAGAGGGTGGCGTGACAGGGCTGCCAGCCGGACTCGGCATCGGCAGATCCGGACTGCTCCAGCGCTAACAGGAATTCGTGGCGGGCAAAGGGATAGTCGGTACCGGCCAGCTGGTTCCAGTCCTGGCGACTGATCTGTCCGATTGAAGACAGGAAGCGGGCCTCAAGTTGTGGCTCAGCTGCCACCGCGTACCCACATATCCAGGGCAATGCCGGCAAAGACCACGGCACCGACGTAATTATTGTGCAGGAAGGCCTTAAAGCACTGGGCCGGGTCCCGCTCGCGAATCAGGCGCGAGTGATAATAGAACAGCCCGCCCGCGCACAGCAGGGACAGGAAATAGATTGCGCCCAGCTCAAAGCGCTGGCCGACCAGCAGCAGCGCCAGCAAACAGAGTATCTGCAGCCCTGCAATCATGCTGCGATCCATGTTGCCGAACAGGATGGCGGTAGATTTAATGCCGATAGTCATATCATCCTCGCGATCAACCATCGCGTATTGCGTATCGTAGGCAACAGTCCACAGCAGGTTGGCGATAAAAACCAGCCACAGTATGGGTGGCAGTGAATCGCCGACAGCGGCGAAGGCCATGGGTATGCCCCAGGAAAATGCCGCGCCCAGCACCACTTGCGGCAGGTGGGTGTAGCGCTTCATTAAAGGGTAGCAGGCCGCCAGGGCTACCCCGGCAAAAGACAAGAGAATTGTGAGGGTATTGGTAAACAGAACCAGAACAAAGGCGATCAGGGCAAGCACCGCACACAGTAATAGCGCCTCGTTCACCGACACGGCGCCGGTGACCAGGGGTCGCTGCCGGGTGCGCGCCACGGCGCCATCCAGCTTGCGATCGGCGAGATCGTTAATGATGCAGCCGGCCGAACGCATCAACAGGGTGCCGAAGGCGAAAATCAGCAGCAGTTCCAGCGGCGGCAGGCCGCCGGCTGCCAGCCACAGGGCCCAGAGGGTTGGCCACAGCAGCAGCAGTGTGCCAATAGGCCGGTCCAGCCGGGTCAGCTGAACGTAGGCGAGAAGCTTCGAGGGTTTGGCGTCCATGGTGACCTTATTATGCGGGGCCGGGCTCATGCTTGGAACTGTTGCAGGAAAACCTCACTGACCATCAGCGCCCGGCCGTCCAGGATAAAACGGGAGCGCCGGGCCCAGGCCGGAGAATCCTGCTGCAGGGAGCTGTGTATATAGGTGCTGCCCGGCGGCAATAGCGCCAGCTCGAACTCGTCGCGCATCAGCTTCGGATGCTGAAACAGCAGCTCTCCCAGCGACTCGTTTTGCAGATGGCGCAGGCGCCGCAGCTTGCCGCTGAGGGTGCTGGCGGGGATGATGCTGCGGGCATAGACCCAGGGTTGGTCGAAGCAGCGCAATACGACCTCCCGCACAAGCGCCCATTGGGCCGCCCCCAGCCCCAATAGCCGTTGTTCTGAAAGGAGTGGTCGCTGCCAGCCCTGGTGCAGGCGTTGTACCCGGAATTCGCCCTGGCTTTTGTCGATCAGGCGCGCGGTCAATGAGCCCTCGTCCAGCAGCCAGGGTCTCACTGACGCGGGCAAGCCTGCCGCCTGTAAGCTAGTACTGGAGCGCCAGGCGGGGTCGGCGGTTAATGGCTTGCTGGAGCGGGAATATGACACCGGCGCAGTCTGCCACAGCCGCAGCGACTTGCACATTTTTTATACGGCACTATAGTGTTCCATCCTCGAAAACACGCGAATCTGACACGCCGGGAGTAGCGAACCATCATGAGCAAATGGGAATGTATAGTCTGTGGTCTGGTATACGACGAAGCCAAGGGCTGGCCGGATGACGGCATAGCGCCCGGTACCAAATGGGAAGATGTCCCAGAGGACTGGTTGTGCCCGGATTGCGGGGTCGGCAAGGAAGATTTTGAGCTGATTGAGGAGGCGCCGGTTGAGCAGGTGCCACACCATGAAGATGCAGTGGCTGACACCACACATGCGCCGGTGGTGATTATAGGCACCGGTCTGGCGGGTTACGGCCTGGCCAAGGAGTTTCGCAAGCACGATGAGGAAACGCCGCTGATCCTGATTACTTCCGATGACGGACGCTCCTACTCCAAACCCATGCTCTCAACCGGCTATACCAAGGATACGACGGCCGATGCCCTGGCCATGGCCGATGCCGGCAGCATGGGCACCAACCTCAAGGCGAGTGTCTGGACCCGCACCAAGGTGGCCAGCATTGATACCGCCAAACAACTGGTACATGTCGCTGATACCGAAACCTCGTTGCACTACAGCAAGCTGGTACTCGCCGTCGGTGCTGAGGTGATTCGCCCGCCGATCGAGGGCGACGCCCAGGAATATGTGTATTCGATAAACGACCTGCTGGACTATGACGACTTCCGCCAGGCAGTCAGCAAAAACGCTGTTAAGAAAATCTGCATCATCGGGGGTGGCCTGATCGGCAGCGAATTCACCAATGACCTGGTCAATGGTGGCTTTGAAGTCGAGGTGGTCGATCCGCTCGGCTACTGCCTGCCGACCCTGTTGCCGGAAGCAGCCGGTAAGGCGGTGCAGCGCGCACTGGAAGCAAAAGGTGCCAAATTCCATTTCGGCCCGCTGGTTACCGCGGTGAACAAGACCGACAGCGGCGTGGCGGTAAGCTTGAATACCGGCGCCAGCATTGACGCCGATATGGTGCTGTCTGCGGTTGGGGTGCGTCCGCGCACTGAGCTGGCCAAGGTTGCCGGTGTCGAGACCAATCGTGGCATCGTGACCAACCGGCTGTTGGAAACCAATGTGGCCAATGTCTACGCCTTTGGTGACTGCGCCGAGGTAGCGGGCCATGTTCTGGTCTATGTGGCGCCCCTGATGGCTGCGGCCCGCGCCCTGGGCAAAACCCTGGCAGGCGAAGCGACGGAAGTTGCCTACCCGGCCATGCCCGTGACCATCAAGACCCCGGCCTGCCCGGTGGTGGTATCGCCGGTAGCGCCCGATGCTGAAGGCGACTGGAGCATCACCGAGGACGGCAATAACGTGAAGGCCGAATTCCGCAACAGTGCGGGCGAGTTGCTCGGCTTTGCGCTCACCGGGGATGCCACCAGGGACAAGACGACGTTGCAGAAGGAACTGCCGGCAATTCTTGGATAAGGCGGAAACCCAGGTTCGGCAATGGCTGCGCGATTGCGTGGTCGCCCTGGACCTGTGTCCCTTCGCGGCCCCGGTATTACGGGACCAGTCCCTGCGCATCGCTGTTTCCACGGCAGCCAGTGAGGCCGACCAACTACAGGATTTCCTGCGAGAGCTGGATCGACTGCAGGCGAGCCCGGAGGCGGAAATAGCCACCACCCTGCTGGTCTTGTCGCGGGGCCCTGCAGAGTTTGAAGATTTTCTGGACCTGGTGGACGCCGCACAGCAACTGCTGGAAGAGGCCGGGCTGGAGGGAACCCTGCAACTGGCACATTTCCACCCGGCCTATTGTTTCGCCGGCGAAGACCCCGCCGGTGTCTCCCACCTGACCAACCGCAGCCCGCTGCCGGTGATTCACCTCTTGCGTGAGTCCATGCTGAGTCGCGCCGTCGACGCCTACCCCGATACCGCGGCTATTCCGCAGCGCAATATTGAACGACTGGAATCGCTGTCACCACAAGAGTTGCAACGGCGCTGGAGCTGGCTGACGCTGGCCTGATTAACTGTCCTGGTCGTCTGCCTTCTCAGCAGGGACAAGGCGGGATTGCTGGATAACAAAACCCGCCAAACCCGTGCAGGCGATGGTAATAATGGCCATCGGCATATTCCCGGCAAGCAGCAAAACGATGGCGGAGACCAGGAATGTGGCAGCAACCAGGCTCGCCCCTATAATCCGTTACCGTAGTCACGCTCGACCCTGGATATTCTTATCCTGAATGTTGAATACCATTTCTCACGACCGGATTTTTGCGCTTCCTGATGTTCCAGGTTGGCCTTCCAGTGTTTGATTGACTCGAGATCGGACCAGTAGGAGACGGTAATGCCCAGCTCTTCTCGCACGGACTCAATTCCGAGAAAACCAGGCTGTTGTGCAGCAAGGCTGACCATTCTTTCCGCCATTGCCTCATAACCGTCATCACCGGTGGTGCGCAGTGAGGTGAAGATGACCGCGTAATAGGGAGGCTCTGGTGTGTTAGCAATCAGTGACACGTGAACTCCTGTGGGTATTAGACTGTGGCGAAGCGCTCGGCGCTGCCCAGCCAGCGCCGGATTAACGGGTCTACCTGGGCGGGGTGGTGATCGGCTATCTCGCCTGCCAGTTCCTTAACCCGGTCCAGCAGGTCGCCATGCAATTGAATGTCAGCTATCCGGAACTCCATCAGGCCGGTTTGGCGAGTACCCAATACCTCACCGGGGCCGCGCAGCTCCAGGTCTCGTTCGGCAATGTAGAACCCATCAGTGCTTTCCCGCATGGCTGTCAGGCGCGCCTTGCCCTGGTTGCCCAGTGGCGTTTTGAATAACAGCACGCAATGGCTGGCTTCTGTCCCGCGCCCGACCCTGCCGCGCAATTGGTGTAACTGGGCCAGACCCAGGCGCTCGGGGTTTTCAATAATCATCAGGCTGGCATTGGGAACATCCACGCCCACCTCGATAACCGTGGTTGCGACCAGCAATTGCACCTCACCAGACTTGAAGCGCTGCATCACCGCTTCTTTTTCGGCGGGCTTGAGGCGGCCGTGAACCAGCGCCACGGTGATACCGGGTAACTGATCCGAGAGCTCTTGCCAGGTTGCCTCGGCGGCCTGGCATTCCAGCGCCTCGGATTCCTCAATCAGGGTACAGACCCAATAAGCCTGCCGACCCTGCTCACAGGCCGCCCGCACCCGCTCGATAATCTGCGGCCGCTTCTGGTCGCTGATCAGTGCGGTCTGTACCGGTTGGCGTCCGGGTGGCAGTTCATCGATTACCGAACAATCCAGGTCGGCGTAGGCCACCATGGACAGAGTTCGCGGTATCGGTGTGGCCGTCATAACCAGCTGATGTGGACGCAGACCCTTGTCGGTCAGGCTCAGGCGCTGGTGCACGCCGAAGCGGTGTTGTTCATCCACCACGACCAGGCCCAACTGTTGAAACGCCACATCGGCCTGGAACAGGGCATGAGTGCCGATGATCAGCTGGGCCGCCCCACTGGCAATATCCTCCAGCGCCTGCAGGCGGGCTTTGCCCTTGACCCGTCCGCTCAGTACCAGTGGGCTGATCCCCAGAGGCTCGAACCAGGCGGCGAAGCTTTCCCGGTGTTGTTCGGCGAGTATTTCGGTAGGGGCCATGATGGCCACCTGGAAACCGCATTCCATGACCTGCCTGGCGGCACAGGCCGCGACCACGGTCTTGCCCGATCCGACATCACCCTGCACCAGTCTCAACATGGGCAGGCCGCGACAAAGATCCGTAAATATCTCCTCCACGACGGTCTGCTGCGCCCCGGTCAGGGCAAAGGGCAGGCCGGCAATAAACTCGCGCATGGCGCCCTCACCTGCTGTCATCGAGTTGGAACCCAGGGCCTGCTGCTGGCGGCGTAGTTTTTCCAGTGACAGGTTGTGTGCCACCAGTTCTTCCAGCGCCAGGCGCAATTGCGCCGGGTGGCGGCATTCGCGAATCAGCTCCTGGGGCGCATCCGGTGGTGGCGCATGCAGATACTGCAGCGCTTCTACCAGGTTCATGCCGGGGTTTACCGTTCCTGGTAAGAGCTCAGGTAGTGAGCTACCCGCCATCATATCCAGGGCCTGGCTGCAGAGTTTGCGCCAGCTGTTCTGGGTAATGCCGGCACTGGTGGGATAGACCGGGGTCAGGCTTTCATCAACAACGGCCTCGTCCTCACCCAGCAGCTGATACTCCGGATGATACATTTCCAGGCCGCTGGCGCCGCGCCTAACCTCGCCGTAGCAGCGCAGGCGACTGCCGGGCTCCAGGTTATTCTTCTGGGCCGCTGAAAAATGGAAGAAACGCAGGCTCAGGGTGCCGGTGCTGTCCTGGATACGACAGACCAGGCTGCGGCGACGGCCGAAGGCAATATCCGCCACGCGCACCTCCCCCTCCACTACCACATCACTGCCGGCTTGCAGTGCGCCGATGGGCGTCACCCGGGTACGGTCCTGGTAACGCAGCGGCAGGTGGAACAGCAAGTCCTGCAACTGCTCTACCCCGGCTTCAGCCAGTTTCTCAGACATGCGCGGGCCCACGCCGCGCAAACAGGAAACCGGTCGGGCGGCGATATCAGTCATCTAGCTGTGCAGTTGCGAATGCAATCAAGTTTGAACTGGACCTTTGCGAGCAGCGTATAGTTGTACCAGTGAGGATGGACAAAATGAAGCCCAAAGACGTTTGCTTGATCGGATGTGGTGATATTGGCACCGGTTTGGCGCTGCAATTGCGTGAACGCGGTCATCGACCCCTGGCCCTGCGGCGCAATACTGGCGCCTTGCCAGCCGAACTACCGTCGCTGTCCCTGGACTATTCTGAGCCCTCACAACTGCAGCAATTGAATGATGTGGCATGCGATGTGGCCGTGTTGACCCCAACCCCGGCGGGCCGCGGCGAGGCGGGATATCGGGCCGGCTACTTACAGCCGGTTGAAAACCTGCTGGCGCAGTGGCAACAGCAGGCGCCGCGGGACATCCTCTACGTGTCCAGCACCCGCGTCTACGGTGATCGCGGCGGTGACTGGGTCGATGAGAGTTCAGCGCTGCAGCCGGATGATGCCTGTGCCGAAATTCTGTGTGAGACCGAGGCGCGTTTACGCGACAGCCACCACCGGGTGACCATTGTCCGTTTTGCCGGCATCTACGGGCGCTGGCCCAGCCGCCTGTTACAGCGTATTGCCGCGGGCGAGATCTGCCAGGCGCAGCCGCCGCGTTTCAGTAATCGGATTCACCGGCTGGATTGCATTGGTTTTCTCGATCACCTGATCGATTTGCCGGATCGCGGCCCTCTATACCTGGGCGTGGATGATGAACCGGCGCTGCAGTTCGAGGTGGAAAGCTGGTTGGCAGCCCAGCTTGGGGTTGCCGAGCCCAGAGCGACGGCGCCGCTGATGAGCGCCAATCGCCGTTGCCGCAATGAACTGCTGCGTCAGACGGGCTACCGTTTGCGCTATCCGGATTACCGGGCTGGCTACAGCGCCATGATGAGTTCTACTTCGATCGCGACGGCCTTGGGCAAGGCCGCGACCTGAACACAGGCCCGGGCGGGATAGGGTTCCTGGAAAAACGTTGCCATCACCTCATTGACGGCCGCAAAGTCAGCCAGGTCAGTGAGGGATATATTCACCTTGACCGCATCGTCGAGACTGCCGCCGGCGGCTTCTGCCACCGCCGCGAGATTTTGAAATACCCGGGTTGCCTGGGCGCTGATATCACCGGACACCACTTCCATGGTCTCGGGGTCCAGGGGAATCTGCCCGGACAGCCACACGGTATTACCGACTTTCACAGCCTGGGAATAGGGGCCGATGGCCTCGGGAGCATCGGGAGTAGAAATTACGGCGCGGTTGCTCATGCAGTCTCCTGGCTTCAGTTCTTGATACGGGTAACTTTGTGGACTTCCTTCAGTGCGCGCAGGCGCTTGAGAATTGCGGCCAGCTGCACCCGGTTTTTGACCGACATCTCCAGGTTGACGTAACTGAACTGGTAGTCCTTGTCCTCGGTGCTGATCTTTTCAATATTCGCATCCAGGCTGTTGATGCGGGTCGCCAGCACGGCCAGCATGCCGCGCCGGTTCTCTACCTCGATGCGCAGGGCGGCACTGAATTCACCTTCCACCTGCTCATCCCAGCGCAGTGGCACCAGGCGATCTGCATTTTCGCGCAGCTCAGCCAGGTTGTGGCAGTGTTCCCGGTGCACGACGATGCCGCGCTCAGAGCTGATGTAGCCGGCGATTGCGTCGCCCGGTATCGGGTGGCAACAGCCGGCGTAGCTGACCATAAAGCCCTCGGTGCCGCGTATTGCGACCGGCTGGGCACTGAAATCGCCATCCCCGTCCGGGTCCGGTGCTTCTCCCAGCAGATGTTGGGCGGTAATGGTCGCAACGCGGTTGCCTTTGGCAATGTCTTCCAGCAACTGGTCCATAGCCGGGTATCCTGCCTGTTCCAGGTAGGCGGCGGTTTTACCCGGTTCCAGCGCATCGAAATGGGTATCCAGCGCTCCCAGCGCCTTGTCCAGCAAGCGCTGGCCCAGGGCCACGGAATCTTCGTGGCGCTGCTGTTTGAGGAAGTGGCGGATATTGGTCCTGGCCTTGGCGGTGACAGCGTAGTTAAACCAGGCCGGGTTGGGCCGGGCGCCAGGCGCGGTCAGAATCTCCACAGTCTGGCCGCTCTGCAGTGGCTCGGACAGGGGCGCCAGTCGCCGATTGATACGACAGGCGACGCAACTGTTGCCTACCCCGGTGTGCACTGAGTAGGCAAAGTCCACGGCGGTTGCGCCGCGGGGTAATTCCATGATGTCGCCCTTGGGAGTGAACACGTAGACCTCGTCCGGGAACAGGTCTATTTTCACGCTCTCAATGAATTCCATGGAGTTGCCGGCGCGTTGCTGCATTTCCAGTAAACCCTGCACCCACTCCCGGGCGCGGGCATGGCTGCCGTTAACCGAGGCGCTGTCGGAGGACTTATAGAGCCAGTGTGCGGCAATGCCGTTGTTGGCCATCTCTTCCATTTCCCGGGTCCGGATCTGGATCTCGATAGGTACGCCGTGCATGCCCATAAGTACCGTGTGCAGGGACTGGTAGCCGTTGGCTTTAGGGATGGCGATGTAGTCCTTGAACTCTCCCGGCACCGGCTTGTACAGACTGTGTATACAACCCAGCACGCGATAGCAGCTGTCTACCGAGTCGACGATAATGCGAAAGGCGAAGATATCCATGATCTCGGAAAAGCTTTTGCCCTTGCTCTTCATCTTCATGTAGATGCTGTAGAGGTGCTTTTCGCGGCCGAGAATTTCCGCGTGGTGGCCTTCCTGCTCCAGGCAGGCTTCGATCTGGTGGCGGATTTTTTCCACCAGCTCCTTGCGATTGCCGCGGGCCTTGCGCAGGGCCACCGAGATTCGCTCCGAGCGCATCGGGTGCAGGGCATTGAAGCCCAGGTTTTCAAACTCCATGCGCACATTATTCATACCCAGCCGCATGGCAATGGGAGCGTACATATCGAGGGTTTCGCGGGCGATGCGGCGGCGCTTGTCCATCTGCAAGACACCGAGCGTGCGCATGTTGTGCAAGCGGTCCGCCAGCTTGACCAGGATAACGCGGATATCCTTGGCCATGGCCAGGGCCATCTTCTGGAAGTTTTCCGCCTGCTTTTCGGCCTGGGAGCTGAATTCGATCTGGGTTAGCTTGCTGACGCCGTCGACGAGGTCAGCCACGGTGGGACCAAACTGTGAGCCGATCGCCGACTTGTCGATGCCGGTGTCCTCGATGACATCATGCAGCATGGCGGCCATCAGGCTCTGATGGTCCATGTGCATGTCGGCGAGAATGCCAGCCACGGCCAGCGGGTGGGTCACATAGGGCTCGCCACTGCGGCGAAACTGGCCATGGTGGGCCTGTTCGGCAAAGTAGTAGGCGCGCTTGACCTGGTTGCTCTGGTCCGGGCTGAGGTAGGTTTGCAGGGTGCTGTCGAGGGCGCTGATGCTGTTCATTAGCTGCTGCTCCGGCCCTCCTCAGCGGGTTGAGGCTAGATTGCCTCGCTGGACTCCATGGCTTCGAGCAGCTCTTCCTCTACATCGACCTCTTCTTCGCGGGTCAGGATGTCCGGAGTAACGAAGCCGTCGGCGATTTCGCGCAGGGCGATTACTGTGGGCTTATCAGACTCTTCATCGACCATGGGCTCTTTGCCGCCGGTGGCCATCTGCCGGGCGCGTTTGCTGGCGACCATGACCAGCTCAAAGCGATTTGCTACGTTTTCCAGACAATCTTCTACGGTTACGCGTGCCATTCATCTAATCCTGTGTACTGCTTAATAAATTACAAAAAGCTCAACCGGCGGTCGCTTGCGAGACCACTGATTCAACAAATATTTTAGCCGGGTTGCTACTGCACACCCGAGGGAACGGCAAATTATAGCAAAAACATTGGCTTACGACAGTAATTCTGTCAGTAAAGCTTGCAGTCGCACAATTTGCCGGGAAACCGCCAATCGCTGCGAGTCGACAATGCTCTCCAGTTCATCCAGGGCTTGCTCGAATACATCGTTAACGACGATGTAATCGGCTTCCGGATAGTGTGAAATTTGCTCTACCGCCTGGTTCATGCGCTGCTGAATGACCTCGTCGCCATCGCGGCCCCGGTTGGTCAGTCGCTCGCGCAGGGCCTGTCTTGAGGGGGGCAGGATAAAGACAGCGACACTGTCGGGGCGCTGCCGTTTGATCTGCTCAGCACCCTGCCAGTCAATCTCCAGGATCACGTCGCGGCCGTTGGCAAGCTGCTCATTCACCCACTCTTCCGAGGTGCCATAGAAATAATTGAACACCTGGGCATGCTCGAGGAAGGCGCTGCGGGACAACATTTCCTGGAATGCCGCTTCGGTGACGAAGTGGTAGCTGGTGCCATCGCGCTCACCCGGGCGCATCTCCCGGGTGGTGTGTGAGATTGATACGCTGACCTGGGGGCAGCGACTGACCAGGGCCTCAACCAGGCTGGTCTTGCCTGCGCCACTGGGCGCGGAGACCGTGAACAGTGTCCCGGGGTTTGACATAGTGGCTTCTACTCCAGATTCTGGATTTGCTCGCGCATCTGTTCGATGAGCACTTTAAGTTCTACAGCATTTTGTGTGGTGCTGCCTGAAATCGACTTGGAGGACAGGGTGTTCGCCTCGCGGTTTAATTCCTGCATGAGGAAATCCAGTCGCCTGCCACAGGGGCCGCCCTTGGCCAGTACCCGCTCAACTTCCTGCACATGGGCTTCAAGCCGGTCCAGTTCCTCTTCGACATCGGCTTTCTGGGCCAGCATCACCAGTTCTTGCTCGACCCGGCCTGGCTCCACCTCAATATCCAGTTCCGCCAGCCTGGTTTCCAGGCGCTGGCGTTGTTGTGCCAGCAACTCCGGCATGCGGCTGCGCGCAGCACGGACCTCTTCGCCGACCTGTTGCAGCCGCTCGAGAATGAGCTGGCTCATTTTCTCCCCTTCCCGGGCCCGTGTTTCCTGCAGGGTCTGCAATGCTCGTTGGAATACGGACGCCGCGAGTGTGTTGATGCTGTCAGCATCGTCGCCGGCGGCAGCGACCACCCCCGGCCACTGCAAAATCTCCAGTGTTGTGGGTGTCTGGCTGGTGGGGACGCTCTCGCTGACTACCTGCATGGCTTCCGCCAGCTGTGTCAGCCGTTGCGGGTTTACCTGCAGCGCGTCACTGAGCCCCGGCTGTGCCTGCCAGCGCATTTGCACTTCCAGCTTGCCACGGGCGAGCGCAGCCTGTGTCTGCTGTCTTAGCGCTGGCTCCAGGCCCCGCAATTGCTCCGGCAATTTGAAAACACAATCCAGGTAGCGGTGATTGACCGAACGGATCTCCACCACCAGGCTACCTTGACTGGCGTCGTCAGCCTCCCTGGCAAAGGCAGTCATGCTATTGACCGGCATTCAGTACCCCCGAAAAGCGAATGATTTTAACAGCACTACCCTGTTTGGCTAGGGCCACTCTGAGCAATTAGTCAGAGTTACGCAATAATTTGACGTATAATGCGCCGCCTTTATCTTTGGATGTGTCCTATGTCACGACCCAGCGGCCGGCAGCCTTCGCAGCTGCGCGATATCTCGTTTACCCGTAACTTTACCTGCCACGCCGAGGGCTCGGTGTTGGTGGCCTTTGGCAACACCAAGGTGATCTGCACCGCCAGCGTCAGCGAGGGCGTGCCGCGCTTCCTGCGTGGCCAGGGCAGTGGCTGGATAACAGCGGAGTACGGCATGTTGCCCCGCTCCACCGGCGAACGCATGGGCCGCGAGGCGGCCCGGGGCAAACAGGGTGGTCGCACGGTAGAGATCCAGCGCTTGATTGGCCGGTCCCTGCGGGCAGCTGTCGATATGAAAAAGCTGGGCGAGTACACCATTAACTTCGACTGCGACGTTATCCAGGCTGACGGGGGTACCCGCACGGCGGCTATCAGCGGCAGCTGCGTGGCCCTGGTTGACGCCTTGCGCCACTTGCAGCGGGAGAAGAAGCTGAGCTCGGACCCGCTGCGACAGATGATTGCCTCGGTGTCGGTGGGCGTGGTGGATGGCGAGCCGGTTATTGACCTGGATTATGCGGAAGATTCAACGGCCGATACGGATATGAACGTGATCATGGCCGAGGGCGGAGAATTTATCGAAGTGCAGGGCACGGCAGAAGGTGCCGCCTTCAATCGCCGTGAACTGGATGCCATGCTGGACCTGGCCAGCGCAGGTATTGAGGAGCTGGTAGAAATACAGAAGGCGGCCCTGCAGTCGGTTTAAGCAGGGCTTGTTTAAATGCTGGGCTCTATGTCGTAGTCCATGATAATGGGCGCGTGGCTGGAGAATTCCTGGCTCTTGTAGATCGCGCCATATTCGATGGCGTATTTTGTGCCCGCTGAAACCAGCTGGAAATCTGTGCGCATACCATTGCTGCTGCGGTCGCCCTCCGGCCACCAGCTGAATTCGTCTGAATCTGAGTTGATCTCGCGAAAGCCGTCGACGTAGCCGAGCTCCAGCACCTCGTCCATCCACTGGCGCTCCTCGGCCAGAAACCCGGAGCTATTTGAATTGCGTTCCGTGTCCTGTACGTCCGCCGCCGTATGCGCCAGGTTCCAGCCCCCGCAGATGATGAACTCCCGCCGTTTGTTGCGAATCTTGGCCAGATGCGACTGCAACATGGCAAAGAACTGGTTTTTGCGGTCCTGTTCCTCACTGCCTGCTGCGCCGCCCGGGGGTGCCAACAGGCAGCCGACGCTGACATTGCCATAGTCGGCCTGTATGTAACGGCCTTCCATATCAAAGTCGCTGAACCCGAGTCCGGTCATGATGGCTTTGGGCAGGGTTTTGCAGTACAGGGCGACACCGTTGGACTTGCCTTCCACCGAATCGAAAAAGTAGGCGTTGTAGTCGCTGGGGAAATACCGGTCGGCCTGCAAATCGTACTCACCACAAGCCAGGTCCTGGATGCAGATAAAATCAGCATCCTGGTCGAGAACCCAGTCATAAAATCCTTTATCAGCTGCACTTTGGATGCCGTCAGCGCATAAACTGATAACTCTCATCAAAAGCTCCTTAAGCGGACGAGTGATTCCCGTTGCCGGGTCGTATGCGGTTGTGATGTTTAGCGCTGCCGCCGGACACGTTATTATGATTACATTGTTGCGGCCGCAGGAGGGACTTTATACCCCATATTCGGGCGGCTGCAAACTACTGCCCCAAGGGAACCCACGGCAATGAAAGACTACCAAGAATCCTTTATCGAGCTGGCGCGCGAGCAGGACGCGCTCAAATTTGGCGAGTTCACGCTGAAGTCGGGGCGTCAGAGCCCCTATTTTTTTAATGCCGGTGCCTTTTGCACCGGAGCCGCCCTGGCCACCCTGGGCCGCTGCTACGCCAGCGCAATTGTTGAATCCGGGCTGGAATTTGATGTTATGTTGGGTCCCGCCTACAAGGGCATTCCGCTGGCGGCGAGCATTGCCATCGCCCTGGCGGACCAGCATGGACGCGATGTGCCCTGGGCCTATAATCGCAAGGAGGCCAAGGATCACGGTGAAGGGGGCGTGCTGGTGGGGGCCCCGCTAGAGGGCCGGGTGCTGGTGGTCGACGATGTGATCACCGCCGGTACCGCGGTGCGTGAGGTAATCAGTTTGATCGAAGCCCAGGGCGCCGAGTGTGCTGCGGTGGCTATAGGCCTGGATCGACAGGAACGCGGCCAGAGCGAACTTTCTGCCATTCAGGAGATCGAACAGGAGTATGGATTGCAGGTGTTAAGTATTGTGAACTTGCTTGACCTTATCGAGTATTTGAAGCAGCTTGGAGGCAGCGCTGGCGCTGCTTTGGAGCCAATGCTGTTATACCGATCACAGTATGGCGTTGCCTGACTTGTGCGTCGGTGCCTGAGCGCCTATATTGGAGCAAGCTTGTAAAACAATGGTTCATATGAGAACGCCTTTTGTAATTCGGCTAACGTCGCTTCTGGCCGGGCTTTTGCTCGCCGCCGGCGTTTCTGCTGCCTCGGCGGCGGAGTATCTCTATCGGTATGTAAATTCCGAGGGCGTGACCGTTATCAACTACAACATTCCACCCCAGTATGTGCATAAGGGCTACGAAATTCTCAACCGGGATGGTTCGCTGCACCGGTCAGTGCCTCGCAGCCTGACCGACGAAGAGATGGCCGATAAGTCCAGTGAAGCCTACCAGGCGCGGGTTGCGGCTGAGGAAGCCGAGCGCTTGCGCAAGTGGGACGAATCGTTGCTTATTCGTTACAGCAGTATTGAAGATATTGAAGCCGCGCGTGACCGCTCCCTCAGTGAGCTGCGTATTCGTATCAGCATATTGCGTAGCAACGTGCGCTCTCTCAAGCTGCAAGTGGAAAGCAACCAGGAGCGAGCCGCTGATATCGAGCGCCGCGGTGGTGAGGTGCCTGTCGACGTGGTGGTGGCCATTGATGGTTTGCGCAGTGAGATCACTGAAACCGAACGCTCCATCGAGGATCGCAAGCGTGAAATCGAAGTGGTTGAGCAGGGATTCCAGCGGGACATCGAACGCTTTGCCCTGCTGCTGGATAAAGTAGAGCTACGTAGACGTTACTCGCGTAGTTCAGATTAGAGAGTTCAGATTAGCAAGTAGTTCAGACTAAAGAGCTCAGCCCGAAGCCCCAAACTTTTCCCTCTAGACCAGGCTCTGACCGGCCTGCGACGCCTGTGGCGCCTGAACATTCTCTCGGAAGAAGCCCGTACTGAGTTGCTGCCATTGCTCTGGCCATGCTTCAGTGGGAGAGCGCTGGAAACCACTGCGCACATACTGTGAAATCCTGCCTTCGGCGGTGGCCAACAGCAAGTTGGCCGCGCTATTAACCGGCAGTACCGGGCGCAAACCCTCGCGCATTTCCGCCTCGCGCAAAACCTGCTTCAACTGGGTTTCGAAGCGGTCAAATAATTGTGCAACGCGAGCGTGCAGCCTTTCGGATTCACCGGCCAGGGCATCGCCTGTGAGTATTCGCGTAATGCCGGGATTGCGCTCGGCGAAGGCCAGCAGCAGCGTCAGCATTTTCTCACAGCGGCTGTGGACGCCGCTCTCCTCGGCCAGAATGATATTGACCCGACTGAACAGGGTTTCTTCAATGAACTCGATGAGCCCTTCGAACATCTTTGATTTGCTGGGAAAGTGTCGGTACAGGGCTGCCTCGGAAACACCAACCTGGCCAGCCAGTCGCGCCGTTGTGATGCGTTCACCGGGTCCCGCCTCCAGCATATGTGCCAGGGCTTCAAGGATTTGTTGGCGCCGTTGGGATTTTCTCGGTGACATCTAGCTGCGAATGGCCCGTGAGAAGCAGAAAATTAATGCTAGCCCTAAGCCGGGAGGCCTGCAAGAAAATGCAGACAATAGGGGCGTGTTTTTATCGACTTTTTGACTCATGCACGGTTTGCGATTTTTGTGCCGACCCCTTCGTCGGTAAAAATCTCCAGCAGCACGGCATGTGGCACCCGGCCATCAATGATATGGGAGCTGGTAACGCCGCTGTTAACCGCGTCCAGTGCACAGCGCAGTTTTGGCACCATGCCGCCCTTTACCGAGCCGTCGGCGAGCAGTTCATTAACCTGTGCCGGGACCAGCCCCGTCACCACGGTGCCGTCACTGTCCAGCAGGCCCTCGACATTGGTCAGCAGCATAAGCTTCTCGGCCTGTAGCACCTCGGCCAGCTTGCCGGCAACCAGGTCGGCATTGATATTGTAGGAGCTGCCATCCTCGCCTACCCCGATCGGTGCGATAACCGGGATGAAATTGCTGCCCCGGATCATATTCAATACTTCGGTATCAATTTTCTCTACTTCGCCGACGTGGCCAATGTCGATGATTTCGGGGGCTTTTAAATCAGGCGCCTGTCTTGAGACGTCCAGCTTGCGCGCGCGAATGAGCTGACCGTCCTTGCCGGTGACGCCAATGGCCTTGCCACCATTGCGGTTGATGCTGGAGACAATCTCTTTGTTGACCGTGGCGCCGAGCACCATCTCTACCACGTCCATGGTGGCGCTGTCGGTAACCCGCATGCCGTCCACAAACTCTGTCTTGATACCCAGTTTATCCAGTAGTGCGCCGATTTGCGGGCCGCCACCGTGCACCACCACTGGGTTCATCCCCACCAGCTTCATCAAAACCACGTCGCGGGCGAAACTCTCGTGCAAGGCCGGATCGACCATGGCATTGCCGCCAAATTTGATCACCATGGTCTTGCCGGTGAAGCGCTGGATGTAGGGCAGCGCCTCGGTTAGGACCTGCGCAATATCGAGGGCAGAGCGCTTTTTGAGGGGCATCTAGAAGTCCAGTTCCAGCGCGGGCTCAACGGCTGAAATCTGGTCTCGGAACTGCTGTTTGATGCGCTCCATCGCGTCGGCGTCGTGGGCCTCGAAGCGCAGAATCAGTGCCGGGATGGTGTTGGATGCGCGCACCAGGCCCCAGCCATCGTTATAGTCAACACGGATGCCGTCCAGGTCGGTGATCTTACCGGGGCTGAAGTCTGCCTGACTGGCGATGCGGTCCATCAGTGGAAACTTCTGCGCATCCGGCACTTCAAGACGAATTTCCGGTGTACTCTCGGTTTCCGGGTACTCCGCCATCAGGCTGGTCAGGTCGATACCGCTGCTGCTGATAATTTCCGCCAGTCGCGCCGCTGCATACATGCCGTCGTCGAAACCAAACCAGCGCTCACCGAAGAAAATGTGGCCGGAGAACTCGCCGCCCAGCAATGCCCCGGTTTCCTGTACTTTTTCGCGCATGAATGCGTGGCCGGTCTTCCACAGGATCGGCCGGCCACCGAAGCGGCTCACCAATTGTGTCAGGTGGCGACTGCATTTGATGTCGAACACGACATCGGCACCTGGATTGCGGGAAACCACGTCCTGGGCAAACAGCATCAGCAGCTTGTCATTGCGAATGATATTGCCCTCCGCCGAGATAACGGCCAGGCGATCACCGTCACCATCGAAGGCAACACCAAAGTCGGCTCCGCTTTCCTTTACCAGGGCCTGCAGATCGGCCAGGTTGGCATCAACCGAAGGATCGGGATGATGATTGGGGAAGGTACCGTCGATCTCGCAATACAGGGGGACTACCTCGCAACCCAGCTCTTCCAGCAGCCTTGGACCCAACTCGCTGGCGGCGCCGTTGCCGGCATCAACCACCACCTTAAGCGGCGCAGCCAGTGCCATATCACTGACGATAGCCTTCAGGTAATCCTTGCGAATATCCTGTTTCGCCAGGCGCCCGGCACCGTTGCTGAATTTTCCGGACAGGACCCGCTCGCGCAATTTTTCCAGGCCCTCGCCTGCCAGCGGTTTGCCATCCAGTGTGATTTTAAAGCCGTTGTACTCGCCGGGGTTGTGACTGCCCGTCACCATCACGCCCGAGCGAGTGGACAGTGTGTGGGTGGCAAAATACAACACTGGTGTGGGCACGATCCCAATATCGATGACATCGCGACCGCTGTCCAGCAGTGCCTTGACCAGGCAGTTTTTCATGGCGGGACTGCTGGTGCGGCCGTCGCAACCCACGATCAGGGCTTGTTGCTCCTGTTCGCCAGCCATGCTGCCCAGTGCCTTGCCGATAGCCGTCACCAGGTCTTCGTCCAGTTCGCTTTCTACCAGGCCGCGAATATCGTAGGCCCGGAAAACATGACCGGGAAAATCCGGGCCGTAGCTGGGCGTCTCGGGCTCTGCCGGCGCTGTATCCTCGGGTTCCAGCTCCTCGACCAACATATCACCGCCTGTGCTGGGCTCCTCCCGGGGGGCTGCTGTGCTGGCGGCGGAGCTGGCCGTTTTGGCCTTGGCCTTGGCCCCCAGTTTGGCGGCATGGCGCAGCGTTGCCAGTCGCAGCTGCCTGGCCAGGGACAGCAGTTGCGGCACACCGATCTCCAGGCTTGACTTGCGATCAGCCGCGGCGCTGATGCGCTCGACATCGCTACTGAGTGCGCGCTGGAAAGAGACCAGGAACAGGATAAGTGCGATCAATACCACCAGCACAATGCCGACCAGGATGAATATCACTGGCCTGCTGTCCACTTTCTCCATGCTCAACAGCTGCGCAGAGGGGGTGAACACGACAGACCACTGGCCGCCATTGACCGACGCTTCACTGCGGAATTTTTCGGCCCCACCATTGCCGGCCGAGGCTATTTCATCGGCGCGGGTAAAACTGCCCTTGCGGTACACCTGTTGTAGTGAAGAGCGACCCAGCTCTGTACCCGGCGCGGCCAGGACGTCAGTAAACATCTGGTTGTTGAGTGTAGCGAGCACCACCGCGCGGTGCCTGGCCTGACGTGGGTGCTGGACGACCTCAGCCAGAGAGGTCAGCCAGGTGCCTTCAAATTGATAGGATTCCGGCGCCGTTTCATCACCGTCACTGGTGCGGCGCAATAAATCTACTTCTATGTGATTGCGCAGCCCCAGGTTGCTGCCTTCCATCCCGGCGGTACCGAGTTTGCCAATCGGTATCAGCCGCAGGCTTGAGACTCCCGGGAAGTAGTCGAGCATGGCGCCCTCGACCAGGGCCAGGTCGTCGGCCTTGCCGCTGGAGATGGCCGCCAGCGCCAGCGGTGAGGTTGCCGCCATCTGTAGCCGCTGCTCGATCTGGTGTAGTAGCTGCTGTACGTTGGCCGCTTGTTGTCGAGAATAGGTTGCCGACGCTCGTTGTACCTGGCCGTCCTGCAAGCTCATTTCCCGCACCAGCAGCAAATAGCCGAAGCTGGCCAGCACGGGTATTAGAATACCGAGTAATGTGATTAGCCAGTAGCGGTGCAAAGAGTTGCCCGCACTGCTAATACCCTGAGGGCTTTCGGTACCGCTTTCTTTGTTTTTCTTCTTTAGTTCTAGCATGCCCGCACTGCTTATCCCCGATGAATATTAATATTAGTGGGTACTAACAAACATTGTCTTGGTATTTTTGTTGTTTCTACTGCGATCGGCGCACCGCAATTTTCTCGATCAAAATGCGGGCGAGCTGGTCCTTCGAGGTCAGGTCGATGCTTTCGCTGCCTCCGTCCCACAAGATAGTAGCGGCATTCTGGTCACTGTTGAAGCCGGCGTCAGGGCTGGAGACGTCATTGGCCACGATCATGTCCAGCCCCTTGTTTTTCATTTTTTGCTCAGCGTATTCAAGCACGTCCTGGGTTTCGGCTGCAAAGCCAACCGTGAAAGGCCGCTGCTCGCTGGCGGCAATCGCTGCAACAATGTCTGGATTGCGCACCAACTCCAACTGCATTGACTGCTCTCCTTTCTTGATCTTCTGCTCCTGGGCCAGCACCGGTCGATAATCCGCAACCGCAGCACAGGCAATAAAAATGTCGCAGGCGCCCAGTTGCTGCATGGCAGCATCGTACATGTTCTGTGCACTGATCGCTTCGATGCGGTTCACATTTTCCGGAGTTGCCAGCGCCACCGGGCCGCTTAGCAAGGTAGTCAGGGCGCCCGCGTCTGCTGCAGCCCGGGCGATGGCATAGCCCATCTTGCCAGAGCTGTGATTGCTGATATAGCGCACCGGATCCAGTGCCTCGCGAGTGGGCCCGGCTGTCACGCAGACCCGCAGGCCATCGAGCATGCCGGAACTGAACAGTGACTGGGCCCGGGCCACGATCCCGGCCGGCTCCTCCATGCGTCCGGGACCTACATCGCCGCAGGCCTGGGAACCCTCTGCAGGACCCACCAGGGTGATGTTGCGAGCTTCCAGCGTGGCGATATTGTCCGCGGTGGCGGGATCCCGCCACATGCCCTGGTTCATGGCGGGCGCGATCAACAATGGTGCCGCCGTTGCCAGGCAAAGAGTGGTGAGCAGGTCATCGGCGCGGCCCTGGGCCAGGCGGCTGATGAAGTCGGCCGTGGCCGGTGCGACCAGGACCAGGTCGGCCCAGCGTGCCAGCTCGATATGCCCCATGCCGGCCTCGGCTTCACTGTCCAGCAGCTCCATATGTACCGGGTTTCCAGACAGCGCCTGCAGGGTCAGGGGTGTAATAAACTCGCGCGCTCCCTGTGTCATCACCACGCGCACGGAGGCGCCTGCTTCCTGCAGGTCGCGTATTAACTGCGCGGATTTGTAGGCCGCGATGCCGCCGGTAACGCCCAGCAGTACATTGCGATTGTAGAGTTGGCCCATCGGTTTGACAGATCCGGGGAAAATGGCCAATAAAGATAACACTGAGTCAGGGGATTTGACACAGAACTGCTAAGCTCCGGGTATTGTTTGCCACATCGGCTGTGGGTCTCAGGGAGGAGACTTATGGGTATCTCGAGCTGGTCCGCCGAAGAGCGGCCACGGGGAAAAATGCTGCAGCGAGGGACCGCTGCACTAAGTGACGCGGAATTGCTGGCGGTGCTGCTGGGTACCGGCGCCCGCGGTTGCCCGGTGCTGGACCTGTCGCGGCAGTTGCTGCGGCGTTTCAATGGGCTGCAAGGCCTGCTCGCAGCCAGTCGCGAGGAAGTGTCCGTCGAGCCCGGTATGGGAGCGGCCAAGTTCGCCCTGCTGCAGGCCGCGCTGGAACTGGCCCGGCGCCACGCCATGGAAGAGCTGCGCAATGCCGAGGTGATCACCAGTCCGGCCACGACCCGGCAGTTTCTGCACAGCCACCTGCGCGACCCGGCCCGGGAGGTGTTTTGCTGTCTGTTCCTCAACTCACAGCATGCTTTGATAGCCTGCGAGGACCTGTTCTGGGGCACCCTGGACGGCGCTGCTGTCTACCCGCGGGAAGTGCTGCGGCGTGCCCTGCAGCTACAGGCGGCTGCGGTCATCTTTGCCCATAATCATCCCTCCGGCGTTGCCGAACCCAGCCAGGCTGACCGTCGCATCACCGAGCGCTTGCAGGCGGCACTGGCACTGGTGGACATCCGGGTGCTCGATCACATCATTATTGGGCGGGGTGCGGCTTTCTCTTTCGCTGAGGATGGCTTGCTGTAAACGCCGGCAACGCTTGCCTTGCCGGGGGGCTTCTGGTATAAAGTCGCGCTCGTTTCGGCAGGCACCCGGGCAAGTACCGGACCGGCCCTTAAATTACACAGATTCCCACGTTACTGGGAGTGAGAAGATCATGGCAAGAGTATGTCAGGTAACGGGTAAGCGCCCGGTTACCGGAAACAACGTATCCCACGCGAAAAACCGCACCCGTCGCCGTTTTTTGCCCAACCTGCACCAACACCGTTTTTGGGTGGAATCACAGAAGCGTTTCGTCAGCCTGCGGGTGTCCAGCAAGGGCATGCGTATTATTGACAAGAAAGGCATCGAGCAAGTGCTCGAAGATATCCGCGCCCGCGGTGAAAAGGTCTAAGCGGTCCGTCCGCCAGGAGTATTCAGATGAGAGAAAAGATCAAAATGGTATCCTCCGCGGGAACCGGCCACTACTACACCACGGACAAGAACAAGCGTACGACTCCCGATAAGATGGAGATGAAGAAGTACGACCCCGTGGTACGCAAGCACGTGATGTACAAGGAATCCAAGATCAAGTAAGTACTTGCTCAGGATCCCCGAAAACCCGCCCTGGCGGGTTTTTTTATGCCCATGCCTGGGCGAAGCTGGATAAGAGCTGGGCGAAGCTGGATAGAGCTGGGCGAAGTTGGATAAAATCCCGGCAAGACGGCTGTTTTCCCGGTCGAATAGCACCTGCAGGAGCCCTGTTACTGCCCCGGTCAATTTCGGACCGTCACCAGCCAGGGGTGGCTGGTGCCGAGCCCACATGGACGTGCTTGTAGCGTGTCCGCAATTGACCGGGGCAGTGGCGGGGCGGCGGTTGATAGCGCATCAAAAAGAGAAGCCATGCCCGAATTACCTGAAGTAGAAACCACCCGCCGCGGCATTTTGCCGCACGCCAGGGGTGAGCGCATCACCGATGTCATCGTGCGCGACCGGCGCCTGCGCTGGCCCGTGCCAGAGGAGCTCAGCCGGCTGCTGCCGGGTGCGACGATACAGGACATCCAGCGCCGAGGTAAGTACTTACTATTTCGGACCGATGCAGGAACACTGATCACTCACCTGGGAATGTCGGGATCACTGCGGGTTCTGGTGAGCGCCGAGGAACCGCAAAAACACGATCATGTGGATCTCTGTCTGGCGACTGGCAAGGTGCTGCGCTACAACGATCCGCGCCGGTTTGGCTGCATGCTGTGGACCCTGGCCGACCCGCACGAGCACGAGCTGCTGCAGCACCTGGGACCGGAGCCACTGGAGCCGGAGTTCGATGCTGAATACCTGTTTCGCCGCTCGCGCGGGCGCAAAGCCGCGGTGAAAACGTTCATTATGGACAGTCGTATCGTGGTGGGTGTCGGCAATATCTACGCCAACGAGGCCCTGTTTATGGCGGGCATTCGCCCGGGCCGAGCCGCAAGTCGGGTCACCAAGGCTCGCTATGAAGTACTTGTCGAATCAATAAAGCAGGTTTTGGCTGCTGCGGTATCGCAGGGCGGTACGACGTTAAGAGATTTTGTCGGTGGTGACGGCAAGCCCGGCTACTTTCGCCAGCAGCTGAACGTTTACGATCACGGTGGTGAGCCCTGTCCGGGCTGCGGCATGGAGTTGAGTGAAACCCGGCTGGGTCAGCGCAGTACGGTTTACTGTCGACGCTGCCAGCAGTAGCGAGGGGTGCTTCACTAGCTCCCTTCTGGGAACTTGCCCTGCAGTGCCGTGCAGACGTTGCCTGGCACAAAGGGTGAGATGTCTCCCTGCAGGGCGGCAATTTCGCGCACCAGCGATGAAGAAATATAAGACAGGTGTTCCGAGGGGGTCAGGAATACCGACTCAAACTCGGAATACATGGCCCGGTTCATGTTCGCCAGCTGAAACTCGTATTCAAAATCAGCCACCGCCCGCAAGCCCCGCAACACACAGCGGGCTCCCTTGCTTTGGGCAAAGTCTGTCAGCAGGTTGCTGAAACCACAGACCTCGATATTGTCCAGGTGGGACAGCGCGTCACTGCACAGGACTACCCGTTCTTCCAGGGTGAACAGCGGGGATTTTTTCGGACTGTGGGCAATAGCGACCACCACATGATCGAACAGCCTAGCTGCACGTTCCACCAGGTCGATGTGGCCATTGGTGATCGGGTCAAAAGTGCCCGGATAAATCACGGTTTTCATATCAGGTCCTGTCGCTGACAGCGCTTGCGCATGCTAAACAAATTGCTGCAGGCGCACAAATAGCCGATAGCGTACCTCGCCGGCCGTTTTGTCGCGACGCAGCGCCCAATTGGCCGGCAGCTCAATGTCGGCTTCATGGACGCTGGTCTCGAGATACACCCGCGCCTCTGGCGCCAGCCAGTTGCCCGCTTCCAGCGCCTGGCAGGCCGGAGCCGCCAGCTGCTGCTTGAAAGGCGGGTCCAGAAATACGATATCGAAGACCCGGGCCGGACTGTTACTGGTCAGCCAGCTGCAGGCGTCCTGGCCAACACACTGTGCCGACTGGCAGTCCAGCGTGTGCAAGTGCTCCCTGATGCTGGCGATGCTGGCGCTATTGTCATCGACGAAGGTACAGCTGGCGGCACCGCGCGACAGCGCTTCCAGGCCCAGGGCGCCGCTGCCGGCGAACAGGTCCAGGCAATTGGCGCCGTGGAGGTCGGGAGTGATCCAGTTGAACAGGGTTTCGCGCACCCGGTCCGGGGTAGGTCGCAAGCCCGGCGCGGACTTGAACCGCAACTTGCGACCGCGCCAGCTGCCGCCAATAATCCGCAGCACCCCGCTGCTATCCGTGCGCCTGGTGGCCATTACCGTGCCTCTTCCATAGGTGTTAGGATACGCGTTTTTCGCATGTGGTAGCGATGAAATTATTCAGTAGAAACAAATCTGCCCAGGAGCCGACGACGCCGCCAGAAAACGGCTCTGAGGCTAAAGCAGAAGACTCGCAAGAGGCGCAGCAGGAAGGTTTCCTTGGCCGTTTGCGCGATGGACTCAGTCGCACCAGTGATCAGCTGGCGAGCGGAGTCGGGCGCCTGTTTCTTGGCCGCAAGGAGATCGACGCGGCGCTGCTGGAGGATTTGGAGTCGGAGTTATTGCTGGCAGATGTGGGTATTGATGCGACCCTGGAAATTGTCGGACGACTCACCGAGCGTATCTCCAGGCGTGACCTGGTAGACGGTGATGCAGTCTACGCGGCCTTGCAACAGGAGTTGCAGGAAATGCTGCTGCCTTGTGAGCAGCCGCTGGATACCGCCGGCGCATCTCCCTATGTGATATTGATGGTGGGGGTTAACGGGGCCGGCAAAACCACGACCATAGGCAAGCTGGCGCGCCGGCTACAGGCCGAGGGACGCAGCGTCATGCTGGCTGCCGGTGATACTTTTCGCGCGGCGGCCGTAGAACAGCTGCAGAGCTGGGGCGAGCGGCACCAGGTGCCGGTGGTGGCGCAGGCCACCGGGGCCGACAGCGCGTCGGTGATTTTCGATGCTCTGCAGGCGGCACAGTCGCGCGGCGTGGATGTGCTGATTGCAGATACCGCCGGTCGCTTGCACAACAAGGACAACCTCATGGAAGAGTTGAAAAAGGTGGTTCGGGTAATGACCAAGCTTGATCCGGCGGCACCGCACGAGGTCATGCTGGTACTGGATGCAGGTATGGGCCAGAACGCCCTGGCCCAGGCCGAACATTTTCGCGACGCGGTCGGTGTCAGCGGCATTACGCTGACCAAGATGGACGGCACCGCCAAGGGCGGCATTATCTTTGCCATTGCCCGCAAGCTTGGCCTGCCAATTCGATTTGTCGGGGTGGGTGAAAAGGCCGAGGACCTGCGCCCCTTTGTGGCGACTGAGTTCATCGATGCACTGTTCGCGGATCGCCCCTCGGCATGATCACATTCGACCGGGTATCGAAACGCTATCCGGAGGGGCACGAGGCCCTGGCCGAGGTGAGTTTCAATATAGACAGCGATGAGCTGGTTTTCCTGACCGGTCACAGTGGGGCGGGCAAGAGCACGCTGTTGCGGCTGATCATGCTGATGGAGCGTCCCAGCCGTGGCCAGGTGTTGGTGAACGGGCAAAACCTCAAGGGCCTGCGCGCCAGCCAGATACCGCAGCTGCGGCGCCAGATTGGCGTTGTGTTCCAGAATCACCAGTTACTGTTTGATCGCAGTGTCTTTGACAATGTGGCGCTGCCTTTGATTATTGCCGGCAACAGCCGTCGGGAAACCGGGCGCCGGGTGCGCGCGGCCCTGGATAAAGTGGGCTTGCTGGCGCGGGAAAAAGATATGCCCATCACCCTGTCCGGGGGTGAGCAGCAGCGAGTTGGCATCGCCCGGGCGGTGGTCAACAAGCCGCGCCTGTTGCTGGCGGATGAGCCCACAGGAAACCTGGATCCGGCCCTGTCGGCAGAAATCATGCAGCTGTTTGAACAGTTCAACCAGGTTGGGGTGACGGTATTGATCGCCAGCCACGACCTGGCGCTCATTTCCCGCTTACACCATCGCATCCTGACCTTGCGCGGCGGGCGCCTGATCGCCCAGCCGGGGGACTCCTGATATGGCGATAGGAGCCAGCCAGAGTCGTACCGGAATAGCCGATCGCCTGCGCTCCTGGCAGCAGCATCACCGACTGTCTGCGGCGGACAGCTTGATGCGCCTGCTGCGCAGTCCCTTCTCCAGTTTGATGACCTGGTTGGTTATCGGTATCGCACTGGCACTGCCAGTGGGGCTGACCGTGGCGCTGGAGAATGCGCGCTCGGTGAGTGTGGGCTGGGACAGCCCGGCGCAGATATCCCTGTTTCTGAGGGCTGAGATGTCACAGGAAGCAGCTACCCAGTTGCAGCAACGCATCCAGCTGCGCCCCGAGGTTGCCGCAGCGCGACTGGTGACGAGGGAGGAAGCCCTGTTGGAGTTCCAGCAGTTGTCCGGCTTCGGCGATGTGCTGGAAAACCTGGATGACAATCCCTTGCCCAACCTGATCCTGGTTTCACCGCGGCAGCGCCAGCTGCAGGCGGAACAGGCCGCAACCCTGCAGGCGTCTTTGCAGCAGGAAGCGGGCGTTGAGCGGGCAGTGCTGGATATGGAATGGGTACAGCGCCTGAATGCACTCATGCTCTTGTCGCAACGCGCGGTCTGGGCGCTGGCATTGATCCTCGCCCTGGGCGTGCTGCTGGTTATTGGTAATACGATTCGGCTCGCCATAGAAAACCGGCGTGATGAAATACTGGTGGTCAAGCTGGTCGGCGGCAGTGATGCCTTCGTCCGGCGCCCTTTCCTCTATACCGGCTGCTGGTATGGCCTGGGCGGCGCATGCCTGGCCTGGGTAGTGATCGCCATTGCCCTGTGGTGGCTGCGCGCGCCGCTGTCTTCCCTGGCGCTCTTGTACCAGAGTGAGTTCAGCCTGCAGGGCCTCGGGCTTGTCGGCGGCCTGCAATTACTGTTGCTCGGCAGTGGCCTGGGCCTGCTCGGTGCCTGGGCGGCTGTAGCGCGCCATCTCAGCGCCATACAGCCGCGCTAAGTCATTGTTTTTAAATGGTTAATAGACATATTTAACCAGGTTCATGGAACTTATTTGAAATTAGCACTCTAATTCAAAGAGTGCTAAAATTTGCAGCCGAATTATGGAGAGGTCTATATGAACACCAGTCTTGCGCCAATCGACCAGCTGGTACCCGGAGCAAACCTGGGTGCGTATGTGCAGGCCGTGGGCGGCATTCCGGTGCTCACCCCGGAGCAGGAACGCGCTCTGGCAGAAGATCTTTTCTACAACGAAAACCTTGATGCAGCCCGACAGCTGGTTATGTCACATCTGCGCTTCGTGGTGCATATTGCCCGCAGCTATGGTGGCTATGGCCTGCCTGAGGCTGACCTGATCCAGGAAGGCAACGTCGGCCTGATGAAAGCGGTCAAGCGCTTTGACCCAGAGCGGGGTGTGCGCCTGGTATCCTTTGCCGTGCACTGGATCAAGGCGGAGATTCACGAATTTATCCTGCGCAATTGGCGTATTGTCAAAGTTGCGACGACCAAGTCCCAGCGCAAGTTGTTCTTTAACCTGCGCGGCAAGAAGAAACAGCTGGGGTGGTTGAGCCAGGCCGAGGCCGAGGCAATCGCCGCCGACCTGAACGTTGCCGTGGCCGACGTGCAGAAAATGGAAGGCCGCCTGTCATCCCACGATACGGCGTTCGAGGCCCCCGGCGACAGTGATGCCGATGATGCCTGGCAGGCACCCGCCAACTACCTGGAAGATAAGCGCCAGGATCCCGCCAGCCTGGTGGAACAAGCTGACTGGAAAGACAGCAGCGAGCAGAAGCTAACGCTGGCTATGTCCCTGTTGGATGACCGCAGCCAGGACATCGTAGCGCGGCGTTGGTTGGCAGAAGAGAAATCCACGTTGCACGAATTGGCAGCGGAATACGGCGTTTCAGCCGAACGTATTCGCCAGCTTGAGCAAAATGCGATGAAAAAGCTCCGGGCCAGTATGGAAGCCTGAGCGGCTTCCCCATGGCGCGACTGTTCATTGTCCTCGCCGCCTTCAGCGGCTTGTTGGGTGTAGCGCTCGGCGCTTTCGGTGCCCACGCCCTGCGTGATCGTTTCGACGAATACGCCATGTCCATTTTTCAAACAGCTGTTCAATACCAGTTCTACCATAGCCTGGGCCTGTTGGCCGTGGGCATGCTGTGCCTGTTGCAGCCGCCCTCACGCTTGTTGCTGGGTAGTGGCGTAGCCTTCGTGCTAGGCCTGTTGGTGTTCTGTGGCAGTCTTTATTTGCTCAGCTTTACCGGCCTGCGCTGGCTCGGCGCTATCACTCCCCTGGGCGGGCTTGCTTTTATGCTTGGCTGGTTGATGTTGCTGATCTGGGCCTGGGGTGCTGTTGAGCAGCCATGACGGACACACCTGAACGACGTCCAATTCGCAGCTTTGCCTTGCGTCCAGGTCGTATGACGGCTGCCCAGCGACGTGCGCTGGAAGAGGATTGGCCGCGCTTCGGGCTGCAGCGGGAGGCGGGATTACTCGAGCCCGCGCAGGCCTTTGGCCGCGACGCGCCGCTGGTTCTTGAGATAGGTTTTGGTATGGGCCAGTCGCTGCTGGAAATGGCGGCTGCGGAGCCACTCACCAATTATCTGGGCATTGAGGTGCACCGGCCGGGTGTTGGCAGATTATTGCACAGCATGACCGAGGCCGGGGTGGAGAACATCCGGATTTACTGCGATGACGCGGTGCCGGTGCTGCAAGAGTGCATTGCCCCGCAGTCCCTGGACGGTGTGCAGATATTCTTTCCTGACCCCTGGCACAAGAAACGCCATAACAAGCGGCGCCTGATTCAGCCCGCCTTTGTCGAGCTGCTTTGCAGTCGCTTGCGCCCCGGCGCTTGCCTGCACCTGGCGACCGACTGGGAGAACTATGCGGAGCAAATGCTGGAGGTGCTTTCCAGCTCCGAACTGTTGCTCAATAGTGCCGGGCCGGGCGCCTATGCACCCCGTCCCGAGCGACGGCCACTGACCAAGTTTGAAAAGCGCGGCCAGCGCCTGGGCCACGGGGTCTGGGACCTGCTGTTCCAGCGGCAGTAAAAGTCCTAGAGAAACTCGGAGACGACTGAGTCGAGAAAACGACGGCCCAGCTCGGTCGTGTGTACACGGCGTTCCTCAAGAGTCAGCAAGCCCCGATCAATGAGCTGCTCGGTGGTTGCTGTGATGACGTCCTGATCGAGGCCGGTACGCGCCTCAAATTCCGCCAGTTCAAAGCCATCATCCAGGCGCAATGCATTGAGCATGAAGTCGCCGGGCAGGTCAGCCTCTGCGATATCGAAAACCCGGGAGGCACGCTGGTCCGCAGTTGCAGCCAGGTACTCCGCCGGCTGCTTGCGCTTTACCAGGCGCTGTACCCGGTTCTCCGCGGGCAGGGTGATCTTGCCGTGGGCGCCGGCGCCAATGCCCAGGTAGTCGCCGAAATGCCAGTAGTTGAGGTTGTGATGGCAGCGATACCCGGTGCGGGAATAGGCTGACACCTCATAGCTTTGAAAGCCCTCAGTGCGCAGCAGAGACTCGCCCACATCCTGTATTTTGGCCAGCTCGTTCTCTATGGGCAGCCTGGGGGGTTGTTTGTAAAACTCAGTGTTGGCTTCGATGGTTAGCTGATACCAGGAAATGTGTGCTGGCCGGTAGTCGGCAGCCTGTTGCAGGTCGGCGCGGGCCGCCGCTGCACTCTGGCCGGGCAGGCCGTGCATCAAGTCGATATTGAGACTATTGAGCCCAACGCCCTGCGCCATTTCGATGGCACAACTGGCCTGGTCGCTATTGTGGACCCGACCCAGCGCCTGCAGTTGCGCGTCATCGAAGCTCTGTACCCCCAGCGACAGGCGATTGATGCCGGCCTCGACGAAGGCGGCGAATTTGTCAGTTTCAGCACTGCCGGGATTGGCCTCCATGCTGACCTCGGCCTCTTCCATGAGTGCAACGCGCTCGCGTATACCCTGCATTAGCTGTGCTATTGCCTGACCGGACATGAGGCTGGGGGTGCCGCCGCCGATAAATATTGAATGCAGTGCGCGACCCTGGACCAGGGCCAGGTCTGCTTCAAGGTCCTCCAGCAGCGCCTCTATGTAGTCTGTCTCTGGCAGCACCTTGTCGGCGCGGTGAGAGTTGAAATCACAGTAGGGGCACTTGCGTTCGCACCAGGGGATGTGGATATAGAGGCTGAGGGGCGGCAGTTGCAGCCGGCTCATGCAAATTCCCGCTGCAGGGCCGCCAGCAAAAGGCCCATGGCCTGGCCGCGGTGGCTGAGCTGGTTCTTGTCCGCCGCGCTCAATTCGGCCGCGGAGCAGGCCAGCCCGGGCAGGTAAAACAGGGGGTCATAGCCAAAGCCGCCGCTGCCTACTGGCGCCTCTAGTATCCTGCCTTCCCAACTGGCCTGGCAGATAATCGGGTTGGGGTCTTGCCAGTGGCGCAGGAATACCAGGGCGCACTGGTAGCGGGCTCCGCGCTGTTCAGGCTCAACGCCCTCCAGTGACTTCAACAGTTTGAGGTTATTGTCCTCGTCGGTGGCTTTGAGGCCGGCGAAGCGGGCGGAATAGATCCCCGGTGCCCCGGCCAGGGCATCAACTTCAAGGCCGGAGTCATCGGCGATGGCGGGCAGGCCGCTGTACTGGGAGGCCGCATGTGCCTTGAGCAGCGCGTTTTCGACAAAGCTATCGCCGGTTTCCTCAACCGCGGCTATCCTGAATTCAGATTGCGGCACCATCTGGCAGTGCCAGTCAGCCAACAGGGTTTCAAACTCCGCCAGTTTGCCTGCATTGCCGCTGGCGAGTACCACCCGCTTTAGTGGCTCGGGAGCGCTACTTCTGGTCATAAACCTTCTGCTGAAACTTGAGCTGGCTGGAGCGTTTGGCACCCGCTGGCAGCAGTTGTATATCAAAAAAGCGAATTTCAGCATCGCTGAATTCGAAGTCGGCGATGTAGTAAACCGCGTCGCCCTCGCGCACCTCCCTGAACTCCAGGAACTGGTTTTGAAACAGGTCCCAGGTGCGGCCCTCGATACGTGCGCTGACCGCGCGATCACTGCCGTCTGGCAGTTGCTCGCGTATCGCCAGGTTGACGAAGGCGCGATCCCGCGCGCGTACCAGCTGATAGCGAGCGGCAACCTCGGGTTCGACAAAGGTCGTATTGACGACCGTGTACAGGACTTCATAGGGGCCGAATTGTTGGGAGCCCGCCTGCGCGGCGCTTGCGCCCAGGGCCAGCGCGAGCAGCAGAATTTTTACTGTAGTGGGCATCGGTCCATTCTAACGCGTTATCTGATAAATGGCCGTGGTCGCAAAAAGATTGGGCCACAGGCTGGCCAGCTTGCCGCCGTTGCTCTGTAGACCGATCATATCCCGCTGCAGAATCTGTATGTTGCGCTCGGCACAGAGGTTCTCGAAATCCCGCACCGTGCAGAAGTGGATATTGGGCGTGTCATACCAGGCGTAGGGCATGAACCGGGACACCGGCATGCGGCCGCGGGAGCCGAGGTACAGGCGGCAACGCCAGTGGCCAAAATTGGGGAAGGTTACGATGCACTTGCGACCGATGCGCAGCATCTCTTCCAGTACCAGGTGCGGTGAGCGTACCGCCTGCAGGGCATGGGCCATCACCACCGTATCAAAACTCTTATCGCTGAAGTTCTGCAGGCCGCCATCCAGGTCTTGCTCGATAATATTGAGCCCGCGAGCAATAGCCGTGGTGATGTTGGCCTGGTCAATCTCGAGACCCAGGCCATTGACCTGACGCTCCTGTTGCAGCTGTGCCAGGAACTCGCCGTCACCGCAGCCCAGGTCGAGGACCCGGCAGCCTGACTCAATCCACTGCAGAATATGGGTAAGGTCCTGGCGCATCAGCGACTCTCCTTGACCCGTTGCATATAGGCGTCAAATACCTGCAGGTAGCGGGGGATTGGCAGCAGGAAAGCATCGTGGCCCTGGTCCGCTTCAATCTCTGCATAGGACACCGACTTGCCGGCGGCCAGCAAGGCATCGACTATTTCCCGCGAGCGCCGTGGCGAGAAGCGCCAGTCGCTGCTGAATGACATAAGCATGAATGACGCGCTGGCATGACTGAAGGCCCGCACCGGGTCGTCCCCATATTCGCGGGCCAGGTCAAAGTAATCCAGTGCCTGTGTCATGAGGATGTAGGTATTGGCATCAAAGCTCTCTGAAAAGACGCTGCCCTGGTGGCGCAGGTAACTCTGTACCTGGAACTCCACATCTTCGTCACTGCCCTGGGCCAGGGTGCCAGAGCGCAGGTCGCGGCCGAATTTGTCGGCCATTACGTCGTCGGACAGATAGGTGATGTGACCGACCATGCGCGCGATCGACAGGCCCTGCTTCGGCACCACGTCGTGGCGGCGGTAATTGCCCGCGTGAAAGTCCGGGTCGGAGAAAATTGCCTGGCGCGCAATTTCATTGAAGGCGATATTCTGCGCGCTCAACTTCAGGGCTGCCGCCACCACCACGCAGTGGGCGACGCGGTCCGGGTATTCCAGTGCCCAGCGCATGGCCTGCATGCCTCCCAGGCTGCCGCCGATCACGGCAGCCCAGCGGGTAATACCCAGACGATCTGCCAGCATGGCCTGACTGTTAACCCAGTCGCGTGCGCGCAGGGGAGGAAAGTTCGGACCGTATTCCTCGCCGGTTTTTGGATCGATGCTGCAGGGCCCGGTCGAGCCGTGACAACCCCCCAGGTTGTTAACGCTGACGACAAAGAAAGCCTCGGTATCTATGGGCTTGCCCGGACCAATGCAGTTGTCCCACCAGCCGGGTTTGCTATCAGCTTCCGAATGGAAGCCGGCGGCGTGATGGTGACCGCTGAGAGCGTGGCAGATCAGCACGGCGTTGCTGGCTGTGGCATTCAGTTCACCGTAGGTCTCATAGACAAGCTCGAAGCCGGGCAAGCTGCGCCCACAGGCGAGTGCCATGCCCGCCGGGAACTGCGCGGTTTGTGGGCTGACCAGGCCAACGCTGGCGGCGACTGTAGCGGCACACATCAGAGGTTTCGCTCCGGCGTCAGAATCCGACTACCAGGGTCGGCTGTAACTGCACCACCGCCGCCGCGTAACGCACAAATATTTGTGCAACCTGGATGGCAATGAATACAAAGATTGGTGACAGGTCCAGGCCACCCATAGAGGGCAACAGGCGCCGGAACGGTGCCATGACTGGTTCGGTTAACTGGTGTAGCAGGTAAATTACCGGGCTCTGGCTGCCGGGTGCAACCCAGCTGAGAATAATCATCGCCAGGATGGCAAAGAAATAGAAATTCAGGAACAAGCTGACAATACCCAGCGGCGTCCACAGCAGAATCAGCAGGGGCGGCACCAGCCCGACGCCCTTGACCAGGCCCAGCGCGACGATGGCTAGCATTTCTGCCACCAACAGTAACAGCAGTGAAGCGACGTCAATGCCGCCAAAACCGGGCACCACGCGCCGCAGCGGCAGCAGCAGCGGGTTGGTGGCCCGGGCAATGGCCTGGCTGATGGGGTTATAGAAATCCGCGCGCACCAGTTGCAGCAGGAAGCGCAGCATCAGCACCAGAAGTAGCAGGTTGAAGAACACTGAAATCAACAGTGTCAGTACATCAGCAAATGGACCCATGATCTCTATCCTAAATCCCGGGCCATTTCCCGGGAACGTTGTGCCGCGGCTTCCATCGCGGCAGTGACAATGCCGCGCAGGTCGGCAGCTTCAAAACTCTGGACAGCACGCTCGGTCGTGCCACCCGGGCTGGTTACCCGGCGCCGCAGTTCTTCCAGGCTGGTATCGCCGACAGCGGCCATACGCGCGGCCCCGAGGCCGGTCTGTACGGCCAGCTCACGACTGATGTTCGGATCGAGACCAAGCTCCACCCCGGCCTCCGCCATGGCCTCCATAAACAGGAAAAAATAGGCCGGTCCGCTGCCAGATAATGCGGTAACAGCGTCCAGCTGCGCCTCTTCCTCAACCCAGCAGACGCTGCCAACGGCAGCCAGTATCGTCTCCGCCAGATGTCGCTGTTCCTCTCCGGTAGCCGCATTGGCTTTCAAGGCCGTGGCACCCGATTGCAGCAGGGCCGGTGTATTGGGCATGCAGCGGATAATGGGAGTTTGCTCGCCCAGGCCCGCTTCCAGGCTGGCGAGCGTTATGCCGGCGGCAATCGAGATAACCATTGCGCCCTGTCCAGCCAGGGCTTCGCGAATACCAGCGGTGACCTCGGCCATAACCTGCGGCTTTACCGCCAGAATCACCACGTCGGCGTCCGCCACTGTGTCACGGTTATCCTGGCTGGTGGCGATAGGCGCCAGTGTGGCGAGCCGGTCCAGGCTCTCCATGCTGGGGTCGCTGGCGCGGATGTTGGCAGCTGGCAGCCCCTGTTCCAGCAGCCCACCTATGATGCTGCTGGCCATATTGCCTGCGCCGATAAAGCCGATTTTCAGGTGTCTCAAGACGTTAACTCATATTTTTGGATAAAGGCGCTGAGTATACACGCGCGCCTTCGTCAATTTCACCCGCCGCGCGGGCCGAATACGGCGGTACCTATGCGCAGCAGGGTTGACCCCTCGGCGATGGCCGCGTCTAGGTCGGCAGACATACCCATGGAGAGGGTGTCGAGTCCCGGGTGCAGCGCCTGCAATTTCTGCAGTGCTTTGCGCAGGGCGGAGAAGTTGGCACGCTGCTGTGATGGATCATCAGTGAGCGCCGGAATGGCCATAAGTCCGCGCAGTCTCAAGCCGGGCAGGCCGCTGATCGCCACGGCCAGTTCTTCAATGTCGGCGGGGTCTACACCGGCCTTGCTGTCTTCATTGCTGATGTTGACCTGCAGGCACACGTTCAGTGGCGCCAGCCCGGCCGGCCGCTGCTGACTGAGGCGTCTGGCGATCTTCTCCCGGTCCACGCTGTGCACCCAGTCGAAGTGTTCGGCGACTGCCCGGGTCTTGTTGGATTGCAGTGGTCCGATAAAGTGCCAGCACAGGGGCAGGTCGGCCAGCAGCGCCATTTTGTCCAGCGCCTCCTGCAAGTAGTTTTCGCCTATGTTGTCTACGCCGGCCTCGGCCGCCTCACGTATGGCTTCGGCGGGCTGGGTTTTACTGACCGCAAGCAGGCAAATAGAGGCCGAATCGCGTTGGTTTTTTTGTGACGCGATTCGTATTCTCTCCCGCAGCTTTGCTATATTCTGTGCAATGGTGGATTCAGTCATGGTCTGGTTTCTATGATGGCTGGGTGCATTATATGAATATAAAACCGCCGCAGGCTAAAGACGGTCGCGAATAATATGAGTGGCGGCAAGAAGACGGGAGCCAAGGGGAATTATGGACATCACTGAACTGCTCGCCTTTAGCGCAAAACAGGGCGCATCGGATTTGCACTTGTCGGCAGGATTGCCGCCCATGATTCGGGTCGATGGTGACGTGCGCCGAATCAACCTTCCGCCCATGGATCACAAGCAGGTTCACGATCTTATTTACGAGATCATGAATGACAAGCAGCGCAAGGACTACGAGGAGTTCATGGAGACTGACTTCTCCTTCGAAGTTCCCGGCGTGGCACGTTTTCGAGTCAATGCCTTCAACCATAACCGCGGCGCAGGCGGCGTATTCCGGACCATTCCCTCCAAAGTACTCACTATGGACGATCTGGGCATGGGGCAGGTGTTCAAAGACCTGTCGATGATCCCCCGGGGCCTGATGTTGGTCACCGGGCCCACCGGATCGGGCAAGTCGACCACGCTGGCGGCAATGGTGGACTACATCAACGACAACAAATATGAGCACATTCTCACGGTTGAAGACCCCATTGAATTTGTGCATGAAAGTAAAAAATGCCTGGTGAACCAGCGCGAGGTGCACCGCGACACGCTCGGGTTCAATGAAGCCCTGCGCTCGGCACTACGTGAAGACCCCGACATCATCCTGGTAGGTGAGCTGCGGGACCTGGAGACGATCAAGCTGGCACTGGAGGCGGCCGAAACCGGACACCTGGTATTTGGCACCTTGCACACCCAGTCAGCGGCCAAGACCATCGACCGGGTTATCGATGTATTCCCGGCGGCGGAAAAGGCCATGGTGAGATCGATGCTGTCAGAATCCCTGCAGGCGGTTATCTCCCAGACCCTGCTGAAAAAACAGGGGGGCGGACGGGTCGCGGCTCATGAAATCATGCGCGGTACGCCGGCAATCCGTAACCTGATTCGTGAGGACAAGGTGGCGCAAATGTACTCGGCTATCCAGACCGGCGGCTCCATCGGCATGCAGACGCTGGACCAGTGCCTGGAGAACCTGGTTGAGAAGCGCCTGATCACACGCGAAGTGGCGAAAGAAAAAGCCAAGATGCCGGACAACTTCTAGGTTTACAGCCAGCGCTAGAGGCGTCGGGAAGGAATACAGATGGATATCGATAAGCTACTACGATTTATGGTTGAAAAAGGCGCCTCTGATGCCTTTATTACCGCCGGGGTTGCTCCCAGCCTGAAAATTAATGGCAAGGTGATGCCGGTTTCCGACCAGGTACTGACTGGCGATCAGACTCACAAGATCGTCACTAGCGTCATGAGTGACGCCCAGCGCAAGGAATTCGATGAACACCACGAGTGTAACTTCGCCGTGGCCCGGGACAATGTTGGCCGCTTTCGCGCCAGTGCCTTCTACCAGCGCAATTTGACCGGTATGGTCTTGCGCCGCATCGAAACCACCATCCCCACCATGGAACAGTTGAGACTGCCGCCGGTGGTCAAGGAACTGGCCATGACCAAGCGTGGCCTGGTGATATTTGTGGGAGCTACCGGAACCGGTAAATCGACCTCGCTGGCCTCCATGATCGGTTATCGCAACAAGAACAGCACCGGCCACATTATCAGCATCGAGGACCCGATCGAATTTATTCACGAGCACCAGGGCTGCATTGTTACCCAGCGTGAGGTGGGTATTGATACAGACAGTTTTGATGTGGCCTTGAAAAACACCCTGCGCCAGGCGCCGGACGTGATCATGATTGGTGAGGTGCGCACCCAGGAGACCATGGAGCAGGCCCTGACCTTCGCCGAGACCGGTCACCTGTGTCTTTGTACCCTGCACGCCAACAACGCCAACCAGGCACTGGATCGTATTCAGCACTTCTTCCCGGTAGAGCGTCACAACCAGGTGTGGATGGATTTGTCCCTGAACCTTCGCGGCATGGTTGCACAGCAGCTGGTTCCCACCCGCGACGGTAAGAGCCGGCGCGCGGTGATTGAGGTTTTGCTCAATACACCCCTGGTGGCGGATATGATTCGCAAAGGCGAGGTGCATACGCTCAAGGAGCTGATGTCCAAGTCCAATGAGCAGGGGATGCAGACTTTCGATCAGGCCTTGTTCAAGTTGTTCAAAGAAGGCGCTATCGATGAGGAGAAGGCACTGGCGCACGCGGACTCCCGCAACGACCTGCGCCTGATGATAAAGCTGGATTCAGATGGTGCCGACCCGCTCGCCAATGCCCCCGAGCTGAGCATGGCGGATACAGAAGAGGAATCGCAGGGTTTCCAGCGCTAGCTCATGACTGGGCCAGCCAGGTCTCCAGAATAAGTTGTGCCGCCAGGCTGTCGGCGGGCATCGCCTTATAGTTGCCCCCGTGCCCCTGCTCCTGCAACAGTTGCTTGGCCTCGAAGCTGCTGAGACGCTCATCCATATAGGCTACCGGTAGCTGGAAGCGACCCTCCAGGCGGCGACCAAATTTACCCGCCAGACGTGACAATTCACTTTCACTGTCGTCCATATGCAGAGGCAAGCCCACCAGTAATTGCTGTGGCTGCCATTCCACTAACAAGGCTTTGACCTCGGACCACTCCGGGACGCCGTCGCGAGCGCGCAGCGTGGTTAGTGCCTGACTGGTGCCAGTGACGCTATTGCCGACCGCAACGCCGATCTGTCGCAAGCCAAAGTCGAATGCCATGACCGTGCTAATCAGGCGTGCCCCGCCTCGCCCGAGATCAGGTTGAGGTCGACTCCCAGTTGCGCCGCGGCGGCGCTCATGCGCAGGTGACAGGGTGTGTCGAAAATAATGGCGCTGTCAGCGGGCAGAGTCAGCCAGCTATTGTCGGAAATCTCCGACTCCAGTTGGCCGGCCGACCAGCCAGCGTAGCCCAGGGCGATAAGGTTGTCGGGCGGGCCCTGGTCCCGGGAGATCGAAACCAGTATGTCGCGGGAGGTGGTCAGGCAGATATCCTCGGTAACCGACAGACTGGCCTCCCACTCGTGGTCACAGGGACGATGCAAGACGAAGCCGCGATCCATGTGCACCGGTCCGCCGGCCATGACCGGTGTTTCCCGCAGGTGGCCGCCGCATGGCAGGTCTAAATGGGCGAGTACTTCTTCAACGCAGAGGTCCAGTGGCTGGTTAATGACTATGCCCATGGCACCCTGTTCCGTGTGCTCGCAGAGGTAGGTAATGCTGTTGGCGAAGATAGCATCGGTGAGGCTGGGCATGGCGAGCAGGAAGTGGTCTCGCAGGCTATTACCTGCTGCGGTAGTTGATGTGTTTTCGTCGGTCATTGGCGACTACGGGGGCGGCCTCATGATATTGGCGCGGAGCGTCAACCTTGTACTGAGCTTAGCCGGTTTTGCCTGAATTTCCATGTGCGGATGATTTCGAGCACATCGGTTGTCTCGCGTAGTTCAGCGGGAAACGGGTCAAAAGGTGCCGCCATACGGACAATGCGAATGGCGGCCTCATCCAGTACCGCGTGCCCGGAAGAAGACAGCACTTCAATATTCTCTATGCGCCCGTCGTAGCGAATGGCGACCATCAGTCGGAGGTCGCCGTAAATCCCATAGCGACTGGATGCGACCGGGTAATAGCGGTTGCCAATGGCTTCCACTTTGCTGCGCCAGCTATGCAGGTAGGCTGCATCAATCGCGGCGCGCGCCGACAGGGCGGTCAGGCGCTTGACCCGTGGCCGCTCGGCATAGGCCTGTTGTTGTTGGTCCAGGCGGGCTTCCAGGCTGGCAATACTCTCGCTCAGTGTGTGAACATCCGGATCCAGGCCCTGCGCCAGCAGTGGCTCAGGTTCTGGTTCTTCGCTGCGGCTGAAGACCTTGTCTACCGCCTCGGAAATGCTGGTGACCAGCGATTTATCTCGCGATTGTGGTTTTGGCTGGACCAGCTGGGGTGCGCCGCCGGGTTCGCGAATGCGGTTGTCGCTGAACTCAGCCTGGCGACGGGTGGTCAGCTCCGCCCGCTCGGCCAGGGTGCCGCTACCGGCCTGGTTGCTCTGTGCAACGAAGCGCGCCTCTTCCGGCGCCTCCTCGCTGCGATATTGGGCCAGCGTGACTTCCAGCTGAGGGGTGGAATAGGCCTCGGGTTCCTGGCTGAAACTGATTCCCAGGATCAGCATCAGGTGTACTGAGAATGCAATGAATACAAAAAAGCCCAGTTGGTCGTGCTGGGGGATGAAGTCGTCGGCTGTCTGCATGGTGACGATTGGCTACTTGGCGAGATGCCCCATTATACAATCCATTAACTGGCCGCCAATGTCTGTGTCGAATTCGGCGTCGATTTCGCGGATGCAGGTTGGACTGGTGACATTGATCTCGGTGAGGTAGTCGCCGATGACATCGAGCCCGACGAAAATCAGCTGCTTCTCTTTCAGCATCGGTGCTACCTGGTCCACGATCCACCTGTCCCGGTCGGTCAATTCCTGCGCAATGCCGCTGCCACCCGCTGCCAGGTTGCCGCGGGTTTCCCCGGCCAGCGGTACCCGTGCCAGGCAATAAGGTACGGGCTCGCCATCGATAACCAGTATGCGCTTATCGCCGCGAACTATCTCGGGGATGTAGCGCTGGGCCATGATAGTGGTGCTGCCGTATTCAGTCAGGGTTTCCAGAATGACATTGAGATTGGGGTCGTCGGGTTTGACCCGAAAAATGGCAGACCCCCCCATGCCGTCCAGGGGTTTGTAGATAACGTCCTGGTGTTCTCTATGAAAGGCCTTGAGACGCTCCTCGTCTGCGCTGACCAGAACCGGCGGACAACACTGGGGAAACTGGGTGGCGAAGACCTTTTCGTTGCAGTCGCGCAAACTGGCGCAGCGGTTGACGATGAGGGTGCCCTGGCGCTCCGCCGCTTCCAGTATATAAGTGCTGTAGACGTATTCGTTGTCGAAAGGCGGATCCTTGCGCATCAGGATCACGTCCAGCTCACCCAGGGGCACCAGCTTCTGTGGCCCCAGCTCGTAGAATTTGTCAGGATCGCGGAACACCTGCAGAGGCGCCATGCTGGCCATGGCTTCGCCCTGCTCCAGGTACAGATCGGACTGCTCCATGTAATAGAGCTCCCAGTTGCGATCCTGTGCGGCCCACAGCATAGCCAGGGTGCTGTCTTTCTTGTACGTGAGCTTGCTGATGGGGTCCATGACCACGCCCAACTTCACCGTCATTGCGCTCATCTCCATGGGTATTGGCGAGCGGCTACGTTACGCAACTGCACTGGTGGGTGCAAGGGGCGACGACAGGCTCTAGAATAAGCTCGACTAATTGCTGGATATGGCTATGACTTTTTACCTGATTCTCGCCGCGCTATTTGCCCTCGGTACGGTGACCGCAGTGATGCAAGCGCGTCGTTTGTCCTATGCGATGCCCCTGTATTTCCTCAGTGCCTGGCTGGTCGGCGAGTTGGCATTTATCCACATCCTCTGGCAGCTGCTGCTTACCGTGCTGGTGCTCTTGGGCGGCGGCCTGGAAACGGCCGAGGGTCGCTGGGGTCTGCTGCTGTTCCTGGGCTCCTGGCTGGGCATGGCCTACCTGCACCTGCAGTCCATGGATACGGCGGCGGTGTTGGAACGCACGCTGAAAAGCACCCTGGGAGAAAATTACCGCGGCGATATACCGCAGCAACGACAGGGTGTTCTGCGCAACTCGATAAATGCGGCGGAGTGGATGCGTCCATTCCGCATGCAGCGGCCCGGCGTGCGCGTGCACCGAAACATCAGCTACGGCGAGCACGGCAAGCGCAATCACCTGGATGTGTATGAGCCAGAGACACCCCGCGAGGGGGGCTTCCCGGTGCTGTTGCAGGTGCACGGCGGCGCCTGGATGATCGGTGAAAAGCAGCAGCAGGCGCTGCCACTGATGTACCACCTGGCGCAACGCGGCTGGCTCTGCGTGGCCTGCAATTACCGGCTCAGCCCGAAGGACACCTTCCCCGCCCATATTATTGATGTGAAAAAGAGCATCGCCTGGGTGCGCGAGCACGCCGCAGAGTACGGCGGTAATCCCGATTTCCTGGCCATCACCGGCGGCTCAGCCGGTGGTCATCTCAGCTCCCTGGCAGCGCTGACGCCTGATGTGCCGGAGTGGCAGCCAGGCTTTGAGGGTGTCGACACCCACGTTGACGCAGCCGTACCGTTTTACGGAATCTACGACTTTCTCGACCGGGATAATATTCGTGGCTCCATGTCCATGGAGGATATGCTGGCCAAGCATGTCATGAAGTGTCGACCGACAGAAAACCAGGACTTATGGCAGCAGGCTTCACCGATAAGCCATGTGCGTGCAGATGCCCCGCCGATGCTGGTATTACATGGCAGCCATGATTCACTGGCCTGGGTTGAGGAGGGCCGCAGCTTTGCAAATCGACTGCACGCGGTTTCCGACCAGGTGGTGGCCTACGCCGAGTTGCCCGGGGCCCAGCATGCCTTCGAAATATTCCATTCTGTGCGCAGCGACCACATGGTCAACGCGGTCACTGAGTTTCTGGAATGGTGTTACGCGCGGCGCGAGGTCAAGCCTTCTTGACCTCGGTTTCGTAGAGCTCGAAGCCGCGTGACTGGTAATTGTCCAGGGCGGCTGGATGGTCGAGGCTGCAGGTGTTTACGGTGACTCGCGTGGCGCCCCATTGCCAGGCCTCGCTAATACATTCGCTTAGCAGGTAGCTGCCAAAGCCGCGGCCAATGAATTTTTCGGCGAGCCCGAAATAGCAGATTTCGATGCTGCCGTCGTCGCGTTTTTCCAGTTCGAAGTAGCCGGCAGGAGAACCTTCCACCCAGGCCGCCCAGGTGCGTATGCAGGGCCGCTCCGCATAATCGCGCCACTGCTCATCGGTCCAGACAAGCTTGTCCGTCCACTGCCAGGGGCCGCCTACCAGTTGATAGAGAAAACGGTTGAACTGGAACTGCTGCACCTGCGCCTCATGAACCTCGATACCAGCGGGTCTCGCTACCGGCTGCAGCTGCTCGGCGCTGGTGGATTGCAGGTACCAGATGGTGATTTCAGGCATTGTCTGTGTTGGCGGAACTGGTAATCAAGAGCCAGAAAAACCCACCCAGCCCGGCCAGTGCTGAAGCCAGCAAGATACCGGTCTTTGCCATCAGCAGCACGCGGCTGGTGGTCTGGCGATGGATGAACTCCTCCAGGGGAGAGAGTATGCGCTCGAAGGATTTCTCCCCGGGGGCGTTATAGCTGCCTTTGGCCATAGCGGTAATGAGTCTCCTGCAAGCGATCAGTAAGGCGTGACATTAACGCCGGCTAGAGATTATTTAGATATTTACCGGCAGATACAAGGCGATTCAATTACTGAGGTGTCAGCTGCGCCGTGCATCCTTCAATGCATATCTCCCCATTGGTAATTCAGGATCGACAGTGCCGCTATCGGTGCGGTTTCGGTGCGCAATATTCTCGGACCCAGCGCCAGAGCCTGGAATCCGGCCTGTTCCGCGGCTTCGATCTCGGCTGCCGAGAGGCCGCCCTCGGGACCAACCAACAGGGCAACGCTTGCAGGCGCTCCCGCGCCTTGCAGTGACTGTGGGCTGCGATGATGCAGGACGAGTTTGTGCTCGGCCTCGGCTCCCGCAATCCAGGCGCTCAGTGGCTGTAGCTCTGCCACCTGGGGAACCCGATTGCGGCCGCATTGCTCACAGGCGCTGCTGGCGACTTGCTGCCAGTGTGCGATTTTTTTCTGCAAGCGCTCGCCCTTGAGTTTTACCTCGGTTCGTTCGCTCAGCAGTGGGCTGATACGGGACACACCCAGCTCCGTGCACTTTTGCACAATAAAATCCATACGCTCACCACGGGAGACTGCGATTGCCAGCTCAACCCGGAGACTGGATTCTCGTTCCACCGCATTGAATGCGCCGACCTGCACCGAGACACGCTTGCGCTCGACCAGGCTGATAGTGGCGGCGTACTCGCCGCCGCTACCATCAAACAGGCAGATACTGGCACCAGGCAGTAGTCGCAGCGCCCCGGTCAGGTGCCGACTGGGACCTTCCTCCAGTTGCAGCTCCAGGCCTTCAGCCAGCGCCTGGCTGGTGAAGATGCGGGGACTGGCGCGGCTGCTGTCAGGCGGCTGAGGCACGTCCTGGTTCTATTCCGAGGTTGTTATAGATAGTGCGGGTGGGCTCCAGCTGGTTCATGGTGTAAAAATGAATGCCCGGGCAACCATTGTCTATCAGGGTCTGGCACAACTGCGTGACCACCTCGATACCAAACTTCCTAATGCTTTCCTTGTCGCCCGCGTAGCCTTCCAGCCGTTGGCAGATCCAGCGTGGTAGCTCGGCACCACAGTTCCTGGAAAAGCGGGCCAGGTTCTCATAATTGGTGATCGGCATAACGCCGGCGAATATCGGCTTGTCGATTCCAATAGCGGCGCATTGGTCAAGGAAGTAGAAATAGGACTCCACATTATAGAAGTACTGGGTGATAGCCACGTCTGCGCCGGCATCGAACTTGGCCTTGAGAAAACCTACGTCAGTCTCGTAGTTCTCAGCCTCGGGGTGAATCTCCGGGTAGGCTGCCACGGCGATACGAAAGTGGTCTCCCGTGCGTTGGCGCACGAATTCAACCAGCTCACTGGCATATACCAGGCGGGCACTGCCCATGCCCGATGGCATATCTCCGCGCAGGGCGACCAGGTGATTGATACCCAGCTCCACGTACTGGTCGATCAACTCGGCCACCACGGCCTCATTGTCACCACCAAAACTCAAATGCGGTGCTACCGATATGCCGGCCTCGTGAATTGCCGTGACGATGCCCCGGGTATTTTCCCGGGTTGAGCCACCGGCCCCGTATGTGCAGGAGAAAAACGCCGGCCCCAGTTCGTTCAGGGCCGGTGTTGTTTCCTGCAGCAACTTCTCGACACCCGCCTCGGTCTTGGGCGGGAAGTATTCGAAGCTGATATTCGGCTTGGACATTTGTGCCTCTTAGTATTTGTAGCTGTCGGGCTTGTAAGGGCCGTCAACGCTGACACTGATGTAATTGGCCTGCTCGTCGGTCAGGCGCGTCAATACACCACCAAAGCCGTTTACCATGTGCGCCGCAACTTCCTCATCCAGCTTCTTGGGCAGCACTTCCACAGACAGGGCAGAAGGCTTCATATTGTCTTCCAGGTCGGCGAACTTGCGCTCGTACATGTAGATCTGTGCCAGCACCTGGTTGGCGAAAGAGCCATCCATGATGCGCGAGGGGTGACCCGTGGCATTGCCCAGGTTGACCAGTCGCCCTTCAGACAGGAGGATCAGGTGGTCATTGCTGGCGCGGTCCCGATACACGGTGTGTACCTGCGGCTTCACTTCTTCCCACTCCCAGTTCTCACGCATAAACGCGGTATCAATCTCGTTGTCGAAGTGGCCGATATTGCACACTACGGCGCCATTCTTGAGTGCTTTCAGCACCTGGCTGTCACAGACGTTGTAGTTGCCGGTGGTGGTAACGACCAGGTCAGTATTGCCCAGCAGTTCTGCATTGGCACCATCTGCAACCACGCCGTTGTTGTAAGGTGAGACTACCTCGAAGCCGTCCATGCAGGCCTGCATGGCACAGATCGGGTCGATCTCGGAGATGCGCACGATCATGCCTTCCTGGCTCAGGGACTGGGCAGAACCTTTGCCGACGTCACCATAACCGATGACCAGCGCCTTCTTGCCCGCCATCAGGTGGTCGGTGCCGCGCTTGATGGCGTCATTGAGGCTGTGGCGACAGCCATACTTGTTGTCATTCTTGGACTTGGTAACCGAGTCGTTGACGTTGATGGCGGGTACCTTGAGGCTGCCCTCTTCCAGCATTTCCTGCAGGCGGTGTACGCCGGTGGTAGTTTCCTCGGTGATACCGTGGATCTTGTCCAGCATGGCGGGGAATTTCTCATGCAGCATGCCGGTCAGGTCGCCGCCATCATCCAGCACCATGTTGCAGTCCCAGGGCTGGCCGTCCTTGAGGATGGTCTGCTCCAGGCACCACTCGTACTCTTCTTCGGTCTCGCCTTTCCAGGCATAGACGGGCACACCCGCCGCGGCTATGGCAGCGGCAGCATGGTCCTGGGTAGAGAATATGTTGCAGGAAGACCAGCGCACATCGGCACCCAGCTCGCGCAGGGTCTCAATCAATACGGCGGTCTGGATGGTCATGTGGATACAGCCAATGATATTGGCGTCCTTCAGCGGCTGTGAATCACGGTATTTGGCGCGCATGGCCATCAGGGCCGGCATTTCACCTTCGGCAATGGCAATCTCGCGACGGCCATAGTCGGCCAGGCTGATATCGGCGACTTTATAGTCCTCAACGGTCTCAATCTTTTCTGCAGTACTCATGTTCTGTCCTCTCACAGTGCGGCGCGAAGTACATCGGCCTTGTCAGTTTTTTCCCAGGTAAATTCGGCATCCTCACGACCAAAGTGGCCGTAGGCGGCGGTTTTGCGATAAATCGGGCGCTTCAGGTCCAGCATTTCTACCAGCCCCTTGGGCCGCAGGTCGAAGTGTTCGCGGATCAGTTCAACGATGTGGCTTTCGGCGATCTGGCCGGTGCCGAAGGTGTCGATGGCAATTGAGGTGGGCTCGGCCACGCCGATGGCGTAGGACACCTGGATCTCGCAGCGATCAGCGAGGCCTGCGGCGACAATGTTCTTGGCCACGTAGCGACCCGCGTAGGCGGCGCTGCGATCAACCTTGGAGGGGTCCTTGCCGGAGAAAGCACCACCGCCGTGGCGAGCCATGCCGCCATAAGTGTCGACAATGATCTTGCGGCCGGTCAGGCCACAGTCGCCGACCGGGCCGCCAATAATAAACTGGCCGGTGGGATTGATGTGGTAGCGGGTGTCCGCGTGCAGCCATTCGCCTGGCAGTACATGCTTGATGACATTTTCCATGATCGCCTCATGGATGTCGGCCTGGCTGATATCGGGGTCGTGCTGGGTAGACAGTACTACCGCGTCAATAGCGACCGGCTTGCCCTGTTCGTAGCGCAGGGTTACCTGGCTCTTGGCGTCGGGGCGCAGCCACGGCAAGACGCCGTCTTTACGCAAGTGGGCCTGGCGTTCAACCAGCCGGTGCGAGTAGTAAATCGGTGCCGGCATCAGCACCTCGGTTTCGTTGGTGGCATAGCCAAACATCAAGCCCTGGTCACCGGCTCCCTGTTCCTTGGCGTCGCCCTCGTCCACGCCCATGGCGATGTCAGGCGACTGCTTGCCAATAGCATTCAGCACGGCGCAGGAGTTGCCGTCAAAACCGACGTCGGAGCTGTTGTAGCCAATATCCAGAATGACCTGGCGCACCACCTCTTCCAGCTCGACATAGGTCGTTGTGGTCACTTCACCGGCGATGACGGCCATACCGGTCTTGACCATGGTTTCGACCGCGACCCGGCCCTGCGGGTCATCGACCAGTATGGCGTCGAGGATGGCATCAGAGATCTGGTCCGCCATCTTGTCGGGATGTCCCTCCGAAACTGATTCGGAGGTAAAGACTGAATATTCACTCATAGTGTGTTTCCTTGGTTTTTAATCCTGGTGGTGGCCGAAGAGGCGCACCTGTACTTGAAATCCGTTGCGCTGGGCCAGGTAAACACTGGCTATCTCACTGAGCCCCGCGGCTTGCGCCCAGCTCAGCAGGTCGCCGGGCTCAAAGCCCAGCCACAGGTCACCACAGGACTCGCGGGCCCAGTCCTGGTCGTGACTACATAAATCGGTGACTAACAGCACACCCGCCGGTGCCAGGCATTGGGCCAGATCCCGGAATATGTCTGCCGGAGAGGGTGTGTGGTGCAGCACCATGTTGACCACGATGCAGTCGGCCTGGAGCTGCCGCAGCTTTTGGTGGCGGGTGTCGCCGTGAATAAATTCAATATTGCCCAGCCCTTCGGTAGTGGCGCGTTGTTCGGAGCGGGCCAGCATCTCGGCAGCATTATCCAGTGCCACCACGCGCTCGAATAAGGGTGCCAGCTGCGCCAGGAAGGCGCCGTCGCCGGGACCCACCTCCAGTGCCAGCTGTCGCTGCGCCAGGGGCGAGTCGGCCAACACTTCCGCCACCGTGTCCGCATACTGTTCATAGCTGGCAATCAAGTCCTGCTGGGCCCGGAATTTGTCAGCATTTTGCTGGAAGAAGGCCTGTGAGGATCGCTCCCTGTCATCGCGCAGCTCCTGCAGTCGCCGCTGCAGCTGCTGCGGCAGCTCCAGGTGGTCAATGGCGGCAAACAGGCTGAGTTGCAGGGCACCCAGGCCGTTGGCGCCGGCGGCCACGGAGCGGCGGTAAAACATGGAATTGCCCTCGCGCCGGCTGGTGATCAGGCCTGACTGCGCCATCACTTTCAAGTGGTGGCTCATCGCCGGTTGGCGGATATCGAAAATGGCGCACAACTCCTGCACCGCCAGGGAGTCCTGGCGCAGCACCTGCAAAACCTGCAGGCGCAGCTGATCCCCGCTGGCCTTGCACAATCCTGCCAGGTCTTCGATAGCGATGTGGGCGCCGCAAGTCTCGCCAGACTCTATGCGGCCCTGTTGGTCTGCAAGCATGGCGGGCAAGTCTAGCAGACAGCGAAGCTATATCAAAATATTTCGATATAGTTTTAACAGGGATGCCTGGCCGCTGATGTACTGTGAGCGCGGTCACGTTATCAGGGGTAGAACAGCCAACAGGCTGGACCTTGTTCGCGGCCTTGATTTAGCCTGAGGTACTGAGTTTTGACGGGAGAAACGACCTTGAAAGCAACTATTCGGGCTGGCTTTATGGTGCTGGCGCTGGGGCTGTTGAGCGCCTGCGTCAACTCTCCGCTGGGAGCTGGTGCCCAGGTAAACATCTATACCTGGGATAACCGCGTTGTTCCTTTCTATTCCACCCAGACCTACCAGGACCAGTCCTTTGCCGGTTTTTTCGACGGCGCAATCCTGCTCGGCGACATTATGCAGCGCAGGGAAGGTCTGGATATCCGACCCGATACCCCTTACTTATTGGAAGTCTGTAACGATGCTGCATTGTGTTACTACCTGGTGTTGTTCCCCGGGGACTTCCTGCGGACCGCCAGCGGTGCTGTTGCCGGCTACGCCGTCGTCACCGAGGTCTCAACCGCTATCTACTACCAGATCATGAACCTGGATGCTGCCTATGTGCGTGCCGCAGTCGATGAAATTGCCGCAGATGTAATCAGTGATGACCTGAGTGAAGACGAGCGCCTGGATTATAGTGACATTTTGCGGCTGGACCATTTCGACAGAAAGAGCCGTGAACGGCAAGTGCGCGACCCGGGCATTATTGAAAAGCTACGGGAAAAATTGCTAGCCGGCGATGACAAGCCCATCAGTGAAGTGATCCCCATCTTGTTGGAAGACAGCGACCTGCCCTTGGAGCTGTTTGATCCGGCCTGCCTGGAAACGCCGGACTCCGCCGAGTGTGCGCCTCCCCAAGCGGATGATCTATGTCGCTTCAACCCTGACGATGACGACTGTGGACGCATCCCGGCAGACCACTGCCTGCTGTTCCCGGATCAAGCGCATTGTGAGGAGTTGGCAGGTACGGCTTACTGTCTGGAAAACCCGGAGGAAGCACTGTGTCGGGGCCTGCGGCTTGACGAGCTGTGTCTGCAGGCACCGGATGAATCCGTCTGTAAGCGACCAGGTGACCCGGCCCATTGTGCCGAGTTTCCCAAGGATCCATTTTGTGGCGGCTTCCCGGAATTCGAAGAGTGCATAGAGCGGCCGCTTAATCCGCTGTGTGGCAAGGCGTTCTTCGATGAGTTCTGCGCCATGGCGCCCGACAAGGAAATCTGCCGCAAGCCGCCGGTAGACGAGATTTGCCTGATAAATCAGGAGTCTGAGTTCTGTCACCCTGAGGAAGACAAAGAGGACGGCGAATTCTGTGACCTGAACCCGGAACACGCGGAGTGCCTGGAAGAAGAGGAAGAAAGCGAGTTCTGCCTGTTGAATGCGGAGCACCCGGAATGTCTGCCACCGGTTGGTGAGGCACCACCGCCACCGCCAGGCGAATAATTAGCGAGTGACCCCGGCCAGGCGCCGGGGTTTTTTTTGCCTTATTGCCAGCCTATTAATGCACTGCCCTGATTGCCCATTGCCCCGGGTTACGAGAGAATAGCGGCCCATTTTTAGTGCCCAGACCAGGAGCCCTGCATGCCTTCCCGACTAGAACTTGCCAACGCGATTCGCGCCCTCAGTATGGACGCGGTTCAGCAGGCCAACAGTGGCCACCCCGGTGCGCCGATGGGAATGGCGGATATCGCTGAAGTGCTCTGGAACGACTACCTGCAGCACAACCCGGCCAATCCGGGATGGCCCAATCGCGATCGCTTTGTGCTGTCGAACGGGCACGGCTCCATGTTGATTTATTCACTCCTGCACCTGACTGGCTACCAATTGCCATTGGAGGAGCTACGCAACTTCCGCCAATTGCACAGCATGACGCCAGGTCACCCGGAGCACGGTTATGCCCCCGGCGTGGAAACCACCACCGGTCCCCTGGGACAGGGTGTCAGCAACGCGGTAGGTATGGCCCTGGCGGAGCGCATTTTGGCGGCCCAGTACAATCGTGACAGGCACGCGGTTATTGACCACCATACCTATGTATTCCTCGGCGATGGTTGCCTTATGGAGGGTATTTCCCACGAGGTGTGTTCGCTGGCGGGAACTCTGGGTCTGGGTAAGCTGGTGGCTTTCTATGATGACAATGGTATTTCCATTGATGGCGATGTCGAGGGTTGGTTTACCGATGACACCCCGGCCCGCTTTGCCGCCTACGGCTGGCAGGTCATCCCCGCGGTCGACGGGCATGATTCCGAGTCGATTGCCGGGGCTATTGACCAGGCGAGGGCTGACACGGATCGACCGACCCTGATTTGCTGTCGCACGGTGATAGGCAAGGGCGCGCCCAACAAGCAGGGCAGCGAATCTGTGCACGGGGCGGCACTGGGTGCAGAAGAAGTCGCTGCGACCCGGGAAAACATCGGCTGGAACCATGAGCCCTTCGATATTCCCGCTGACATCTATGGGGGCTGGGATAACAAGGAGCGTGGCGCCACCGCGGAGCAGGCCTGGAACACGGCCATGGAAGCCTATGCTGCGGCTCACCCTGAACTGGCGGCAGAACTGCAGCGGCGCCTGGCCGGTGAGCTGCCGGAGGATTTTGCTGCTGACGCCGAGGACTATATTCAGCAGTGCCAGGAGGCTGGGGAGACAATCGCCAGCCGCAAGGCTTCGCAAAACTGCCTGAATGCCTTTGGTCCGAAATTGCCGGAACTGCTGGGCGGTTCAGCCGACCTGGCCGGTTCCAATTTGACCATATGGAGTGGTAGCAAGGCGGTTAGCCGTGACGATGCCTCAGGCAACTACATCTACTATGGCGTGCGCGAGTTTGGCATGTCTGCGATTATGAATGGCATCGCCCTGCATGGCGGTTTCGTCAACTACGGTGCCACCTTCCTGATGTTCATGGAATACGCGCGCAATGCCGTGCGCATGGCAGCACTGATGAAACAGCCGGCAATTTTCGTGTATACCCACGACTCAATTGGCCTCGGTGAAGACGGTCCCACTCACCAGCCAGTGGAGCAGTTGGTGAGCCTGCGCAGCACTCCCAACCTGACTACCTGGCGGCCCTGCGACACGGTTGAGTCTGCGGTGGCCTGGAAGGCGGCGATTGAGAAAAATGACGGTCCGTCCGCCTTGATCTTTTCCCGCCAGTCCCTGCAGCACCAGACCCGGGACGCGGCACAAGTGGCAGCGATCGGTCGCGGCGCTTACATCCTGCACGAACCCCAGGCCGCCGTTGAGGGCATCCTCATTGCCACCGGCTCAGAGGTCCAGCTGGCCATGGAGGCCGCCACCGCGCTGGCGGCGAAAGGCAGGCACATCCGCGTGGTCTCTATGCCCAGCGCGGAGGTTTTCGCAGCCCAGGACGCGGGCTATCGCGAACAGGTACTGCCTTCCGATGTGCTGGCCCGGGTGGCTGTGGAGGCTGGCCATGCCGATTACTGGTACAAGTTCGTCGGACTCGATGGTCGCGTGGTGGGTATGACGAGTTTCGGTGAGTCAGCACCGGCCCCTGAGCTTATGCAGCACTTTGGCTTCTCGGTCGAGAACGTTGCAGATACCCTTGAAGATATCCTGTAACAGACGGCCCCGCCGGCAATGCTAAACCTGGCGATCAACGGCTATGGCCGTATCGGTCGCAGCGTGCTGCGCGCCCTGTATGAGGGTAGCCACAGCGAGCATATGCGGGTGGTCGCTATTAATGAGATTGCCGATACCACAACGGTAGTCCACCTGACCCGCTACGATTCAACCCACGGGCGCTTCCGTGGCGACGTTGCCGTACAGGGTGACCAGCTGCAAATTGCAGGTCAGCCGATCAGCTTATTGCGGGAGCCGCGCATCGACCAGTTGCCCTGGGCGGAGCTGGAAGTGGACATTGTGCTGGAATGCACTGGTGCTTTCACCGAGCGCAGCCTGGCCGAACAACATCTGGTCCAGGGCGCGCGCCGGGTGCTGTTTTCTCAGCCGGCCCGGTCCGATGTGGACGCCACCATTGTCTACGGTGTCAATCACGAGGTATTGGCTGCCAGCCACAGCATCGTCTCCAATGCCTCCTGCACCACCAACGGTATCGTGCCTGTCATCCAGGCGCTGCAAGACAGCTTTGGTATTGAGAATGGCAGCATTACCACCATCCACTCGGCAATGAATGACCAGCCGGTACTGGATGCCTATCACCATACCGACCTGCGCAAGACCCGCGCCGCGGGTCAGTCAATCATCCCGGTAGATACCGAGCTGGCGCGAGGCATTGAGCGCATCCTGCCGGCTATGCAGGGCCGCTTTTCAGCCCAGGCGCTGCGTGTGCCCACCCTCAATGTGTCCGCCATGGACCTGACTGTACAGCTTGCAAGCGCGGTCGACGAGGCGGCGGTTAACGCGGCCCTGGCCGAGGCCGCCCGCGATCGATTCTGTGGCGTGCTGGGTTATACGGAAGAGCCGCTGGCCTCCTGCGACTTTAATCACGACCCACATTCCAGCATTATCGATGCCGGCCAGACCCGTGTCAGTGGTGGCAAGCTGGTCAAGGTCCTGACCTGGTTCGACAATGAGTGGGGTTACGCCAACCGCATGCTGGATGTCGCCAGTCACTGGTCTGGCCTGGACGCCTGAATAGAGGGAATAACGATGAGCCTTGCAGTATTGCGAATGACAGACCTGGACCTGCGTGGGCGCCGGGTATTGATCCGCGAGGACCTGAACGTGCCGGTAAAGGAGGGTCGCGTTGTCAGTGATGCGCGCCTGAGAGCGGCCTTGCCGACCATCCAGATGGCGCTTGAGCAGGGGGCGACGGTAATCCTGATGTCACACCTGGGCCGACCGGTTGAGGGAGAGTTCGACCCGGCCTTCTCCCTGCAGCCCGTGGTTGATTACCTGGCTGAAACACTGGGGAGGACAGTCTCTCTCAGTAACAGCCTGCAGGAAGCTGCTACCGAATCCGGCGAACTGACGGTGCTGGAAAACGTGCGCTTTAACCCCGGCGAGAAAGCCGATGCCGAGGACCTGGCGCGGCAATATGCCAGCCTGTGCGATATTTTTGTGATGGATGCTTTCGGCACCGCCCACCGGGCCCAGGCGTCCACCCACGGTGTTGCCAAATACGCAGCCGTGGCCTGCGCCGGCCCATTGTTAGTGCGCGAGCTGGAAGCACTGGAGCTGGCCCTGGCCAACCCGGCCCGCCCCCTGTTGGCGATTGTCGGCGGCTCCAAGGTTTCGACCAAGCTTACGGTGCTGGAAACCCTGTCGGAGAAGGTTGATCAACTGGTGGTAGGCGGTGGTATTGCCAATACCTTCCTGGCCGCGAGCGGATTACCGGTCGGGCGTTCGCTGTGCGAGCACGACTTGATTCCTGCTGCCCAGGCCTTGATGCAAAAAACATCAATTCCGATTCCCAGCGATGTGGTCACCGGCAAGGAATTCTCGGAGGCGGCAGTCGCCGAAACCAAGCCGGCGACGGAGGTCGCTGAAGATGACATGATTTTTGATATTGGCCCAGCCAGTAGTGCGCAGATTGCCGAGATGCTGAAGCATGCGGGTACTATACTCTGGAATGGACCGGTCGGCGTTTTCGAGTTTGACCAGTTCGGTGCGGGCACGGAAGCCCTGAGCAACGCGATCGCCACCAGTGAGGCCTTTTCACTGGCGGGCGGGGGTGACACGCTGGCGGCAATCGACAAGTATGGTATTGCCGACAAGGTCTCCTATATCTCCACTGGAGGGGGCGCCTTCCTGGAATACGTTGAGGGGAAACCCTTACCGGCGGTTAGTATTCTGGAGGAACGTGCAGCCGGCTCGAACTAGACTAGCGGTTTTATTGATTTACAGACATTTACGGGAATACATTCATGGCACTGATCAGTATGCGTCAATTATTGGACCACGCCGCCGAACATGGCTACGGGGTTCCGGCATTCAACGTCAACAACCTGGAACAGACGCGAGCCATTATGGAGGCCGCGGATGAGACCAATAGCCCGGTGATCATGCAGGCCAGCGCCGGCGCTCGCAAATACGCCGGCGCGCCCTTCCTGCGGCATATGATTGAGGCCGCGGTAGAAGAGTTTCCGCATATTCCCGTGGTCATGCACCAGGATCACGGCTTTAGTCCGGCGGTGTGCCAGCGCTCGATCCAGCTGGGCTTTACCTCGGTGATGATGGATGGCTCGCTCGGTGATGACGGCAAGACGCCGATGGACTACGACTATAACGTGGCGGTTACGCTGCGCACGGTAGAAATGTCGCACGCCTGCGGCGTTTCGGTAGAGGGCGAATTGGGCTGTCTCGGTTCCCTGGAAACCGGCGAAGCCGGGGACGAGGACGGTAGTGGTGCGGAGGGTACGCTCAGTCACGACCAGCTGCTCACCGACCCGGAGGAAGCGGCCCAGTTTGTTGCTGCCACCGATGTGGACGCCCTGGCGATTGCCTGTGGCACCAGTCACGGCGCCTACAAGTTCAGCCGGCCGCCCACCGGCGATATTCTGGCCATCGACCGCATCAAGGAAATCAACGCGCGTATTCCCAATACGCACCTGGTCATGCATGGCTCCTCCTCGGTGCCCCAGGAGTGGCTGGCGGTGATCAACGAGTTCGGCGGCGAGATTCCCGAGACCTACGGCGTACCGGTAGAGCAGATCCAGGAAGGTATTCGTCACGGGGTGCGCAAGGTCAATGTCGATACCGATCTGCGCCTGGCCTCGACCGGTGCTGTGCGGCGTTTCATGGCGCAAAACCCGTCCGAGTTTGATCCGCGCAAATTCCTGACTGAGACGATCAAGGCCATGAAGGAAATATGCCTGGCCCGCTACGAGGCCTTCGGCACGGCCGGGCAGGCGGACAGGATCACGCCTCTTTCGCTGGCGGCGATGGAGCAGCGTTACACGGCCGGTGAACTCAAGCAGGTGGTCAAACCGGGCTGACCCGTGGAGCGGCACCAGGCTTTTGCCGAATTGGCGGCAGACCTCCCTGTACTCCAGCTGGAGTCGGCCCCCGCCGGCGCGGGCGATCTTGATGAACATCTCGATGACTATCTCGATTTTTACGGCATCAACTTCGGTGAGGAGTTTCCGCAGGCGCGACACACGCTGGGCCGGGTCGAATCAGGAGCCCACCACGTCGCGGTGCAGGTCTGGCAGCAGCCCGGGGCCGATAACACCTTGCTACTGGTGCACGGATACTTTGACCATGTCGGCCTGTTCGGTCACCTGATTCGCTTCGGCTTGTCCCGAGGCGCTAACGTGGTGGCTTTTGATTTGCCCGGACACGGTTTGTCCTCGGGTGAACAGGCCGAAATCAGTGATTTCGAGGAGTACCGTCAGGCGATTGTCGATGTGCTGGCGGCAGTGCGGGAGTTGCCCGGCGCTCGCCAGGTGATAGCCCAGAGCACCGGTGCTGCAGCGGTGATGGAATATGTGCAGGTCACGGCAGACCCGGTATTTGATCAGCTGGTATTACTGGCGCCCCTGGTGCGGCCCCATAGCTGGGGGCGCATCAAGTTGGCGCATACCCTGTTTCATCGCTGGATACGTGAAATACCCCGCAAATTTGCCGAGAACTCCCAGGACCGGGAGTTTCTGCGATTCCTGCGCACCGACCCGTTGCAATCGACGATAATCTCGGTGCGCTGGCTCGGCGCCTTGCGGGCCTGGATAAAGCGCTTCCTGGCGCACGCGCCGTTACAGCAGGAATTGCTGATTCTGCAAGGTGACGATGATGGCACCGTGGACTGGGTCTATAACATCCCGCAGATACAGCAAAAATTTCCGCGGGCGACCGTGCATTACCTGCCCGGCGGCAGGCATCACCTGGCCAACGAAAGCGGTGAGTTACGCCAGTCCTATCTGGCCATTATCGCCGCTTACCTGGACGCAGCCACTCTGCGTGGTGCAGGTGGAAGTGCTACACTGAAATAAGGCCTTCGACGGTTTGAAGTGTATGGGTTGTAGCGACATTACAGGCAGGTTCCTGCTGCTGGCGGCGTTGATCCTTGCTGTGACGGCTTGCGTCAGTCCGGCCAAATACAGTGGCCGATCAGTGATCGAGGCACATCCTGCCCTGTTGCGTGGCGGCGACTTGTTTCCCGCCGACCAGGCCCTTCCCGAGTTAGAAACCGTCAATCTGATTGCCGTCAACGATGACATGCGGGCCTTTCTAGACGAGGTCATTCCCAACAAGCGCGTCAGCTCTGAGAAGAAAACCCGGCTGATTTTGCGCTCGCTGCTGGATGAGGGCCTCAACCTTAGTTACAACAGCCTCAAGACTTCGTCTGCCGAGGAAACCTTTTACAGCCGGGAAGGCAATTGCATGTCCTTCACCAACCTGTTTATCGCCCTTGCCCGGGAGGCGGGCGTGGTGGCTTCCTACCAGGAGGTCAAGGTGCCGCCGACCTGGAGCGCCATTGGCGATACCCACTACTACTACCTGCATATCAACTCGATTGTCGACTATGCATCGGGTGCGCAGGTAGTGATTGATTTTGATACCCGCACAGACCTCAGCCGTGGGCGCTCACAGCACGTGGGGGACCACACGGCGGCGGCTCAGTATTACAACAATATGGCGGTCTATTATTTGGCCGAGGCTGACTACCAGTTGGCCTTCCTGCATGCTCGCAGGGCGATTGAACTGCGCCCCAACACCGGCTACTTCTGGTCCAATCTCGGCACTATCTTCAAGCGTGCCGGTGAATTGAACTATGCTGAGCAAGCTTACCTGGCGGCGATCGACCTGTCTGGCGAGCCTGCGGCAGTGAGCAACCTGGCCCGGCTCTATCGCCTGCAGGGCAAAGATCAACTGGCCGCGGTGTATGCGGAGCAGGCGGAGAGTTTTCGCGCCAGGAACCCCTACTACCTGTTTGAAATGGCAGAACAGGCCTATGAAGCCGGCGACTATACCGAGGCCAACCGCTTACTGCGCTCGGCCGTCAGGAAGCGCGATGACGAGCATGAATTTTATCACCTGCTGGGCCTGACCTGGGCCCAATTGGGCGACGCCGACAAGGCCCAGGCGAGTTTTTCGCAGGCCCTGCACCATGCGTCAAATCCCGACCGCATCAGCTTGTACCAACACAAGATGCAGATACTGGAAGCGGACCACTGAGCGAACCTCCTGAGCATGATAGTTCGGTAGCTGCAGACTGGGACCACTACTGGCGTGGTGGAGACGCTGCAGCACTGCAGGGCCAGGGTGCAACAGATCCTGGGCTAGTGGAGCATTGGCGTGATCTGCTGCGACCCCTGCTGTCCCAACGCAGCGAGGTGAATCTACTCGAACTTGCCTGCGGCAATGGCGAGCTGAGCGAGCTGGCACTGCAAGCAGCACCGGGGAAGCTAAGCTGTGTCGGTGTTGATCTGGCAATGGGCGCCCTGGGCAGTTTGCGGCAGCGACTACCGACGGTACTGGCGGTTGCTGCCGATCTTAAACAGACCCCTTTTGCCGACGGCAGTTTTGAACTGGTAGTCAGCCAGTTTGGCGTCGAGTATGCAGGCCTGCCTGGTTTTCAGGAGGCGGCGCGGCTGCTTCGCCCCGGTGGAGACTTTGCCGCCGTAGTGCATTATCGCGGCGGCGCTATTTATCGCGAATGCGCCACCAACCTGGAGGTGGCCCAGGCCATCGCTGCCGAACAGGTTTTACTCAAGGCGCGCGAGGCGTTTGCGGCGGGCTTTGCACTCAATGCAGGCAGCGGCAGTGTCGAGGCCTTCAAGTCGGCTGAGCGCAGCTTCGCCCCTGCTATCAGCTTCCTTGAACAAACCATGCAGCGCACCGGTCGCGATGTGGCGACTGGCCTGGTGGCGCAGTTATATCGTGATATCGCCTATATGTACCAGCGCATGTCCGCCCACGCACCGGAGGATGTGTTTAGCTGGATAGATGGCATGGCAAGCGAACTGGAGGCCTATACTGGTCGCATGCAGGCGATGCTGGACGCATCCCGGGACGCCTCCGAAATGGAGAGTATTGCCGCCCTTATGCAGGCAGCTGGTCTGAAGATGGAGTCAGCCCAGGAATTGAAGTTGGGGTCGCGGCAGGAGGTGGCTGCCTGGAGCTTGCGAGCCAGGCGGCACTCATAGCTTGAATCCGCCTGTGCTGCAGGGCAGCCTAGTTGCCGGCGTTGGAGTCGCCCACGCTCTGCAACGACCCGCGCTGTATGGCTTCCGCCATATTGCGTCCCGAGCTATTACCCAGGGCCCAGGCACGGTTGGTTTTGCAGACCTTGGTGCCTATGCGAGTGCCGGTTTTTACCTTGGTGCGGCAGGTCACTTCATCGGGGTTAGCGACTTCCTGGGCACTGGCCACCTTGCTTTCTGAATCCGGTGAGCTGGCGCAGGCGGTCAGTAGGACTGAGCACAGGGCGGCTGCGCATAATTTTGTTGTATTCATCGAGCTATCCTTATTCCTGTGGCTAATACGCGTGTCAGCGACACGCTGCCAGCAAATTTACAAGGGCAATTGAGCAGTGTCACATTCTGGCGGGCCGGGGTCAATGCTGGTCTGGTTCGCTTTCATAGGTCTGTACAGCGCGCAATAATCGCCCAATCAGTGCTTTTTCGGTGTCGTCCAGCTCCGGGCGCCAGATGTCGAACAGCAATACCACCCGCTCCTGGTCGGAATCGTTCCAGGCCTCATGCTCCATGGAGTCGTCAAATACATAGGCCTCGCCCTCGCGCCAGTTCTGCACCTGGCTTCCCACGCGCAGGCCGCCACAGTTCTCGGGAACCAACAGCGGCAAGTGGCAAATGAGTCGGGTATTGATCAGGCCGCAGTGCGGCGGTATGCGGGTTTCTGCGGCGAGGCGTGAATACAGGGCATGGGGGGTGCTACCCTCGACCCTGGGCAGCGGCGCCAGGTCCAGTGCGGCCATGGTTTGTGGGCAGCGCCCGGCGTTTTCCTCTACCGGCCTGCCCTCGTGATAGAAATAGAAGGCACCCCAGTCGGCGTTGTCCAGGTTGCTGGTGTCATTGAAATTGACGGCGTCCGGGTCAGTCTGCAAATACGGGCTGAAGTTGTCCTCGCCCTGCAAGACCGCCAGCAGTTCCTCGCGCACCGCCGCGGTCCTGCTTTCCAACTCTTCCAACCAGGGGAAAACCTCGCGTTCATAGAACTCAATCTGTGGCAGGCCCGGGTAGTAAAAGCGGGTGGGTTGTTGGTAGTAGATCTCGCGCTTGCCCAGGGCGATGTCCAGGGCTTGCTCGAAGCGCACTGGACCCTGGCCGGGCCGGAATCCTTCCTGCTGCAGGGCCGTGGTCAAGTAGTCTTCATACTCACCGGCGAACTCATTGCACCTGGCCTCGGCTCGTCCGAGGCCGGATCTCACATCTTCTGGCAGTTGGCCGGTCTGGGCGGCTGCGACCTTGAGTGCAGCCTGGTAGTAAACCAGGGCTTTGCGGCTGCGCCCCTGCTGAGCCTGATGATCGGCCTTGAATATAAGCGCTCGCAGGTTGCGCGGCTCCAGTGCCAGTGCCTGGTCCACGGCAGCGAGGGTGGCGTCGTCGTCGCCTTGACGGGCACTGGCAAAGGCCAGCCCCAGCCAGGTTGAGGCATCGGCGCCCGGGGTTTGGCTTGCCTTTAAAAAGAGCTGGCGGGCACCGGTGGCATCGCCCTGGCGCAGTGCACTCATGGCTTGTCGGGTTAGTTCGGCGGTTTCTGCTGCGGTCATGTCTAATCGGTCGGGTAAATAGTGAGTATAGTGCGGCGCCCTTCTGGCCCCGCTTGTTACAAGGGCTTATTATACGTGATCCAGACAGCAACATCGCGGCCGCAAGGCCCTTCAGGTGATCCCATCGACCAGATAGAACAGCGGCTCAGCAGGGCCAATGAGTTGTATGCACAGCAACAGGTGACGCAGGCGGAAGCCCTGTTCCAGGAAATTCTGAACGAGCAGCCCACGCACCCGGACGCGCTGCAGGCCCTGGTCGTAATATCCATTCAGGCCGGGCGCCCCCTGGAGGCGAAGGACCTGTTGTCGCGCCTGCTACAAGCCTATCCCGAGGAGCCGCTCTACCACGATCGCCTGGCGACACTGCTGGAGTCTCTGGGTGAGCAGGCCGAGGCGCTTGATGTCTACCGTCGCCTGCTGGAGGGTAAACCCGAGCTCAATGACAGTCGCTATAATTATGCCCGGCTATTGCGCCGCGCCGGCCAGCTGGAAAAAGCGCTGGAAGAGTATTTTGAGTGTCTCAAGCGGGGCATCAGGCAGCCGGAGGAGCTCTATACCAATATTGGGGTGATCCTGGGCGAGCTCAATAGACCGGAGCCCGCGGCCAAGGCGCTGGAGCAGGCCTTGCAGCTCAACGCCGAGTATGTGCCCGCCCTCTACAACCAGGCCTTGTTGCAGGAAGAGCTGGGTAACTGGGGCCAGGCCAGCAACACTTTGTACCGGATTATCGACCTCCACCCCGACCACGCCGATGCCATGGCGCGGCTGGCCCATGGTGAAACCCACAGCGACCCGGTTAATCCTCTGGTCCGAAAGATAAAGCGGGCCCTGAAGCGTGAGTCGGCGGATCCAATGGCAGAGGAAAACCTGCTCTATGCGCTGGGTAAAATTCATGATGACTGCCAGCGCTACGATGATGCCTTTCAGTATTTCCAGCAAGCCAATCAGCTCAGCCATCGGCGCGCGGGGCCCTATGATGCAGCCGCCCAGACCGCCGAGGTCGATGCCCTGCTGCAGACCTGCAGCGGCGAATGGCTGGCGTCAATAACGCCGGTGTCTGAACAGCCGCTGATCTTTATCTGTGGCATGTTCCGCTCCGGTTCTACCCTGCTGGAGCAAATGCTGGCAGCTCACCCGGCGCTGGAGGCAGGCGGAGAAATAGCTTATTTCCCACAGGCTGTTGCCGGGCTTGAGGGCGATTATCCCGCTAGTTTGCTGGCCGGGCAGGAGCAGCTGACGCTGCTTGGTGAAGGTTACCTGGCCCTGTTGAAGAAGTTGTTCCCCGGGGCGGAGCAGGTGACCAACAAGCGCCCCGACAACTTTATTTATCTTGGCCTGATCAAGGCCCTGTTCCCCAACGCCCGCATACTCAACACCGTACGCGACCCACTGGATACCGGACTCTCGGTCTATTGCCAGAATTTCATTGCGGGTATGCCCTATGCCAACCAGTTGCAGGATATCGGCCATTATTATGGGCAATACCAGCGCCTGATGGAGCATTGGCGGGAGCTACTGGGGGACTCTTTGCTGGATGTTGAATACCAACAGCTGGTAACAGAGCCGCAGCAGCAGTTGACCGCAGCACTCGAATTCCTGGGCCTGGATTGGCACGAGGATTGTCTGCGCTTCCAGGAAGCGAGTAACCGGGTACGCACGGCGTCGGTTACCCAGGTGCGGCGCGAGCTGCATCAGGATTCAGTGGGGCGCTGGCGCAATTATGAGACTGAGTTGCAGCCTTTGCGGGATGTTATTGGTGGGTAATAACGACCAATAAATAGCCCGGATAGCCGGGACAGGTGGGGTAGAGGGGGTCAGCGGACGCTTGGTTTCCGTGGATATCTGCTTTGCAGATACCCACCGAAACCGGTGCGACCCCTGACCCCACTTTTTCTTCTCCTTTTTGTTCTCCGCAGGAGGACAAAAAGGAGAAGAAAAAAAAGGGCCAACTATAAGTTGGCCCTTTCGTGGTTCTGGTAAAGCCCGGTAAAGAATTGCTACCGGGCTTCAGCTGGCGTCGACTTAGAAGCCTACGCTAGCACCGATGAACCAGTAGCGACCCAGGCCGTCGTACATGCCCGGGAAGGTGTTGCCGTTACCGCCAATTGACGGACCAGCAGCGTTACCGGCGATCGGCGGCGCTTTGTCAAACACGTTGTTGATACCAGCACGCAGTGTGGCGTAGTCAGTAACGTCCCAAATGCCCGCGAGATCCATGTAGTTACGCTCGTTCAGATCACGGTTTTCATTCAGGTCATCAACGTCGCTGATGTAGCGCCAGTTAACGCTGGCAGTAACATCCCAGGGAGTAACCCAGGTGGTGCGCAGGTTGTTCTGGAGGTCCGGAGTCGGACGTCCACAAACATCACCCCAGTTGCCTTCACAATCAACCGAAGGAGCACCTTTAACTTCCTGCTGCTCCCAGCTGTCGATGTAAGACATAACGTTGTTGAAGTTCAGGCTACCCCACTTGCCAATGTCCAGCACGTAGTCAGCGACAATGTCATAACCCTTGACCTTCTCAGTTGCCAGGTTGTCCTGCAGGGCAACGACCTGGCCGCTGGCGTTGACGTCAGAGCCAACCCAGAGGTCGCCGTTGTTGCCACGCTTGACCTTGGCACACTGTGAATCATCACCTTCGATACACTCGGTCAGGATGAACTCAGGCGTCAGGTTGCTGATGCCGTCGTCGATCTGGATGTCGTAGTAATCGACAGTCAGAGTCAGGCCTTCAACGAAGTCAGGCGTGAACACGAAACCCAATGAGTAGGTATCAGCTTCTTCCGGTGACAGGTCGGGGTTGCCGCCCTGCAGGTAGTTGTACTGACCAGCCGGGGAATCGAGATTCTTGCCCCAGTCATCAGCCTGCAGACCGCTGCGAGCACACTCTGCCTGGGTGTAACCACCGGCACTGGTACCACCAGTTACGCCACTGGAGCAGGGATCCTGCGCCATGTCGAACAGGTTCAGGCCTTGCGGCAGGAACAGTTCCTGGATGTTCGGGCCACGAACCGCACGCTGGAAGCTACCGCGTAGCTTGATCTGCTGGTTGATTGCCCAACCCATGCGGATACCGTAGGTGTCGGTAGTCTCACCGTAGTCGTAATCTGAATAGCGGTAGCCGCCGTCCAGGGTTACTTCTTCAGCCCAGTCGGCACCTTCGATGACAGGGATACTGACTTCGATGAAGCCTTCAGTTACGTCGTAACCGCCGCTAACCGGACCGGTCGCGCCGCCCTGGCCAGCACCCAGGCCCAGGCGGAAGCCCTGGTCGGGGTTGAAGTCCAGGTTCTCTTCGCGATACTCAGCACCGAATACCACGTCAATACCGGTTTCAGCCCAGGGTGACTTGATACCGTACTCGCCGAGGTTACCGGCGATGTAGGCGTTGGCCACGGTCTGGTCGGTGGTGCCGCGAGCGAACAGGGGCAGTACCAGGTAGTCAGTCATTTCCTGAGTTACCGCACCAGTCTCGAAGATGTTCCAGGGAACACAGTTGCCGTCAGTACCGTCTACAACCGAGGCACAGGTAACGCCGCCGGCACCATCATCCACCGCGTTCAGGGCGTTGGTGATCTTGGCGTTGCTGAGGTCGTTCAGGTAGGTGTTCTGCATGACGACTTCGCTGTACTGGTAGTACATGTCATAGCGCCAGGTGTCATTGATGTCACCGCGCAGACCGAATACGCCGCGGAAGCTGTCATAGCGCAGATCCTGACGACGGTTACCACCTTCAACGTTACGACGACCGATGTAGACAGTCTGGCTGTCTGCAGTGGTCAGGCCCTGGCTGCCACACAGCGCGTCGAACTGCTGTGCACTCAGGAAGGCGTTGCCGCAAGGCAGGGAGTTGGTAGCAAAGAAGTTACCGGAAGGTGCGATCTGTGACACCGTGCGGTCATCCATGAACATCAGTTCGGTGTAGGCTTCTACGTGCTCGTTCACGTCGTAGTGAGCGAATGCACCGAAGGTGTAACGCTTGTCAGGACGCTGGTAGTAGTTCAGCGGACCGTAGTTGAAGGTCTCACCGGCACGATCTACGAACTCGTTACCCGATACGATGTAATCGAAGGGAGCTCCGGTTGCACCGAAGTCGGTGAAACGGCCCTGTGGAATCGTAGAAGAACCGAAACAGCCAGTAGCATCGTTGTTCAATGCACAGGAGCTGTAGTCGCGATCTTTCTGCAGTACCGGGTCGATCTTACGGTAGGTTGCGTAAGCAGTTACGTTACCGCGGCCACCCTCGATGTTGCCACCGATGATCAATGACAGGTCGTCCATGTCGCCGTCGGTTTCTGTACCGTCAGCAGCCGGGTAGCCCGCATCTTCAACGATATCCTGCCAGCGGTTGCTGTCGTTGTCGTGGTTGTACTGGCTGAACTGGTAGTCCAGTTTAACGCCCTGGAAGTCATCGACCATCAGGAAGTTAACAACACCGGCAACAGCGTCAGAACCGTAGGTAGCGGATGCGCCACCGGTCAGTACTTCAACGTTCTTGATCAGAGCGCCCGGGATCTGGTTAACGTCAGCGCCTACGCCACCCTGCAGGGGTGAGCCTGCTGGCATGCGACGGCCGTTGATCAGGACCAGAGTCCGCTCAGCACCCAGGTTACGCAGGTTTACAGTTGCGGTACCGGTTGAGCCGTTAGATACGCTGGTGTTCTGGCTTGAGTATACCTGCGGCAGGTTGCGGAGCATGTCTTCGACACGAACCGTACCCTGGAAGGCGATTTCTTCCGCGGTAACCGTGGTTACCGGGCTGGAGCTAACCAGGTTAGCTTTTTGAATACGCGATCCGGTGACGACGACTTCTTCCAAAGCCACATCAGCACCATCACTCTGCGCATGGGCAGGAACGACTGCCATCGACGAAACGCCGAGGGCGGCAGCCACTGCCATAGAGAGGTGAGATTTTCTCAACATGTTGATTCCCCTGTGTATTGTTGTTTAGTTAGCAAAATGCATAGGCAAATTACCACCACGCAACTTTAAACGAATGGGGTGGGGACTACCTCAAAGGAAAGCGAGGTTTTGTGTAAAATTCACACTTTAAGCGCCGTAATGTGATTATTAACAACATTTTCAGCGCTTAAAGCCGCGCGGAGCCCCATTTTATCTGGGCTGCGCGCCGGTACTGCGCAGTGGCGGAGCAGCTACTTGATGCGTTTTACCTGCACCGATTTGCCGCTTTCCACCATTTCCAGGCGATAAAAACCCATGAAATTCTTGCTGATTCGCACTTCCGGGTTGGATTCCCCGAAATACTTGTAATTACCCTGCCGGCGCTGCTGCCAGACCTGGCCATTCTCAAGCTTGAAGCGGGTTTCACCGGACCAACCCCGGAAATTACCGCTGATGCGGGTCAGCACCTCCTGTTCGACCACGGCTTGCTGCACTTCCTCATCGGTATTGAGCAGGACCTGTGAGTCCTCCGCGGTATAGCGCACCAGCCAGCGATTGAGCGCCTCGCGCTCGACCGGGCTTAGCTTGTCGATTCCGGCCGCCTGGTATTCCTCGGCGGTCATCAAGGCCTCTACGCCAGGAAAACTGGAAGCTTCCTGGCCTATTGCCGGTGTCACCAGCAGCAATAGCGCTGCCAGGAGCAGTGGGCGGGTCAGCTGTGTCATGGGTGTTCCTCGTTAGTAGCTTATATGCGCTGGCTGAGTTTGGCGTACCAGAAGCGGCCTTTCAGGTCGTGTGTGCGCGCGTCCAGGTTGTCGTTGAAGGCGGAGGCCGAAAAAGGCGCCTCTTCATCCAGTATGTTATCCACGCCCAGGGATGCCCGCAGGCCGTTGAGCAAATTGAATACATAGCTGAACTGTACGTCGTGTACGGTCCAGGAATCAATATCCCGACGCGCCTGGCTGTTGGGAATATTTTCCCGCAACTCGCTGACAAAGTGAATATCGTAGCTGCCACGCCAGCGCTGCCTGGCCCACTGCAGGCCGATATTGCCCTTCCACTCGGGAATGCCACCGACGCCCTCGGAGGCCGGATCAATAAAGGTGCCGGCCAGTTCGATGGTCGGTGATTCTTCGTCCAGTTGCAGGCTGTATTCATCGATATAGGCCAGGCTCACGGCAGTTGACCACTGCCCCCACTCCCGGGTGGGCAGCAGGTAATTCAGGCTTAAGTCCAGGCCCTTGACCCGGCGCTCGCCGACGTTCAGGTTGGTGGCGGTGACCAGTTGCAGGTTGCCAAAGTCATCGCGGCTTACCCGATCTTCGAAGCGGCCCGTGCGCGCATTCTGGTCGACAATAAACTGGGCACTGGACGCCACCACGTTGTCGGTATCGATGTCATAGTAGTCCAGCGACAGACTCAGGCCGGGCACCGAGTCTGGTGTCCACACCACGCCGGCCCCCCAGGTATCGGCGGATTCCTCATCCAGTTTTGGATTGCCGCCGGTAACGGTGAGAAACTGGTTGCGGCTGGCGTCCGCCAGCTGTGTGCAGCCGGGCAGGACAGCGATGTTTTCAGGCTGCGTACAGGGGTCGGATATGAAGGCCTGGTCTTCGCTGGCCCCCTGGTATAGCTCATTCAGGGTCGGCGCCCGAAAGCCTTCACTCCAGGTAGCACGCAAGAGCCAGCTCGGTGTCAGTTGCAGCCTGAGGCCGAACTTGGGATTGCTGGTGGTGCCGAAATCGTTGTAGTCAGACCAGCGCAGGGCGAGTTCCAGGTCGAGTTTCTGGCGCTTGTCCGCCGACTGCCAGACCGGTGCAATACCCTCCGCGTAGATTTCCCGCACCTCCCGGTCACCGTCGGTGGCTTCGAAGTTGTTGCCACCAATAGTGCCGAGGCCGGCGATCAGCGCGCTGGGTTTCTTGTAGGTGGACTCATCCCGGTATTCCAGGCCGAAGGCAAAATCGACCGGGCCCGCGGGTAATTCCCAGAGGGTGCGAGTGGCGGTCAGCCCCCAGGTTTTCAGCTCACTTTCACCCTTGACCTTGCCACCAACCTGCAGGAAAGCCAGCTGCTGCTGGTCGATGCTGCCCGGTGGCCCGAACAGGTTGATCGGCACACAGCCGTCTTGAGCCTGGCCCTGGCACTGGGCGGCCGGACCCACCCCGCGGCGCAAGTTATCGGCGTTGATCAATGCGGTTAGTGTTTCCTTGGCCCTGCTGCGGCTGTAGCTGTGGCTGAATTCCCAGCTCCAACCTCGTTGCAGGCCCTCAATGATGGCGGCATAGCGAGAAACATCCGATTTGTTCTGCTGGCGCCGCGATGGCAGTTCCGTTATGCGCCGCCGCAGGTCTTCGATCTCGACGCCGAAGGGGTTGTAGGTATTGTCGGCGGCGATATTTATCGGGGATTGCTCAAAGGCGGTAAAGATCGGAGTTGGCGCCAGTTGGGCCCGGGCGCTGGTATCGGTATAGCTGCCCTCAAGCCGCCCGCTGATCTGCTCGGAAAAATCGTAGCTGACACTGCCGTAGAAGAAATCGCGCTCCGAGGGCACCAGTGAAGATGTCTCCTCCCGGAATTCATACAGGTCCTCGCTGTGGACGGGGCGATAGGCGCCGCTTTGCTGGTCGCGGATAACGGTACTGCCATTGGGCAAGGTGACCCGAGCATTGGGCGTAGCGCTTGAGCGCAGGTCAGAACCGCCGCGGTTGCGGCCGTCGGCGCTGCGCGAAATGTCGCGGTCGCGACTGGCAATTTCCTGCTGGTCAAAATGCGATGCACTGAAAAACAGCGAGCCGTGCTTGAAGCCGGTCCCGTATTGCAAGGTCGTCGTCTCTGTTTCGCCGTCGCTGCCCTCGGACACCCCGTAGAAGTGTTCGAGCAGAAAACCGTAGAAATCTTCCTTCATGATGATGTTGATGACACCGGCAATGGCGTCGGAGCCGTAGATGGCAGAGGCGCCATCCTTGAGAATTTCGATGCGCTCAACCGCCGCCGGGGCAATGCTGTTGAGATCGATGGATTCACCGGCCAGGCCATCATTGGCCACCCGCCGGCCATTGATCAGCACCAGCGTACTGGAGGCTGGCAGGCCGCGCAGGGTCACCGTGGCGGTGCCATCGCCACCGTTGCTGATGGCGGTGCTGGTGGCGTTGCCCGCAACCGCGGGAACGTAGCGCAAAATCTCGCCAATGGTCTGGGCGCCACTGAGCTCCATGTCCGGCGCGGAGATAACATCCACAGGGGCCGACCCCTGCAAATCGCTGCGCTTGATACGGGAGCCGGTTATCCGGTTGCCGTAGACGTAGAGTTCTTCGATTCCGGGCACGTATAGTGGGTATTGGACCAGCAACTGCCTGTTATCCGGACAGCTGTTGCTGGCCTCGCAGTCGCGCTGGTAGATGGCGATAATTCTGTTATCAATCAGCCGCCAGGCCAATCCGGTGTCTGCCAGTAGCGAGTTCAGTGCGGTCGCCGCATTCATCCTGCCAGACAGTGGCGGTGCTTCAATACCCTTGGTCAGCGGGTCCGGGAACACGATTGCCAGGCCACTCTGGTGGCTGAACTGGATTAAGGATTCCGATAAGGGTTGGGCATCCAGCTCAAACCCATAATCAGCCTGAGCGCTGGCGCTGCCTGGGAGGCACCACAATAGAGCGGAGAGGCAGCAGCAGAGAGCTGATGCCAGGTAATGTGCCTGGGGTTTCACAGGCAGGGTTATAGCTTATAGAGGAGCCCTGATCAACTGAACACTGCCGTCCTCAAGCTCGACACTGCGAATTCCAACCGTGTGCTCCAGCGCCAGCAGAATACTGTCGGGGTCTTCCAGCTGGAACACCCCGGACACGGTTTTCTGCGCCAGGCCGGGTTCGGCGATCAGTATCTTGCGCTCATGGTAACGGGACAGTTCAGCCACCAGCTCAGCCAGTGGCATTTCTTCAGCCACCAGTTTGCCGTCCCGCCAGGCCAGGCTGTGTTCGCTATCAACCTGGGTGGGACTGGCCAGGCCACGCCGGTCACCGGCGATCTTCTGGTTCTCATACAGCAGTGCCGTATCGGCGGCGCGCGAAGCCGGTGCATTTAGCTCGGTTACCCGCACCACGCCCTCGGTCACTGTGATTTCACTGAGGCCGCGCTGCAACAGTACATTGAAGGCGGTGCCCAGGGCGCGAACCTCGGTGTTGCCGGCAGCCACGATAAACGGCCTTTCAGGGTCTCGCGCCACTTCAAAAAATGCTTCTCCGCGGGTCAGGGAAAAGCGGCGCTGCTGGCGGTCCATATCTACCCGCAAGGCGCTGTTGGTATTCAGTTTGATGGAGCTGCCATCGCTGAGCTCAATAGCAAGCTGTTCACCGGTCTGGGTCCTGAATTCCTGGTGTTCATAGTCCAGCAGCAGCTGTGGTGACAGCAGCAGGGCCAGGCAGATACTGGCGGCCAGGGCCAGGCCGCTGCCTATCCAGCGCCGACGGGAGCTGGCGGGCTCCGCTGGTGCAAGCGGCAGGTGCTTAACCACGGCGAGGTCTTCCCACAGCTCCAGCATGGCATCCATGGCTGCCCGGTGTTCCGGGCGCGCCGCCAGCCACAGGGCGAACTCCTGTCGATCCTGCTCGGAGACAGAATCCGCGCGCAGGCGGGCAATCCAGGCCAGGGCCTGGTTTTGCATACCGCTTTCGAGAGCCGCGCTGGCTGTGCTTTCAGTCATAGATTTACATACCTGGCGGACGTTTTTCGCCCACCTGAACCCACCCTGTATTTTTTGGGTCTCTACCTCTGTAACGATACAGTGATCAAACCCCTCAAAACTATTTATTCTTTCTGTGACCCCGGTTCTTCCGCCTCTTTGTAGTATGCGGCCAATTCCTGGCGGCAGGCTTTAAGCGCCTGCAGGATGTACTTTTCCACGCTGGATACGGAAACGCCCAGTTCGTGAGCTATATTGCTGTAGGACATACCGCTGTTGCGGTGCAGCAAAAACGCTTGCCTACACTTATCCGGCAGCTTGTCTACCGCGGCCAGAATGCGTGCCAGTTTCTCCTTTCCCGCCAGAATTTGCTCCGGCGATGCCACGTTGGCGACGGCTTCCGGTATGTCTCCCTCACCCAATTCCCGGGTCTCGGCCTTGAGAAAACGGAAGTGCAGGGAGCGCCGTCGCAGCTGGTCTATGGCCAGGTTGGAGGCAACCTGGAACAGGAACGCCCGGGCGTTATCGAGTTGCTCCGGGTGTTCGAGGCGATAAATGCGAATATAAGCTTCCTGGGCCACTTCGGCGGCATCGGCCGGGTTGTCGAGTTTGCGGGCCAGGTAGCGTTCCAGGGCCGGGCCATATTGCGCTGCCAACTGGCTCAGGAAACGGGCCTTTTCGTCGTTCATGACGGCTCAGTACAAATGGCACGCAATCATGCGTTCGGCGTCTATAAAACGGGGTATCGGCGTTTCCTCCCGGCAGCGGGCAGTCACTTCTGGACAGCGGTCAGCAAAACGACAACCGGGCTTGGGGTTGATCGGCGAGGGGATCTCTCCCTGCGGCGGCTGGTGCAGTCGCGCCTTCTCCTTGTGTGGATCGGCGACCGGATTGGAGGCGATCAGCATGCGGGTATAGGGGTGCTTGGGCTTAAAATACACTTCCGCCGAGGGCCCCTCTTCCACGACTGAGCCCAGGTACATGACTGCCATGCGATCACAGAGGTATCGCACCATGGACAGATCGTGGGCGATAAACAGCAGAGTCAGTCCCAGGCTGTCCTTGAGCTCTTGCAGCAGGTTAATGACCTGGGCCTGTACCGATACGTCCAGTGCCGAGATCGGCTCATCGCAAACGACGAAGCGGGGCTTTACGATGAGCGCCCTGGCAATGCCGATGCGCTGGCGCTGGCCGCCGGAGAACTCGTGTGGATAGCGATTGGCGTGTTCGCGCTTGAGGCCGACCCGCTCCAGCCACTGTGCGACCAGTTCACGGTAGTCGCTGTTGCCGCCTCCGGCCTGTAAACGCAGCGGCTCGGAGACGATCTCCTGGATAGTCATGCGCGGGTTAAGCGAGGTATAGGGGTCCTGGAAGATCATTTGTATATTGGTCGAAAGCTGGCGGAAGTCTTCCATGGTGTAACTGTCCGGCAGTGGTTTGCCGCGGAACAGGACCTCGCCGCTGGTTTTTGCCTGCAGGCCGGCCAGGGTTTTGCCCAGGGTAGATTTGCCGCAACCGCTCTCCCCAACCAGTCCGAGGATCTCGTTTTCCGCAATATTCAAAGAGACGCCATCGACGGCATGCACAATGCGATTGCGACCGATATTGAAGTGAGTCTTCAGGTTGCGTACTTCAACCAGCATGCTTTGCATCCCCGCTCGCTGTGGGTGACTGGGGGTGATTCAACCAGCAGGCGGCTTTGTGTCCAGCGGCAATGTCACTGCTGGCAGGGTCGACACGGCTGCAAATCTGCATCGCATGTGGACAACGCGGGTGGTAGGCGCAGCCCGGCGGCGGTGCGAACAGGTCCGGAGGGCTGCCGGGAATGGCCTGCAGGTTGTCTACCCCGTGCTGGTGCAGGTCCGGCATGGCCTGCTGCAGTCCCTGGGTATAGGGATGTGATGCGCGGTAAAAGATGTCATCAACCGTGCCTGATTCGACCACCTCGCCGGCGTACATCACGGCTACGCGGTCGGCCATGCGAGCCACTACACCGAGGTCGTGGGTAATCAGGATAATGGCCATGTGGTCTTCGCGCTGAATCTCCTTCATCAGTTCCAGAACCTGGTCCTGGATGGTCACGTCCAGCGCCGTGGTGGGTTCGTCAGCGATGAGCAGTTTCGGTGTACAGGCGAGGCTCATGGAGATCATCACCCGCTGCAACATGCCACCGGAAAACTCGAAAGGGTATTGGCGGGCGCGCTGAGCGGCCTCGGGAATACGGGTTCTTTCCAATAGCCTGACCGCTTCCTTGAGCGCCGCGTCGCGGGACAGTCCTCGGTGTACTATCAGGGTTTCCGCGATCTGGTCACCAATGCGCATAGTCGGGTTAAGCGAGGTCATCGGGTCCTGGAAGATCATGCCCATATCGGCGCCCCGCACCTGGTTGAGCTGTATCTGGTTCAGCCCGATAAGCTCCTGGCCGAGTAAGCGGGCCGAGCCACCAACGATGCGCCCGGGTGGCATCGGGATCAGGCCCATCAGTGCCTGCACGGTTACTGATTTGCCACAACCGGACTCACCAACCACAGCCAGGGTTTCGCCCGCGTGTACGTCATAGGAAACCCCGCGTACGGCGCGTACCTTGCCACCGAAGGTATCGAACTCCACCTGTAGGTCCTTGACGCTGAGAACCGGCTCTGTCTGGCTCATCCGTCGCTCCTCATCCGCGCGTCCATGGCATCGCGCAGACCATCACCCAGCAGGTTGAAGGCCAGCACCGTGATGCTGATCATCATTGCCGGGAACATCAGTTCGTGGGGGTGGGACAGCATGGTGCGAATGCCGTCGTTGCACATCGAACCCCAGGAGGGTGTCGGCGGTACCACGCCCATGCCGATAAATGAGAGGAAAGCCTCAATGAAAATTGCGGTGGGAATGGCGAAGGTCAGCGAGACCAGCAGCACCCCCATGAGGTTTGGCAACATATGCCTCAATACCAGGTAAGGCGCCGAGGCTCCCATCATGCGGGCGGCGGCGATATAGGCTTCTTCGCGAATTTGCAGCACCTGCCCGCGCACCAGCCGGGCGGTGGCCGGCCAGCTCAATATCACCAGCGCCAACAGCAAGGGTCCAATGCCGCTCTCACCTGGACCCAGTCCAAAGGCGATCTTGAACAGGATCATGAACAACAGAAAGGGTAAGGCGATGACGAAATCGGCGAAACGCATCATCACATCATCGGTCCTGCCGCCGCTGTAGCCGGCGAGGCCGCCATAGACCAGGCCGATGGACACATAGAGCAGCGGCGCGATGATGCCGATAAACAGTGAGGTGCGAGCGCCCCACATCAAGCGCGCGAGCATATCCCTACCCAGGTAGTCCGTGCCTAGCGGATGGGACTCCAGCCGCACCTTGCTGCCGATTGCTTCAGCGTCGGTGGCATCCTCGGCGACCAGGCCCCGGTAGCGAGCTTCGGATAACAGCAGTGCCTGCGTTACTGAAACCGGGATGGTGCTGTAGTTGCGCGACTCGCCCTCTGCGAATACCGCGACCGCAGAGTAATAGTACTGGCGGGTTTCGAGGCCCAGCCGGTCGCGGTAACTGAGCTGGGTCGAAAGCAACCTCACCAGGGGCAGGCCCAGGTCGTCCGCGTCGCGAGGTTCAAGTTCGTGGCGGAACAACTGGTAGCCGGTGGCGCCCGGCACGGCATCCCAGGCCAGGTTCACCCCTTCAGAGTTGGCGGAGCCGGTCAGCCGGAAGTTCTGTGGCGCGCGGTCCTCAGGGATCAAGGCGGGGGTGGCCAGCCGACGACTGGTAATCTCGGGTAAAGGGGCGTCATCGGCTATTACCAGGGCCCAGCGGCCCGTGTTGGGTGCCTGGGAAATTTGTTCGAGGTCTTGCAGGGCGGGGTCTACCTGCCAGATTAGAGGGCCGGCCAGGGTAAACAGCATTAGCCCGATGACGATGTAGAGGGATACGCTGGCACGCCGGTTCTTCTTTAGTCGGCGCCAGACATCCTGCCAGTAGGAGACGGAGGGCCGATGAATCTGCTCGGCATCGATGCCTTCCTGTAAGGGCTCAAAGTCGGCTGCAGTGGGAGTATAGGAGTTCATTAGCCGACGCTCTTGCTGACCTGGATGCGGGGGTCGACGAAGCCGTAAACGATGTCGACCGCGATGACCATCAATACCAGGAAGGCCCCGTAAAATACCGTGGTGCCCATGATGACGGTGTAATCGAGCTGTTGCACCGCCTGCACGAAGTAGCGGCCCAGCCCGGGAATGGCGAACACCAACTCAACCACGAAGCCGCCGGTGGTTATGGCGGCGATGGCGGGTCCCAAAACGGTAACCACCGGCAAGATCGCGTTGCGCAGCTGGTGGCGAAAGAAGATACGGGCCGGCGTCAAACCCTTGGCCCTGGCGGTGCGGATGTAGTCCGTATCAGCCACCTCCAGCATGGAAGAGCGCATCAGGCGGGTCAGGTAGGCCATGGTGCCCAGGCCTAACACCAGGGCCGGCACAATCATATGCGAGAACGTGCCCCAGCCGGCGACGGGCAGCACCGAAACCCCCAGCAGGTTGTTCAGTCGCAGTATCGCCAGTTGCCCCAGCGCGGCAAACACGAAACTGGGTACGGAGACACAGATAATTACCATGAACATAATCAGGTGGTCGGGCATGCGATCGCGATTGAGCGCGGTCAACGCGCCCCACAAGATGCCGCCGCCGGCCGCGAACAGCAGCGCCAGCACCCCGAGCATGGCCGAGACCGGGAAGTGTTCGGCGATGATGTCGTTAACGCGACGGTTTTGCTGGGTGAAGGAGATGCCAAAATCGCCCTGGCTCATGTTCTTCAGAAAAAGCAGGTATTGCTGAAATACCGGCTTATCGAGACCGTAGGCGCGCTCCAGGTTGGCGCGGATTTCCGGGGTTACCGCCTTGTCATTAAGTAGTGGGTCACCGGGCACCATGTGCATCCCGGCAAAGGTCGCGGTGGCGATGAACCAGATGGTGATGACGCCCGAGATAAGGCGCTTGCCAATATACAGCCACATACTCAGTAACCCTCCGCCGCGCCGCCGCCACTTTCCGCACCCTTGATCCAGGTATGGTTGTAATTGGGGTCACCACCGATGCGGCTGCGCCTGACCCCCTCAATCCGTTTGTCCTGCACATAAATGTAGCCGCGTTCATACTGGGGCAGGATGATTACGTCCTCATAAATCAGGTCCTGGATCTCTGAGAACAGCTGGTTGCGGCGGCGCTGATCCGTGGTTTTTTGGGCTTCCAGCACCAGTTGATCGTAGCGCTCGCTGCTGTAGCGGCCACGGTTGTTCAGATTCCAGGAGGTAAACAGGTCGGCGAAGGTCATGGCGTCGTTATAGTCGGGACCCCAGCCAGCGCCGACCATGTCGTACTCGCCGGCCGACATCTTGGCCAGGCGTTGTTTGAATATTTGTCGGTCCAGGCGGATTTCCAGCCCCAGTTTGCGAGACATCAGGTTCTGGAAGTGCTCCCCCTGCTTGATGCTGCCGGGTGTATCGCTGAGCAATAATGTGAGCGGGGGAATTTCTTCCAGACCCAACTCCTGCTTGGCCAGGCGCAGGTATTCCAGCCCCTGCTCCGCGTCCATCACCGGCTTGTGTGGTGGATACTGGGCCAGCAGTTTATCGTCGTCACCTTCCAGCCAGGCGGGAAACAGGGAATAGGCGGGCACATTGCCCGGTACGCCAATAACCTTGTAGGTCAGCTCTTCCACGTCGTAAACGCTTTGCATGGCGCGCCGCAGGTTGCGGTTGGAAGCTGGTCTCCCGGCGCGGTGGTTGAAGCCGATGTAGAACACGGTGCCGTCGCGGAAGGAGCGCAGTTTTTGGCGCTCCTGCATGGCCATTTTCATGGAAGATATATCCAGCCCGGTCGCCATGCTGATCTTGTCATCCATGAACAGGTTGAAACGGGCGTTGGAGTCCTCGGTGATGTAGGGCACGTTGATGGCGTCCAGCTTGATCGCATCCGCGTTCCAGTAGTAGGGATTTTTCTCCATGCGCAGAGAGGCGCCGTGCACCCATTCAGTCAGGACAAAGGGGCCGTTGGAGAGCATCTTGTCGGCGTCTGCAGCATACAGCTGACCCTGGGCGCGGTAGTAGTCCTCGCGCACCGGGCGAAAGCTGATAAATGTCACCAGGTCCAGGAAATAGGCGGTGGGGGCGGTCAGCTGTGCTACCAGCGTGTGATCATCGACGGCTTCCACTCCCAGTGATTCCGGCGGCATTTCGCCGGCGATAATAGCCGCCCCGTTGGTGAAGGAGCGCATCAGGAAAGCGTACTCCGAGGCACTGGCGGGGTTGGCCACTTGCTGCCAGGCGAATACGAAATCATGGGCGGTGACCGGTTCGCCATCGCTCCAGCGGGCATCCTTGCGCAGCCAGAAGGTGACTTTCTCGTCGGTCAGCTCCCAGCGCTCGGCCGCCCCGCCCACTACCTTGTTATTTGCATCGAGAGTCATCAAGCCCTCGGTAATATGATCCAGCACCCGGAAGCTGACCGCGTCAGTGGCTTTGACCGTGTTGAGCCACTGGGGCTCCTGGTCCATGACAATCGAGATCTCGTTATTGGCCACATCCACGGCCGGGGGCACGGCGAGGGCGGAGCTGGCGCAGAGCAAGGCCAGGCAGGTCAGCAAACGGAATTTGTCAGGGCGTTGCGGTTTCATTTCAGGTACCGGGGCGCGGGGCGCAAATGGTAGCACAGGCTCCAGGCTGGTTCAGGCGCGCAGCTCGGTGACGCCGCTGGCGCTTCCGAGCAGCAACAGGTCGGCGGGGCGAAGGGCGAACAAGCCGTTTGTAACCACACCGACGATGCCGTTGATTTTCTGTTCAGTTTCCAGTGGTGCCGCAATCGGGAAATTATAGACATCGAGAATAACATTGCCGTTGTCAGTTACCACGCCCTCCCGGTACACCGGGTCACCACCGAGCTTGACCAGCGCCCGGGCCACATGGCTGCGGGCCATGGGGATTACCTCCACGGGTAGCGGGAACTCACCCAGGGTGTGCACCAGCTTTGACTCATCACAAATACAGATAAACTCTGTGGCCACGGCCGCCACGATTTTCTCCCGGGTCAGGGCGGCACCGCCGCCCTTGATCAATTGCAGGGAGCGGTTGCTTTCATCAGCACCGTCAATATAGAAATCGACCTTGTCGACTGCATTGAGGTCGTAAACCGGAATGCCATGGCCGCGTAATCGCTCCGCCGAGGCTTCTGAGCTGGCCACTGTGGCATCCAGTTGCCCCTTGATACTGGCCAGGGCGTCAATAAAGCAGTTGGCAGTAGAGCCGGTACCGATGCCGACAACGCTGTCCGCTTCCAGTTTAGGCCGTATATACTCCAGCGCTGCCGCCGCAACGGCCTGCTTCATTTCATCCTGGTTCACATCGGGTGTCTCATGCCTGGGTTTGCGGCATTATAGACAGACGCCGCCTGGCGATGACAGCGCGAGCTGAAAATTCAGCCCCACTCCATTAGTATTGCGGGCCAACTTGAAGAGACCACAGGCATATGCCGCAGTCCTATATAAAGAAAATCCTGGACGCCCGTGTCTATGACGTGGCGCGGGAGACGCCGATTGATCACGCGCGCCTGCTGTCTGCGCGCCTGGCTAATCGTGTTTTGTTGAAGCGTGAAGACCTGCAACCGGTGTTTTCTTTCAAGCTGCGTGGCGCCTACAACAAGATGTGTCATTTGACTGACTCCGAGCGTGCTGCAGGTGTTATTACAGCCTCGGCTGGCAATCATGCCCAGGGCCTGGCGTTGGCCGCCAGTCATATGGGGGTCAAAGCCACCATTGTCATGCCCCGCACCACGCCGGCGATCAAGGTCGATGGGGTGCGCTCCCATGGCGCCAGAGTGGTATTGCACGGTGACACCTATGATGAGGCTTCCGCCCACGCCGGGGAGCTGATGGACAAGCATGGCCTGGTCTATGTGCATCCCTATGATGATCCCGAGGTGATTGCCGGCCAGGGCACCATCGGCATGGAAATTGTGCGCCAGCACCCGGACCCCATAGAAGCCATTTTCGTGCCTGTCGGCGGCGGTGGCCTGTTGGCGGGAGTGGCTGCCTACGTTAAGTACGTGCGCCCTGAAATCAAGCTGATCGGGGTCGAGCCGGAGGATGCTGCTTGCCTGGCGGCGGCACTGGAGCGCGGTCGCCGGGTAAGCCTGCCCGAGGTTGGCCTGTTCGCCGATGGCGTTGCGGTTGCCCAGATAGGCAAGGAGACATTTCGCGTTATTCGCGACACGGTGGACTCGGTGGTGACTGTCAGCACCGATGAGATGTGTGCCGCGATCAAGGATATATTCGAGGACACCCGCTCGATTGCCGAGCCGGCGGGAGCACTGGCGCTGGCCGGGCTGAAGAAATATGTCGAGCGAGAGGGGCTGGAAGGCAAGACCCTGCTGGCAATAGACAGTGGCGCCAATACCAACTTTGATCGCCTGCGCTATATATCTGAACGTACCGAGATTGGTGAGAAGCGTGAGATTGTACTCAGCGTCACTATTCCGGAGCGTCCGGGCAGCTTCAAGGCATTTTGCAAGGCCCTGGGCAAGCGCAGTATTACCGAGTTCAACTATCGCTATTCCGATCGACGCGAGGCCAATATTTTTGTCGGCCTGAAAGTGGAGGCCGGCAGTGATCGTGAGCAGGTGATCGCGCCGCTTGTGAACAAGGGCTATCCGGTCACGGACCTCACCGACAACGAGATGGCGAAGCTGCATATACGGCACATGGTGGGCGGCCCGGTACATGGTTCAATCGACAATGAGGTGGTATTTCGGGTTGAGTTTCCTGAACGCCCGGGCGCCCTGTTCAATTTCCTGACCCACGTCGGCCAGCGCTGGAACATTTCCATGTTCCATTACCGTAGCCATGGAGCCGCCTATGGTCGTGTGCTGCTCGGTTTGCAAGTCGACCCCGCTGAGCGCGGTGAACTCGCTGCGGCGCTGGAGTCTGTGCACTATCGCTTCTCGGAAGAGACCGACAATGTGGCTTACCAACTCTACTTGAGTTGAGCCAGGTACTGCATTGAGACCTCGGTCTGGAAATAGCTAGTTGGGGCTTGCATTTCCGAACTAATCCACTAAACTCGGTTTGCTTTGTGGCAAATTACCAAAAAACGCGGTTGTAAAACACCGCGACAATAAAAAAGCCACTAGACCAGCGGGCACCCATGGGCCCGCACAAGGAATTCTGCGAGGGGCAAAGTGAAGAACAAACCTGACCTGCTAATGGTACTGCTGGCCGCTTTTGGCCTGGGTGTGCTGATTACCCTATTGATACCTATGAGTTCCACCCAGTCTGTGGCGGAGCCAGTATCCGGCTTGCAGGCGGGCGTGTTCAGCCAGGACCAGGTAGAACAGGCTAGCGAATAGCTGGCCGGCCTGCCGTAGCGCTGCGGCGCTCTCGTTCAGTTACAATCCCGTGTACCGCCACATCCCAGTGATCTCCCCGCATGTCTTCCAGCTGTTGGCAGCTGTGGGCGGCGCCCAGCAAATAGGGACCCCGACCCCGGCCTGACACCTGGCGCAGGGCGCGATCATAAAAGCCGCCACCCATCCCCAGTCGGGTACCGGCCCAGCTAAACGCCACCAGTGGCATGACTATGAGATGCAGCCCAGCAACCTCGCGCCGCGGTGCGCCGGGCCCTGGCTCGGGAATACCGAAGCGGTTCTTGTGCAGGCGGTCACCGCGGGCATAGCGCCGGAACTCAAGCTGCCGCTGTGAGCCAATGCAGGGTAAATAAACGGTTTTGCCGCTGCGCCAGCACAGTTGCAGCAAGGGCTGCGGGTCGATTTCGCCATCGCGGGCCCAGTACAGTGCGATATGGCGACACTGTCTGAAGCCGGGCATGCGCCTGACTCTGTCGCGTAGTTGCAGTGCATGTTGTCGTTGTTGCCAGCGGGTCAGGGAGTGGCGGCGGGCGCGAGCCTGCTGGCGCAGAGCGGCTTTTCTGCTGGCCGAGTCGCTGGCCGAGTCGCTGGCCGGGTCGAAGGTCAGGTCGAATGTCAAAACAAGGGATCCCGGAGTACCGCTGAAAGCTTCGCCCTTGAACCCGACGGTTCAAGGCGGTGGTCACTGTACTGAATTAGGCTTCCCGTCGTACGGACTTGCACATCATCGGTAGCTAGCAACCTCCTGGTTGGTAATATCGGGTAGAGAACTGGCTCTCTGGCCAATACACCAGGTATCCGAACGCAGTATAGCGGAAGCGCCGGACGGCGGCTAACTGATCTCCATTTGTCGCAAGGAAAAAATGGCTTCGTCGATTTTTCGCGACAGGTTGCTGACCTCTGCTTCGTCAACGGCAATACCACCTGCTATTACATCTTCTTGTTCCGATGCCTGCAGCAACTCATGGCTTATATTCAGAGCAGCCATCACTGCTATGCGCTCCAGGCCAATCACCTTTCCGGATTCGCGAATCGAGCGCATCTGCTTGTCCAGGTAGGAAGCGGACACAATCAGTTCCGCCTCCTGCTCGGGGGGGCAGGAAACCTGGTACTCCTTGTCCAGGATGTTTACCGAAACCGTGCGGTATTGGCTCACTGTTCTACTCCACGCCCTTAAGTCGGCTCAGTATTGCTTCCACTTTGCTCTTGGCGAGCGCGTTTCGCGCCACCAGGGACTCGCGCTCATGGCGCCAACCGTCAGCGTCGGCCTTCAGGTTGACGTTTTCCTGATTTAACTCCGAGCAGAGGTTGATAAGATCATCTATCTTCTGCTCTAGCGCCTTGAATTGTGTCTCTGACATGGGCGGTACTTGTTATGGTTTCGTGGGTCACACTACTATAGTGGTCAGCCCAGGGTAGGTCAAACTACTAAATTTCATAAATATCAATAACCTGCCAACGTTTTCAATAATTCGGTGCAAGTATAATCATGGAAAATTACCTCGACGGCGAACAAGCACTGGACTTTGATGAGTTTGCTAACCAGTTATTGGACGAAGGTTCCAACCAGTCCCCGGCCTTTTTGCACGGTGGAATTTGCGGTGTTTATGCTGGCGGGGGTGCTCTCGAGGCGGACTATTGCCTGGCAGCGGCGAGCCAGGCACTGGACCTCGGCCTGCATGGCGAGCTGGCAGAAAACTGCCTGCGCCTGGCCGACGTAACCCTGCGCGCCATGCAGGATGAAGAGTTTGATTTCCAGCTATTCCTGCCCGATGACGAGACCGAGATGGAGCAGCGCTTGCAGGGGCTGGCCGACTGGTGCAGCGGTTTTCTGGCGGGCTATGCCTTCACGGTAGCCGTTGCCCCGAACTCAGCATTGAGTGAGGACACGGGTGAGGTGCTCAAGGACGTGGCCGCTATCGTCGAAGTCACCCTGGACCCGGACAGTGATGAAGAAGAGGCCGAAAACCAGTATTTCGAGCTGACCGAGTACCTGCGTTTTGCCAGCCTTAACCTGTTCATGGAAAAACTGTCGCAAGCGGCCGCTGCCGAGGATTCGCCTGCCCCGGGAGATAATGGCCATTGAACGGACCCGCGCACCAGGATGTGGTAATTGCCGGTGGTGGCATGGTGGGCATCAGTCTCGCCCTCAGCCTGCGGCAACGCTTGCCTGTGGGCACCCGCATCCTGCTGGTGGAGAGTTTTCCGCTCCCGGCAGCAGATGATTCAACAGCCGCTTTCAGCCCTTCCTTTGACAGCCGCTCAACGGCGCTGTCCTATGCCAGCTGCCTGATTTACCAGCAGCTGGGCATATGGCCTGACCTGGAGCCAGGGGCCTGCCCGATCAGCTCCATACATGTGTCTGAACAGGGGCGGTTTGGCAGCACCCTGATGCAGGCGTCAGATTACAGCTGGCCCGCGCTTGGCTATGTGGTGGAAAACGCGTGGCTGGGGCAGATCCTGGTACAGGCACTGCACCGTAGTGACATTGAGACACTGAGTCCGGCCCGGGTTAGCGACGCGCTTGCCATCGACAGCGGGATGCTGCTGACCCTGGATGATGGCGACCAGCTACAAGCTTCGCTGCTGGTGGTGGCGGATGGTGCCGACTCAGCCTTGCGCCAGGCCCTGGGCATTGAGGCGCGTGAGCAGCACTATGAACAACATGCGCTGATTGCCAATATCGGCCATGCCAGCGCACACCAGGGCTGCGCCTACGAGCGATTTACCGAGCAGGGGCCACTGGCCATGTTGCCTTTGCTACCGACTGCAGACAGCGCAGGACGCAGTGCCCTGGTCTGGAGTCTGGCGCCGGCCCTCGCGGCGGAACTGCAAGAATGCCCGGAGCGAGAGTTTTTGCAGCGCCTGCAACAGGAGTTTGGCTACCGCCTGGGGCGCCTGCAGCGCCTCGGCCAGCGCCACAGTTACCCCTTGTCGCTGGTGCAAGCTGAGGAGCAGGCGCGCAGCGGCGTCGTTGTCATGGGTAACGCAGCCCACTCCCTGCATCCGGTTGCCGGACAGGGCTTCAACCTGGCGCTGCGCGATGTGGCGAGGCTGGCTGAGTTGTTGGCGCAGGCAGTTGCCGCCGGCCGCGCACCGGGTGAGTTGAGCGTATTGCAGGCATACTGTGAGCAACAGGCGCAGGATCAAGAGCGCACGACAGTCTTCAGCGACCGCCTTCCCGGCCTGTTCATGCAGCGGGACCCGGCCCTGGCCCTGTTGCGCGATATTGGTTTGTTCGCCCTGGATCTCAGTCCTGCCTTGAAGCGCCAGTTTGTGCGTCATACCGCAGGCGTGGCCGCCAGTTCAGAGTACCGCGATGTCCAACCCTGACTATGACGTTATTGTTATTGGCGCCGGTATTGCCGGCTCGGCCCTGCTGCGATCACTCGCAGGCAGTGGTTTGCGACTGGCCCTGGTTGAAGCGGCCCCGCTGGCGGCAGACAGTCCAAATACCTCAGCCGCTCAGAGCGTTGCCGATTTCGACGCGCGAGTCAGCGCGATTACACCGGCGTCCCAGACATTTCTGACCGATATTGGTGCCTGGGATTTACTCGGCCAGCAGCGTCTTGGTCCCTATTCCCATATGCAGGTCTGGGATGCAGAGGGAACCGGCAGTATCGATTTTCATGCCGGCGAACTGGATGCACCGGTGCTGGGCCATATCGTGGAAAATCGCCAGCTCACTGCGGCGCTGCTATCAGGGCTGGATGCCTGCACTGATCTGCAAGTGTTCAGCCCGGCGCGGCTGCAGGCGCTGGACCTGAGCGCGGCGGATCGCGTGCAGCTGGAACTGGAGGATGGCCGGCAATTGACTGGCAATTTGTTGGTAGCGGCCGACGGAGCCCTGTCGCGGGTGCGCGACCTGGCCCGGTTTCAAACCCGCGAATGGGACTATGGGCAGTACGCCCTGGTGACCACGGTGGAAACCAGCAGCCAGCACCAGGCTACCGCCTGGCAGCGTTTTCTCAGTACCGGGCCACTGGCATTCCTGCCCCTGCCCAGCTATGGCGAGCGCCATTTCTGCTCGATCGTCTGGTCCGCTGAGCCGGCGCTGGCCCAGGCATTGAAAGAGATGCCGGAAGCTGAATTCCAGCAGGCGCTGGAAGAGGCGATAGAAGGGCGCCTGGGTACGGTATTGGCGAGCTCTGCACGGACGGTTTTTCCCCTGCGACAGCGCCACGCGGTGGATTACATCAAGCCGCGGATCGCCCTGGTTGGCGACGCGGCGCACACGATTCATCCACTGGCGGGTCAGGGCATCAACCTGGGTATACAGGATGTGGCCGCCTTGTCGCTGGAGTTGCGACAGGCTGTGCGACGCGGAATCGATGCAGGCGATAGCGCTGTGCTGCGGCGCTACCAGCGGCAACGCAAGGGCGAAAACCTGGTGATGATGGCGGCTATGGACGGCTTTAAGCGCTTGTTCGGTCAACAGCAGCTGCCGCTGCGTTGGCTGCGGAACTCCGGCATGAACCTGGTGGCGCGCTCGGGCCCCTTGAAACACCAGCTAATGCGCCATGCTATGGGCGTGCGTTGATCAATCCCATTGTTTTTGGGCCTGCTCGGGTTAGAATGCTCTGCTCCTGAAACCCTTGCCGGTCAAGACGAGGAAACATCAATGAGCCAAACTCCCACCGAACTCAAATATGCCAGCAGCCACGAGTGGGCTCGCCTGGAGGACGACGGAACTGTCACCGTGGGTATCTCTGACCATGCCCAGGACTCCCTGGGTGATGTGGTTTTTGTCGAATTGCCAGACATCGGTGCCCAGCTTGCCGCCGGTGATGAGGCCGGTGTAGTGGAGTCCGTCAAGGCAGCCTCCGATATCTACGCACCTGTCGGCGGCGAAGTGATTGCCATAAATGAGGCGCTGGAAGATGCACCGGAGACTGTGAACTCCGACCCCTACCACGACGGCTGGTTTTACCGTCTGCAGGGCGTTGAAGCTGCCGAATTGGAAAAATTATTGTCCGCCGAGGACTACGACGCCCAGTGTGCCGAAGAATCCTGAGCTGCACTTACGCCGGGGCGCGGACAAGCGCCTTCGCGGCGGCCATTGCTGGATTTACAGTAACGAGATAGATAGTAAGCGTTCACATCTGGGTGATTTTACGGCCGGGGACCCGGTCAATATCATGGCCGCCTCCGGGCAGCAGTTGGGCTCTGCCTATATGGAGCCGCAGTCGCTGATCTGTGCGCGGATGCTCGGTCGCCAGCCCGACCTGCAAATGACAGTGGACTGGCTGCGCCAGCGCATAGAGCAGGCCCTTCTTTTGCGTGAACGCTACTTCGCAAAGCCCTTCTACCGCCTGCTCTATGGTGACAGCGATGGCGTGTCCGGCGTTGTTGTGGATCGCTTTGGCGATTACCTGGTGTTGCAACTCAACACGGCCGGGGCCGAGCGCTATCAGCAAGCCTTGCTTGAGGCGCTTGCCCTCACCCTCAAACCCGTCGGTATCCTGCTGCGCTGTGACAGTCGCAGTCGGCGTGAACAGGGGCTGGAGGAGCGCATAGAGTGTGCACTGGGTACCGTACCTGACAGGGTCGCTGTCGAGGAGAACGGCGTCAGCTTCCTGGCTCCGGTTCAGGCCGGGCAGAAAACGGGCTGGTTTTATGACCATCGCAACAACCGGGCCCAGTTGCAGCAACTGTGCAAGGGCCAGCGTGTGCTGGATGTCTATAGCTATGTCGGTGGCTGGGGTGTGCAGGCAGCCGCGGCTGGAGCCGATGCCGTGTTCTGTGTGGACAACTCCCAGACGGCCTTGGAGCTGGTCAATGAGAATGCTGCGCTCAATGGGGTGGAGGCGCGTGTTTCCGGATTGCATGGGCGTGCCGACCAGGTCATGCAAGATCTGCAGGCGAATGCTGAGCAGTTCGATATCGTGGTGTTGGACCCGCCCGCGTTTATCCAGCGCCGTCGCGACCTGGGCAAGGGGCGCAAGGCCTACCAGCGGATCAATGAGATGGCGCTGCGTCTATTGCAGCCGGGTGGCATGCTGGTATCGGCGTCCTGCTCCATGCACTTGCCCGAGGCTGACCTGGTCGAGGCCATTCGCGCCGCAGGCCGTCGCAGCGAGCGTGATCTGCGGCTAACGGGTTTTGGTGGCCAGGGTGCGGACCACCCGGTGCATCCGGCGATTCCGGAAACCCGCTACCTGAAAGCGGTCTTTGCCGCCGTCACTGGCGCAGGCTGATAATTTCCCAGCCCTGTCGCTGTGCGTGGGCGCGCAAGCGCTCATCAGGGTCCACCGCCACCGGCCTTGCAACCGCCTTTAACAGCGGCAGGTCATTGTGGGAGTCGGAGTAAAAGCAGCTGCCCTGCAGCGTCATACCGGTTTCCTGCAACCACTGCTGCAGCCTTGTCACTTTGCCTTCCGCATAGCTGAGAATTCCCGTGGGTTCGCCGGTGTAACGCCCGTCGCGCATCTCTCCCTCGCAGGCCAACAGGTCTTCCACCCCCAGGCGCTGGGCAATTGGCTCAGTAATAAAGCGATTGGTGGCGGTGATTATCAGCAGGTGATCGCCGGCCTGCCGGTGCTTTTCCAGTAGCGCTGTGGCGGCGGGCAAGAACATGGGTTCAATCTTGGCCTGCATGAAGGCAGCGTGCCACTGGGCAATGAGCTCGGGCGGTTGCCCGGCGATTGGCTCCAGCGCGTGCCGTAAATAGGCCTCAATATCGAGGCTGCCCGCCAGGTAATCCTGGTAGAAGGTGTCATTGCGCTGGCCGAAGCTGACGGCATCAACTATGCCTGTTTCGCAGGCAAACTCACCCCAGGCATGATCGCTGTCGCCTCCAAGAAGGGTATTGTCGAGATCGAATATGGCCAGTGCCATGCTTGGCTTCCAGGGTGGCGGATGGCAAGCATAGCCAGTTCCGTCGGCAGGGTAAATTGTCCGGGGGCGGCTAGTGTGGAACAATAGCCCGTTCCGCCGCCGCTCCTGTGAAAAGAATAAGACGTGATTGATGCAGATGGTTTTCGTTCCAATGTCGGGATTATTCTAGCCAATGATCACGGCCGCCTATTGTGGGCCCGGCGCCTTGGCCAGGACTCCTGGCAGTTTCCCCAGGGTGGTATTGCCAGCGGGGAATCCCCTGAACAAGCGCTGTTCAGAGAGCTTGAGGAAGAAGTTGGCCTGAACGCCGATGCCGTGAAGGTGCTGGCCTGCACCCGTGGCTGGCTGCGCTACCGACTACCCAAACGCTATATTCGAAAAGGCCAGAAGCCGCTTTGCATCGGTCAAAAGCAGAAGTGGTTCCTGTTGCAGATGCTGGCGGAGGATGAAGCAGTGAAAGTGGACGGCCATCCGAAACCGGAATTCGACCACTGGCGCTGGGTCAGCTACTGGTATCCCTTGACCCAGGTTATCGCCTTCAAACGAGAGGTCTACCGCAGCGCCCTGAAAGAACTGTCGGCGCCCTGTGGCCGCCTCGTGTCGGCAGGAGTTGCCAACTAATGCTGGAAATGCTGCGGGCCATTGTCCAGGAGGTGAACACCGCCGAAGACCTGGCGCAAGCGCTGGATATTATTGTGCGCCGGGTACGTGATGCCATGGGCACCGAGGTGTGCACGGTCTATATGCGTGACCCCGCCACTGACCGATTTGTTTTCCAGGCCACCGAGGGTCTTAACAAGGCGGAGATCGGCAGCGCCAGCCTGTCGGCAGATGAGGGCCTGGTGGGCCAGGTGGCCCGCCGGGAAGAGCCGATGAACCTGGAGGATGCCACCTCCCATCCGAACTTCCAGCTGATCCCCGGTATTGGTGAGGAGCCCTTCAGCGCCTTCCTCGGTGTACCCATAATTCACCACCGGGAAGTGCTGGGTGTGCTGGTGGTGCAGCAGGCTGAGCAGCGTCGCTTTGACGAAAGCGAAGAGGCCTTCCTGGTTACCATGTCGGCGCAATTGGCCGGCGTTATTGCCCATGCCCAGGTCACGGGGGCCATTCATACAGAGCGGGGCATCGCTGAATCAGCCATGGTGCAGGGGATTCCCGGCGCCCCTGGCATTGCCGTGGGACAGGCGGTCATCGTTTCACCTGAAGCGGACCTGTATGCCGTGCCGGAGCGCAACACCACGGATCGCCTCAGCGAGTTGCGAGCATTCAAGAAAGCCCTGCAGGCGGTGCGCGCCGATATTGAATTGGTTGCCAAGCAGTTGTCGACCCAGCTTAACCCTGAAGATCACGCGCTGTTCGACGTATACCTGAGAATTCTCGACGACGCGACTATCGGCGCCGAGGTTGCCTCCCGCATCAAATCAGGAGAATGGGCCCAGGGTGCGCTCAGCCAGGTGATGATTGAGCATATTCAACATTTTGAGCGCATGGAGCAGAGTTACCTGCGCGAGCGTGCGGTTGATGTTAAGGACCTTGGCACCCGGGTGCTGGCTTACTTGCAGGCGGCTGACAAGAATGTGCGGGAATTTCCTCCCGCGGCGATCCTGGTGGGCGAGGAATTGACCGCCTCGGTGCTGGGTGAAATTCCCAGGGAGAACCTGGTCGGTCTTATTTCGGTGCGCGGTTCCGGTAACAGCCACGTCGCCATTCTGGCGCGAGCCATGGGCGTGCCGACAGTGATGGGCGCAGTTGATCTGCCCTATACCAAGCTGCAAGACCAGGAGCTGATCGTCGACGGCTACAACGGCGAGGTGCACCTGAATCCCAGCGCTGAATTCCGCAATCGCCTCGACACTATCATGGCCGAGGACCAGGCGCTTTCTGAAGACCTGGAGACGCTGCGCGACCTGCCCTGTGAAACCCTGGACAAAAAACGCCTGCCGCTGTGGGTCAATACCGGATTGATGGCTGATGTAGCCCGCTCACTGGACCAGGGTGCCGAGGGGGTGGGCCTGTACCGCACCGAGGTGCCGTTCCTGTTGCGTGAGCGCTTTCCCAGCGAGGAGGAACAACGCCAGATTTATCGCAGTCAGCTGGAAGCCTTCGCCCCCAAGCCAGTGACCATGCGCACCCTTGATATTGGCGGGGATAAGGCCCTGCCCTATTTCCCCATTGAGGAGGAAAACCCCTTCCTCGGCTGGCGCGGCATACGTATTACCCTGGACCACCCGGAAATATTCCTGGCGCAGATCCGTGCCATGCTTAAGGCCAGCGAAGGCCTGGGCAATCTCAGAATCATGCTGCCCATGATCAGTAATGTTGGCGAATTGGATGAGTCCCTGGAGTTTATTCACCGTGCCCATCGCGAGCTGTTGGAAGAGGGTGCCGATATTGAGTTGCCGCCAATCGGGGTCATGGTGGAAGTGCCGGCGGCGGTCTACCAGGCGCGAGAACTGGCTAGGCGAGCGGATTTTCTGTCGGTGGGTTCCAACGACCTGACCCAATACTTGCTGGCGGTTGATCGAAACAATGCACGGGTCGCCGACCTTTATCACGCTTTTCATCCCGCCGTGCTGCAGGCACTCAAATCAGTGGCTGATGATGCCCATGCGGAGGGTAAGCTGGTCGGGATTTGCGGTGAGTTGGCCGGCGATCCCGGCGCGGCGGTACTGCTGCTGGCTATGGGTTACGACGTGCTTTCCATGAATGCCACCAACCTGACCCGGGTCAAAAAGGCGGTGCGCAACTTCACCTCGGCAGAGGCCGAGGCTGTGCTGGCGGATGTGATGGGTCTGCAGAGTTCAGATGCGGTCTACCAGCGACTGGAAGGGTTCCTGGTCGATAAGGGCATGTCCGGTTTTATTCACGCCCGCTTAGGCTGAAGCCCAGTTGGCGGCAGCCCGCCGCCTGGCCATGCTCAACAAAGGTCGATTCCGACAACTCCACCTCGCCACTGCGGTGTACCCAGAGGCTGGTCGTGGCGCGCGTGCCATAGCCGTCTGCGACTATAAATTGTGAAGACAGGGTGCGCTCCAGTTCGAGACCAACACCGGTTTGCGGCAGCTGGGTATCGTCGGCCTTGCTGCGGTCACTGACCGTGGCCTTGAGCTGCTCGTGCTGTAAGGGAGCCTGCAACAGGGTCGTCAGTCCTTGCTCGGCGATACGCTGCTTGGGCCAGGCTGAGTCCAGCAGGCCATTGCTGACACTATAGATGCCCGCCGGCAGTGTCCGGACCTGGCTTTCAATGTTGGAAAAGTAATAGAGGCCGTCAGCATCGCCCAGCAGCAAGTTGAAACCGGCATATTCACCGGCGCGGCGGGCAACCGCTTGCAGGTATTGCTCTGCAGCCTGGTCACCAAGCAGGAAGTCCACCGTGAGCATGCCGCGGGAACGCGGGTTTTGCGGCGTACTGGGCGGATTACGGTGATTGGTGATGGCGGCAAAGCGCCCGCTGCGGGTGATCCCCATCCAGGTGCCACCGGCCTCCAGGTCTCTGCCGGCCAGGAGTTCCGGCGCGTCATCCCAGAAATCCAGCGTCGCAGTGGGGCGCTGGTAAAATTCATCCCGATTGGCCGCCAGTAGCAGCGGATAGTCGGGGTGTGAGCGGTAAGCAAGAGTTATCAGGCACATGTCGTTTGTCAAAGGCGCGGGCGCTGGCGGATAATACACCGATTCTCCCAAAGGACGCTTTACTCCAAACATGCTCCCCTACCCCCAGATCGACCCCGTGGCGATTGCCATTGGGCCGTTAAAGGTGCATTGGTACGGTCTCACCTACCTGGCGGGCCTGGCCTTTGCCTGGTGGTTGGCCAATCGACGCGCTGCGCTGCCCGGTGCCGTGCTCAAGCGCGACCAGGTCGACGACATGATATTTTTCTCCGCCATGGGCATCGTGCTGGGCGGTCGCCTGGGTTATGTGCTCTTTTACGGTCTTGACCGCCTGGCCGACGACCCGCTGTGGGCGCTGCGTGTCTGGGAGGGCGGTATGTCGTTTCACGGCGGCTTGCTGGGCGTGATTTTTGCGAACTGGTTGTACGCGCGTAAGCACACTATACATTTTGGCGATCTGCTGGATTTCATCGCGCCGCTGGTACCCATCGGCCTGGGCCTGGGTCGGCTGGGTAATTTTATCGGCCAGGAGCTCTGGGGGCGCGCCACAGATGTGCCCTGGGCAATGGTCTTCCCGAGGGACGCCCTGGCATTGCCCCGACATCCCAGCCAACTGTACCAGGCGGCCCTGGAAGGTTTGCTGCTGTTTTTAATCTTGCTCTGGTTTTCCAGCAAGCCGCGGCCGCGGCTGGCGGTCGGCGGGGTATTCGTACTGGGCTACGGTTGTTTTCGGTTTTTCGTGGAATTCTTCCGCCAGCCCGATAGCCACATCACCCAGTTGGCGTTTGGCTGGATGACGCGTGGACAGTTGCTTTGCCTGCCAATGATCGCGCTTGGCCTCTACCTTCTTTACAATGCTTACGGGCGCCGCGCACGCGGCCGCGCGACCTGACAACGGATTTTTCATGCAGCAGTACCTCGACTTACTGAACCATATTCTCGAACAGGGCAGCGACAAGTCTGATCGCACCGGCACCGGTACCCGCAGTATATTCGGCTACCAGATGCGTTTTGATCTCGCTGAGGGGTTTCCCATGCTGACCACCAAGAAGCTGCACCTGCGCTCCATCGTGTATGAGTTGCTGTGGTTTCTCAGCGGCGATACCAATATTGCCTACCTCAAGGAAAACGGCGTGCGCATCTGGGATGAGTGGGCCGATGAGAATGGCGACCTGGGGCCGGTGTATGGACACCAGTGGCGCTCCTGGCCGACCCCTGAAGGTGGCACTATTGACCAGATCAGCAAGCTGGTCGATCAAATTCGCAGCAACCCGGACTCGCGCCGGCATATTGTAAGTGCCTGGAATGTGGCCGAGGTGGACTCGATGGCACTGCCACCCTGTCACAGCCTGTTTCAGTTCTACGTGGCAGATGGGCGCCTGTCCTGCCAGCTCTATCAGCGCAGCGCGGATGTATTCCTGGGCGTCCCCTTCAATATTGCTTCATACGCGCTGCTGACCCTGATGATGGCCCAGGTCTGTGACCTGGAGCCTGGCGATTTCGTGCACACCTTTGGTGACGCGCATCTTTACAGCAATCATTTTGAGCAGGCGCGACAACAACTGCAGCGGACACCGGGTGTCTTGCCAGGCATGCGGCTCAATCCTGCCGTGAAAGATATTTTCGGCTACAGCTTTGATGACTTCGAGCTGCTTGACTACCAGCCGCAGCCACATATTGCCGCACCGGTAGCAGTTTGAAGTTAGCGCTGATCGTGGCGGTGGCGGAAAATGGTGTGGTTGGCCGTGACAACAGCATGCCCTGGCACCTGCCCGAGGATCTCAAGTATTTCAAGCGCACCACCCTGGGCAAGCCCGTGTTAATGGGGCGCAAGACCTGGGAGTCAATTGGCCGGCCACTGCCCGGGCGCAGCAACATTGTGATCACACGCCAGGCTCAGTACCAGGCCGAGGGTGCGCAGGTAGTGGCCGACCTGCAATCCGCTCTGGCGCTGGCGGAGAGCGTGGCCGCAGCCGACGGCAGCGAGGAACTCATGGTCATAGGCGGCGCTGAAATATACCGCGCTGCCTTGCCGCTGGCACAACGCCTGTACATTACCGAGGTCCACGCCGAGGTAACAGGTGATGTCTTTTTCCCGGACTGGGATCGTCGCCAGTGGCGCGAGCTTGCGCGGGAGCGACACTCTGCGGCGAGCGAAGGCGATTTCGATTATAGCTTCGTGGTTTACGAGAGGATCTAGTGCCGGTGCCGGGCCTGGCGTCTCAGCGAAGTTTGTTACCTTGGTCATGGCGCCACCGGCCCAATGTAACCTTTCTACACAGACACCGCCCCGCCTCACCCACTAGCAAGCCTTTTTTTGCTTAATTCTTGTTAATGTTATTAAATTGCCGTCCCTTATTTTACCGACCCTATTTTTTCTTCTATATATAACTAGTGGGTCGCCAAGTTTGGCTCTAACAGAATCTGTTGTTGGTTATAGGAAACGCTCATCCATGAATATGCATCGATTAAAAAATCTAAGAATCGCTGCGCTGGTGGCTATTGGTTCCCTTGTTGGAACTGCCTCCATTGCACAGGCCGATGAAACGCTCCAGTCGATCTTAAAAGTCGGCCAGGATAAAAACGTCGCGGCAGCCAAGTCGCAAGGCAAGATCGACAAGCTTGCTGAAGAGACCCGGTCCTTGTACCAGGACTACAAGACCGTCAATAAGCAAATTGACGGCCTGAAGGTCTACAACGCGCGGCTGCAGAAGCAGATAGACAACCAGCTGCGACGGGTTAAGGACATCGATGAATCGATCTCGCAGGTAACCGTCATCCAGCGTCAGATGACGCCACTGGTTATCCGCATGATTGACGGCCTTGAGCAGTTCGTTGAGCTGGATGTGCCTTTCCATATCGACGAGCGACGCCAGCGCGTCGCGTTCCTGCGCAGCAACCTTGACCGCTCCGATGTCAGCGTGGCAGAGAAATTCCGCCAGGTGCTGGAGGCGTACAAGATTGAGAATGAGTACGGTCGCAAGATTGATGCCTACAAGGGCAGCGTGGATATTGACGGTGTTGAGCGAGACGTCAACTTCTTCCGCGTCGGTCGCGTCGCCCTGCTCTATCAGACGACAGATACAGAAGTTTCAGGCGCCTGGGACCAGGCCGCCCGCTCCTGGGTTCAGCTTGATAGCGGTGAATATCGCAACGCCATCATGAAAGGCCTGCGTATTGCCCGTAAGGAAGCATCCATCGATCTTCTGACTCTCCCGATTGCTGCTCCGGAGGCTGCTGAATAATGAATAAGATAATACTAAAAGTCGCGGCCCTGACCGTCGGCACATTATTGAGTCTGGCCACGGCCACCAGCTTTGCGCAAGATACTGCAGCGCCAGCGGCGCCGGCAGAGCCCCAGGCCAGTTCACTCGACCAGTTGCTGGAATTCGTGAAGCAGGGTCAGGCAACCGAGGCGACAGAAAATCGTGCCCGGGAGAACAACTTCAAAAATGCCAAGGCCGACCAGCAGCGTTTGTTGAATGAAGCCAAGGCAGAGCGTGCCCGTCAGGAGCGTATATCTGCACAGCTGGAAACCACCTTTGAGCAGAATGATCTCTTGATCGCCGAGAAGCAGAAGCAGTTGAAGGAGCGCCTGGGTACCCTGGCGGAACTGTTTGGCCACTTGACCTCTGCGGCCGGCGACTCAATTACCAACTTCGAAAACTCACTGATAAGCACCCAGTTCAAGGGGCGGGGTGCGTTCCTGGAAGAACTGATTGCCAAGATGAGCGGCTCTGACCAGTTGCCCAGCATTGAGGAAATCGAGCGCGTCTGGTTCGAGCTGCAGCGCGAGATGACTGAATCTGGCCGCGTTGCCCTGTTTACGCACGAGGTTTCACGTCCCAACGGTGACAAGGTTGACCTGCAGGTCGTCCGCATCGGTACCTGGAATGTTGTTTCCGAGGAAGGCAAATACCTGTCCTACGTACCTGAGAAGGGTAGCCTGGAAGAGCTGGCTCGCCAGCCCAGCGGCCCCTACCAGGGCTGGGCCCGTGACCTGGTTTCTGCCACAGGTGGCCTGAACAAGTTCGGCGTTGACCCGACCGGCCCCGCCGGTGGTGGCTTCCTGTCTGCCTTGATCAACAGCCCTACGCTGGAAGAGCGCTGGCACCAGGGCGGCTACGTGGGCTATGCGATTACCACAGTGGGCCTGATCGGATTCTTGATCGCCATCTGGCGCCTGATCGTACTGTCTTCAATGAGCTCCAAGGTTAATGCCCAGCTCAAGAACAGCTCCGCCAATGCCAACAACCCATTGGGTCGCGTCCTCAAGGTACACGAGGAAAATCCGAGTATGGATACCGAGACCCTGGAGTTGAAGATGGAAGAAGCGATCATGAAGGAAACACCTTCCATCGAAAACTCGCTGACATTGCTCAAGATTATTTCTGCGGTGGCACCGCTGATGGGTCTGCTGGGTACGGTGGTCGGTATGATCATTACCTTCCAGGCCATCACCATTTTCGGTGCTGGCGATCCAAAAGCCATGGCCGGCGGTATTTCCGGCGCATTGGTAACCACGGTTCTTGGTCTGTTGGTGGCTATTCCCACAGTACTGCTGCATACGATTGTGAATGGTCGCGCCCAGCGCATCATCCACATCCTGAACGAGCAGTCCACGGGTATTATCGCCGAGCACACCGAAGCGAACCTGGGTCAGCAATAATATGTACTGGTTTGACAGTGCGTATGAGGCGGTTTCCCGCTTCATGGACATGGGCGGCAACGTCCTCTGGTTAATCGCTATCCTGCTGTTCATGATGTGGGCGCTGATCTTCGAGCGGGCCTGGTACTTCTACTCTGGCTGGCGCGCGGATGCGGGTACTGCAATTGCAAACTGGGAATCACGCCCGGAGCGCAAGTCCTGGGCAGCTCACCAGGTGCGCCGCAAGCTGATTGCCGAGGCAGAGGACCAGATCAACCGCTATCTCCCGGTCATCAAAACCATGGTCGCGCTGTGTCCCCTGCTGGGCTTGCTCGGCACGGTCACGGGAATGATCGAAGTATTTAATATCATGGCTGTGACCGGTGGTGGCGACGCCAAGTCAATGGCTGGTGGTGTTTCGCGTGCGACGATTCCGACAATGGCCGGCATGGTCGCCGCCCTGTCCGGCGTGTTCGCCAACACCTACATCACGCGTAAAGCGAGTCGGGAAAGCAGATTTCTCGAAGACAACTTAACTACGGATCACTAAGGGGCAACCATGCGCGGAAAGAAACAAAATGCTGCGGAAGACGAAGCCCAGATCGACCTGACACCCATGCTCGACGTGGTGTTCATCATGTTGATCTTCTTCATTGTAACGGCGTCTTTCATTAAGGAAGCTGGCGTAGAAGTGAACCGACCGGAAGCTTCAACCTCTGACCCCAAGGATAATGTAAACATCCTTATTGCTGTTACAGGCGATGATCAGGTTTGGATGGATGGTCGTCGCATTGATGTTCGCGCGGTACGCGCCAACGTCGAGCGTATGCACGCCGAGAACCCGAAAGGAGCCGTGGTAATTCAGGCGGACAATACTTCCACTACTGAAACTGTTGTAAAAGTACTGGACGCTTCCCGTGAGGCTGGCGTCACCGATGTATCACTGGCAACGGAAGACGATTAAAGACTATGGCACGTAATAATACCGTCAGGCTCGCGATCGGTGCCGCTTTGGCAGTACCAGTTGCCGGTGGTTTGTTTTTCATCATGCAGTATTTGATCGCGTCGGCCGATCCCCAGATTGACGACAAGAAGACGCGCAAGCTGCCGGATATCTTTATGCCGGAGGTTGAGATTTCAACCAACCTGGCGGAAGCCAAGCCGGACAAGCCGGAGGATCCTGAAGAGCCGCCACCGGACCTGGATTCACCGGACCTGGACATGGACATGAATATGGATGCGATCAACATGGCACCAGCTGCCAATGTTGATGTGTCTATCGCCGGTGCTGGTGGTATGAGTGCCTCTGATGGTGAATACCTGCCAATTGTGAAGGTGGCACCGATTTATCCGCGGCGGGCACAATCACGCGGTATCGAAGGCTACTGCATTATTGAGTATGTGGTTACCAAGAATGGTTCTATCCGTGACCCGCAAGCAGTGGATTGCAAACCCGCAGGGATTTTCGAGCGTGCCTCTCTCAAGGCCTCGCTCAAGTTCAAGTACAAGCCCCGGGTGGTTGATGGCGAGGCCATTGAGGTAGCGGGCGTGCAGAACAAATTCACCTACGAACTAGAGAAGTGATCGGTTAACGCGATATGAAAGTAATCGAGACAGGTAGTTCCTTCCGTTGGCTACGCGGAGCACTTTTGGCCCTGCCCCTGTTGGCAGTTCAGGTCGCCGTCAGCCAGTTCTTCAATGAAACCAGTTCCTGGTCGCCGGGCACAGCCTTCGCGCAAGAGGAAGAAAAGAAGAAGCCGCAGGAAACCCGACGCACTCCAGCCTTGCGCAACAAGGTCTACGAGCGTCTGGCAGAAGCCCAGGTTTTTATCGAGAACAAGCAGTACAACGAAGCGATTGAAATTCTGAAGGACATGGAGAGTGAATCCGGTAAGCGCGCATTGAACGCTTACGAACTCGCCAACCTGTATAACCTGTTTGCCTTCGTTTACTACTCGCAGGAAGACTACCCCAAAGCCTTGCAGGCCTACGAAAACGTCGTCAAGCAACCTGACATCCCGCTGGCGATGGAAATCAATACCCGTTATACGATTGCCCAATTGTATTTCGTCATGGAGGAATGGCAGAGAGGTATCGACGCATTGAAGGATTGGTTCAATGTTGCCGATGCGCCCAGTGCCCAGGCCTACATACTGCTGGGCCAGGGTTACTACCAGCTCAAGGATTATGACAGTTCACTGAAGAACACCCTGATCGCGGTTAACATGTACAAGGATAAGGGCAAGGTGCCCAAAGAGCAGTGGTATAGCCTGTTGCGCTTCCTGTACTTCGAGAACAACAACATCCCGATGACCATCGCCACCCTTGAGGAAATGATTGCCTTCTATCCGAAGAAGCAATACTGGGTGCAGCTATCACATATGTACGGCGAGGCCAAGGATGAGAGGAAGCAATTGGCGGCGATGGAAACTGCCTATGTACAGGATATGCTGGTGAAGGATCGTGAACAGATCACCATGGCCTACCTGTATCTCAATGCCGAGGTGCCCTACAAGGCAGCCAAGGTTCTCGACAAGGGCCTGCGTGACAAATCAGTAGAGGACAGCTCCAAGACCCTGGAAATTCTCGGTACTGCCTGGCGCCAGGCACAGGAAGTGAAGAAGTCGATTCCGGTCATGGAAGAGGCTGCTGCCAAGTCGGAGAAAGGTGAACTGTATTGCCGATTGGGTAATGTCTACCTGGACAACGACCAGTTCAAGCAGGCCGCGGCGGCGAACAAGAAGGGCCTCGCTCGTGGCGGCGTCAAGCGTCCTGATAACTGTCAGCTAATCCTGGGCATGGCCTACTTCAACCTGAAGCAGTACAAGAGTGCAAGCAAGGCCTTCAAGCAGGCAGCCAAGGATGATCGCTCGAAGAAGTATGCTGATTCATGGATGAAGTATATGGCTAACGAAATCGCGCGCCAGGAAAAGCTAGAGGATGATGTCGCCCTGGTCGAGTGATTGGGTAGAATGAGCAAAAGGAGCGCCTCGCGCTCCTTTTTTTTGCCAGTGTGTTATAAGGACACTATATTGCAGCGGCGAATAGAGAGGTTGGCAGCGGCTTGAAAAAGCTCAAGAACGAAGCTGAACTTGTGCGCGAAGCGCTGCGCGTTGGTGCGGTTTATGCCAGCAAGCGCGGCGTTGGCGAATTTGAAAGTACCGACTCTGCCCACGACAAAATCACCTACCTGTATCGTCTGCTGGTACACGACAAACTTATACAGCCGCTGGCCATTGATCAGATCAACGAACCCAATATGAAGCACAAGCTGGCGCTCTGGATATCGCGCCAACTGCCCAAGGATCATCCCCTGCTCAAATAGAGCACAGCCGGTAACGGTGCCTAGGCCACCGGCAAAATTTTCATGATGTTGGTATTGCCCCGGCGCCCCATGATGACACCCTTGGTCAGGATAATGGCGTCATCTTTCTGCAGGTGACCGCAGCTCTTGATGTACTCAATGGCCCTGGCGTCGACCTCATCCTCCTGGAAAGCAGCCGCGTCGAAGTACAGCGGCACTACACCACGACACAGGCACAGGCGCTGCAAGGTCGTCAGGTTGCCACTGAGTGCAAATATGGGCCGCCCCGAACTGAGCCGTGACATCTGTAGCGGCGTGCTACCAGACTCCGTCAGGCAGGCGATGCCGCGCACAGCGGCATGGTGGTTAGCGGCGTAGATCGCCGTCATGGCGATGGTTTCCTGGGCGCTGCTAAACTCGCGGTCTACCCGGTATTTTGAGCGCTGCGTATTAGGGTGTTGTTCAGCACCCAGACAGGTGTCGGACATGGCTGTAACCACCTCGACGGGGTACTTGCCCACTGCTGTCTCTGCTGACAGCATCACGGCATCGGTACCATCCAGCACCGCGTTGGCAACATCGAAAACCTCGGCCCGGGTCGGCATGGAACTGTTAATCATCGACTCCATCATCTGCGTCGCCGTAATGACCACCCGGTCCATTTTGCGGGCGCGGCTTATCAGGTTTTTCTGGATACCGATCAACTGGGCGTCACCGACCTCGACGCCGAGATCGCCGCGAGCGACCATGATTCCGTCGGAGGCCTCGATGATACCTTCCAGGGTCGCCTCCTCACTGACCACTTCCGCACGCTCAATCTTGGCGATAATTGCCGATTCCAGACCCTGCTCCTTGAGCAGCTCACGGGTCTGGTGAATATCCGCCGCGGCGGAGACAAAGGAGACAGCGACGAAATCTGGACGAATACGAGCCAGCCCCGTGATGTCGGTTAAATCCTTGCTGGTCAGGGCGGGTGCCGCCAGTCCGCCACCAAGGCGATTGATGCCCTTTTTTGAGCCCAGGATGCCGCCTACGGTGACCAGGGTTTCTACCTGGGATTCGCTGACTGAAGTGACTTGCAGTCGGATGCGGCCGTCGTCCAGCAACAGGATGTCATCGCGTACAACCTGCTGGCACAGCTCGGTATATTCCAGCCCGACGCTGCGGCCAGTACCCGCGTCATCGGCAAGCTCGACATCCAGGGTAAAGGGGTCGCCCTCCTCCAAAGGCACCGACCCCTGCTTGAAGGAGCTGATACGAATCTTCGGCCCCTGCAGATCGGCCATGATTCCCACGTACTGATTCAGTAGCTCCGCCTGGCGGCGAATGGTTTCGGCGACGCGCTGGTGTGTCTCGACATCACCATGGCTGAAGTTCAGCCGGAAGACGTTCACCCCGGCCTGGATGAGTTCACCGATAACGGCTTCTGATTCACTGCCGGGGCCGACAGTGGCTACAATTTTGGTGCGACGCAACATGGGAATCCTGTTTCTGTCAGGCGATGGCATGGCGCAGTACTTCGCCATAGCCGTGGAAAATCGGTGTCTCATTGTAGGCGCCGCGCTGAGCCAGCAGCTGGTGCAGGGGCTTTAGTCGGTAGCAGGGTACGCTCGCCATAAAGTGGTGTTCCAAATGGTAGTTGACGTAGTTGGGGGCGAACAGCAAGCGCTCCCACAGTCGCGGTATGGTGGTGCGCGTATTCATGCGGGCATCCGGGTCAAACTGCGCCGGAACCGCCGCATGCTCCGCCACCTGGCGGATACGCACAACGAGCATATGTGAGGTCATAAATGCTGTCAGCCACAGCAGGTAGGCCCAGGGACTGAATAGCAAACCCAGCAGTACAGCGAATACCGCGCTGACCAGTAGTTGCTGTACGAAGGGACGCGCCGCCCGGCGTTGCTCCGGGTCGGCAGAGAACAGCTTCGCCGCCCGGCTTACCACGAAGCGCAACAGTTTGTAGCCGGTTTGGCCGGTCAGGTCGCGCATTACCTTGCGTTTGAAGCTCGCCCGGCTGACCGGATAGGCCTGGTAGTTGGACAGGTCGGGGTCCTCTGGCGTGCCCGCCTTCTGGTGATGCCCGGTGTGTCCGCGGGCGTAGTTATTGAGGTCGGCGAAGTTGAGGTTGGCGGCCAGGTATTGACCCACGAACTGGTTGAGCCAGCGCTGCTTGAAAAAGGTGTTGTGACCACATTCGTGCATGATCACCGCAAGCCCCAATTGACGACCGGCGAGCAGCACGATGCCCAGCAGGATGGTCACCGGGTTGGTCCAGGTATCGACCGCCCAGAACACCGCCAGCAGGCTGAGCCAGCTAAGCAGCAGGGTTCGCCATGCCAGCCAATTGCTCTTGCTGGTGAACCGTGCGATTTCGTCCTTACTTAAATACTGTGTTCGTTCCATATGCCAGAATCAGCGCCTCGCGCTCTTGTTTGCCTGAACTCATGACCACCCGGCCGCCACTGCGCCGGGCCGTTTGAGCGGTCCATCATACGCTCGATTTCCGCTGCTGGCACATCGCTTGCCGGTATTACCGAATTCCAGTGGCGTAAGTTCATCCCGTACTTGCTGATAGTCTATAAGCCATGTCTAATTTAGCACTCCAGCAGCTGTCGTGAAATTTACGTGAGACGTAGCGTCTACAAACCCCTCGGGTTCCTGTTCCTCGGCTTCGCCATAATCGGTGTGGTATTGCCAATATTGCCGACCACCCCGTTTTTACTGCTGGCGGCCTGGTTTTTCGCGCGTTCTTCCGAGAAATGGCACGCTCGCTTGCTGGCCAGTGAGCTGTTTGGCCCGATGATTCGCAACTGGGAGGAAAATCGCTGTATTACCCGACGCACCAAGCTGGTGGCCATGATCAGCATGCTGGTCGCCGGCAGCTTCTCGATCCTGTTTGCCGTTGAACAGACCTGGCTGAAGTTGCTGGGTCTGGGCATGGTGACAATGGGCGCGACGGTGGTACTGCGCATCAAAACCTGTGACCTGGAAGAAAATAAATAGACCTTCATCTAAATATAGACTAACGTCTAAATATGTCGCTCCGCCAGCTAAAAAAACAGGCCACCGCGCAGGAAATTCTGGCTGCGGCCAAAACCCTGTTTCTGCAGCAGGGTTTCCAGGCCACGCGGATGCCGCAGATCGCGGCGGCTGCAGGGGTTTCCCGCGCCAGCCTGTTCAATTACTACCCGGGTAAGCAGGCCATCCTGGAGGCGCTGGCGGCAGAGATGGAAACGCGGCTGGTGCAACTGGTGGCTCACTACCGCGAGAAATACCCGCTTGCTCCCGAGGCGCTGGCAAGACTGTTCGCCTACGCCGGGCAGGTTTTGGACCAAACCGCCGGGCTCACTCGCCTGCTCTACCTTGAGGGCAACAGGACGGAAGGCAACAGGGCAAACAGCCCCACAGATCTGCAGACCCAGTTTGCAAGCCTGGTGGCTGCCGGGCAGCGCGGCGGCCAGTGGCGCAACGACCTGTCCGCCGATGCCCTGGGGGAAACACTCTATCTCGGCTTTATTGCCGGCTTGCTTGATTGGTGTCGAGAGCAGGATAGCCCCCCACAGTCCTGCTTGTCAGCCCGCGCCGATACGTTGAACGCCCTGCTGGCCCGGCCCCAGGCTGGCTAACGCAGTGGTCTGTGGTTGTGGATGCGGTCGTACATGCCGCCGAATACCAGGCTGTTTACCAGCTCTTTATCGATGAAGTTGTAGGGATGACCCAGGTCGATGGCGCTGGCGGCATCCAATGTCGCCCTGTGTTCAGCTGACAAGATCAGGGACATGCTCGCCAGGTTGTCCTCAAGCTGGCCCAGGGTGCGGGCGCCGATAATGGGGATGGTGCCTTTTTGACGCACCCAGGCCAGCGCCACCTGCGCCGAGCTGACACCCAGGTCATCGGCGATACCATCGACGCAGCGCGCAATCTCCAGCCTCTGATCGTCCACATCATGAAAAGGAATCGTGTCGAGGCGCCTGGCTTCATTGCCGCCACGGGTGTATTTGCCGCTGAGTATGCCGCTGGCCAATGGCGACCACGCGGTTATGGCGATGTCCATGGCGCGGCTGAGCGAGACATGCTCGCGCTCAATGCCCCGCTCCAGCAGGCTGTACTCCAGTTGCAGTGCTGAAAAGGGAGTCCAGCCGCGCAGCTCGGCCAGGGTATTGGCGCGGGAGGCGACCCAGGCCGGGGCGTCGGAGAGCCCGGCGTAAAGAATCTTGCCAGCACGTACGGCATCGTCCAGGGCGCGTACCACCTCATCTACCGGGGTGGTGTAATCCCAGGCGTGCACCCAGTAGAGGTCGATGTAGTCCACATTAAGGCGCTTCAGGCTGGCGTCCAGCGACTGCACCAGGTTCTTGCGGTGATTGCCTGCAGCATTGGGGTCGTCCGCGCCCGGGAAGGCATTGGTGTATTTGGTCGCCAGGACAAAGCGCTCACGGTCCCCGGAGATGAACTCGCCGACCAGTTTTTCACTTTCACCCCCGGTGTATATGTCTGCTGTGTCGATGAAATTGCCGCCTGCGGCGACGAAGGCGTCAAACATGGCACGGCTTTCCGCCTTGTCCGCACACCACTCTTCCTCCGAACCGAAGGTCATGGTGCCGAGGCACAGTTCCGAGACCCGCAGGCCGCTATTACCGAGTAATAAATAATCCATCCGGGTTTCTCCTGAAATTGAATCTTGAGGATAGACCAGCCCAGGGCGGGCTGCCTGACTTGTGGCGATTAATCTGCTGCCAGCAGTTGCTCGCTAAACTGTCCCAAGCACTCTTGCAGAAAAGCGTCGGTGCTCAGCGACGGTTGGTCGATCAGTGGGCGCAGGTTCATCGCCAGGGCGCAGGCTGCCAGGGTATCGACCTGCTGGCTTTCAGTGAGGGTGGCATTGGCACGCTGGCGCGCGATAATCGCCTCGTCATAGCGCTTGCCGCCCCCAATCTGTGAGTCGTGACAGCGCAGCAGTTGCGCCTGTAAACCCTGTTCATCTTCGATGGGCAGGCAGCTGCGATACTGTTCCGGTAACCAATCCAGGCTACGCCACACTTCAACGCCGTAGATCTCAGCCGGTAGTGCTGCGGGCTCCAGTTCACGCAGGGCGTCAATACAGGCATTGGCTGCGGCGCGATGGGTGGCGTGGGCGTCCGCAAGGTTGTGCAGGTACAGTACCTGCGGCTGGCATTGCTGCAGGATCGCCACCAGGTCGGGCACCAGGGTCTTGCGCGGCTCGCTTCTGACGGCGGCGCTACTATAGCCGAGTTGTAACTGCAGCGAGTAGCCGCCCAGGGCAGCTGCATCTCGCTGTTCCTGTTGGCGCTGCGCCATCATCTCCGCGGCACTGAAATCGCGGTAGCGCCCGTCGCGGGGGCTGCCGGCGCCATCACTGATCACCACACCGCTAAACCAGTGCCTGGGGTCGTCATGGCAAAGTCCGATTCCGTGGAATGCCAGAATCTCCAGGTCGTCGGCGTGGGCGCCGATACCCATGTGCGTGGTCCGGTCCAGTGCTGACTGCAGCGGCATGTTGTCGGGTACGAAGATGTCGAGCTTGGGGCAGTCCAGTTCCATGGCATCAGGGTAATCCTAATTGCAGGCCGTCGCCAACCGCTGCCGGGATTGCACAGCCCATGCATGCCTGTTGGCAATGCAGTAAGCTGGCGCCCACAGCGGTTGTAGCGGAGTTAAGCATGATTCATCCCCAGCTTGAGGCAGATTGCCATCGGCTCGGCAAATTCGAGGCCTGCACACTTTTGTTGCATCGCAATGCCAGTTTGCCCTGGTTCATATTGGTACCTGACACCGGGCTAGCGGATGTGCTCGATTTGCCGCCGCAGCTGATGTCCACGGTCCTGCAGGAGTGCACAGTGGTGTCTCGCTTTATCAAGCAGGAGCTGGGTTTTCACAAGGTTAACTTCGCCGGGCTGGGCAACGTCGTGCCACAAATGCACCTGCACGTCATTGGGCGTGCCGAGACCGATGCCTGCTGGCCGCAGCCGGTGTGGGGCAACCTGCAACAGGAGGCGGATTACTCGGCTGATACCCTGCAACACTGGCAGCAGACCCTGGCAGAGCAGTACGCTTTATGCGTGAAGGAGTAATCATTGTGCTGCAGCGCGGGGAGCGTTTCCTGGTCGGACAGCGAGCCAGTCACAAGCCGGCGGCCGGCTACTGGACCCAGGTATCGGGCAAGATTGAGCCCGGTGAGAGCCAGTCGGAGACGGTTGCGCGCGAGGCCATGGAGGAACTCGGCTGCGAGATCACAGCACTGGAAAAGCTGCAGCAGCTGCCCTCCAACAATGGTAAGTACTTACTTCACTATTGGCGTTGTGAAATTGTCGCCGGTGAGCCGTTTATCAATAATGATGAATTGGACGAGCTGCGCTGGGTTACTACCCAGGAGTTGCGCGGCATGTCACCGGTGTTTGAAGAGGATATAGAGCTATTTACCAGGCTGCTGGAAGGAGAGGCTGAAGGTGGATGAATCACTGAATGTGTTCGGGGAAGAGCTGGAGTCTTGCAGCGAAGATCCCATGACCGGTTTTTTCCGCGATGGCTGCTGCAATACCAGTGACCAGGATGCCGGTTCCCATACCGTGTGTATCGAAGTGACAGAAGATTTTTTGCAGTATTCCCGCTTTCGCGGCAACGACCTGACCACCCCCATGCCTGAGTATGGTTTTCCCGGCCTGCAGCCGGGAGATCGCTGGTGCCTGTGTGCGGCGCGCTGGCTGGAAGCACAGCAGCAGGAAATGGCTCCGCGCGTGTTCCTGCGCCGCACCCATCAGCGCGCCCTGGAAATTGTGCCGATGGAGTTGCTGCGGCAGTACGCTGCCGACTTGAACTGAAAACGCCTGCTTTTTACCAGGGTTTTCCTTCCCAGGTGTGCCTACCAGGGCTCTATCCAGGGCCGCAGGTCGAGCTCCTGGGTCCAGGCATTGCGTGGCTGCCGGTGCAGCATCAGGTAATTGGCGGCGATCGCGTCCGGGTCAAGGATGCCGTCATCGGGTCGCTGTGCGACCAGGTCGGGGAACTGTGTGCGCACAAACTCGCCGTCGATGGGACCATCAACAATGACGTGTGCCACGTGAACTCCCTGGGGGCCCAATTCCCTGGCCATGCTCTGGGCGAGGGCGCGAGCACCGTGTTTGGCCGCTGCGAAGGCAGCAAAGCCTGAACCACCGCGTATGGCGGAGGTGGCGCCGGTGAAAAAGATGCTGCCGCGTTCCCGCTCTTGCATCACTCGAGCTGCCTGCCGACCGACCAGGAACGCGCCCAGGCAATCGGTTTCCCAGACCTCCCTGAAGGTCTGCGCCGACAACTCCGCGATTGGCCGGCGGGCACCGATGGCGGCGTTATAAATCACCACCTCCAGCGGGCCGATGTCTTTCTCGATCTTGCTGAAGCAGTTGATCACGGCGTCCTCGTCACGCGCGTCCAGGGCCAGCCGGTGGGCTGTACCGCCAGCAGCGCTGACTTCCTCAAGCAGTGCCTGCAAGGGTTCGAGTTGGCGCCGGGCTGCAACAACCGGGTGACCCGCCGCAGCGAATGCCTTTACCAGGGCGCTGCCAGTGCCGGCGCCGGCACCGACTACCAGGGCGACCCCGGGCGTGGTGGAGTGGCTGTCATTCATAATTAAAAACCGGATGAACTGATTGTTATTGAGGGTCTACTTTGCTACCTTTTCAGGCTCCCTGCAAGCGCATCCCGGTGATGCATTATCGCAGCCGTCCCTGGATGTCGGCAGAACAAGTTGAGGATTGAATGGATTTATCGCTGAGTGAAGAGCAGCAAATGCTCAAGGACAGCGTTGCCCGCTTCGTGCAGGACAACTATTCGGTCGAGCGGCGTCGTGCACTGCGCGATAGCGAGGATGGTTTCGACCGTGAATTCTGGCAGCAGTTTGCCGAACTGGGCTGGTTGGCCCTGCCCTTTGCTGAAGATGATGGGGGTTACGGCGGATCTGCGCTGGACACCATGGTGCTGATGGAAGAGCTGGGCCGCGGCCTGGTCGCCGAACCCTACCTGGTAAACATTGTGCTTTGCGGCGGCCTGCTGGCCGCGGCATCAGCGAGCCAGCGCACAGAACTCCTACCGGGCCTGATCAATGGTGAAAGCCAGTGGGCCTTTGCTTTTGCCGAGCCCAATGCGCGCTATAACCTGGCGGATATTAGCTGCAGCGTGCAGGCGGAGGGTGACACTCTCCGGCTCAGCGGGGAAAAAGTCGCGGTGCTCAACGGCCACTGTGCCGACTATCTGCTGGTCTCGGCACGCAGCAGTGGAGAGCAGCGTGACGCGGAGGGTATCAGCCTGTTCGTGGTGCCTGCCGACAGTGCCGGTATCAGCCGCAAGGACTACCCGCTGATAGACGGCTCACGTGGTGCCGATATCAGTTTTGACGGGGTTGAGCTGAGCTCTGCCAATCAGATTGGGGAGCCGGGCGCTGCCTTGCCCTTGATCGAAGATGTGGTCGCGCAGACCCTGGTCGCTATGGGCGCGGAAGCCCTGGGGGCGATGGATGCCCTGCTGGAGCAGACTGTCGAGTACACCAGGACGCGCGAACAGTTCGGCCAGCCCATTGGCAAGTTCCAGGCCTTGCAACACCGCATGGCGGATATGTACCTGCACTGCCAGTCGTTGCGCTCACTGCTCTACTATGCGGCGATAGTCCGGGTCGAACAGCGCGCTGACATGCTACAGGCCGCCTCGGCCTTGAAGGTGAAGCTGGGAGAGGCGGGGCGCTTTGTGTCCCAGCAAGCGGTGCAATTGCACGGCGGTATCGGCATGACCGACGAGTTGGGCATTAGCCACTACTTCAAGCGACTACTGCTGCTCAACTCCCTGTTCGGTGACAGCGAGCATCACCTGCGGCGTTACGTGGATCTGGCCAGCTAGCCAGTTTTACTTCTTGCCTGAATTTCCGGAGTGGCGGTGGATGGCGCCATCGTCATCGTCGATGTGAAAGATCTCTTCCAGCCTGTCGCCAAGATAGTCGATCATGCGATTGACGCGCTTTTCCTTCTGGCTGACGATCTGCGATACGGCCATGCCTTCCATGAGGAACTTGGTGATATCCATGGCCAGCTCATAGAGCTCGCCACGTGCAACCCACTCCGGGAATAGCTTGGCATTCGAATCGCTAATGCTCTGATCAAAGCTGGCGATAGAATCTTCCAGTATGTGCTGCAGCTCGGGGTCAGTGCGCCCGGCTACACACAGCTCGTGGTAGGCAACATACAGGTCGGAGCTCAGGTAATTCCAGTAGCCCTGTATACCCATGCGATTGCGTTCATCTACCGGCAGGTTGCCGGAAATTTTCTCGATGTTGCTGGCGTAGGACTGCAATAGCTTGTCGTGCAGGTATTCCACCGCAGCCTGGATCAACTCTGTTTTCGAGGGGAAGTGATGCAACATGGCGCCACGCGATACTTTCGCCTTCTCGGCAATTTTCGCTGTCGTGGTGCTGGCATAGCCGGTGGTGATAAAGCAGTCCAGCGCGGCATCGAGAATGGTGTCGCGCATCATGGCACTTTTCTGTGCCTGCCAACCCGACTTGTCGCGCTCCTTGCGTTCCTTGCTTGCGCTTGCCTTTGCCATAGTTGGCTCCTTTACTGGCCTGAGAGTTTTGCAACGACCGGTGCGAACTGCTCCACCATATTGTTTTCACCGTCATCCAGCACGGTGATATAGGAAATTCCGTAGATTTCGCGCCGGCGCTGCAATTCCTCACAGATATAGTCGACGCTGCCGATAAGGTTGTGGGGTCCGGCCAGGATATCTTCCACGGACATGCCAAAGGGTTCGGCAATGGCCGCTGCAGTGGCTTCCTGGTGGTCGGTCACGATGGTCAGGTAAGCGCCGATCTCCAACTCCAGCTCATCGAAGCGCTCGCCGGCGCCATCGCGAATCCACTTAACCTTTTTCGCTGTTTGCTCGGCCATGCCCGACATCATGCCGTCGGGTCCCAGCACGCCAGCGCGATTATTGAAATTGAGACTGACAATATCGGCCTCGCGCCCGGCGATGGTCAGAATCCGTTTGCTGCCGCCGCCAATCATAATTGGTGGACACTGGGGGCGCGCCGGGATGCCACTGAAGCCCTCCCACTTGATGTGTTGATTGCTGATGGAGAGAGGGTCGCCGGCCATGAAGGCCTTTACGCCCTGCACCACGTGCTCAAATTTATCCAGTCGCTCACCGATAGGCTGGAAGGGGATATCGACCGCTTCATATTCAGCCTGTATCCAGCCCGCGCCCAGGCCCAACTCAAGGCGACCATCGGACAGGTAGTCCATGGTGGCGGCTTCCTTGGCCAGCATCACCGGTTCCCGGTAATCCATGCAAAATACCCGCGCCCCGACCTTGATGCTGTTGGTCAGCTCCAGCGCCATGGCCATGGCGGGCACCGCGCCTAACAACTGTGGCGGGTGGGCAGTGCTTTCCTGCGCTGGCCCCGGCCCCATGAAGTGATCGGCCAGGTGATAGGCGGAATAGCCCAGCTCTTCAGTTTTGCGCACCATGTCGCGCCAGGCCGCCGGCGACTTGGGGTTGAAGGCCTGCAGGCCAAAACGAAATGGTTTCTGGCTCATGCGGCTTGCTCCTTGCGCGTAATGTAGACCGGTATGGCACTTTGTTGCGTCATGCCGGTGTAGCGCTGGGTATTGCTCAGGTTGTCGATCAGTCGGTTGGTGTTGGCGCCGTATTCGCGCACTTCCTCGTCCGCATTGGGCCCAGGTAGTGGTCCCCAGCTGTGGTGCATGGTGATCACACCGGGCTTGATGCGGTCATAGGCGCGGGCCACGCCGGTTATGGTGCCGTGACTTGAATGCACCTCCACCAGGCAGTCTTCCTCCAGGCCCAGGGCGGCCATATCCTCAGGGTGTAACTGCACCGGGTTGGTGCTGCCCATCTTCTTCTGCAACAGGCTCAGGCTACGACCCGAGGAGTTGAGTACATATTTGCTGCGTGAACAAATCAGGCGCAGGTTGAAGCGCTCATCGCTGCTGTGCGCCTGCGCCGCCTCGGCGAAGTCCTCGGCAACACCGTCGGGGAAGAATTGCAGCTTGCCGGCATCCTGGTCGGCTCCTTCAACCACGACCTTGTGTTCGGGGAAGCTGTGGCCGCCGGGGTTGTCGCGCAGCCATTCCAGTGGCACCCGCGAACCGGCGGTGATCGCGCTCAGCAACTCGTACTTGCTGGGCTTTTGCGGGCTGTCAAAATGGTGGTTGCCGATCACAACATCCAGCCCCAGGCGCTGGCCCAGTTCCCAGTACACTTCCCATTCTTCAACCACATCCTGATCGGTGGCGACCAGTGCCCGGGCATACTGGCTATAGGGCTCTTCATACCAGGGATCTGCCAGCAGGGTGACGTCATCCCGTTCCAGGGTCAGCTTGGGTGCGAACACATAATCGGCAAGTTGCGCGGTGGCGGACATATAGGCGTCTATGCATATCAACAGGTCCAGGTCCTGCATCGCCTGCATGGCTTTCTCCTGGTTGGGGAAAGCCAGCAGCGGATTGCCGCCGACCACGATCAGGGCGCGTACCTGGCCGTCCCCCGGGGTCAGTATTTCATCACTGAGCAGGTTGGTCGGCATTTCGGTTACCGGACCCATCATGCCCAGGGTGGTGAGTTCACCTAGTTCGGGGTTGATGCGGGAGCGGGCGCGACTGTCCTCGCTCCAGGCCAGGGGTACGTTCAGTGCCTGGGCGCGGCGCGGCCCCGGTGCCGCCAGTACGCCCGGGTTGGGCATGGTGTCGCCCTCGCGGTAGTAGCGTCCACAGAGGCTATTGAGGCTGGCCACCAGGTGTTGGGTCAGGTTTGGGTTTTCTGACATTTCCGGCCCGGTGCCGGTGATGGCAACACCGCGCGGACCTTTGGCGAACAGGCGCGCCGCCTCGGCAATATCCTCGGCCGGGATTTGTGTCAGCCCGGCGGCATGGTCCAGCGTGTAGGGTTCCACAGCTGCCTTCAGCTCGTCCAGGCCCTCGGTGTGGGCCGTGCAGAACTCTGCATCGTGCAAATCTTCCTCAATAATCAGGCGGATCATGGCCGCCAGCAATGCGCTGTCCTGGCCCGGCTGGATCTGCAGGTGCAGGTCGGCACGTCGGCTCAGTTCTGTCACCCGCGGGTCCACCGCAATGATTTTCTGCCCACGCTTCTGGGCATCGCGCAGTCGTTCGAAGGGGCTCACCGAGGGCACGCCACCCGGCGGTGCATACTGGGACACCATCGGGTTGTTGCCGAGAATCAGTGACACATCCGAATCTTCAAAATAGTGACCACTGGCACCCCAGTAACCGTGTCGGGTGCCGACAAAGACCTTGGCGGGCTGGTCGATGGTGACGCTGGTGTAGTAGGAGGGAGAGCCCAGGGCATTGTGCCAGGCCCGGCTGTAGGCAAGCTGGGCGGAGTTCTGGAACGCGTAGGTGCCATTATAGGTGGCAACCGCGCGGGGTCCGTGCTGGTCGATGATGTCCCGCAATTTCGCGCCGATCTCATCCAGTGCTTGTTGGCTGCTGATGGTCTCATGGCCGGCCGCGGTTTTTTTCACGGTGCTGGTGAGGCGCTCGGGCTGATACATCTGCTCAACCAGTTGGCGCCCCTTGATGCAGGTGTAACCGCCATACATGCTGTTGCTGACGTCGGGTCGCACCGCCTTGACGGTGTTGCCCTCGAGTTCCACGTCCATGGGGCAATAGGCGTGGCAATAGCGGCAAAACGTTTTCTCTGTTGTTATTGTCATGGTCCGGCTCCGTTGGGGCTCGGTGGAGAATTTCCGCTGTGACAGGTTGCAATTAGACCCTGAAGCGGGCAATACTTTAAAAAACAGACAGTACTGATTGTATTTTTTGCCGGTGTTGCAGTCCAGCTAATTCCGCAATTATCATGTGGCTGCGATACCTGATTATTAAAATAAAAGCCGCCAGGCGGTAAATTAATAGCCGCGCTGCGGCAGGCAGGAGCAGTCCATGAAAGTAGTTCGCCCGCGTTTCATCCGTTCACCTCTCGTTACCGCAGTTGCACTGGCCGGCCTCTCAGCCGCAGTAACTCCCCTCGCCATGGCCCAGCAGGATCCGATCCTGGAAGAGATTGTGGTTACCGCGCGCAAGGTTGCAGAATCCCTGCAAGATGTGCCGATTGCGGTCAGTGCTTTCTCCGGTGACAAGATAGAGTCGCTGGTGATGCGGGATATCCGCGAGATGGAAGGCTTCATCCCCAACGTGGTAATTGATGCCGTGAGCGTGGCGCCTGGCGCCGCTTCTCTCTATGTGCGCGGTGTCGGCACCCAGGAAGTAGAGCGCAGCTTCGACCCGGCGGTAGGCTTTGTTGTCGATGGCGTATCCCTGTCCTATGTGAACGGCTCCATGGCCAATACATTTGATATAGACGTGATGGAAGTGCTGCGCGGACCCCAGGGCACCTTGTTTGGCCGCAACACCACCGGTGGTGTGATCAATGTGCGTCACTCTACACCGACTGGCGAGTTGGGCCTGAAGTATGAGTTAGTGGCGGGCAGTGATGATCGGGCAGATGCCAGGGCTGTGTTGAACTTCCCCATCATCGAGGACAAGCTCGCGGGTAAGCTGGGCTTTGCCACCATGCAGGACGGAGGCCAGGTGGATAACAAGGTGACCGGCGACCAGGTCGGCGATTTTGACAATACCGAGTACACCGCAACCCTGCTGTGGACGCCGGTTGAAAATTTCGACGCCCTGTTCATCTATACCAACTACGAAGACAAGAACGACGGCGTCCCCCTGTATAACCGCTCGGAAGACACAGACCTTGCCTGCATATTCGGTTATTGCGCGGACGGTAAAGTCGACGACACCAATCAGGATTTCTACAAAAGTATTGATTTTGAGCTGGACGCCTACACCCTGGAAATGAACTGGGAGCTGGAGTACGGCACTATTACCTCGGTATCGGGATACCGGGATACCGATGAGAAGGTTCCCACCGATTTTGATGGCACGCCGATAGCGTTGCTGCACGTGACGCGTACGCAGGAGTCTGACCAGACCAGCTCCGAATTGCGTTTCGCCAGTAACGACGCACTGAGCGAGGATTGGGATTTCGTGGTTGGCGCCTACTATCTGTCCGATAACTACAAGCTGAACCAGTTCAGCCAGATTGTCGGTGTTCTCGGCACTGCGCCAGACGGCACCGGGGCGGTCTACCAGAACCCCTTTACCGACCATGACCGCGACACCTATTCCGTGTTCGGCGAATTGCACTATCCCTTTATGGAAGATTTTACCCTGACCCTGGGTGGTCGCTGGACCTATGAGGAAAAGAAAATTCACGCCGGCAACTTCCTGTCGCTGGGCACGCCGGACAACTTCAATCCTATTGGTGAAGTCAGGGCAGACGAGGATTGGGATGAGTTTACGCCGAAGGTGGGTGTGGACTGGCGCTACAACGATGACGTGCTCTTTTACGCGAGCTATGCCGAAGGCTTCCGCTCGGGTGGCTTTAACGGGCGCAATTACACGCCCGCAGACATTGGCCCCTTCGACCCGGAATACGTCGACCAGTATGAAATCGGTATGAAGGGTGATTTCCTCGACAGTACCCTGCGTCTCAACATGGCGGCTTTCTACACGGATTACTCCGACAAGCAGGAAGAGGTTATCCAGCGCGATGAATTCGGCGGCACGCTGACGGTTGTGTCCAACGCATCGACCGTGGACATCTATGGTGTTGAGGGAGAAATGACCTGGATCGCCACGGAGAACCTGGTTTTCAATGCCAACTTTGGCTACCTGGACGCGTCTTACAACGATTATAAGGCCGACCTGAATGGTGACGGCATTGAGACAGACAACTCCGACCTGGAGCTGCGTCGCACGCCAGACTGGACCGGCGGCGTGAATGCCACCTATACCCGTGGCATCGGCCCTGGCACTTTCAGCATCTTCACCAGTTACCGTTACACGGATGAGTACTGGGTGGATACGGCCAATAACCCCAATGGCGGTCTGTTGGATGATCGCGGTGTACTGGACGCAACCATTGCCTACGAGTGGGAGTGGCAGGAAGGTCGAACCGTCAAGGTTTCTGCCTTTGGCCGCGACATCACCGACGAGCGCGACTACAACTCCTATGTTGCAGTGCCGGGATTGTTCTCCTTCGGTGCAGCGGCGGGTGGCGATCAATACGGGGTGCAGGTTACCGGCAACTTCTAGCGGCGCGGGGAGCGTCGTAGCTAGAGATCCAGGGCTCGTGCAGGGGTCAGCGGAGTGTGGATAAGTCCGCAGGACTTCTCCACATCACCGCTTACCCCCAAAAAATCGGGGCCATTGAGGCCCCGGTTTTTTGAGTATAGGTGAATCTTGCTGGATGCTAGGCGTCTACTGTGGCAAAAAAATCCGCCCGGGGTACACCGGTTTCATCGTAGACGGGGCCGGCTTTGGCGGTTTCGTACTTGAGGATGTCGGTGCCGAGCATTTCGTACTGTCCCAGCAGTTGCAGCATGCCGCTGTAGTAGGGGCCGGCCAGGTGGGCGGCCAGGTCTTCTTCCCGCTCCCAGTTTTCATAGACATAAACAGTGCCGGGCTGGGCGGGGTCCTCGCTCCAGACATAGTGGCGGCAGCCCTGCTGGCTGCGGGTGTCGGCCATTAACTGGGTGGCTTCCTGCAGTGCCTTGGCGGCGTTTTCAGGGCTGAATGTCACGGTGCCGTTAATCAGGATGGTCATTGTTATTCTCCGGTGGGGGAAAAGCGATGAGCATACCCTAGCAAAGCAGGCCTAAAAAACAAACAGGGTTGACTGCTTTTTTAGAGCAGACTAACCTGAAGGATTATCTCTCAACCGAGCGCCGCCCTCATGAATCAAGCCGTCAATCGCCAGTTCATCCTCAAGTCCCGCCCTGTGGCCCTGCCCACCCCGGAAGAAGTGCCCATGGTGGAATCGCCGGTGCCGGTTGCCGGGCCCGGTGAAATCGTTATTCGGAACCTTTATATCTCGCTGGACCCGGCCATTCGCGGCTGGATGTCCGATGAACCCAACTATATCGAGCCGATCCCTGTGGGTACGCCGGTCTGGGCCACGGGTATAGGCCGTGTGGTCGACAGCCAGAGTCCGGATTTTGAGGTGGGCGATATCGCCCTGGGCATGAATGCCTGGGAGGACTACACCCTCTGTGCGGCGGAAGTGGCCAACAAGGTTGACCCCATGGGCTTGCCGCTGACTACTTTTCTCAGCATTCTCGGCGCCACCGGGCTCACCTCCTATTTTGGCCTGCTCGATGTCGGCAAGCCACAGCCGGGAGAAGTGCTGCTGGTCAGCGGCGCCGCCGGCGCTGTCGGTTCGGTAGTGGGGCAGATCGGCAAACTCAAGGGTTGCCGGGTAATCGGCATTGCCGGTGGTGAAGAGAAGTGCCAGTGGTTAATGGACGAGTGTGGCTTCGATGACGTCATTGATTACAAAAGCTGCGGTGATTTGACCGCAGCCATCGCCGAAAAATGCCCCGACGGTGTCGACATCTACTGGGAAAACGTCGGCGGCGAAATGCTCGACGCGGTGCTGATGAACCTGGCCGAGCGCGCTCGCATCGTGTTCTGCGGCTGGATCGCAACCTACAACGACGCGGAAAAGCGCGCCGGCCCGAAAAACCTGTGGCAATTGCTGGCCAAGAGTGCGCGGCTGGAGGGTTTTGTGGTGAAGAGTTACGTACCGCAATTCCCGGAGGGCATTGCTGCCATGGCCCAGTGGCTGCAAGAGGGTAAGCTGGTCTACAAGGAACACGTGGTAGAGGGTCTGGAAAATGCCCTGGATGCCTTCCATATGCTGTTCGACGGCCGCAATACTGGCAAGCTCATCGTCAAGATCGCCGATGACGAGTAACGCGGGCAAAAAAATCGGTTAATCTTGCCAAGGATTCTCTATCCCGGTGCGTCTTACCGGAAAATGAGGGACTTCTTTGGATCATGACGAAGCGCTGATTCGACGGGCGCAGCAGGGCGATGCCGGTGCGTTTGAGCAGTTGCTGGAAAGCAACTACGAGACGGTGTATCGCTTTGCCTATAAATGGTGTGGCAAACAGGAAGACGCCGAGGATATCACCCAGCAGGCCTGCATTAAGCTGGCGCGGGTACTGGGTCAGTTCCGCTTTGAGTCTGCCTTCTCCAGTTGGTTGTATCGCCTGGTCATAAACTGTGCCAGGGACTGGAGTCGATCCCAGCGCCGCCATACGGATGCCAGTGAGCCCCTGCAGGAGAACACATTGCAGCCCGCCAACGGCAATCCGGTAGAAGCCCAGGTGCATCGCTGGCAACTGCTGGGCCAGCTGGACCAACTCCCCGACGGCATCAAGGAAACCCTGTTACTGGTGCACGCCGAGGGCATGACCCACAGCGAGGCGGCCACGGTGCTGGCGGTTAAAGAGAGCACGGTGTCCTGGCGCCTGCATGAATTCAGAAAAAATTTCAGCCTCTTGATAGAGCGGGAGGGCCTGTGAGCGACCGCGATGAACAAATAGACGGCAAGTTGCGTGACGACTTGAGCCGTATCGAGATACCGCCAGCCGACCCGGCGGCGCGCCGACTAGCCATCGACGCGGCCATGGCGGAGTTTGAAGAAGTTCAGCAGGCAGCCGTCAGCCCGGGAAAATCTTTCCAAGGATTGCGCGACTGGCTGCGTCCTATTGTCAGGTTCATATCTGATGACAGGAGAAACACCATGTTTGCCAACCAACGATTGTTAATTACCGGACTCGGTGCCGCCTGTGTCGGCCTCGTTGCCGTGGGTGTCACACTGCAGTATCAACCCCCTGTAGATAGCTATTCCCTGCCAGGCGAAGAAGTCAGCATTGCCAGTCGGCGTGAGCGCTTGTTACCCGGGAAAGCCGATGATGAAGCTGACTTTGCCTTGAGGGAGGGGGAACCGAGTGTTTCCAGGGCAGTTGAGGAGCAAGTGCAGCGTGAGAGTGTGGCCAAGCACAAGCCGCATACCAGCGCAGACAAAAATGAGTTCAAGCGTCAGGTGCAATCGGCGGCAGTAGGTGGCCTGCGGGCTGATATGCCCAAGGATGCGCGGGTCGAGAAGATTGCCCAGCCAGGGATGGTGCTGGCCGATAGCGATGCCGCTTACGCCAATGTCTACCAGGAGCACGGCCGCGACCGTTTCGAGGCCTTCGAACAGAACTCGGTCAAACGGGTGGTCGATGAACCGGTCTCCACCTTCTCGGTGGATGTGGATACGGCTTCTTACAGTTTTGTGCGGCGCCAGTTAAACCACGGAGTCCTGCCCCAGGCCGACGCCGTGCGCGCCGAGGAAATGATCAACTACTTTGATTATGACTATGCCCAGCCCGACAACCGCGAGCAGCCCTTTGCCACCACGGTAGCGATCAGTGATTCGCCCTGGGCGCAGGGCCGCAAACTGCTGCACGTTGGCATCAAGGGCTATGACCTGGCCGCCGCCGAGCAACCGCGCAGCAACCTGGTTTTCCTGCTGGATGTATCGGGGTCGATGAACAGCCCCGACAAGCTGCCGCTGGTTAAACAATCGATGGAATTGCTGCTCACCAGCCTGCAACCGGAGGACACGGTGGCCATTGCGGTTTACGCAGGGGCTGCGGGTACCGTGCTGGAGCCCACACCGGTCAAGGACAAGCACAAGATCATTGCCGCTATGAACCAGCTCAGTGCCGGCGGGTCCACCGCCGGGGCCCAGGGGATCCGCCTGGCCTATGAACTGGCTGCGGCCCAGTTCGACAAGGATGCGGTGAACCGGGTCATCCTTGCCACCGATGGCGATTTCAACGTGGGTATTAGCAGTGACCGCGAGCTGCAGAGCTTTATCGAGCGCAAGCGCGATGCGGGTATTTTCCTGTCGGTACTTGGCTTCGGTCAGGGCAACTACCAGGATCAAATGATGCAAACACTCGCCCAGAATGGCAATGGGGTGGCTGCTTATATCGATACTCTGGGCGAAGCGCAGAAAGTGCTGGTCGACCAGGCTACTTCCAGCCTGTTCCCCATCGCCAAGGATGTGAAGATCCAGATTGAGTTCAATCCTGCCACGGTGGCTGAATATCGGCTGATCGGCTATGAGACCCGTCACCTGAACCGGGAGGACTTCAATAATGACGCGGTGGATGCCGGTGATATCGGCGCCGGTCACACGGTCACGGCGATCTATGAGATTACCCCGGCGGATTCCGCGGCGCGCTATATTGATGACAGTCGCTATGCCGGCACAGCAAAACCGGACCCTGAGCGAGCCCTGGGCCAGGAATACGCGTTTCTAAAACTGCGCTACAAACTGCCGGCGGAGACAGAGTCGCGCCTGCTTACGGAGCCGGTCAAGCGCGGTGAGGACTATCCCCGGGCCCTGCAGCTGGAAACTGATTTTGCCACGGCGGTGGCGGGCTTTGCGCAGCTGCTCAAGGGTGGCAGGTTCACCGGCAGTTACAGCTACGATGAGGTGATTGCGCTGGCCCAGGCATCCAAGGGCGCTGACCCCTACGGCTATCGCACCGAGTTTATCCAGCTGGTGCGCAAGGCCAAGACGGCCAGCGCGATGCAGGCCCGGTAGGACCGCTAGTCGGGTCGGTAGGGGGTGAAGGTGGCGTTGGAATCGGCTGCCCCCTGACACATGATGTGGTACTGGCGGCGAGTGAATACCCACTCGCCGTTTTCTTTTGCGTACTCATCTTCATACACGCCCAGGGTGGTATTGGCGTCGCCGTCGCAGGGCTTGAGGTGCTCGGTCACGTACCAGCGGCCGGTCGCGCTGTCGCCATTGATCTGCACCGTGCCGGAGTTCAACATCATCAGGGCGAAGTCGAAGCCGGACATGGCGCCGACCCACAATTCGACGATCGCCTGGCGACCGCTGACCTCCATACCGACCAGGTTCCAGCTGGCGTTTTCGCTCCAGGTGGCGGCCCAGTCATCCTGGTTGTGGCGATTTACCGCGTCTATGTAACGGGCGACCAGGTCGCGGATTGCTAGCTCATCGGCAGTGTCTGACATGGGGCTCTCCTAAAAAGAAACAAACCATACTGTTTTTTAGCAAAATGGCCTGCTAGTATTACTGATCACCATAAGATTAACAATACAGAGTGTGTTATGTCGGCTCATGAACTGACGAAACCCATCGGCGACGGAATTTTTACCTGGCCGGCGGAAAACCCTGCCTTGCTTGGATCCCGTTGCCAGGATTGCGGTCGTGCCGCGTTCCCGGCACAGAGCAGTTGTCTTGCCTGTTGCTCAACCCAGGTGGAGGTGGAAGAGCTGCCCCGCCAGGGCACGCTGTGGACGTATACCGTGCAGCGCTTCATGCCCAAGAGCCCCTATAACAGCGGCGAAACCCAGGAGACCTTCAAGCCCTATGGTGTGGGCTACGTGGAGTTGCCGGGTGGCGTGCGGGTGGAAGGGCGTTTGACTGAGAGTGACCCCGAGAAGCTGGAGATCGGCATGGATATGGAGGTGGTGTTCTACCCCTTCCGCACCGAGCCTGACGGCACCGAAATCATTAACTTTGCCTTTAGCCCACTGGGCTCAGCGGCAGCGACAGGAGCCTGAACCGTGGACGTAGCGATTGTCGGAATCGGAATGCACCCCTTTGGCCGTACCCCCGAGCGCAGCGGCTTGCAGCAGGGCGCCTATGCGGCCCGTGCGGCAATGAAAGACGCCGGCGTCGAGTGGGGCGATGTGCAGTTTGCCTACGGCGGCAGCTTTAGTGCCGGCAGCGCCGATGCGCTGGTTAATGAGCTGGGTCTGACCGGGCTGCCATTCACCAATGTCGCCAACGGCTGTGCCACTGGCGGTAGTTCACTGATGTCTGCCTATAACGCGATCAAGTCCGGCGAGTTTGAGCTGGGCCTGGTGGTGGGTTTTGACAAACATGATCGTGGCGCCTTCAACGCTGACCCCAAGAGCCTGGGAATTGGTGGCTGGTATGGCGAGGCGGGGATGATGCTCACTACCCAGTTCTTTGCCATGAAAATCACCAAGTACATGAATGACTTCGGGGTTAGCTCCCGGGCCCTGGCCAAGGTTGCGGAGAAAGCCTTCCAAAACGGCGCGCTCAATCCCAATGCCTGGCGCCAGACGCCTATCGGCGAGGAGGAAATCCTCAACTCAATGATGGTCAATGACCCCCTCACCAAGTATATGTTCTGCTCGCCCTCTGAGGGCGGCGTGGCCCTGCTGGTATGCAGTGCCGACCAGGCCCGGAAGTACACCGACAAGCCGGTCATTATCAAAGGTGCGGCACTGCGCTCGCGCCGCTATGGCTCCTTCGAGGTATTCGCTCCGTCCCAGGCTCTTGAGCATATTGCCGGGCCTACCGTCGATGCGTCCAATGCGGTCTTCGAGATGGCTGGAGTCGGTCCCAAGGATATTGGCGTGGCCCAGCTACAGGACACGGAAGCTGGCGCTGAAATCATGCACATGTCTGAAAACGGCTTCTGCGAGGACGGTGAGCAGGAGCATATGTTGCTCAATGGTGAAACCGGAATTAACGGTCGCCTGCCGGTAAATACCGATGGTGGTTGTATTGCCAACGGTGAGCCGATCGGCGCTTCCGGCCTGCGGCAAATTCATGAAAACGTGGTGCAATTGCGTGGCGAAGGTGGTGCCAGGCAAGTGCCCGGCGACCCCAAATTGGCCTATAGCCATGTCTACGGCGCACCAGGTATCAGCGCCGTGACGATATTGCAGCGCTGACATAACAAAAAGAGGCGAACCTAATGAATGAGAAAGTGAAGCTTACTGACGAGCAGATTGCGGCTCGCGATCCCTCTTACAGTTTCCAGGACCTGCTGGATGTGGAGAACGTTGATGTTCCCGCATCTTTGCGCGACAGCACAGACACCTACCTGGGGTCGGATGACCTGCCCATCGATCGCTGGACCTCGCGGGAGTTTTTCGACCTGGAAGTCGAAAAAATGTGGACCAAGACCTGGCAGATGGCCTGCCGGGAAAGTCAGCTCAAGAAGCCGGGCGACTACTTTGTTTACGATATCGTGAACTTTTCTATACTCATCACCCGCACCGAGTCAGGCGAGCTGAAGGCTTTTCACAACTCCTGCCTGCACCGCGGGCGGGCGCTGAAGCGTGGCGCCGGCGAGACCGAGGAACTGCGTTGCCCCTACCACGGCTTTGCCTGGTCGCTCAGTGGCGAATTCAAGGGCGCCCCCTGCCAGTGGGATTTCCCGCATATCGAAGAAGGGGAGTTTTCCCTGCCGGAAGTGCGTGTGGACACCTGGGGTGGTTGGGTGCTGATCAACATGGATGACAACGCGCCGGCGCTTGAAGAATACATGGGCATCATTCCCGAGCACTTCAAGGAGTGGAAGCACGAACAGCGTTATGTATCCATGCATGTGGAGAAGGTCATCGGCTGTAACTGGAAGGCGGCGGTGGAGGCGTTTATCGAGTCCTACCATGCAATCGCGACCCACCCTCAGCTAATGCCCTTCCAGGGCATTGATAATTCCCAATACGATGTCTGGGGCGATAACGTCAGCCGCACCATCACCTCTTATGGTGTCCCCAATCCAAGCAACGCGGAGGAGTTCTCCGAGCAGGACTCCATGGATGCCATGATGAAGCTGGCAGGCGCGGAAGAGACACCGCAACTGGAGCCCGGCCAGACCGCCCGCGAGAAACTGGCGGAGATGACCCTGGAGACCGTGAATGAGCAGGTGGGTAAAGATCTCGAGGGTGAAACCACGATGTCGGAACTCATGGATTCGACGCTCTACCTGCTGTTCCCGAACTTTGCCCCCTGGGCGGGTTACAGCACCTGTATCACCTACCGGCACCGCCCCAATGGTGATGATGTGGACAGCTGTATTATGGATATTTTCCTGCTGACCCGTTTCCCGGAAGGTGAAGAAGCACCTGAGGATGTCACCACAGTCCGCTTGGGAATCGACGAACCCTTTAACACAGCGGCCGATGTGATGGGCGCTGGTCTGGCGCGGGTGTTCGACCAGGACGGCTCCAATCTGCCCCAGGTCCAGCGGGGCATGAAGGCATCGAAGAAGGGTGCGGTGACCCTGGCCAATTACCAGGAAGTGCGCATCCGCCATTTCCACCAGACCCTGGACAAATACCTGACGGCATGAGCGCCAATGAACAGCCTGCCGCTGAGCCGGTGGCAGACTGGGCGGCAGCTTTGCCCGCGCGCATCGCCCGCGACGGTGAGCAGTGGGCTAATACCACGATTGCCCGGGAGGCCTGGAGAAAGGCTGAACTGCACCCGGACCGGGTCGCCATATTCCTCGAGAACGAGCCCGATGCCAGCTACGGTCAACTGGCGCTGGAGGCGCGCAGGCTAATCACTGCCCTGCAGGCGCTGGGTGTTGAAGCCGGGGATGTTGTCAGTTTTCAATTGCCCAACTGGCGTGAAGCGGTACCGATTGATATCGCGGCCGCGGCACTGGGCCTGGTGGTGAATCCCATTGTGCCGATCTATCGCGGCGCGGAGTTGGCCTATATTCTCAAGGACGCCGCCACCCGGGTATTTTTCATCCCCGAGCAGTTCCGCTCAATCAATTATATTGACACGATGCTGGCCCTGCGCCCGGAGTTGCCTGAATTGCAGCACCTGGTAACGGTGCGGGCGGAACAGGATTATCCCGACGTATTGCGCTTTGAAAACCTGCTCGAGAATGAACCCGTCGCCCTGGAGTCGCTGCCGGCAATAGACCCCAATCTGCCCAAGTGCAGGCTCTACACCTCCGGTACCACCGGTTTCCCCAAGGCGGTTTTGCACAGTCACAACACGCTCAACTATGTGCAGCAGTGTTCCATCCGCCACAGTGGCATAAGCGCCAGTGATGTCATGGTTATGCCATCGCCGGTTACCCACATCACCGGCTATTCCAGCGGTATCAATATGAGTTTTATGAGTGAGGCGCGCTCGGCATTGATGGAGCGTTGGGACGCCGACGCGGCAATCGATTATATCCATAAGGTGGGCGGTACCATGACGGTCGGCGCCACCCCTTTCCTGCTGGAACTGCTGGATGCAGCGGAGCGCCGCCAGGACGGGCTGCCCAGCATGCGCCAGTTCTCCTGTGGTGGCGCCGGCGTGCCACCACAGTTGATACGACGCGCTTACCAGGTGCTGGACAACTGCATCACGGTGCGTGTCTACGGCAGTACCGAGGTGCCCCTGGTGAGTTATGGCTGGCGCGATAACCCGGAACTGGCGGCCACCACGGATGGCCAGTTGTATGCCTTCGAGGTCAAGATTCTTGACGATGAGGGCAATGAAGTGGGCGTCGGGGAAGACGGTGAGATCGCCGCGCGTGGTCCTGGCATGTTGCTCGGATATGCCGACGCAGAGCAGAATGCCGAGGCCCATACCGCTGATGGCTTCTTCCTGACCGGGGACATTGGCCAGATCACCGCGGAGGGTGCGGTGCTGATTACGGACCGCAAGAAGGACATTATTATCCGCGGTGGCGAGAACCTCAGCGCCAAGGAGATTGAAGACGCGCTGCACCACCATCCCGCCATCAAGGAGGCAGCGGTTGTGTCCATGCCCCACGAGCGGCTTGGTGAGGGCGTCTGCGCCCTGGTCATCCCGGCCGACGCGACGGCGCCGCCCAGCCTGGAAGAGGTCGCCCGCTTTACCGACAGCCAGGGCCTGGCCAGGCAGAAAATTCCCGAGAAGCTGGTCATTGTCGATGACCTGCCACGGACACCCAGCGGCAAGGTGCGTAAGGACGTGCTGCGCCAACAGATTAAGGATGGAGAACTATGAACAAGCAGTTCCTGCTCGACGCCCGCCCGGTTGGAGATATCAAGCACAGCGACTTCAAGCTGGTGGAGAGCGAAATGCCCGCTGCCGGGGACGGGGAAGTATTGATACAGACCCTGTACCTTGCCGTCGAGCCCGCCATGCGCGGTTGGATGGAGAACCGGGCGGACTATGTGGCGCCATTGAATATTGGTGAGGTCATGCGTGGCAATGGTGTTGGCCGTGTCATCGAATCCCGGCACCCCGATTATGCCGAGGGCGATATCGTTGCCGGCGGTTTTGGTTGGCAGGAGTATGTGGTCAGTGATGGCAAGAATACCCCCCTGAACCCGGTGCCGGCCGGTGTTCCCATTACCTCGGCGATGTCCCTGCTGGGTATTACCGGGCTGACAGCCTACTTTGGATTGCTGGACATAGGTGAACCGAAGGAAGGTGATGTAGTGCTGATTTCCGGCGCTGCCGGCGCCACCGGTTCGGTGGTTGGACAACTGGCCAAGCTCAAGGGCTGCACGGTGATCGGTATTGCCGGCAACCAGCAGAAGTGCGACTGGCTGACCCAGGACCTGGGTTTTGATGCCGCCATCAACTATCGTGATGAAGACCAGGCACAGCGGGTGAAGGAATTGTGCCCCGATGGCGTCAACATATTTTTTGACAACGTGGGTGGTGAGATTCTCGATATCGCCCTGGCTAACATCGCTGACAATGCCCGACTGATCATTTGCGGTGGTATCTCGCGTTATAACCTGACTGGTGAAATTCCCGGGCCGAAAAATTATTTCAACCTGGTCTTCCGCCGTGCTCGCATGGAAGGTTTCATCGTGCTCGATTACCTGCCGCGCTTTGGCGAGGCGATGCAGTTCCTGGGCGAAAATCTCGCCAGCGGTAAATTGAAGAGTCAGGAAACGGTATTGGAAGGTTTCGAGCATATGCCCGACGCGCTGATGGCCCTGTTCGCCGGTGACAATATCGGCAAACAATTGGTCCATGTCTCAGACTAAATACGGCAGCTGTAACAGGAGAAAACAAAATGGCGGAAGCAACCAGTAACTACGATGATGTGCGCATGTACGGCATGGATGCAGATCGCGAGCAGGAGCTGTTGGACAAGCAAAAGGAATGCACCTTTATCTGGACCAACAAGGCCGGTGAGCCGGTGGGCGTTATCATGTCCTACATCTTTCGCGACGGTAAGTTCTGGCTGACCGCCACCCGCCACCGCAAGCGTATCCCCGCCATCCGGCGAGACCCGCGGGTTTGCATCGTTGTTACCAGCAACGGTACGGACATGCAGGTGGGCAAGGCACTGACTTACAAGGGCACCGCCGAGGTGCACGAGAGCCGCGAGGTGAAGGACAAGTTTTACCCGGACTTTGCCGCGGCCATCGGGGTGATTGACCCGCCGGAGATCTTCGTCGAGTTTCTCGATACCGAGGACCGGGTGGTGATCGAGGTTACCCCGACCAAATCCATTACCTATGATGGCGACAAGATGGCAGATGCCACGGCCAAATTCCTGGAATCGCGCCAGGGCTGATGTCTGATTCAGACTTCGAGCTCAGCCTTAGCGAGGCCGCCGACGGCGTTGGCCTGATACGCTTTGCTGATCGCGGCCGGCAAAACCAGCTGTGCTGGGCGGCGGTGGGTAGTCTGGCCGATGCGCTGGATCAGTGCGTCCAGCGAGATCTGCGCGTGGTGGTCATCTCTTCAGCGGCCCCGGGTCATTGGTTGGAACACGCCTGGCTCAGGGATTTGCAAGCCGCGCTTGAGGGAGAGGCGACTACCGGCGATGGCCTGGGTTGGTTTCGGGCCATCAATGGCCTGTCACGACCGCCACTGGTAAGCATCGCGGCCATCAACGGCAATACCTGTGGTGGTGGTTGCGAACTGGGCTGGGCCTGCGATCTGCGGGTCGCGGAGCGCCAGGCCTTGTTTGCCCAACCGGAAATTCATATTGGTATTACCCCCGGGGTAGGCGGCATCAGCCGGCTCAATACCCTGGTTGGTCGCGGCCTGGCCAGTGAAATGGCATTCAGCGGCCACTGGGTGACAGCCGAGCGGCTCTACCATGCCGGCGCGATAAATCGACTGGTGGAAGAGGGTGGGGCAGAGCGCGAGGCCCTGGCCTGGGCGCAGCAGTTAGCTGCGCAGCCGGTAGAGGCGCTGCGCCTGTGCAAACAAACAATGGCAGACTGCCAGGAGCTTCCGCTGCAGGAAGCCCTGCAGCGCGAGCAACAGACATTTCAGCAAAGCGCGCAACCGGCACTGGATATGATCCGTGCACAACAGGCGCGCTATGATGCTGGAGCGACTACGGCCGAGTTGTTTAAAACGCCCGAGGGGGCACCCGCCCGCAGCTGAAACAGCAAACGGGCGGGACGTCCTGCCAGTTATTAGTTACCGGTCTTGGCGACTCGCTGATCGCTGTCGCCAGCTACCTGTACCAACTCCAGTGTCTCAACCAGGCCGCTATTGCGTGCCTTGCAGTTGGCGACCCAGGAGGCGCTGGCACCGTCTTCGGCCCTGGCGTTTACCTTGATCTCGAACTTGGTAAAACGACCGCGACGCTTGATCTCATCGGTGCTCTGCAGCACGGCCGCATACTGGCTGAAGCGTGAATCGCTGGCTATTTCGGTTTTGCAGGCGGCCAGTGCTTCACTGGGGCCGGCAAATACCGGGGCTGAAAAAGCTGAAACCAAAATGGCCGAACCGATGCCTGCGTAGATGCTTTTTGAAATAGACATAATAAATACCTTAGCTATGGACTATGGATTTTCGTTGTTGAACCTGGTCGATCCACAATAGGTATCGAACCAGGATTTAGACTATACTGTGCGTATTCGCATGTATATTGGCTAATGTTGCACAATTAATCGGAATTTATGCACAGATGATGAATTGGGATGATCTACGATTTTTGCTGGCGGTGGCTCGATCCGGCTCTATGAGCGGCGCGGCACGGGACCTGGAGGTGAACCATGCGACCGTTATCCGGCGCATTCGCAGCCTGGAGGAACAACTCGGCACCAGCTTGTTTGACCGCACCGGCCACAGTTATGCGATCACCCCTGCGGGGCAGCTGGCCTTTGATGCTGCCGAGCAGATGGAGGCCCAGTCGGTGGGAGTGGAGCGCCAGGTATTGGGGCAGGCGACCGCCCTGTGCGGGACTATCCGGGTGACAGCACCGGAACCCATGGGTCGCACCTTCCTGCTACCCGCCATTCGCGAGTTCACGGCCCAATACCCTGAAATCCTTATAGATCTTAGCCTGAGTACGCGCGCTTATGACCTGGGTATGCGCGAGGCCGATGTGGCGTTTCGCGTGACCGAGCAGCCACCCGAAGACCTGGTGGGCAACCGGCTGGCGCCCATGCTGGTCGGCGTATACAACCTGGCCGGCGCAAGCCCTGCCCTGGAAGACGTGCAGCAGGTGATTAGCCAGACTCATCTCAAGGATGCACAAGACAGTTGGGAGAAGCGCTACTTCCCCTGGGCCAGGGTGAGCCTGATTACCGACTCCCCCGGGGTGGCCGCGGACGCCATTAAGGAGGGCTTCGGGGTTAGCATGTTGCCGCTGGCCATTGGCGAGGCGGACCCCGATTTGGTGCGTATGCGGGCAGTACCGGCTATCAAGGGCTCGGAAATCTGGCTGCTTACCCATGTCGATGTTCGCACCAACGCCCGTATGCGTGCGTTCCGCGACTTCATGCAGGAGTTTTTCGAGCGGCTGACCGATAAACTGCAGGGCTCTGAACAGGACCCCAGCCAGGTGGCTTAGGGGATGGGCTGCAGACGACCCCGCTACCCGTTTCAGCAGGGCATAAAAAAGGCCGGCATATGCCGGCCTCTCTGAACTGGCTGTTACGCTCGATCAGGGCAGGGCGGCAATCCAGGACTTGTCTTCAAACCACTTCTTGCGCAGCTGATTGAGCATGCCCATCTTGCCGAAAGTGTCCAGGTAGTTATCGACCAATTGGGCAAACTGCGGGTCATCCTTGCGCACGGCAATACCGAAGGGTTCGATCGACAGGGGTGACTGCAGTGTTGCCAGGCCGGCATTGGGGTAGCGCAGTACAGACAGCACACAGATGGGCATATCAGCGACCAGCGCATCTATTTCACCGGCGATAACCATATCCACAGCGGCATCGTAGTCCTTGACACGCACCAGGGTGGCGTCGGGCGCCGCGGTTTGTACAAAGATCTCGCTGGTAGAATTCTCCAGCGCGGCCAACTTCAGCTCAGCGCGGTTGAATTCCCTGGAATCGGTGGCTCGCGCCAGCAGGGTGGATTTGGTGAGGATAGATTTGCCGGACATCATGTAGGGGCCGACAAAGCTCACATCCCGGCTGCGTGCCGCGGTGATGGCCATGCCAGACATGACCATGTCGACTTTTTCCTTGTCCAGCGCTGCCAGTAAGTCGCCGAAGGGCATGGTGACGATTTCCAGGCGAGCGCCCATGGAAGCGGCCAGGGCCCGGGCCAGGTCTACTTCGTAGCCGATCAATTGGCCGCTGCGGCTGTTGGAGTTCATCGGCGGCTGGTTACCGGACATACCGACCTTGAGAACCTTGAAGTCAACGACCCGGTCCAGCACTGTGGAACCGGCCATGGCGCCAGGTGCGATCAGCGCTGCTGCCAGCAGACCCAGCAGGGATATTTTCTTGAGCATTTTCAACATGATGTTGTCCTGTAAATATATAAGAGGTAATGATGAGCAAAATAGCGTCATGGGAGTGTAGCGGTCTCGCTCAATAAATCAATCACATAGCCCGGCGGCATGGTTAGCGGCAAGCGGGGTTGCGCTGCCAGACGGCGGAGCCATCTTCACCTCAGGCAGATAAGCGGTAAACTGGAGTTTGTAATCCACACCTCTGGAGTCACCATGTCAAAATATCTCGTTCTGGCCTTTTTGCTCGCCATCAGCAGCCTGTATGGTTGCACCAACCCAGCCACGCCGCCTGGTCATGAAGGCTATGTGAGGGAAAACCCCAGGGTGTGGGGCAAGGGTGGCTTTCGGGGTGCCCTGAAGGGGCCGCAGAACTATGGCGTTTCGCTGTGGCGCAACGAGGTGGAGAATGTTGATTTCCGGCCCCGGACCTACGCGGAGTCTTTTAACATCCTGGCCCGGGACGAGCTGAATATTGCCTTTCGTTTCCAGACCATCATTAAGGTCAAGCCGGACACCATCCGCGCTGTGGTTGAGGAGTACGCGGGTTCCGAGTTCTACAACCGGTATATCAAGGAGCCCTTGCGCGCCATGGTCAGGAAGCACGTGCAGACACTGGAGAGCCGGGAAGTGAAAGAGCGTCGCGATGAAATTGCGGCTGGTGTCATGGCGGAGTTGGTCGAGTACCTGGAGGGTACCCCCTTCGTTGCCAGCTCCGGTGTTGTGGGAAACATCGACTATCCGAAAGTGGTGACGGAAGCGGTAGAGAAAAAGCTGGCCGCCAAACAGCTGCTGGACGAAAAAGAAACCCAGCGGGAAATTGCCGTGAAAGATGCGGAAATACGCATAGAAGAAGCCAAGGGAATCGCCGAGGCCCAGCGCATTATTAACTCAACCCTGACGCAGAACTATCTGCAGCATGAAGCCATCAACGCGCAATTGAAGATGGCCTCATCGCCGAACCATACCACCGTCTATATACCTTCTGGCGAGAATGGAATTCCCCTGATCGGGACCGTCAACAAGCGCTAGAAGATTGCTACAGGGCGGCGATTTCCTCACCCAGGACCTGCAGGAATTGCGCACCAACGGCGCCATCGATGACCCGGTGATCACAGGACAGGGTGGCGCTGATTACGGTCGCCACCGCCGGCTTGCCATCCTTCACCACCACCTTCTCTTCGCCCTTGCCCAGGGCCAGGATGGCACCCATGGGTGGATTTACAATGGCGGTGAAGTTGCTGACACCGAACATGCCCAGGTTGGAGACGGTAAAGGAACCGCCGGAAATATCGTCCTTGGTCAGCTTGCCGGTCCTGGCCTTGTCGGCCAGTTCGGCGGTGGCCGCTGAAATCTCGGCTGCGGACTTGCCCTCCACGCCGCGAATGGTAGCGGGGTAGAGACCCTCGTCGGTGGCGATCGCCACCGAGATATTGGCATTCTTGAACTGGTGAATGTCATCGCCCACCAGGTTCACGTTCACCCGTGGCTCTTTCATGAGCGCGCGAGACACACACAAGACGATGAGGTCGTTGACCGACACCTTGCTGTCGCCACTGTCATTGAGCTGCTTGCGGTGAGCCAGCAAGCCATCGAGCTGGTAGTCCACGGTCAGGTAGAAGTGCGGTATCTGCTGCTTGGCCTCGGTCAGGCGCTTGGCAATGGTCTTGCGGGTGGCCGACAGCGGGATGATTTCCACATCGTCCGCCGCAGCGGCTGAATCACCGCCGCCACTGGCGGCCGCCTGCACATCTTCCTCGGTTATACGGCCGCGACGACCGGTACCGGTGACGGTATTCAAATCCACACCCAGCTCTTCAGCCAGGCGCCGCACGGTGGGGCTGGAGCGGGTTGCCGCGTCGTTACCCGGGGCGGCTGCCTTGGCGGGAGCGGCGGTCTCTGCCGGTGCGTCACTTTCGGCGGCGCCGGCAAAGTCAGCGATAAAGGCATCGATGGTGGCGTCGTCAATATCGGCGGCGGTGATAATACCGAGCAGGGCGCCAACCGGATGTGTATCGCCTTCCTGGGCAATGATGCGGCGCAGCACACCGTCCACCGGCGAGTCCCAGACGTTGACGATTTTGTCCGATTCCATTTCGAACACTTCATCACCCTTGGCGACAGCATCGCCTTCGGATTTGTTCCAGGTGTTGATCGTGCCTTCGACCATCTCGATGCCCCACTTGGGCACCGCGATGGGATAGATATCACTCATGCCATGGTTTCCTTGATGGCAGCCTGTATCTTGTCGATTCCGGGCAGGTAAGCAGCTTCCAGCTCAGGCGAGAATGGCGTTGGGCTGTGCGGCGCGCAGACTTGCTTGATCGGACCCTTGAGAGCTTTGAAAGCCTTGTCAGCGGCCAGACCGGCGATATCCGCGGTGAGGCCGCAGCGGGGCGGGGACTCATCAACGACGACCAGCCTGCCTGTGGCTTCTACGCTTTCCAGTATGGCACCGGTATCCAGTGGGGAACTGGTGCGCGGGTCAATCAGGTCACAGCTGATGCCATCGGCCTCAAGGGCGTCGATGGCGGCTGCTGCCTTGGGTACCATCTGGCCGAATGCCACTACCGTGCAGTCGTCACCTTCGCGTACGAAAGCCGCTTCGCCAAAGGGAATGGTGTACATCTCGTCAGGCACCTCGCAGGCTTCCTGGTACAAGGCCTTCGGCTCGAAGAACAGGACGGGATCATCCTCAGCAATGGCCTGCAGCATCAAACCCTTGGCATCATAAGCATTGGACGGAATGACTACCTTGAGGCCGGGAAATGAGGTCATGACCTGGTACATGGACTGGCTGTGCTGACTGGCGGCGCTGAAGCCGCCACCGGAAGCAAAACGAATCACCGCCGGACAGGTGCTCTTGCCACCAAACATGTAGCGGAACTTGCCCATCTGGTTAACGATCTGGTCCATGCAGACGCCGATAAAGTCAGCGAACATGATTTCTGCGACCGGGCGCATACCCACCAGGGCCGCTCCAGCCGCCGCGCCGACAATGGCCGATTCTGAAATCGGTGTGTCGATGCAGCGATTGGGACCAAATTCCTTGTACAAGCCGGAGGTGACGCCAAATACGCCACCTACACTGCCGACGTCACCCTGGCTGCCATTGCAGCCGGCCACGTCCTCGCCAATAACAAATACAGAATCATCTGCGGCCATGGCCTGGTGCAGGGCTTCGTTAATTGCATCACGCATTGTTTTTTCTGACATGATTTTCTCCCTGCTTCCTTAAGACGCGTAGTTCACGTAAACGTCGACTGTCACCTGCTCGGCGGTAGGCCGGTCAGCCGCTTTGGCTTCCGCCACTGCCTGGTCTATCAGTGCCATGACCTCGGCATCGATTGCGTCCAGTTCCTCGGCACTGACTTCGCCGGTCTCCGCCATTTTCTCGCGGAATTTCTTCAGGCAATCGGAGTTTTCCCGCAGGTCATCCAGCTCGCCCTCGGCGCGATAGGTCTGCGGGTCGCCGACAAAGTGTCCGTGATAGCGACCCTGCTCGGCGAAAATACCGGCTGGCCCCTTGCCGGAGCGGGCGTGCTCAATAGCCTTGCCTGCAGCCTCGTAGACATCAAAGAAATCCGAGCCGTCGGCGACAAATACCGGGAAGCCAAAGCCCTCGGTGCGAGCCTTGAGGTCGTCACAGCCCACCGCATAGCTGATGTTGGTGTGCTCCGAGTAATAGTTGTTCTCAATGACGAATACAGCAGGGACTTGCAAGACCACGGCCAGGTTCATCGCTTCGAAGCAGGTGCCCTGGTTGACCGAGCCATCGCCGGAAAAGGACACAGCCACGTTGCCATTGTCGCGAATCTTGGCCGCGAGCGCGGAGCCCACTGAAATCGGTGGTCCGCCAGCCACAATGCCGTTGGCGCCGAGTATGCCCTTGTCGATGTCCGCCACGTGCATGGAGCCTCCCTTGCCCTTGCACAGGCCCTCGGAGGAGCCGAACAGCTCTTTCATCATACCAATCACGTCAGCGCCCTTGGCGATGCAATGGCCGTGTCCGCGGTGAGTGGAGATGATGGTGTCCGCATCTGACAGGTGCTCACAGACACCAACCGCGTTGGCCTCCTGACCCGTATACAAGTGGGTAAAACCGGCAATCTGCCCGTTCATTATTTCCGCGTGGGTTCGTTCTTCGAACTCGCGAATGACTTTCATCTGGCGGTAGGCCCGCAGCAGCTTCTCCTTGGGGATGGCCACAGTGGTTCTCCTGTCTCTGAGTGAATTAGTTGTGCATGCGAATGATGTCGGCGGGCGACAGCATATCGCGAATTTGGCGGTGCATATTCTGTACACCCGGTTCGTTGCGCCCTGCCAGCACCGAGCGCTCGAGGCCGGCGTTGAGAGAGCGCTGAATTTTTTCCACCAGGTTGTAATCCTCGGTGACCGCAACATCGTTAATCATCTGGAAGAAGGCTTCTTTCTCTTCGCGCTCGGCCTCTGTTGCCGGCGCCTCTGGCAGAAACATACTGTGGTATACCACCGATTTTTGCTGGTCGATGGGGTAGACCCGCCAGGTCTGGAAGTGATCCTCAACCACGAAGATAACCGTGTTGGGGAAAATGTAGTTAACAAAGCTGAGGTAGCTACGCGGATTCCAGTCGGCCTCATCCTGCGCTTTCAATTCGTTGATCTGCAGGGTCGGTGAACTCATGGAGTGATTGCGGCCAAACTGCTGGTAGTGACAGATATTGTTGTAGCTCATCTGCGCTATCGTGTCCGGGTGCAGGGCGTCGAAGTGGTAAAACTCATGGAAGGTGTCCATGTTCAGCTTCCAGCTGATGTTGGTCTCCACGCGCTTGATACCCAGCAGGTGATGATTTTCGAAGCCAAAACCCTCGATTTGCTGGCCTATGCCGCCGATAGCATCCTCAACGGCAAATTTAAGCTCCGGATTAGGCATAACGAAAATCATGCCGTCCTTCTCCTCGACCTGCACCGACGTCAGGCAGCGGCTGCCCTTGTCCATTTCTGTGAAGCCGTCTTTACCGAAGGGAACCCCGATAAGCTGCCCATCGAGATCGTATGACCAGGCGTGGTAGGGGCAGGAGAACATGCGCTGCTTCTTCGCCTGTCCCACGCCCTCGGCCAGTGGCGCGCCGCGGTGGGAGCAAATATTGAGGTAGCCACCGAGGCTGCCATCGTGTTTGCGCACTATCAGCAGCGGGATGCCGGTATCGTCATAGGCGTAAAAATCGCCGGCCTCAGGCAGCATGCAACTGGGGCCAATAAACTGGGGGTAATTGCGGAACAACTCGATGCGTTCACGCTCGAACAGGGCCGCATCGGAATACTCGGCGCTGTCAATTTCCATGATGCTGTCGGCCAGGGTGCAGCTACCGCGTTCGACCAGGTCCAGCAGAATTTTTGCTTCCTGCTTGAGAGCTTCAGCTTGCATGGGAGATGCTCCTCAGGCTGCGCCGGATCATAGACCCAGCACCGCCTTGGCAATGATGTTGCGCTGTACTTCCTGGCTGCCGCCAAAAATTGATGCGGCACGGCTATTGAGATAGGTGGGCACTACCGGGGCAGCGTAATCGGGACCAATGTCATCTTGCTTGAAGGGCAGGCCGTGGTAGCCGATGACGTCCATGGCCAACTGGTGAGTGCGCTGTTCAATGTCCACTGTACTCAGCTTCAATATAGACGACTCAGCCCCTGGCATCTTGCCTTCCGACAGTGCTGAGAGGATTCGCAGTTCGGTCATTTCCAGTGCTTTCAGGTCGATCTCGATAGCCGCGATGGCCTTTGAGTAGCCCAGGTCAGCGTTGAAATCCGGGTTGCCCTCGGCGGTGTCGGCGACAATGTCTTTCAGGTGTTCCAGTTCGGCCCTGCGCGTGTGTGCCGAGCTGCCGCCACCGCGCTCAAACTCCAACAGGTACTTGGCGCACTTCCAGCCATCACCTTCTTCGCCTACCAGGTTTTCGACCGGCACTTTGACGTCTTCGAAAAAGACCTGGTTGACCTCGTGATCCATACCCATGGTAATGATGGGTTCCACCGTGACGCCTGGGGTTGCCATGTCTATCAACAGGAAGCTGATGCCGGCCTGGGGGCGTCCGGAGTTGTCCGTGCGCACCAGGCAAAATATCTTGTTAGCGAACTGGGCATGTGTCTGCCAGAGCTTGGAGCCATTGACCAGGTAGTGATCGCCCTGCCGTTCAGCCTTGAGCTTGAGACTGGCAAGATCTGAACCGGAACCCGGCTCGGAGAAGCCCTGGCACCAGTAGTCTTCGCCACTGAGCATTTTCGGCAGGTATTGCTGCTTTTGCTCCTCGCTGCCAAAGCCAAATAACACCGGCGCCAGCAGGCTCAGTGACAGCGGGTTGTAGCCGGGCGTGCCGGCCCGGGCGCACTCCATGGTAAAAATATACTTCTTGGTTGGCGTCCAGCCTGTGCCACCCCACTCCTTGGGCCAGCTGGGCACCGCCCAGCCTTTATCCACCAGGATTTTTTGCCACTCCAGGGCAGGTCCGGCGTCTACGAATACCGTGGTGGTCCTGGCGGTGGCTTCACGAATATGATCCGGGAAGTTCTCCTGCAGGAAACTGCGCACTTCCAGTTGGAACGCCTGCTCTTCCTCGGTGAATTCGAGATCCATTGCCTGGCTCCTAGAGCGTGCCCATGGCCCAGCGCAGGCCACGCCGCAGCAGCTCATAGTACTCGTCGGTTTTCCAGGCGCCGAACTCCGGCTCCGGGTATTCCTCGATCATGGGCTGCATATCGTATTTGCCACGGCAGTGACCCAGGGTCAGGTACAAGACCTCGCCCTCACCGTAGGGGTGCAGGTACATGCAGGGCCGCGGCTCGTCGCTTTCCCACTTGTCGTCAACAAAGGCCTCGGTAATGCCGGACCAGTGGGTGTGCAGGAGCATGTGCTGCTCGCCGTGATGTACTGACAGGTACAGCTCGTCATCAACTGTGAAGGTTGGAATGTCCTTGACCAGTGGGTGCTCCGGATCGCTCACTTCCACGTCGTAAGGCATGATGGGTGGATGCGACAGAAACTGGCTTCCCAGCAGTTCCATGAAGGGCTCGTTCTCACGCGGGCTGTTGACCCGGCCGTCGTCGAGGAAACGCAGGATGGAATTGGTGCCGTGCAGGGCAAACCACTTCTTGCCACCCCGCACCGCTTCGCACAGACGCTCGGTCTGCTCAGCCGTAGGCATGACGTCACAGGTATAGCTAATGATGAAGTCGGCAGCGCAGATTTCATCGAGATCACTATAGTCAGCGCCGATCTTTACTTTCAGGCGCGGCTGCTCGGCAATCAACTTGAGCAACTCTAGCCGGGCGTAGTCAATATTGTGGTACTTGCCCCCGGCTACCAGGTAGACGTCGAGACGGTCGCTTTTTGAAACAGCAGGCTCAGACATGGCAGCGCTTACAGCTGTACGCGCTTGGTAAATCCGCCATCGACCACCAGGTTGACCCCGGTAACCCAGCTGCCGGCCGGGCTGGCGAGGAAGGCGACCGCGTTGGCCACTTCCTCGGCAGTGCCCATACGGCCCGAGGGCTGGTTGGCCAGGGTGCTGTCATAAATCTCGGTCATGTTGGCCTTGATAAAGTCCCAGGCGCCGCCTTCTATCATGATGGGGCCGGGGGAAACGGTGTTGACGCGGATGCCGGCGCCGCCATAGGCCTGGGCCAGGCCCTGGGCGTGAACGATCAGGGCGGCTTTCATGGCGTTATAGGTTTGCGGGCCGAGGAAGTCCTCAACCGCCGCGGTAGTACCGATAATAGTAATAGAAGCCGCATCGGAGGCCTGCAGCGAGGGCATGGCCGCCTCAATGGCGTTGGTGGTGCCGAGTATGTCGACATCGAGGTTGGCGCGCCAGCCGTTCTCGTCCATTTGGCCACCGCCGGCGCTGACATTGGGTACCAGGATGTCAATTCCGCCCAGTTCCTCGGCGGCACTGGCGATCCAGCCCTGCAATGCGGCTTTGTCGGCCACATCCACGGCCGCACCGATGGCCTTGCCGGATTCTGACAGGGCGGCGACAGCGCTATTCACTTCTTCTTCGTTGCGCGCGCAGATGGCAACATCGGCGCCTTCAGCGATTAACAGATTGGCGATCGCGCGGCCGATGCCTTTGGAGCCACCGGTGATGATCGCTTTTTTACCTTTTAGGCCGAGATCCATGATGTTTTCCTCTTATTTTTTGATGCAGATCTAATGAGACTAGCAAAATTATCAGACAGGCCTAAAAAAAACAAACAGAATTGACTGTCTTTTTTTATTCACGTAGGGTTTGGCCAACACCATTATGAGTGAATGCCAATAAACATGGGGGTTATAGCATGGGTAAGGCACTGTCAGAGTATGATTTTTTCGACCCGGAAGTTATCGAATGTCCTTTTGATTTCTACCGGGCGGCCCGGGACGAGGCGCCGGTCTACCAACTGCCCGACACCAATATTTTCTTTGTCAGCCGCTATGACGATGTGAAGTCGGCGCTAAAGCGCACCGATGTGTTTTCCAATGACTTCGCCGAGCAGTTGAATGTGCCGGTGAAAAACCCCGAGGCAGAGGCTGTGTATGCCACGGGCTGGGCAACGGCAGATACCCTGCTGACCCTGGATCCCCCCCGGCACCGGGTCTATCGCTCCCTGTTGAACAAGGTGTTCTCCAACAAGCGGGTGGAGGGCATGACCGATTATATGGTTGAGATCGTCAATGAATTGATCGATACCTGGATAGACGAGGGTGAGGTGGACTTGCTCAACCGCTTTTGCGTGCCTTTCCCGATCTTTGTGATTTCCGATCAACTCGGCGTGCCGCGGGAAGATATCGACCTGTTCCGTCACTGGTCCGATTGCTTCGGATCGCGTTTGAGCCGTTTTGCCGATGAGGACAAGGAGTTGGAGGACGCCCAGGCGATCGTGGCCTTCCAGCATTACTTTGTCGACAAAATCGAGAAACTGCGGCAAAACCCCGAGGACAATATCATTTCGGACCTTGCCCAGGCGCGCATAGACGACGATCGCCTGCTCACCACGGAGGAGCTCCTGAGCATCATCCAGCAATTGTTGGTGGCCGGTAACGAAACCTCCCGCGCCACGATTGCCGCCGCTGTTCAGTACCTGATCGAGAATCCCGAACAATTCGACAAGCTGAACGCGGACCCCTCGCTGGTGCGCAATACGGTGGAAGAGGTGCTGCGACTGGCAACGCCTTCCTGTGGCCTGTGGCGCGTGGTGAAAGAGGATACTGAGCTGGGGGGTGTCGCTATTCCCGAGGGCTCAATGCTGATGGTGCGCTTTGCCTCTGCCAACCGCGATGAGCGCGTGTTTGATGAGCCTGAGAAAATGGATGTCTGCCGTCACAACGCCGACGACAACCTGGCCTTTGGCCAGGGCGTTCACTTCTGCGTGGGTGCACAGCTGGCCCGCAAGGAGGTTAATGTCGCGTTGGAATACCTGCTCAAGCGCACCACCAACTGGCGCCTGACCGAGGGCAAGAACACGCTCACTCACTGGCCTAATATGATTCTGCGTGGACTCAACGACCTGCATATTTCCTTCGACAAGCGCTAGACCGCGGCAGTGAGCATCATCAATTATGCCGCCCCGCGGCAGCTGCTGGTGACCGCGCGTGGCCATCCCTACGAGCGCGATGCCTTCTGTGGCCTGTTTGAAACGCTGGATGATTTTTCCTACTCACTGGTTGAGCAGCCGGCGGCGCAATACTTGTTCAATCCCGGCCTGAAGGACCGCTTCGACGCCTGTGTCTGTTACGACATGCCGGGACTGAACTTCACGGCAGAGGACCCGCCCGGACTGGTGCAGCCCACGGAAGCCTTTAAAAGCGGCCTGCTTGACCTGCTCGAGGCGGGTATGGGCTTTGTGTTCATGCACCACAGTATTGCGGCCTGGCCGGCCTGGCCAGAATATGCAGAGATTGTCGGTGGCCGCTTTCATTATCGGCCGGCTGAATTGCGCGGCGTCACCTGGCCTGACTCGGGTTATCGCCACCAGGTCGACCACCAGGTATCCGTGGTGGCGCAACACCCGGTCACAGAGGGGCTGCCAGAGTCCTTCCGCATTACCGATGAGCTTTACTTGTGCCCCGTATTTGAAGAAAGTGTCATACCCCTGATCCGCAGCGACTATGCTTTTACTGATGCGAACTTCTACTCAGCCCAGCAGGCGGTAGCAGGAACCATGTTCAGTCGCGAGGGCTGGAGTCATCCGCCGGGCTGCGAGTTGGTAGGCTGGGTCAAGCACTACCGCAACAGCCCCATCGTCTATTTGCAGGGTGGAGATGACCCGGTGGCCTATGACAATGAACATTTCCAGCGCCTGTTGCACAATGCAATCCGCTGGGTGGCCTCAGATGAAGCCCATACCTGGGCGCGGCAGCAAAAATAATAGACAGGAGTAGTTCCCGTGAAAGCAGCAGTATTTAAAGAAGTCGGCAAGCCCATGGTAGTTGAGACCGTGGACGATCCCACCCCCGAGGCAGACCAGTTAGTGTTGAAGGTTGGCTACTGTGGTATATGCGGCACCGATTTGCATTCCACCCGTGAAGGCGCGGCCACCGTTGATAGTGGCTGTATTCTCGGCCATGAATTTGTCGGCGAGGTCGTGGAAGTCGGTAAGGAACTGCAGGGCAAGTGGCACAAGGGTGACCGGGCCTGCTCACTGCCGTTTCTGGGTTGTGGCCATTGTGCGGCCTGTTTGACCGGGCGCCCCTTTGAGTGCGCCAGCGTCCAGTTAACCGGTCTGCAGGTGCCCGGTGGCTTCGCCGAGTATGTAAAAACCGGTGCCCTGGAGTCCATTAAGTTGCCAGATTCGGTGGCAATGGAGAACGCGGCACTGATTGAGCCACTGGCGGTGGCTCTGCACGCGGTTCGGATTGCCAAAATGCAGGCCGGACAACGGGTCTTGATCACCGGGGCGGGGCCGATAGGCCTGGCGGTCGCACTGTGGGCCCGTTTCCTCGGCGCTCGTGACGTGGTGATCTCGGAGTTTGCCGAGCAGCGCAAGGCGCTGGCAACAAAGCTGGGAGCCAGCGCCGTTATTGACCCGGCGGGTAACCTGGGCGAACAATTTACCGATGCCACCGGTGGCGAGCCGGACATGATCTTCGAATGTGTCGGCCTCCCCGGCCTGATGCAGCAGTGTATTGAGATCGCGCCGCGGCACAGCACGATCGTGCCGGTCGGGGTTTGCGAGCAACCCGATACCATATTGCCCTTCCTGGCCCTGGTGAAAGAACTGCAGTTCCAGTTTGCCATCGCCTATACCCGGGACGACTTTGAAACGGTGATCGCCATGCTGGCCCAGGGTCGCATTGATGCCTCGGCGATGGTGACCGACATTGTGTCGCTGGAGGAAATGCCTGAGGCCTTCGAAGCCCTGCGCACTCCATCTCACCAGTGCAAGGTGCTGACCAGGTTTTAAGCGGCGGCCGCGCTGCTCACACGGTAAGCAGGGCGGCCACCACACCACCCACCAGCCCCCAGAAATGACTGGCCCAGGAAACGCCCCGGGCCATTTTCCCCAATTGCAGCCACAGTCCCGCATAGGTCAATAGCGTTAGCAGCGCCGCGGCCAGCCACAGCGGTTCGCGACTGATAGCAGCGGCGGTGAGAATGAGGCCCCAGTAGCCGAACACCAGCCCGGATGCGCCGGCGACCCGTTTGCTGGTGCTAAATAACCACGTACCCCAGCCCCCAATGAGCCAGATGATAATGCTTTGCAGCAGGAACTGGTCGACACCGCGAATGCTGCTCAGCCAGGCGAACAGGAGCAAGGGCACGCTATTGAGTGACAAATGCCGCAGGTCACGGTGCACCCAGTTGTAACTCAGGATAAGCCAGCAGGCCCGGCGGGGTTGCAGTGCAAACTGGTGGTAGCGGCGCAAGGAGAACTGCCCGGCTAAATGAGTAACCCAGAGTGTGGCGACGAGCAGGGCGGCATACATGGACTCACTATATCAGCCGCAAGGATGATTGAATTGCTGCTTCCCGCAATGCAAGTACGCAGGTTAAGCTTGTCGAACCATGCCTGCACCCCTGTTTGAAACCGAGCGCTTATCCCTGCGGGAATTAACCGAGGCTGATGCCGACTTCTACCTGGCGATGCTCAGTGACCCGGACTTCAAAACCAATATCGCCGATCGTGGTGTCGCCACCGCGGAACAGGCCCTGGCCAATATGCAGGAGCGGGTGTTTTCCAGCTATGACGTGCACGGCTTTGGCATGTGGCTGGTCAGCAGAAAGAGTGATGGGCTAGCGCTTGGTATGGCTGGCCTGGTCAAGCGCGACTTTCTCAAAGATGTGGATGTAGGCTATGCCTTCCTGCCGGTCGGCCGTGGCGCGGGTTATGCAACCGAGGCCACAGCCGCGGTGGTGGCCTTCGCTCGCGAGCGCTTTGCTCTGGGTCGGCTCGCAGCGATAGTGTCGCCCGCCAATGCCGCCTCAATCCGGGTGTTGGAGCGTTTGGGCTTCCGCCGCAAAGGCACCGTGCAGTTTCCCGATGATGGCGACATTTGCGAGCACTACCTGCTGGATGCCTGATTGGAGAGCGACCCTGCGCTTTAAGATGCCACTACAACCGGGCAGCTTGCCAGGCGCAGGCAGGTATTAATATCTGACGGCCCCGAATCCCGGGGCAGCACTACCAGGCTGGGACGCAGCTTCGCTGTCGTCAGCAGCTGTGCCGGGTCCGTTGCAGATACTGTGCGCCAGTTCAACCCGGGCCATGCCTGTTGCAATTGATTGAGATTCAGCTGCTCGAGAATTTTATCCGCTACTGCCCGGCCAGTGGTGGCGATGATGAGCTCGATCGGACCGGGCCGGCTGGCTTCCAGAACGCTGAGCAGGGCTTTTTGCACTGAGGGCCTGTCAGCTCCCAACAGCAGGATCCGCTGTGGGATTGCCGTGCCTGGTGATTTACCCGCCGCCGGGCTGATGATAAGCAGGTCGGCGGGGGTGGTTTCTACCAGGCCGCCCCGGTTGCTGCGAATGCTGCTATAGGTCCAGCTGAGCGACCGGCTTTCTGCCTGCTGCACCAGTAAGCGACGAAACTCTGCGGCCAGCCGCGCCATGGTGCGCTCCAGGTTTAGATTGCTGAAATCGCGCGCTTGCCCGCCAAATTGGAGGATCTCCTGGCTAAAGGGCAGGCCGGCTACATTGAGCAAGTCCTCATCTTCGATAAAGAGGCCGTGCAGGGAGCCTCGTCGCAACTGGGCCAGCATTGCCGCCAGCTGTATAACCGCGGCCGGGCCCGCTATCGCGCTTACGCCAACAACAATTACCGGGCTGGCTGGTTCAGGTGCGGCTTCAGTTGTTTTCGTCATGGTTTTGCGGCTGCTTAAAGCTGCTATGCAGTTCCTGCAGCTTCACAATGTGGTCAGAGATCCTGTGTTTGAAACTGTCCTCCGGATAGGCGCCGGCGCTGTCGACCTCACCAGCCGGCATTTCGCACAACAAGCTCATGACATCGTCTACGGTGTCTGCCGTAAAAATATGAAACTGGCCGCTGGCGACGGCCACGCGCACCGCTTCGCGCAACATAAGGTGTTCCCGATTGGCTGCCGGTATGACCACGCCCTGGCTGCCGGAGAGTCCGCGCGCCTGGCAAATTTCAAAGAAGCCCTCGATTTTCTCATTCACTCCACCGATCGCCTGCATTTCGCCCAGCTGGTTCATTGAACCCGTCACGGCGATATCCTGGCGCAGCGGGATGGCCGCGATCGCGGACTGCAGGCAGCACAGTTCAGCACAACTGGCACTGTCACCGTCAACACCTCCATAAGACTGCTCGAACACCAGGCTTGCTGACAGTGGCAGCGGTCTTTCGCGGGCATATTGCTGGGCCAGGTATGCCGACAGGATCATCACGCCTTTGGAGTGAATCTCGCCGCCCAGCTTGACCTCTCGCTCTATATCGATGACTTCCCCGCTGCCGAGGCGTGCTGTTGCGGTAATACGCGAGGGCAAACCGAAACTGTGTGCGCCGAGTTGCATGACCGACAAACCGTTAACCTGGCCGGCTTGCTTGCCCTCGGTGGCAATCAGTTTTATGCCGCGCAGAATGTGTTCGCCCAGGCGCTCTCCGACCTGGTTGTGACGGTAGTGCTCGCGCTCTATCGCAGCATCGATATCCTCTGCCGAGATCAGCTCGTGATTTTCCTGACGCGCCCAGTAGTCAGCTTCCTGCAACAGCCGTTGCAGCCGATTCTGGTTCAATGACAGCTTCTGCTGATCACCGGCCAGTCGCGCCGAATATTCGATTACCCGCGCTACTGCGTCGGTCTGCAGTGGCAGCAGCTGCTCACGCTCCTGCACCGTGGCGATCATGCGCGCATACAGCAGCTGTTGCTCCGGGCCGCGCTCGAAGTCCGGGGAAAAATCCGCCGCCACCTGGAAAATCTTGCCGAAGTCCGGGTCGTAGTGATTGAGCAGGTAGTACAACAGTGGCTCGCCCAGCAGAATCACTTTCACGTCCAGCGGGATACACTCAGGCTCCAGCGAGATCGTGCTGTTGAGGCTGAGCATCTCCTGCAGGGAGGCGATCTTTATCTCGCCAGCACGCAGGGCCTGCTTCAATCCCTCCCAGGCGTAGATATGACGCAGTAACTTGTCGGCCTCGAGGATCAGGTAGCCACCGTTGGCCCGGTGCAGTGCACCGGCCTTTATCATGGTGAAATCGGTAAGCAGGGTGCCCATTTGTGAGACATATTCAACCCGGCCCACCAGGTTCTGATAGGTCGGGTTGTCTTCATAGATGACCGGCGCGCCACTGGCGTCGGTGTTGTCGACGATGACGTTGACCTGCAGGGATGAGTAGGATTTGGCCCGTTGTCCGACGTGCTCTATCTCACTGTCACCATCTTCGGGCAGGAATTCGTCGACATTTTCGATGGCGAAGTCTTTCACCTGGTGTAGATAGTCGGTGACTTCGGGTTGCTCCATGTATTTGTTCTCGAGCCAGGCGATGAGTTGCTCGACGGTGAACTGCGTGATCTCCTGGTGCAGGGCCTTGATGCGATGCGCGGTCTCTCGCTTGAGCAGCGGTAGCTGGTTGACCACCTCCTGCAGCTCGGTTTGCAGCTCGCCAATGAGACCCTGCAGCCTCTCCTGTTCCTCCTTGCTGAGTTTGGCAAATTTTTCTGGCGTGACAATTTCGCCGTCCTGGGTGGGCGCCAGGGTATAACCCATGGGGGTGCGCAACAGGGTTATGCCGCGGTCCTTGGCGTCTTGCCCGAGCTTGCGAAACGCTTCTTCATAGCGCTCGGTGACATCTTCCTCGATTTCCTGGCGACGGTGGCGATACTCCTCGTCCGAGAATGAAGAGGGCAGTGAAGTCAGCAGGTCTTCCACCAGCTGCAGCATGTCCTTGCTCAAGGCGCGACCCAGCCCGGCCTCAAGTTTCAGTAGTCGCGGTTTCTGGGGTTCTTCGAAATTGGCGACGTAGCACCAGTCGTACTGCGGCTGAGTGTCGCCGGTCCGCTCCCTGAGCAGGCTGTCCACCAATTGACGCTTGCCCAGGCCGCCCGCACCGAGAGCGAATACGTTAAAGCCGGGTCGCTTGATATCGATGCCGAACTCAATCGCCTGTTGTGCCCGGTCCTGGCCGGGATAGAGAGGCAATGACTCCAGTTCGCTGCTGTTCTTGAAGTCGAAACCGTCGCTATCGCAGCGTTGATACAGCTCTTCGACGGTCAATTCACGCGATGCCATGCTGACACTCGATTAGATAGAAGGTATTGCTCAAGAGTAGGCGCAGTTGGAGCCCCTGACAATTGATCCAGCGCAGCCGAATGATGATGAAAAAATACAGTCAATCCTGATTGTTTCTGCTATCCTCAGGCGGATAAAAATAGCTTGGAGCCAACTATGAGCCAGACCACTGACCAACGCGCCCTGGCGGATATGCCGCTGTTTGACCCGCCGACCCTGAAATGTCCCTATCACTACGATAAGTCCCTGCGCGAGGAAGCGCCGGTTTACCACGACCCGGAAACCGGGATCTTTATCGTTTCGACCTATGACCTGGTGCGCGAAGCCCACCGCAAACCGGACGTATTCTCCAACGAGTTTGGCCTGGCGCTGGGCTCGGCCCGGGAAATCGACCCCGATGTCCAGGCTGCCATGAACAATACCTACAATATCGGCAAGGGCACCTTGCTGACTATTGACGACCCCGAGCACAAGGCCTACCGCGATGCGGTCAAGGATTTTTTCAGCGCCGGCAATTTTGCCCAGTATGAGCCGTGGATTCGACAGCGTGCCAACGACCTGGTCGATAATTTAGTTGCCAAGGGTTCCTGCAACTTCATTGAGGAGTTCACCCGGCCATTCCCGCTCTCGGTCATCATGCATGTGCTCGGTATTCCGATGGATATGATCGACAAGGCCTTCAAATGGACGGTGGATAACGTGATCGTGCTGTCCCAGGTGGCGGACAAGGACACACTGATCGCGGCGCAAGCGGGACTGAAAGAGGAATATGACTGGTTTGTCAGCGCCCTCAATGAGCGCCGTGGCAAACCGGCGGAAGACCTGCTGGGCGTGGTAGCCAACACCCAGTATGAGGGCCGTGACCTGACCATTGAGGAGCAGCTGTCCTATTGCACCCAGTTCCTGGTGGCCGGTAACGAAACAACGACTGCCACCCTGGCGGAGAGCATGCGCCAGCTGTGCATGTTCCCCGAGCAGGCAGCCAAGGTGCGAGCCGATCGCAGCCTGATTCCCAATATGGTAGAGGAATCCTTGCGGCTGGCCTCGCCCACCTCGAACATGTGGCGGGTAACAAAATCAGACTATGAGCTGGGCGGCGTCAATATCCCGGCCGGCAGCATGGTGCTGTTGAAGTATTTTTCATCCAATCACGACGAGAACATGTTCGACGAGCCCCTGGCCTTCGATGTGACCCGCGATAATGCCAAGCGTCATATTGCTTTCGGTTTTGGTTCCCACGTCTGCATTGGCCAGCACCTGTCCAGGCTGGAAATGATTGTGGCCTGGGAAGTGCTGTTCGAGCGGCTGGATAACTTTCAGTTGGCAGCCCCGGTTGATGATCTGGAGTACATGCCGAATATCCTGCTGCGCGGGCTGGAAGAGATACCCATTAGCTACGACGTGGTGAGCTAGCCACGGGACAAGACCCCGCGGCCGTTCTGCAGATATTGCGGCGTGCCGCGCGGCGGCGAGTGCCTGTATTTCATAACGCCAGTCTGTATTTGCAGTATTTGAACCGCCTGTGCCGCGAATACCAGCGCGCCCCCTGAGCCTGTCACCCGTGTCGCAGAATCGACACGGTACGATGGACTTATGTCACTTCTTGCAGTAAAACGGGTGATATTGTCCATTGGTCGGGCCGTCGTGAGCGCGTAATAGGAAATATGCTTCCACAAGCTGCCTCGCCGGATATTTGATATTCCCTTGTGATTTATCAGAGATTGAGTGCGGTAATTATAGAAATATGAAACTAAAACTGGTCGTACTTCTGTTGCTCTGCGCTTCCGCGGCATCTGTCAATGCGCAAAAGCTCTACAAGATTGTGGATGATGAGGGCAATGTGTCCTTCTCCCAGTTCCCTCCAGCCGAAAAGAAGGAAAATGTGACCGTTGACGACATAACCGTCAGTGGCGGCCCACAAACCTCGGTAAGCGAAGGCATGGACGGGAAATACTGTGGCAATATAAGACTGCCTAAGCAGGGTTCATCCAGGTCCTCGGCGACCAGTTATGTTAAAAACCTGAATCGGAAGCGTTCCTCCTGGCGCGATCAATTAGACCGCCTCAACAAGAGTATCGACAACAACAACCAGAACGCGATCAAGAGCAACCAGTACAAGTCGAAATACGGCCAGGCCTCCACCAACAAGCGCTACCAGGATTCTATCGCCGCCAATGGTGAGCGACTTCGCGATCTTCGTTGTGCACTCGATTGGGTGGATGAGGAGCTTGACGGCACCAGGGATGTTGTCGCGGATAACAACCAGGAACGTGCCCGGCTTGAAAAAATCAGGGACGATCTGCAAGCCAGACTGGATAAACGATGCGGTCAATTACCTGCTTACGATCCCAGCGATGGCAGGAACGACGCCCTGCGCAGGAGTTGGTACGACTGCAGCGATAAAACCCGTCGGGAACTTAACCGGGTAGACCGCGCGCTCAGCAAGCTCTAGCCTGCGACGGTCTTACGGCTACCTGCGAAACTATCTCAGCACTTTCTGCAAGGCTATCTACAGAGCTATCTGCAAGGCTATCTACAGGACTATCTGCAAGACATGGGCAATCGATAAGCTTCCACATCGGTGCGGTTCTCTCCCGCCGCGACCATATTCTCTGGAATGGTATCGAGACCGCAGACCCAGGATATCGGTGAGTTCTCAGCATCCGGGACAAATATTGGCCGCAGGCTGATTATTTTTCCCTTCAGTTCCGGTCGGATCTTGTTGCCCAGCTCGACATGTATCGCGCCACTGTCCACATAGGTCGCCTGCAGGTAATTGCCGATAATACTCTCTGGATCCGGCAGGCCCGCCGCATCGTTGTCAATCGGGAATTCACCGGTGGCCATATAGAATTGTTCAATCTGTGGCTGATAGCGTTTAACCAGGTTAATCGTTTCACTGATACCGGCCTGGTCAATTTTGCCGCCTCCCGAGGGGATGGTTGCCATGATCACGATGCCGATGATGGCCAACACCACCAGCATTTCCAGCAGGGAAAAACCCTTTTCTGCTCGCGATAAAACCATTGTCAGTTGCGCCCGTCTCCGTTCACTCTCGCTCACCTTTCCTGGTAGCGCATATTCCGTTCATATTCCAGCAACTCCTGGTGCTGCCTGTCGGTTAATCCCTTTTCTTCACGGGGATTTGACCAGTCGTTGGTGTCAGCTTTCACGGCCAGGTTTTTGGACTTGCCGTCTTCCTTACCGGCACAGTCAATGGCCTTGAAATTGCTTTTCACCCCCTTCAGCAGTCGCTCTATATCAGCACAGGACTGATCGGGCAGGTTGGGTAGGTAGATTTCCTTGAGTGCAGGCAGGGTTCTGACGACTCGAATATTGATAAGCGGATTCTGCGCAACATGCAGGGTCTTCAAGTTGGGGTGTTCCGCGAGTGGGTCGAGTGAGGCAACGTCGTTTTTGCTGATATCAATATAGCGCAGCTTCGACAAGGCCTTGATGCCGATCAGGGTGCTCACCTCATTGCCCCTGCAGTAAAGCAGTTGCAGTTCACGCACATCATCTATGCCGCCAGTGTTCATCGGATGGATATTGGCACGATCCATGGCGGCGGTAGTGATGCAGTTCAGTAAACCCTCGTCCGGAATCTCCAGGCTGGCAATCGACTCGTTGACGCTGGCAACGCGTTTATCGACCGCGCTTTCCCATTTTTCGATTTCCCGCTCGCCTTGCCCGGTGATTTGATATGAACGAAAAACGATGAAGGCAATAGCTGCCAGCGCCAGCAAAAAACCCGGTGAATGCGGCACTTTCTCCAGCAAGCTGCTAAACGATGACACTGCGATAGCCTCCTCGGCCCTCCACGTGATTCTTGTTTAACATAGAATATGCAGTGGAGAAACTGCAAGCGGCGATTCTGCTATGGCTTTGTGACAGGAGACTAACAATGGATATCGAGACCACGTTACAGCTGGAAGCGCTCAAACTACTTCAGGACTGGAGCGTTTGGATAATCACTATATCTACCGCATTTGTTGGATTCATAGGATTTGCGCTTAAGGAGCTGAACGGGGAAAGACAATTGCACTCGGCGCGCTATTGCATTGGCTTTCTGATGTTAACGGTGGTTCTCGCGGTCATCCTGGTGGGTGCCATCCCGGCTGTGATACAAAAGCTGGGCCCTGAGATCGCAGATAATCCTGTAATTTTGGGTGCAAATGCGCGAGGCGTTTATGGTTATCTCTATCTCGATTTCATTCCCTTGTGGCTGCTTGTCTCGGGCCAGCGCATAGCGTTTCTGATCGGACTGTTCTTCGGTGCGCGTCTTGTGTGGCTAAAGAGCGGTGATTACTACCCTGGGTCATAGTTTTGTCTGGTTTGCCTCCAAGTGCCCGCAGGTTTGAAGATATCGCATCTTTGTAGATAATATTGCTCAGGAGCTACCGGGTACCAATGCGAGGAATGGATGCTGAAATTTGTTAAGGAGAACCGCAGGGAGCTGTTGTTCTGGTGCGTTGTCATATTGCTGGCGCCCGTCGCGATTGAGCTTATTTTTATTGCTAACATGATGGGCGCCGAGGTGGCGATATTATTCTTCGCCGTGTTCATGAAGGATCGCTGGATCTTGTTATTGAACCGGTGGGATCGGCTCAAGGAATACGTGGCTTCGACGCTGGCAATAATCTCCTGCCACGCCGTTTCTAACCCGCGCCATTTCTATCTTCATGCCGCGACCAGCGTGGCTCTTTTTGCCGTGACTGGCAGCCTGAGCTATGCAACAGCGATCTGGTATCCAGTCATGCTTCTGGGTGGAGACCCGGGCATGCCGTTTATCTGACTCAGCCCTGACTTTCCGGCCTGGACGAGCCCACGGACTGATTGCTACCTATCGAGCGCTCTCAATATTAGTTGCATAATAAAACTAACGTTGTTAGCGTAGATCGCCCTTCTGCAGCTTTCTCGGGAGTTAGCCATGTCTGAGTGGAAATCCAGCGCCTGTATTCTGTGTTCTTTAAATTGCGGTATTGAGGTGCAATTGGGCGGTGAGAACGGGCGCGAGATCGTGCGTACCCGTGGCGACAAGGCGCACCCTGCATCCGCCGGCTACCTGTGCCAGAAAGCGTCTGGCCTGAATCACTACCAGAATGGCAAGGACCGGCTGCAGTCTCCACTGCGACGCAAGGACGACGGCAGCTTTGAGGCCATCGACTGGGACACGGCAATCAGCGAGATTGCACAGCGCCTGATGGCGGTGCGCGATACCCATGGTGGCGACAAAATCTTTTATTACGGTGGCGGCGGCCAGGGCAATCATTTGCCCGCTGGCTACTCCGCTGCCACCCGCAAAGTGCTGGGCAGCGCGTTTAAATCCAGCGCACTGGCGCAGGAGAAAACTGGCGAATTCTGGGTTAACGGCCATATGTTTGGCGGCTCGCCAGTGCCGGACTTTGAAAATTGCGACGTGGCGATCTTCCTCGGCAAGAATCCCTGGCATTCCCACGGCGTGCAACAGGCCCGGGCCTGGCTGAAGGAGTTTTCCAAGGACCCCGCAAAGACCCTGTTGGTGATCGACCCCGTTGTGACAGAAACGGCAAAACTCGCCGATATTCACCTGCGGGTAAAGCCGGGCATGGACGCGTGGTTGCTGGCCGCCATGGTTGGCATCCTTGTGCAAGAGGGCTGGCACAAGCGCGATTGGCTGGACGATCACAGCATGGGCCTGGAGAACATACTTTCAGTCTTTTCCGAGATCCCGGTAGCCGACTACTGCCGCCTTGCCGGCCTTGAAGTGGAGCAGGTGAAGCAGGCGGTGAAAGTCGTCGCTACTGCCGGCAGCGTTTCCATGTTTGAAGACCTGGGTGTGCAGATGAGCCGCCATTCCACCCTGAGCAGCTACCTGGAAAAATTGCTGTGGGTGATGTGTGGGCACTTTGGCAAAGAGGGCGGCCAGAACCTGCTGGCTTACCTGGTGAATATTGCCGGCAGCGGACGCGCCTCCCGCAAGAGCCCTGTCATTGGGGCGCCGATCATCAGTGGCCTGGTGCCCTGCAATGTGATCGCCGAGGAAATACTCACGGATCACCCGGATCGCTATCGCGCCATGATTATAGAGAGTGCGAACCCGGTGCATTCACTGGCTGACTCCAAACGATTCGCCGCGGCACTGGAGAGCCTGGATACTGTGGTAGTGATTGATGTGGCGATGAGTGAAACCGCGCGGCATGCTGACTACATCCTGCCGGCAGCGACCCAGTATGAAAAATGGGAGGCGACGTTTTTTAACCTGGAGTTTCCCGAGAACTATTTTCACCTGCGCAAGCCCCTGTTTGATGCGCCCGACTACGCGCTCTGCGAAGCAGAGATCCACGCCCGCTTGATTGAGGCCATGGGTGCAATGCCGGTTGATTTGGTAGACGAACTCAAGCAGTGCCTAAAAGAGGGCGGTCGTAACGCCTACCGGGATCGTTTATTAGCGGCCATGGGTGAAGATGCTGAAGTCGCAGCTATCGCCCCGGTTCTGTTGTATCGCACCCTTGGACCCAGTCTGCCTGAAGGGGCGGCTGCGGCGGCGCCCTTGTGGCCGCTGGCACTGGGACACGCCATGCGCGACCCGGAATCCTTGCGACGTGCCGGCTACGAGGGCGATGCTTTTGCCCAGGCCGATGCGCTGTTCGATGCCATTCTGGCCGGGCACTCAGGCATCGTATTTGCCGTTGATGATTACGATGCCTCCTGGCGTCGTCTCGGCAACGACGCCCAGATCCAGTTGGTTATACCGGAACTGCTGCAGGAGCTGGAGAGTCTGGCGCAAGGCGGCGCAGTGACTGATCCGCAGTTTCCGTTTGTGCTCAGCGCCGGCGAGCGTCGCGACTATACCGCCAACACCATTTATCGCGATGCCGGCTGGCGCCGCAAGGATATGGACGGTGCCCTGCGCATGTCACCGGAAGATGCCGAGAGCCTGGGGCTTGCCAGTGGTGATACCGCGCGAGTATCGACTAAAGTCGGCTCGGCATTGACCCTGGTGGAAGTCACTCCCCGCATGCAAGCCGGGCACATGTCCTTGCCCAATGGCTTTGGCCTGGACAACGACGACGGCAATCGCATCGGTGTCGCGACCAACGAACTAACCTCACTGGATGACCGCGATAAATTCGCTGGCACTCCCTGGCATAAGTGTGTGCCGGCAAATGTGGAGCTGGTGAGTTAGGCGGGGCTGATACTGCTTTAACTACCTCTTTTCTGTTGCGCTAGATTAGTTGCTCTGCCCCTTTGGCCTTTCCAGGAAAGTCAAATTCAAAGGCACCCGTTTTTCAGAGGCCAAGACCCTGGCGCGCGGATCATAAAAGGTCTCAACCCATTGTTTTAAAACACGTTTTCAACATTCCGGCGACGACCAAATATTGACCGTTTTTGATGAAAAACTAGCTGCCATGGCTCGGTTTGCCACTCAGCCATTTGGCCTAAGACTTCTAAAGTGTTGTTTTGGAATGGATTTATCGTTTAAATCAAATCTATGAAATCTACATATAGAGACTCGGTGTTATACCGACCGGTCTACATACTTAACTGTTATGTGCCTTGATTGAGTATGAAATACGTATTCTACATTCTATCTATTATTTGCTTACTTTTAGGGTTAGGAGAGCTGTTTGCGGCCGGAGTGATAGCAGAGGGCCTGTTGCAGGGCCAGGCGGGCGTTGACAGAGAGTACTTTATGATCAAGCTGCTAATACATGTAATCTACTGTTTTGGGGCTGTATTGATCGCATGGTTCCTATTTTCCAAGGCTCGCAAGGGAGGCGCTAGTGCTACTAGCAGCACATAACAAGCAAAGGCAGCGGGACGGCTACGCCGCCAGCTGCTTTGGGCGTTAAAGGGATTCTCCGTGACGCATGCCTCCGAACAAGCTGAAAGAGAACGTCACGTTTTCGCGAGGTTCTTGGAAGCACGAGCCCTCAATGACTCCAAAATCGATTACGAATCAAGAGAGCCGGACGAGCCGGACATTCTTTGTTCTTTTCCGAACGGAGAGAGAATCGCCTTCGAACTTGGCGAAATTTGCAATCCACTGATCGCCGAGGTTCAGAATCGGAGAGATACAAAAAACGGACAAGGTTTCTTCACCTCAGACCCTTCAGCCGCCAGAGTTTGGGACAAGCTCTCTAAGAGCTATGATTCACAACACCCGATTGAACTTCTGCTCCATTGGGAAGGGAGAAGCATCACAACGGATGATGTCGTGATAGCTACGATTGAGCCCATCCTAAATAGCAAAGATCATGTGTTTGGCAGAGTTTGGTACCTCGGAGAGTGCGGAGTTTATCTAGTTTATGAATCCCATTAACAAGGCAAGGCTGTCGCTTCTCTGGGACACCCAACCTTCCGCTGCGCTCCAGGTCGGGCGCCCCAGCTTGCGGCGTTAGGCGTACTCACATCATGCCAACCTTCGACCATGTCAGCTTTGATGCCCCATTTGACTCCGAGCACAGACCTGGAGGTCCTGCCGGTAAGGAGCTCTTAGATTCGGTGCTAGCTCAACTTGAAAGCCGCGGATATACCGCTAAGTCGGAGTACGCGACAGACCATTCACGTGGTTGTTTCGGAGAACTGAGTGGCTCTAAATTCAAGGTGGAAGTCGGGCCAGTGGGTGACCCAAACGCCGAGTGGCTTCTCTACTTTCAGCCAAGATTCGAATTCTTCGGTTTGTCACGCCTGCTACTAAAAGGCAAGATTACGAAGTTTGCCGCGCTAATACACCAAGTCCTGTCAGAGATGGAATCCGTAGGAAACGTGAGGTGGTATCGCAATGCACATAACTGGAATTTTACCCCGGATGACTTCTCAAGCAACCCGCACGCCTAACAAGTGCATGGTGGCGCAGCCTTCGGGTGCTGGGACGTCAAACCGCGACGCGGTTTGCCGCCCCACATGCGGGCGTTATGGTGCTTAACTAGTGTTCCTGAAAGGGCTGCAATGTGCGCGTTGTGGAGACACATTTATGTATATTGAAGCAAGAAATCGAACCTTTTCGCTTAAGTCCATTGATTGCCCGCACTGCGGAGAGCATCTACAAAGCCCTGCATATCTGAGGAGTTGGGCATTTTACTTCAAGGTTATTTCAGTGACCGGGGCGGCAGTGATCTTATACTTCTATCTGTTGTTTACGCAGTCTGAGGGAGTTGGCCTTCTCGGGCTCGGCTTTTTGGTCGTGGTTTTGGTTCTCGTGCTACGAAGTTTTAGGCTTAAGAACGGTTATATCCAAATGGAAGCAATTGATGAGGATTCAGCACCATAACAAGGCGGCCAAATTTGCCTTCGCCCTACGGGCTTCGGCGGGACGCTTCAACCTGCAGTTTCAGCGCCCTTTGCCGCAGCGTTAGCAATCCATGCGACTAGACATTCTTTTTTTTGAAAGCGTAGGTCCATTCTGCGCAGACATAACGCCGAATGAGCTCGAAGCAATTCTTGGTCCCGCAGAGGAACACTTCCCCGTCCATAAGCTAGATAATGAACTTCGACAGCGCGTCGCAGAGGGCGAAGTAAACTGGATGTATCCTCACTCGACCTTTTACTTTGTGCAAGACCAGCTAAAGGAATGTGCCTTCGCCGAGCACCAGCAAAATCAGCTATATCTAGATGGGGTAAACTTGGATTGGACTGGAAACTTTGTGGCGCAACTGAAAAATGATTACCCTCAATATGTAGAGGATGTGGGTTTCATTGAGTTTGTCGAGATAGGCTTATCACTCGCGGACTTTTTCGACGCAGAAGCTGAGAAGGTCATTAGGATATTTTTAGACAAGGAATTCTATGAGCGCCCAAAGGATTGCTAACAAGTCGCAGCAGTCGCTACGCTGGGACGTCAGTACCACCGCTTCGCGTCGGTCCTGCCGCCCCTGTGCGAAGCGTTAAAGCGCATGGGCACTCCTAAACTATGCTTGAGATTCATTCCTGATGCTTTCTCCGAAAAGGAAGGAGAGATGATCGAGGTCGCCTCCTTTCTACTCTCATCAGAAGAGAATTCAAACTGCTGGACGATGAGCTCTAAAGAAGAAGTTACCTTCCCAACAGGAGACACAATTACCGCCTACTCGGAAGTCACTCCTGGTGGAAATTACCTACATATTCGTTCGGACTCAGGCCGGCTGTGCAGTATCAAGTGCGAAGGTGCCTTCAATGTCATGTTTTTGCTTCCATCAGGGGAGGAGGCGTATGTAGAATTACGTATTTAGGGTCATGCGCTCTAACAAGCGCAGGCACGGGGACGGCAAGCCCGTCACTCCTTCGTCGTTCTGGGCTTCCCGCCGCCCATGCTGCGGGCGTTATAGCTATGCAAGAAACTAAGTATCTACCAGAAGAACTGACCAAAGAAGGCGAGAAATTTGCGCGACAAGCCTATTCGTTTTACTTTCGAGTATTGGATTTCCCTTTCATCCTGATATGCATCTTAGGCCCGTGGTGGACGCCTGGAGTGGCTATTTTACTTGCTCTTGTTGTGCTTCGAGTCAGGGAAGACTCGAAGATCATGTGGGAACACCAGCGCAAGTTCTGGTTTTTGTTCGCGGCGTCCTTTGTTGTCTCAGGGATACTTTTCCCTGTTCTAATCATTCTCGAAGTGCCGATGCCTTGGGCCATGCTTCCATTTCTGGCCCAAGTTTTCGTAACGACGCCTCTCTCACGAAAAGCAGAAGTGGCGTACTACAATAGCAAGGGATATGACTACAAGGGCCATTTGGGTGTTGAGCCATAACAAGCGCAGGCATGCGGACGTCAGGCCCGCCACTCCTTTGTCGTTTTGGGCCTGCCGCCCATGCTACGGGCGTTATGTGGACTAGATCGCCATGAGTGGTTCATTATTTGTCATAGCCGTGTCCTTTGCAGGTTTCATTGTAATGTCTGCTGTCTTTGCTGGCCTGTATGTACCCCTATTCCGCAAGGCCGGAGTGAGTGAGGATCTATTTCCACGAAGCATCAAGGTGGGTAGCCTGGGGGCCGGCGTGCAGGTTGGTTCGGCCTTGCTCGTCGCTTTGTCGTCTGGAGTCACACTTGTCAGTATCGTCTCAGTCCCAGGAGCCATCCTTGCAGCACTGATAGTCGGCCGATTTCTTAGAGGTGTGCTTTCCTTGCCGACTTGGAAGATCTACAGCATGTCGTTCGGGGTCACATTTGCAGGTTCGTTCGTTTTGGCCATTATCATGTTCACAATACTGGATGCCACATGAGCCCACATAACAAGGCAAGGCTGGCGCTCCGCTGGGACGCCCAACCTTCCGTTTCACTCCAGGCTGGTCGTGATCTTAAACCACTTTAGTGGACGGAACTTTTCCGACACTAGAGAGGTGCCTCATGGGGCAAACAAAAAAGAGAAACTACAGTCGCTATACGTTGGCTTATAAACTTCAGGCCGTTAGATTGGCCAATCACCCTGACGTTAGATCCAAGGATATTGCCGAGTCTCTGGGCATTCATCAGATGATGCTCTATCGTTGGCAAATGGAACATCGTCGTGGTGAGCTGAAGGAGAATAAGCACATGAAACCTCAGAAACCGTCGCCGGTTCGACGATCTAGTCGAGCCGACCCACTGAAGGCTAAAGCTGACGAGCTCAACAAAGCGAACAAGCGCATCAAGCAGCTCGAGCGCGAGCTTGAGAATCGCAAAGACGAGATCGATTTACTAAAAAAGGCCGAGCGGTTCTTCCAAAGGACAAAGACCACATCTTCCGATTGATCGAGAAGAGCCGTGACGGTAGAAGCACGCAAAGACTTTGCCAATTGCTAGGTGTATCCCGGAGCGGGTTTTACGCCTGGCTGGATCGACCGGACAGCAACCATAAGCGATACGACAAGGTGTTGCGCACAGCCATTAAGGAGCTGCACCAGGGCTTCAGGCAGGCCTATGGCGCACCACGCATGCATCGCCTGTTGCGCCAGAAGGGCTACGATTGCAGTGTCAGGCGAGTTAATCGCCTCATGCGCGAACTTGGCCTGGAGGCGAGAGCTCGCAAAGTACGCAGCTGGCGGGGAGGTGACCATGGGTTTTACTCTGTTGCGCAGAACCTTCTGCCAAAGGCGAGCCCGCCGGTGCGTGTGGGGGAGGCCTGGGCCGGCGACTTTACCTATGTACGAACCGGCCAGGGGTGGCTCTATCACGCGGTGATGATGGATCTGTACAGCCGCCGCATTGTTGGCTGGTCCTTCAGCCGCCAGCGTTCGGCCGACCTGACCAAGAGTGCACTGCAGATGGCACTTGATCAGCATCCACCGCGCCCGGGTTGCCTGGTTCACTCAGATCAGGGTATTGAATATGCCGCCCAGGAATACGCGGAGTTGGTTGCCTCGGCTGACCTGGTTCGCAGCATGAGCCGCAAAGGCAATCCGCTGGATAACGCGCAGGTGGAATCGTTCTTCCACAGCTTGAAAACGGAGCTGGTTCACCGCTTCCGCTTTGAAACACACGCCGAAGCGGTCGCGCAGATCCGGGCCTATATTGCGTTCTATAATCGCGAGCGCATGCACTCCAGTCTGGGCTACACTTCACCCATGGAATACGAAAAACAATGCGCATGAAGTGTCCACTAAAGTGGTGCAAGATCACTCGCCTGTGCCGGCGGCGTTATGTTTCCTATTGAGTCCATACTCAACGCGATGGCGGCAGTGTCCCTGCTACTTGGATTCGTGTGGGTGCTAGTGACAATACATGTCTTGTATTTCTCAGAAAAAAAGCATGATGTAATTCCGCTCTGGATACAATTCTGGCCGTTTCTTTCGCAAATGAAGGAGCTTTATCCAGATAACTGTCGTGTCGGCAGGATCCTTACTATTTGGGCTGCCGTATTTGCCTTACCCTGGGTGGTCGGCCGTTATTTGGGCTATTGTTAAGTTGTATGCGAATACGGAACCATAACAAGTCAAGGCTGCAAGGGCGCTTCGCGCCGGGACGCGCTACCGCGCGCCCCAGCTTGAAGCGTTAGGCATACGTCGTGCTCCGTGGATGCGTTGTCTTCATAATGATTGTGACCTTGACGGGCTGCGCACTTCTCAACCCTGCGCTCGACGAGAAGGCATTTCGGAATCTAGCGGATGGATACATCGGCAAAGAATCCAGTAGCGCAATTCTAGACAGCGAGCTTCGAAAGCCAAAAGAATCAACAACCATTGACGAAACCCATGTGGAGTATGTCCTTTCGCACAAATACCTCTCACAAAATTCCGGCAAGACCTATGGCTGCCTGTGGGCTATTACCGTGGACACTTCTACGGACAAGATTGTCTCCTGGCGGTACATTTCTGACGCTTCTGATTGCAAAGCCCAATATTTCTATGGAGGCGCGTGGTGAGTATGCCTAACAAGCAAAGGCAGCGGAGCTTCGCCCGCTGCTTTGGGCGTTATGCGTCACAAGGAGAGTGTGGTGGCATCTGAAGGATTGTTTCGAGCATCGAGATGGATTTCGGTTCTAGCCTTTCTGGCAATGTTTGGTTTTAGCTACCTGCCAGTTTCAGGGGCCGTCCTTATTGTTACCGTTTGTCTTTTGGTGGTTTCGTTTACCTACATGGTGTTTTTCAAGTGTGGTTCGTGTGGCGGCAGGTACGCTTCTGGTAGTGGCGTCATTTCTATTACATGGCCATATTCTAGGAGTTGTCGTAAGTGTGGACAGCCACTAGGAGAGGCCAGTGCCGGTGCCGCATAACAAGGCCAGGCAGTACGCTCCCTGCGGTCGCCGGACGCGCTTACAGCGCGCCCGCTGCTGGCGGCGTTAAGTGTTCCATGAATATCGCGACTAGATACCTAATCGGATTCCTATCAATCTCGCCATGTCTTGCTTTCGCAGTGGCCTGGATCACCATATTCCATGCTGAATCCAGCATGTACGACTATTCTGTCTACGCTATGACAGCCCTTTCCGCTCTGCTAATTGTAGGATTCATCTCGTATATGTATACAACTGATGTTGTTCCGAGAGAAAAGCGAGCTTTGTGGTCAGTCGTGCTGATTTTCGTGAACAGCTTCGCGTTTCCTTTCTTTTGGTACTTCTATGTTCTACCGATCAACTCTGAGAACACTTAACAAGGCAAGGCTGGCGCTCCGCTGGGACGCCCAACCTTCCGTTTCACTCCAGGCTGGTCGCCCCAGCTTGCGGCGTTATGTTGCGTGCGGACTTAATATTTCGAACCGAAATGTCTATGGAAAATTCAGACTTGTACTCTCATCTCTACTACAAGATTTTTAGGTTCTACCGCAAACAGACGGGAATCTACTCGGGTTGGCCGCAGGGTTACGCTTGCCTGGCAATTTCTATGGTTGGCTTTCTTCTGACAATGGGACTGCTGTCAATTATTTCTCCCAACACGTTTAATTCCTACGTCATCTACGGTTCTGCTATAACAATCTTATTCCTAAACTTCACTTACTTTTACTCCGCCCGACGCTATGAGAGGGTGGCGGAGGAATTCGATCAACTGCATCCCGTAGATCAAGTTAGAGGGGACTTTCTTACAATATTGATTCTAATCGGCGTGTTTGTGTTTTCACTCTACAGTATTACGGCAACCCCACAATGATCATTAGCCACGCACCCTACGAGAATTTTGGGTTGGGAAAATCAAAGTCGCAACATAACAAGGCCATGAATCTGGCCGTAAACAGCAACGGCCAGGTGGGACGCGCATACCGCGCGCGCCCTTTATGGCGGCGTTAGGTGTCTCAGTGCGTTTGCTTACATCGATCATTGAAGAGCATATGCGATTTTTGATAGAGGAATATGGCTTCTCTCTCACGACGCAAGACTGTGGTAGAGAAATCCAGTTTGACTTTGAGCGTGGACTGAAAACGATATCCATCTCAGTAGAAATGGGCTCAGAGCCAGTAGTAAGAATCTACGGTCCAGTTTCGCAGTTCGGTGGGGAGATCGTGCCTTCTGCTGAAAGGCTTGGGATAAATCGAGGGATGAGATACATCATAACTGGGCCCACTGAAGATTTCTCAGATAGAGAAGCCTATATTCAAGACGTGGCTGAACGCTTGCTAAAGGATGAAAAAGATTGGCTGGAGCTATGATCAAGTCGACACCTAACAAGCGACTGTTATCGCCCCTACGGGGCTGGGACTGCCTTTCCACTGCTTCGCAGCTGCAAGCCCGCCCCAAAGTCGGGCGTTAGAGCGCCATGGCTAAGCTCGTACAACGATGCCCATACTGCGTAAAGTCGCTCCCGTTCTTTGGAATTGTCTTTCAGAGGCTGACCGTGTCGGAATCTAAGCCCATATACTGTCCTCATTGCAGCTCCACGATT
>JBDXHU010000004.1:0-298480 GCA_039989475.1 Halieaceae bacterium | reverse complement strand
TGTAGTACCGCAGTCCGAACGCGGACGTAAGACAGACGTACACAGCATACAAGTTTGCCTGGCGAGCATAGAGAACTGGAACCACCTGACCCCTTTCCGAACTCAGTAGTGAAACGGTTCATCGCCGATGGTAGTGTGGGGTTTCCCCATGTGAGAGTAGGTCATCGCCAGGCTTCCAAACTAAACGCCCTGATCAGCAATGGTCAGGGCGTTTTTCTTTGTAGTGGAAACGAAATCGAGGCTGGCGAAGACCTACGGTCATACCCAAAGCAGTCGCTGCGCTCCTGGGGCAGGCCCTCGTCAGGCTTCTAAACTAAACGCCCTGATCAGCAATGGTCAGGGCGTTTTTCTTTTCTGGGGTTAAATCCCGTATGCCCCACCATTTTTCTTGCTGAAAATCGATATGCTGAGTCAATAGTTGCGATAGCATTACCTTCTTCCAAGTCGGCTCCTGGGCCTATAGCCTTGAGGTTTGTAAGATATGTTGACCAATGCTCCGGAGCTTGCCCACATTGCATAGACTGGGTGCATTAACTCGATGGGCGACATTCCTCGCCCTCGGGCTGCTCATGCTTTATACGCCCCTGGCAATTTTGCTGGTTCCGGGCGTGCTTCTGTTGTGGCTTGGGCGGCAGGACGAGCCCGCAAGCCTGCTGGTAATTGTTGCGGCCTCCTCCATTTCTTTCTGGATGGCAGCCTTCTGGTATCTGGAGCAATTCAATACGTCTTACACACAGGCCTTTCATGCCGTAGCAATATTCACCCTGGTGGGCCTTGGACTACTATTCGCGATCAGGCAGGAGCAAAAGCTGTTTGCCGCCCCGTCTGCCACCGACTGCCTGGTGCTGGCGGTAGTAATTGTGTTGGCCCTGCTTCGATTCCGGGCTATGTGGCTTGTCGAAGTCCCCGCCGGGGCCGACATGAGTATGCATAGTTACATTGCCGCGCTCATTCAAAACGCGCAAGGCATACCAGAGAGCTACTACCCACTGCTGCCGCTGGAGGAATTCAGCGTGTTTCCGGTGGGCTTTCATTCCCTTGTTGCTCTCGTGGCGAGTATTCAGGGGCTAGAAATCCACCGCGCCGGGTTAATTGTCAGCTGCTTTTCCTACGGCTTGATGTTACTTGCCTGCTACGCATTATTGCGGCGTGTGAGCGGGCCGGTGGTCGCGGGTATGGTTGCGATTACATTTAACTACCTGACGGACGACCCCGCCAGCTTTGCGCAATGGGGCGGCAATCCCACGGTGCTGGCCAGCGCCCTGTTTGTGGTGTTGGTGCTGTTGCTGATGGGTATTCCACAACAGAGGCTGCGCGCGGCACTTCCGGCAGGCGCAATCCTGGCTGGGATCATGGCGACACATACGATCGTGCTGGTGCAGGCCTTCTATCTCTTGCTGCTCTCCTTGCCCTTCTATTTTTACTGGTCGAGCGACTGGCGCCGAAGCCTGTCACCTGCGCTGGTTCTAGGAGCTATCGCCTGTGTGTGTATGTTGCCCTATCTGCTGTCGATTGATGTCCATGTCGTTACACCACAGGTGACCGATTGGATCAGGGGCTGGGTCAGGGAGTCCCCACATAGTTGGCAAGGAGACATCACCAATTTCCTGTGGACGATTCCTCACTATGCCGCCGACCGCCTGGGTTGGAAGTATCTGCTTTTAACGGGCATCTTTTGTGTCCCTATCGGCCTGGCCTGGACTCAAAGCACGAAACGGCCGGCGGTAATCTTTGCCGGCATGCTGCTGGTGGCAGGCATGCTCCTGATCCTCAATTCCCAGTACTGGGTGCTGCCACTGTCCTATTTGATTTATCCCGAACGCGTCATGCTCTTGCTGATCGTCCCTCTATCCATGCTGCTGGCGATGGGCCTTGAGTCCGCGCTATCAAGAATTTCAAAGCCTCGCCAGGCGACCGCTGTGGGACTGGTGTTACTCATCACCGTCGTCGTCCCCGCCGTACGCAACAACGAAAAGGACTTTGTGGCCAAGCAGGCCGAATATTCCTCGGTAACAGCGAACGATAAAAAGGCGATCGCCTGGATTGCCCACAACACCCCGGCTGATGCGGTGATTGATAACAACTACGGTGACGCAGGGCTATGGATTCCGGCGATAGCGGGAAGGGCCGTCACCAATGCCCATGTCAATGTGGTCTATCTGGATAAGCTGCAAACTCAATCTGCTCCGACTTATCGCTTTGTCGGGGAGAAATGCGTTTATCCCGACTGTCCACCAGGAAGCGAAGGCAGACTGCTGATTGCCTTTGGTGAGGCCCGGGTTTACCAGCTTGATTCTGGGCAATAAGAATCCTAAAGCCTGCTTCGGGCCCTCTCGCGAACGCCGCCACCCAGTCCTCTATTCGTCATCGGTCTGCGTGCTTGCATCCATTTTCTCCAGAGCTTTAGAGGAATCGACTCCCGCCAGGCGTATGCCGATTAAACTGGCTACCAGCACGGTGGTGTAAAAGATTCCGGTCACTGACTCCATGTAGGCGAGGAAGCGCACGATCGGTTGCGCCGGTGTGATGTCACCGTAGCCCAGCGTGGTCAGGGTGACCATGCTGTAGTAGATCAGGTCGTCGGTATTGTGTTGCCACTGGTTTTGCTCCAGGCCATGCATGGAATTTGGAATGAAGGCCTCTACGATGAGGTATGCGAACCCCCAGGCCAGCCCGATCAGCAGGTAGATGCAGATAGCGCCAATGATCTTGTTGGAGTTGACTCGACCAGTGAACATCACCTGGTTCCAGGCCTGCCATGTGGTCAGGCAGAGAAAAACAAAACTCAGGATCAGCTGGAACTTGGCCAGGACATTGCTCTCGATAACGCTATCCGTGATCATGGTCAGGGCGATTACGAAGGTAGCCCCGACTTTCCAGCTGAGGACCTTGGTGCGTTGGTTGTCGACTGCCCAGATATTGACCACCAGTGTAATCATCAGCGCGACATTAATGACCAGGTTGGTGTAAGAGAGAGCAAACTGGTCGGCAACCGCGCCGGCAAAAAGGAAAAACACCAGGGCACCGAGTAGCCAGGTAAAGTTGTTTTGATCAGTTATGTGTGGGGTCAGATTCGGCAAAACGCACCTCCGGAAGACGAAAATCGGATACCAGTTTAGCATCGTCCTGGCGACTTTCTCGCTTCGATACCCTGGGGTCGGCCCGGTCGGGCCAGAGCGGTTCGAGGCCAAAGACTTCCGAGCCGATGGCTATATCCTCACGGTCGATTGCTCGAATATCACGCTGCATGGAACACTCATCCATTTATACTGTGAATGCACGGGACTACCAAATGAGAGCCAGCGGTGCAGCCGGACGCTTGTCAGAGATTTTGATGACGCCCTGATGCCACATTGAGGATTTCATGAGCGACAGCATCAACAACCCGATACTCAAGGGCTTCAACCCGGACCCTTCCATCTGCCGGGTGGGGGATGACTATTACATCGCCACCTCCACCTTCGAGTGGTACCCCGGGGTGCAGATCCATCATTCACGGGACCTGGTGAACTGGCGCCTGCTGACCCGGCCCCTGGACCGGGCATCGCTGTTAGACATTCGCGGCGCACCTGATTCCTGTGGTGTCTGGGCGCCCTGCCTGACCCATGCCGATGGTTTGTTCTGGCTAATCTATACCCGGGTCAACCGCTTCGATGGTAACTTCAAAGACACGCACAATTACCTGACCACCTGTGAGCATATCGATGGTGACTGGTCCGACCCTGTCTACCTGAATAGCCGTGGTTTTGATCCTTCCCTGTTCCACGATGAGGATGGGCGCAAGTGGTATCTCAGTATGATCTGGGATCATCGGCCAGACCGCACATTCTTTGCTGGCATATTCCTGCAGGAGTATTCAGTAGATCAGCGGCGCCTGGTGGGGGAGTCGCACACTATTTTTACCGGCTCAGAGTCTGGGTTCACCGAGGGCCCCCACCTGTATCAGCGCGATGGCTACTATTACTTGCTGACGGCTGAGGGAGGCACGGGTTACGACCACGCCATGACCATGGCGCGAGCGGAGACTATCACCGGTCCCTATGAGGTCGACCCAGGTGGCCACTTTATTACGGCCAGGGATTGTCCTGAATCACCCTTGCAGCGTTGCGGTCACGGGGACTGGGTGGAAACCCCCGACGGAAAAACCTATGCGGTGCATCTTTGCTCCCGGCCTTTGTCACCAGAAAATCATCGCAGCCCCATGGGCCGCGAGTCCGCCATCGAACTGGTTGCCTGGGACGAGGCGGGATGGCTGAGAAACCTTGTGGGCTCGTCGGGCCCCGCCGAGTCGGTGCCGGCACCGGATTTGCCGGAATGTCCCTGGCCGGCGCCTGGCGAGCGCTGCGAATTTCAGGCCGGTGCATTGCCAATCGATTTCCAGTGGCTGCGTACACCCGAACCGGGCTATCTGTTTTCCCTGGAAGCGCGACCCGGTTTCCTGCGCCTGTACGGACGTGAATCCCTGGGTAGCCTGTTTTACTCCTCCCTGGTAGCGCGCCGGCAGCAGGCCTTCAGTTTCGAAGCGACCACGGAGTTGGAGTTCTCCCCCGAGCACTTCCAGCAGCAGGCGGGCCTGGTCTGCTATTACAACAGCCATAAGTTTCATTACCTGTTCCTGTCCCGCGACGAGGAGCATGGGCGCCACCTGGGTATTATGAGCTGTGAGGGCGACCCGAGCCTGAAGACGGTCTATCCGCTGCAGCAGGCGCCGGTGCGTCTTCCCGATGATGGCCCGCTCCAGTTGCGAGCCAGCGTTTGTCGTGAACAGCTACAGTTCTCCTGGTCTCCCGATGGGGAGCAGTGGAGCCGGGTTGGCGAAGTACTCGATTACAGCCTGCTCTGCGACGAGGTCGGCAAGGGGGAGGGCGCCAATTTCACCGGCGCATTCGTCGGCATGTGTTGCCAGGATGTAGCCGGCACGGCGATCCCTGCCGACTACCGGTTCTTTGAATACCGGGAGACAACTCCGTGATAATGGAAACCGCAAAGCTGGACCCATCCCCGAACACTGTCGATCACGCAGACATCAATCATGGGCTGATCATCCTGGTGAGCTGTGTCGCCACCATAGGCGGCTTCCTGTTTGGCTATGACAGTGGTGTGATCAATGGCACTGTCGATGGCCTGCGTACGGCCTTTAATTCCGATAGTGTTGGTACGGGCTTTAATGTGGCTTCGATGTTGCTGGGCTGCGCGGCGGGGGCTTTCTTTGCTGGCCGTTTGGCCGATGTTTTTGGCCGTCGCACACTGTTGCGGGTGGCTGCGGTATTCTTCCTGATCAGCGCCTGGGGTTCGGGCGTCGCGGCCGCTTCCCTGGAGTTTGTCATGTACAGGATACTGGGCGGCCTGGCGGTGGGTGCGGCCAGCGTGATGGCGCCAGCCTATATCAGCGAGATAGCACCAGCCCATTACCGGGGACGGCTGGCGACCATACAGCAGGTTGCTATTATCTGCGGGCTAACCGCGGCCTTCCTCAGCAACTATATCCTGGCCCAGCTTGCCGGCGCCTCCACAGACATCCTGTGGATGAACTTCCCGGCCTGGCGCTGGATGTTCTGGATGGAGATGATCCCGGCAGCCTTTTTCCTGGCAGCCTTGATGTTTATACCCGAGAGCCCGCGCTTCCTGGTAGTGGCGGGTCGTGTTGCCGAGGCCGAGGGCACACTGCTGCGCCTGTTTGGCGATGGCATCGCCCGCAGCAAGGTTGAGGAGATTCAGGGCTCGCTGTCCGAGGATCACCGCCCCAGCTTCCGCGACCTGTTGGATCCTGTCAAAAAACGGGTTCGGCCTATTGTCTGGGTTGGCATTGGCCTGGCCACCTTCCAGCAGCTGGTGGGCATCAATGTGGTTTTCTACTACGGCGCGGTGCTGTGGCAGGCGGTGGGCTTTTCCGAGTCCGATGCACTGCTCATCAATATCATTAGCGGCTCGCTCAGTATTGCCGCTTGTATTGTCACCATTCTCAGCATTGACCGAATCGGTCGGCGGGCGCTGCTGAAAATCGGTTCCCTGGGCATGACCGCCTGCCTGTTCACCATGGTCTACAGCTTCAGCAGCGCAGACCTGGTCGAGGGGGAACTGCTGCTCAGCGACAATATGGGCGCCGTGGCCCTGGTTGCGGCCAACCTCTACGTGGCTTTCTTTAACCTGTCCTGGGGACCGGTGATGTGGGTCATGCTGGGTGAGATGTTCCCCAACCAGATGAGAGGCTCGGGACTCGCGGTGGCGGGGCTGTTCCAGTGGGGCGCCAACTTTGCCATCACCATGACTTTCCCGATCATGATGGCGGGTATCGGCCTGGCTGGCGCCTATGGTTTCTACGCGGTATCGGCGCTGGTATCGGTCGGCTTTGTGTTCCGCTTTGTACACGAGACCCGCGGCATGGAGCTGGAAGACATGGAAGGCTGAGCTGCCTTATTCGGCCTTTTCCTGCTGCAAGCGGTTGCGATAGCGACTTTTGGCCAGGGCCTGCATATCTTCGACCGTGTCGCTCTCGTCCATGATTTCCCGGCCCAGCAGGGTTTCTACGGCGTCTTCCAGGGTCACGATACCGGCGGTCTGACCAAACTCGTCTTCTACCAGGAACATGTGTTGGCGGCGCTTGATAAATTGATCCAGCAGTAAAGGTACCGGCAGTTCTTCCGAGACGCGAAACACCGGAGAAGCGTAATCGCGGAGTGGTTTGTCGCCGCCGCCATCTCGGTCAGCCTCATAGAGTTTTTGCTTGCGAGCAATGCCCACCACCTCGTCGATGCTACCCTCGTAGATCGGTATGCGAGTGAATGGAGTCTGCTCCAGGCCGGCTAGTGCCTCGCTCAGTGGCATTGACGCCTCCAGGGCTGTGACTACCGTGCGCGGGGTTAGAATCTCTCCGGTCCGTGTCTCGCGCAAGCCCAGCATGTTCTCCATTAGCAGGCTCTCCTCGGTAGCAAGCGCCCCGTCTTTCTCACCCAGCCGCGCCAGGGCAGCCAGTTCTTCGCGGCTGATCATGGCATTTTGATTGTTGGAAAAAAGCTGTGTCAGGCGTCCTGATAACCAGACAAATGGGAAGAGCAACTTTACCAGGGCTGCGATGATATAGGCCGAGGGCAGGGCCAGTTGTCGCCAGAACGTTGCACCGATTGTCTTGGGGATTATCTCGGAGAAGTAGAGAATGGCCAGCGTCAACAGAAAGGCCACAAGGCTTTCCCAGCGCTCGCCGTACACCCGTACCGCCTGCGCCCCGACGCCCGCGGCTCCCATGGTATGGGCAAAGGTATTGAGAATCAGGATCGCTGAGATCGACTGATCGAGCGTGTCCTTGATCGATTTCAGCACACGCGCCCGGCGCGGGCGCTCCTGTAACTGCGCCTCGACGAAGGCCGGGCTTACTGAAAGCAGCACCGCCTCGAGCACAGAACACAGGAAGGAGACGCCGATCGCGATCGCCAGGTAAATGATCAGCAGGGTCATGGCTCCGCCATAAATTGCAATGCGACGCGTACTATATCAGACAAGGAATATTGGGGTCAGAGTAAGATTTTAGAACAGGGCAGCCCCCGGTCGCACTGTGTCTTCCCGGGAAATGTTACTCTGACCCCAATATCGCTTTAAGGGGCCGACGCCTTGACTTGCCGCTCTTGTGCTCGACCCACGGCCAGGTAGTGGTGAAGGCCAGAGCTGTACTCTCCCGCCTTTACCATCGCGGCGACATCTTCGTTGTGCAACAGGTAGTAGAATTCGTTGAAGCCAGGTGCGCCATACTGCGCCGGGTCTATGCCATTGGGTCCGGTGGACAGCTTCATATTCAGTGAACGCGTTACGACCCTCACATCATTGCCGCCGTTCGTATCCATCGACGACCAGTTCAGTTCGCCGGCCTCGTCCAAAAAGAACACGTAGGAAGGCATGTAACCGTAATCGCCGTGAATTTGCTGCTCAGCTACAACGGCAAAATGCCCGGTGCCGTCATTGACGAGCACGCGCGCATTGGCAGCAATGCTGTAGTCCTCCACGCCGGCGGCGTCCAGAACCTCCCACATGATACCGTTATCGGAGGCCAGAATATCAATGAAGCCGTCGCCGTTGACGTCGGCATAATCAAGCCGGTGTGCGCCACCTCCCATCAGGTTCCAGTTGAACAATCGCGAGTCGGTCTCGTCGACATAGCGCCCGTTCCGCTGCATCAAAAGTTGCAGCACCATGACCGGTTTTTCGTCACTCCATATTAAGGAGGAAAGGATGATATCGATGGCGCCATCCTGATCGATATCCATCATCCTGGCGGCCACCTCGTGGGACAGGCCGACCGAGCCTTCCCAATCCGGGATGACCTGTTGAATTCCGCTGAACTCTTCACGCTCGAAATAAGGCAGCGGAAGCTGCCCTGCGCTCTCTATCCTGCGCAGGTCGGGCGCCAGCTGAATGAGTGCATTGTACTCCGGGGCAATACCCAGCTCGGGCAGCGGGAAGGTATCCGTTACCACGATCCCAAGTCGATTGCTGGCATCCGGGTGATAGGGGGCGATTGCCATGCCGTTGATATAGGAAGGCCCCCAGGTAGCCAGCTGCACCGCCTTGTAGGAGCCCCCGAGGTTTTCCAGCACGTAGTTGGTATTGAAGGGAGGGCCCCAGCTCTGCGCTACAACATCTTCATCGCCGTCCCGGTCGTAGTCAAAGGGAATAGAGTGATGGGTTGCCGTCTGGATGCCCGTGCTCACCCACTGGCGGGTCTCTACGTTAAACGCATAGGTGGGGGCGTCGGCGTTGTGATCGGGCGAAATATTACCTTCATCCACACCCATGAAAACCACCGACTTGGTACCATCACCATTGTCCAGCACCCAGCTGTGCGTGGCACCTTCAATGCGATCGATATCCAGCCGTACCGGCACGCCGCCGTCGTATTCGAGGGCCAGGGCGGCACCTGCCGCGGGCTCCGTTGGTGACCAATTGCTGTAGAAAACCAGTTGCCGGTCGTCACCCAGAGAAATATAACTGCCGTAACCAACACCTTGCTGCGGGTTTTCAGCGGTCGTAAAGGTGTCCTCTCGACCCGTAAAGTGGCGCGGGGATATCTGCAGTGACTCGAACCAGTGTTGCTCAAGGTTTATCCTGGTAGGCACACTGCCATAGACGCTGGCCAGTTGGTCGATTTTCTGTGCGTATGACGGCCAGTCCAGTTCTGCAGCAGCGGCGTTTTGAACCGGGAAGAATATCGGTTCAAGGTAAAAAACGAGGTCTGCGTCAAGGAGCGACTCAAGAAACTCATTACCTTCAGCGATGCTTGTGAACCACCGCACGCTTGAGTCGGTGCTGCCGCCGAATAGCCCTTTCTCTCGCCGTTTCCACCCGGCAAACAGGTAGCCGCTGTCAGCTGTTGCGGTGAAGATTTCATCAAACTCGAGGTCAGAAACTTCGACAGCGCAGTTGTTGCCGGCTGCGCAAAAAAGGCTGCCAGATTCAGTTGCAACACTTCCACCCGGGGGAACCACAACTTCGATCTTGCAGCCGCACAGGGCGACAAAAGATAAGGTGAGGAAAATACGGCTCAATAATCCTGAATGCATAGTTTGTGTACTCTCAGCGAAACTTCAATAGTGGCGCTATTCATAATTTTAGGTGCATAGGGACGGACTCAATACGGTTTAATTCATTGGCCGCTTGTATGAGGCTAAGGAGAAATTATAGAACTAGGTTTTGTTATCTTCAAGCCCTTGAAAAGTCTGCCTATAGCGCTTTTCAAGGGCGAGAACCGGGGACGCGAAAACCGGGAGAATCGGCGACAGACCACGATTATGAAAGACGCCAGGCAAAGCTCAATTCAACTTTGCTGGGCCTTACTTTTGCTCGCGCCTGGAACTGGTCAATCCCGGCGGTGAGGTGGTCACGCTGTTCCGGTTTAGGTGGTCAGGGATGGCAGGAATATTGGGGTCAGAGTAAGATTTTAGAATAGGGCAGCCTCTGGCCGCACTGTGTCTTCCCGGGAAATGTTACTCTGACCCCAATATTACTGACCCCAATATTAGCTGGTCCCAGCGCAGGCGACAGTAAAGAATATTGGCAAAGAAGTTACTCTCGCTGTAAGAATCAGAGTACCATTTTCACATTGCTATCCTGACCAACTAATCATGAAAACCTGTTTCTCAAGCATTTCGCTTTTCGTCAGCCTTTGGCTGGCGGTGCTGTCCGGCCCCTTGTTCGGTAACGCGCTGTTTCCAAAACCGATTGAATTGCAGCCAGATATCGATTTCTGGGTGCGGGTCTACACCGAGGTAGATACCCGCAGTGGTTTTGTGCACGACGCCGACCAGGTGACGGTGGTCTACGAGACCTTGCAGCTCAATGGCGACTACCACGGTGACCGCAAGGCCATGCGCGCGGCCCAGTCACGCTACGCAAAGATCCTGCGCCGGTTGGCGAAGGACCAAAGCAATCTCAGTGCCGAGGAGCAGCGGGTGCTGGACCTGTGGGGGCCAACTGTCGGCGGCGAGCGCCTGCGCGAGGCGGCCAGTAGCGTCCGTTTTCAGCGCGGGCAGTCGGATCGCTTTAAGCAAGGCATGGTGCGCTCCGGGGAATGGCAGGACTATATCGATGGGGTTTTAGCCGAGAAAGGCCTGCCGCGGGAGTTGGGCGTGCTGCCCCATGTCGAGTCCTCCTTTAACCCCAGGGCTTACTCCAGCGTCGGTGCTGCGGGTATCTGGCAATTCACCCGCTCTACCGGGCGCCGCTACCTTACGGTGGATTACGTGGTTGACGAACGCATGGACCCTTTCGCCGCGTCGGTGGCGGCAGCGCAACTGCTGGAGCATAACTACGAGCTTACCGGCACCTGGCCGCTTGCGCTCACCGCCTACAACCACGGCGCCTCCAGTATGCGGCGTGCCAGCAAGCAGTTGGGCACCACGGATATCGCCGAGATCGTTCGCAATTACAAGGGCCGCAGGTTTGGCTTTGCCTCGCGCAATTTCTACCTGTCTTTTATGGCGGCGCTGGAGGTCAGTTCTGATCCCGAGCGCTATTTTGGTGCCGTGACTATGGCGGCTCCCGTGCAATACGCCGAGGTGGAATTGCCCGAGTACATTCCGGTGGACGCAATCGCACAAGCCTTTGGCACCGACACGGACTTGCTGCGAGAGCACAATCGCGCCCTGTTGGACCCGATCTGGCAGGGCAACAAGCGTATTCCCGAGGGTTTTACCCTGCGTATTCCCAGTGACGCCGTCAGCGGAGAGCCCGATACCCTGTTGGCCTCCATCCCGGAAGAGTTGCGCTTCGGTGAGCAAACACCGGACCTCTACCATACAGTGGTGCGCGGCGATACGGTGTCGGAGATCGCCCGTCGCTATGGTCACGGCATCCGGGATGTAGCGGCTATGAACGGGCTCAACCGGCGCTACCAGATTCGCATAGGCCAGGTGCTGAGACTGCCGCTGGAAGGGGATTTGCAAGTGGCGGCTGCTGTCGACGTTACGCCCAGCGTGATCACGGTCTCGACCGATGGTGCCGATGGCCTGGGGGAAAAGGTTAACCCACAGGACGAGTTAGCCGATGCCGAAACGCCGGCGGAGGAGCTTGTCTCGGCCCCGTCTGAGCAGACCGTATTAAGCAGCATGGTCACCGAGCAGCTTGAGGCGGATATACAGCTGCTGGCCGACCCCAGCGATTACACGGTTGCCGCTGACCAGACTATTGAGGTGCAGGCATCTGAGACCCTGGGTCATTATGCTGAATGGCTGGACCTGAGAGCCAGCCAGCTGCGCCGTCTGAACAGTCGCCGCTACGGTCGCCCGGTAGTGATCGGGCAGCGCCTGAAACTGGACTTTTCCAGGGTCAGCACGGAGGAATTTGAGCGTCGTCGGGAGGCTTACCAGACGGATCTTCAGCAGGCCTTTTTCATGGTCCGGCAGATTCAATCCACCCGCAAGCACGTGGTGGCTGAGGGTGACTCCCTGTGGGAGCTAACCCGCAAAAAGTACCAGGTGCCACTCTGGCTCCTGCGCCAGTACAACCCCGACCTCGACCCTGACCGCTTGCGTCCGGGCATGGTGATTCTAATCCCCGAGCTGGCCAAGGTCTGACCTATGAATGCTTCCCACAGCCACAGCGATTACGACAGGATACGCTGGTTGGTGCTGGGCTTGTTGAGCCTGGTGATGTTTGGCAATTACTACGTCTACGACGCCGTCGGTCCGGTGGCGGAGCAGCTGGAGCGAGAGCTCGGTTTCAGTGACATCCAGATCGGCTGGCTGAATGCTATCTACAGCGTGCCGAATATTTTCCTGGTGCTTGTTGGTGGGATTATCGTCGACCGTTTTGGCGCCGCACGCATCACCGTGATAACCACCGCTATCTGCCTGGCAGGAGCCATACTCACCGCCGCCAGTGGTGATTTCAATACCATGGTAAGCGGTCGCTTCCTGTTTGGCATTGGCGCCGAGACTATGCTGGTCGCCGCGACTGTCGCTATCGGCTTGTGGTTTTCGCGGGCCGGGGTTGCGTTTGCGATGGCGCTCAGCCTGAGTGTGGCGCGACTGGGTTCCTATGTCGCCGATGTTTCTCCGGTGTGGGCCAGTGCGGCATATGATCAGGGCTGGCAGGCGCCGCTGATAATCGCTGCCGTGCTGGCCGCAGTAAGCTTGCTGGCGGCCGTTATCTACTGGTACGTCGATAAGGTTTATGCGCCGCCATTGCCGCAGACCGCGGATGATACCCAACGCGTGCAGTGGCGTGACGTTCTCCTTTTCAATCGATCGTTTTGGTACATCCTGGGACTGACGGTACTGTTCTACGCAGTCATTTTTCCCTTCCGCAGCACCTTTGCCATAAAGTATTTTCAGCACGCCCATGATCTCGAGCTGGCATCGGCAGCCACCATTAACAGCTACGTATTCCTGGCCGCTGTGTTTGCGACACCCCTGTTCGGATGGATCTCGGACCGCTACGGGCACCGTGCCACCATGATGGTGTTCGGCTCTTTGCTGCTGCCATTGTCGTTTGTTGGGCTTGGCATCAGTAGTTGGGGCCTATGGGTATCGACGGTGTTGCTGGGCATCAGCTTTTCTCTCATCCCGGCGGTGCTGTGGCCCTCGGTAGTCAAGCTGGTTGCAGCGGAGCGGCTGGGTACCGCCTACGGCCTCTTGTTTATGTTGCAGAACCTGGGCATGGCCGCCGCCAACATATTTGCCGGCTGGCTCAATGACATAAACGATGCAGGCGCTGCCAATCCAGCAGGGTACGCGCCGATGCTGACCTTTTTTGCGGTGCTCGCGGTACTGGCCTGTGTGTTTTCCCTCGCGCTATGGCGACGGGAGCGCGGGCCCGAAGGTCATGGACTCGAAAAGCCCGACCCCATTGAAGCAAAGCCGGTCGGCGGCCTGGTCTAGCGGTTCAATCCTCTTCCGGCAGGTCGGGCAGAATAAATGGTGTGGCGAATGAGAGTTGGCTCAGGTACATCAAGCCGCCATGGGGCCGATTGATTTCCGCTTCAACGTAGATGTAGGCGAATAGCTCGTCGGCTTGCTCACCGGCTACGGCAACGTTCAGTATCTCTTTCTCGGTTTGTCCGCCCAGCCCGCGGTAGGCCAGCGGGGTGATTTTGCCTGAGCCCCGGGCCGAATTGATATTGACGCGAGTGATGCCCCGTTCCTGCTTGAGCTTCTCCAGCATCTGCTGGGCTACACCCTTGGGGAGGATGCAGGTAATCAGTTTGTCAGTTCTTGAACTCAATTCGCTCATGGCGCTGTGCTCTCTTTATCAGGCGTCACGCTGTAGTAATTTATCGGCAATCTCCCGGGGGATATAGGTCGCCGCCTTCTCCAGCGGGGTAACATACATGAAGCCCATACCCGGCGTGTCCAGCTTGCCGGCGATGTACATTTTCTCGAACACCCGGTCGACCTGGTCGGTGGAGACCACAATTGTGATCACCTCTTTTTCCACTTCCACGGCGACACCGAGCACCCCCAGCCGCTCCCGAACTCCCGCACCCCGCGCGTAGTAAACGGTTGCGCCCTGGCTGCCAGCTTGCTGCGCCGCGGTCACGATCTTGTCGGCGTTGCCGCGTTGCACAATACAGGTGATAAGTGCGACGTCGGTCAGTACGGTAATGTCATGCACGCTCATGTCGTAGTCGCCTCTGTGGTATCAATCAATTGGTCTTCCGAACGGTGCCGTCGGTTTACACTCCAGCGCACCCACAGGCCGGTCGTCATCACCGCGATAATGGGTCCAATGGAGGCCATGGACAAGATCCCGAAACCCTCGATGGCGCCAACGGCGTCTCCGAAACCCAGGCCCATAGTCAGTACCAGTGGCACCGTGATGGGGCCGGTGGTGACGCCAGCGCTGTCCCAGGCGATATTGACGAACTCCTCCGAGGAGAGCCAGGTCAAGACCACCGCAATTGCGTAGCCGGGCACAATCAGCCAGGCGATCGGTATGGCGTAAACGATCTTGAGGGTCCCCACGGCAATGCCACAGCCGACGCCAAAAGACACCGCGTACATCAGCAGTGATTTTCTGAAGGCGCCGTTGGTCAGGTTTTCAACCGTCATGCCCAGGGCATTGAGTGCGGGTTCTGCCAGGGTGGCGCCAAATCCCAGTACCCAGGCGAACAGCACGGCAATCGACAAGCCCAGGGCGAAGACATAGAGTGGGGAGTCGCGTACCAGGTCCACTTCGGTAAATGCCCCCGGCACCAATCCCCCCGACTGGCCGCCCAGCCGGGTCAGGCCATAGCTCAGGCCCAGGTTGAAAATGATCATGCCGGCGACGCACAGGGTAATGCCATAGATGATCATTTTGCGGTTCCGCAGGCGCTCCCCCAGTACCAGCCTCAAGATCACAACCAGGAAAATAACCAATGGAAGAATCGCCCGCGCACCGCCGATGATTTCCAGATACGGCGTTCTCTCGTACCAGTGGGTAGCGGCAGCTGCCTGTGCCAGCGCTGCAGCCTCGATAATCATCTCCGGTGATTCCACCGAAGCGACATAGAGCGCCAATAGCATCACGGCGATTATTGGAAACAGGGAGGCCAGGGTCACGATGCCGAAGCCCGACAGGGAAGAGCGACCCTTACCGGCGGCACTGGCGATGCCAATTCCCAGGGAGAGCACCAGCGGCACCGTCACCGGCCCCGTCGTTACTGCACCGCTGTCCCAGGCCAGGCCGAGCATTTTTCTAAGCTCGGTGTCTCCCATAACGTACAGGGTCAAGCCCAGGGTCGGAATTAGCGTCAGGTAGATCAGGGGCTTCAGGCTCCAGCCGTAGAGAAACCGCAAGGTCCCAATGACCGCCGCCAGGCCCACTCCGGCGCCTACTGACAGTATTAGCGCGGTGGCCCAGTTGTTCAGCAAGGCATACAGGTACGGCGCGTTTTCCACGTCTACGATAGCCCCCGCCGCCTTCAATGCGCCAATGGCCGGCTCTGCGAAGGTGACCCCGATACCCAGCAAGAAGGCGATCAACAGCACCACAGGTAGCCTGGACTTCGATGGCAGTATGGTGCCGATCATTTCCCCGAAAGGCATCAATCCCACCTTGAGGCCTTCCATGAAAAACATCAGGCCGACAATCACCGATATCATGCCGCCGGTAATAATCCAGGCATCCACAACATTCTGCCGCAGGATGAACAGCTGGAATGCCACCAGGTAGAGCGCCAGCGGCACCACGGACCGGACTTGATCCAATAGCCTGACTGCCACATAGGGCTCAACCAGGCGGTAGACGTCGATGGATCGGAGTTTTAGCTTCGATGGTTGCCAGGGGAGGTCATTATCACCGGCATCCCTGACGACATCCGGGGTCAGTTCACTGTAACTCAGCTCACGCTGGTTCAGGGAAATCTCACGGACCAGGGCACCAAAGCGTATTTTGTTATTGCCCGGCATGACGGGTATAGATTCCTTGCTTACACTCTCTAAGCCTAGCAAATATGCCCTGGGTTAATGTTGTTCCAACTCAATATGAGGTGAGTTGCCGTCAGCGTGGTGCCAGGGCTTGAGCTAGCCCTTTTCCGCATTTGCCACCGCCATATCCATTATCTCTGTATAGAGATTGATGATCTTGGCAGAAATCTCCTGCAGTTCCGGGTGCTGCTCCACAATAGCCAGAATCCGGTTGGCGCCTTCGAAGATCTCTTCCAGGTGTGCGATTTCCAGCTCACCCAATGTGCCCCCGGCAGCAAGTTGTTCCTTGATGGCGAGCAGGTTGGGAATGCGACGCCTGGATCGTTCCAGCATGACCGCAATCGTGCCGTCTTCAATATCTTCCTGGTCGGGTCTCGCCATTGTCGCTACCGGGTCTGTCAGCTTTAGCTTAAACCTAGTCCAGTGTTGTATGGCTGGCAAGCCGGCTCAATCGAAGAAGCTGGCGATCCTGGCCTTGAGCTGGTCCGCCTTTTCGTCACCGGCATTGGCCAGCTCCTCGAGGAATGCCTGGCCCTCGATGAGCTTGTCCTTGAGCTCGTTGACCTTCCCCAGCAACTCCTGCTCCAACTCGGCGCCGGCAACGTCCGCTTCGGCCTGGGCCTTCTTGGCCTTGGCCTCTGCTTCTGCGGCTTCCAGCTGCTCATTCACTGCGGCCAGTTGTTTTTCGACTTTTTCCTTCAACAAGTCAGTTATGCCCATGACCTTACTCCTTTGCGCTGATTAAACAGGGAACAGGCAGCTGCCTGCCACTCGGTTCAGGATAAATATGATGCCATAGGTCGCCCATAGCGGGTCTTGCGCTGGCGCAAGAACACTCGATATTCTCCAGGGCCCGGTGCGAGCCCGGGCTCAATCCGGTGCGGCTGCCAGGTCTTCGCGTAAGGTACGGGCGGCCAGGTAGAAGTGGCAAACCGACCAGAACATCACGGCCGGCAGCACGTAGAGCATGGCGTAGCGCAGCGACTCATCGCCGAGGCTGGGCGCCATGTAGTCACTGAGCATGCCGATACTCCAGGGTCCCAGGCCCAGCCCGATAATATTGAGTATCAGGAACAGGATAGCCGAGGACAGGGCACGCATGCGCAGTCCCACCAGGCTGTGAGTGGTAGCAATGGTATTGCCCAGGTAAACATTGAACAGAATGCCGGGGACTACGCCCAGCAGTAATGCGGCGTAGGGATTGGATACCACATAGACCATGGCCATGAAGGGCACGCAGATAATACCGGTCAGAGCCGGCAGCCAGGTGTACCAGCGCTTGTCGCGCGGCGCCAGGCGATCAGCCAGCAGGCCGCCGCAGAATACACCGACGGCGCCACCCAGGCCGATGGTCATGGACAACCAGGTACCCAGTTCGCCCGTCGACATGCCGTGTGAACGGATCATGAAGGAGGCCGTCCAATTGCTGATGCTGTAGCCGCAAAAGGCGTTGAGTGCGGCGCCCATGGCCATATGCCGAAACGAAAGACGGCTCCACAGCACGCCCACGACCTGCATTAGCGGCACCGGTGCAGCGCTGACCTCACGCTTTTCGGAGAGACCCCGAATCGGTTCTGCAACAGTCATACGCACCACGATCGCCAGCAGAATTCCCGGTGCGCCGACGACCATGAAGGCCACGCGCCAGCCGAAGAATTCGTTCAGCCAGCCACCGGCCAGGAAGCCGAAGAGAATGCCGACGCTGACACCCATTGAATAGAAGCCGATGGCGCTGGCTCGCTCGGTGGGAGGAAAGATGTCGGAAATTATGGAGTGCGACGGTGGGCTGCCGCCGGCTTCGCCGATACCCACACCGATACGTGCCAATAGTAACTGCAGGTAATTGTTAACCAGGCCGCTGATCGCGGTCATGAAGCTCCAGATAAACAGTGACAGTGCCACAATATCGCGTCGATTGGCCCGGTCAGCCCAGCGGGCGATAGGAATACCCGCCACCACGTAAAAGGCGGCAAAGGCGAATCCAGTTAGCAGCCCCAGTTGACTGTCGGACAAGCCCAGGTCGGCTTTGATCGCCTCCTGCAGAATTGCCAGTAACTGCCGATCGATGAAGTTAAAGCTGTAAACGATGGTCAGTACGACCAGCGCATAATAGGCTTTTTTCCTGGATTGGTAGGGGTTTTCTACCTGTGCCTGATCAGAGGCTTGCGATGTTGCATCCCTGTCCTGGTCCTGCAGCATTATTTATCCTTATTTGCCTGCGGTCCGGTTGAACGCGAATCATAGCAACCGACCCCGGCGAGGTATACGGGCTAATACTCGTCGCGACGCTTTACCCAGGCCATGGAGAAGGGGAGTCCTGCCTCGTCGCGTCCACGGGGGGTGAGATCCAGGAAAGCGTAGGCAGCGTTCATGGCATCGACGCCGCGACCATAGGTTGAATAAGTGTGGTATATCGAGCCCTGCTCGTCCCGGCTAAATACACTGGTGCCATGGTACTCGCTGCCGCGTGGGCTCATCTCCTGGTAGTTGTAGTGCATGCTGCCCTCGCTCAGCTCCTGCTCGGTGGCACTGACCCCAAAATCGAAATTGAAGCTGTTGTCCAGTGACGACAGCCAGTTGAAGGTCCAGCCCATGCGCTGTTGGTAAGCCAGCATCTTGTCCAGTGGGCCTCGCGATACCACGGCGAAGCTCACATCGCGCTGCTTGAGGTGCGGAATCATCCGGTCATAAGCATCCGCCCAGAATGAACAGCTGGGGCAGCCCTGCTCCCAGTCGGGCCCAAACATGAAGTGCTGGATAATCAGTTGACTGCGCCCGTCGAACAGGTCGCCCAGGCTGACAGGGCCCGCGGCTCCGGCAAAAATGTAGTCCTGCTGCAGTTGCAGTTTTGGCAGCGCCCGGCGTTGCGCCGCCAGTTCGTCGCCGGCGCGGGCATGGGCTTTTTCGAGTTCGAGCAGCGCCATACGAGCCTGCAGCCACTGCGCGCGGTCTACCGCGGCCTTGTCATTCATCGCTGCACCCTCGCCTGCTCAGACCTGAAGTGCATTAAGTATAGCCGTTGCCGGCAAAACCCTGCCTCAGCCTGCGCCCACTAGTCGCCCGGCCATTATGCCGGTCAGAATCGCCAGGTAATTACCAATGGCATAACCGATCAATGCCATCAATATTGCCACCGGTACCAGGGTGGGGCGGTGATAGGCTGCGACCACCGGCGCCGAGGCGGCACCGCCGATATTCGCCGCAGAGGCTATCGCCGCACTGTGCACATCGACCTTGAACAGCCACGACCCGGCCAGGCAGAAGGCACCGTGAATGGCGATCCAGATAAACGCACCGAGCACAAACCAGGGCGCCTGTGACAAGCCATCGAGCGCAGCCCGGGCGCCCATGCCGGCCACAAACACGTAAATAATCGCCATGGCGATATTCTGGGAGCCCGGTATGTGGCGGGCATTGGTGATGGACAATAACAGGCTGAATGTCGTGACCAGCAAAATTACCCAGGTTGAAGTCGACAGCACGTTTTCGATTACTGGCAGTAATGGCGCCACCAGGTTAGACGCCCAGGTTACGCCCAGGCCAATGACGCCCAGGTTCAGGTAGTCACGCATGGTCACCGCGCGCTCTTCCCGGTGCAGGCTGATCGAAGCCTGTTCCATTTTGACAATCCGGTCGGCGGGCACCCGCGCCCAGGCGTTGAATTTTTCGGCGAAGGCACGCGACCCCAGCAATATGGGTAACCAAACCACATAGACCATGTTGTCGGCCAGCACCGCCAGGCCCAGGTGCTCGGGCCCACCCTCCAGGGCGACATGGGCCGCGGCCATATTGCCGGTGCCACCAATCCAGCTGCCGGCCAGCGTGCCCACGGCCTTCCAGGCATCGGGCTGCAGGTGGGTGTGAACCAGCAGGTAGGAGACAACACCGCCTACTACCACCCCGGCTGTGCCCATGAGCATCACCGCCACACCGCCACCCATGATGCGCACCGCTGCCGGTACATTGACTGACAGCAACATCAGGCTGATGGCGATGGGCAGGCCAAATTCCCGCATGCCGGTGTAAACCGGCGAGCCATTCACCAGGACCTTGGTGTCCAGGCCGAAAATAATATCGGTGTTACTGAGGATAATTGGGGTGGCATAGATAAACAGCAGCGGCGGCAGGAAATCAAAAATTCTCCAGGCTGTCCGCTTCTCCACGAAGAACCAGAAAGCCGCAATAGCGACGAGAGTGAACAATACGCCGGCGCTGGAATTTATCATGTTGTTAACCCGCTAGCTGAATGACAGTTGATTCTGTAGGCAGGCGTGGCTGATCGCAAGCCCGCTTACGGGTCTCTTCCTGGCCGCCTGCCAGAAGCGTGAAGAATTCAAAGATCCTGCAGCTAATGTCATTCATTTGCAGTTCGTTGCTTTGTGGGTTCTTCTGAGCATAGCCCAGATGCCTGTATCATTGAACTTCTGGGCTCTGGGACATGTCTACTGCTTATGACAACGAGAACGACAACAATACTGCTGCTGGCAACAGCCCTGTTGGCCCCGGCGGCTTATCGCTGGCTGTTTCCATTGCAGCTCAATGCGGTCGTTTCTACTCCCGCTGTTAGTGATAGCCAAATGCAGGAGTTACCGGAGGCACTGATCCAGCTCGACCGGGAGCAGCGCATGGCGAGCGCCAGGCTAGCTGACCTGGAACAGCAGCTGCTGCAATTGCAAGAGGCGTCGGCGATGGCGCCTGCCGGCGAGCTGTCGACACCCGAGCAAGCTGCCCAGCCATCGGCCCCGGCGCGTCGCGCACAGAAAGCAGGTGCCGAGTCCAGTGAGCGCGTGGAGGAGGCTGGTCTCACGGCAGATGAATATGCCTCGATGGAAGGTCGTGCCTACGAGCTCTATCTGGACTCCTTCAAACAGGAGTGGTTGCAGCGTCGGGATCGCTATTTATCAGCAGAGCGCACGCCGACCTCAAGTGAGCGCCTGCGCCAGGAACTGGGTGACGACGCTTACGATCGTTACCTCTATGCCAGCGGTGGCTCTAACCGGGTCAGGGTGCGGCGAGTTCTGCCGGGGTCCGCTGCAGAAATGGCGGGCCTGGCGGAGGGAGACACGGTGTTGTCCTACGACGGCATGCGGGTCTTTAACTTCGAGGACCTGCGTGGTGCCAGCTACCAGGGGGAGTTGGGTGATGCGGCAATCCTGGAGGTACGCCGGGCCGATGATACGGTGATACAAGTAGTGCTACCGCGCGGTCCGATGGGTATTTCTGGCTACGGTGGGTGGCGTGAAGCCCCCGGTGACTAGCCCGCCGAGCTAGTGGTCCGTATCAGACCAAAACGTCTTTCGGTGGTTTCTTGTTACTCTTGGTCACGCCGCCACGGGTTGAGGTGGGCACGGGTTCCTTGTTAATGGTAGGCGTGGGCTGTGGCCCCGGTGCGCTGCCCTCATTAACTTCAAACTCCATATCGTCGCTGGCATTCGACCAGGGATCGCCGCCTTCCTCGTCTACCTCAGGCAGAATGATCTCGCCGCGCAGTTTCGGCGAAGTTTTGTGGTCCAGTTCTCCCGACTCTGTGAGTATGGCGACCGATTTACCGTCGGCATGCATTAACAGGACCTCCACCGGTTCGAACTTGGGTCTGCGCACCATGTTCAGGCTCCAGCCGAAAGACTCGAGTTTGCGCAGCGCATCAATCTGCTCGGTGGTCATTAATTCTTTATGGTTCGGTGGTATCGAGTCCCCGTCGCGGCGCCTGTTTGAAACCAAGAATAATTCCCCCTGGAAAATTCACACTAGTCAGTGGCTTCAGTGTACGTCAATGCCGACCCGGTTTTCACCAAAATTAAAGGAAATCATTCTGCTTATTTCGGTCAGGCTGCGGCCTGATTGCTGACGTAAATCGTTAAAAAACGCCTGGGCCGACTGCAGCGCCCGCTTGCTGGCTATGCCGCTGTCGATAATGCCGTGCAGGCGCAGGTAGCCCTCAACATCCCGACTCAGCAAAAAGCTGTCCACGCCGAGGCTGCGCAGCGCGTAGGGGCCGGTGTTGCCGCCCAGGCGGCTGCCGTGCTTTTTCAGGTATTGCCAGAGACCGGTCACATCGTCTGTCGGCCAATCGGCAATAAATTTGCCAAAACTGGTCCCGCTTTGGCGGCGTGTGGCCGCGATCATCCCGGCGTTCTCGCGAATGGTCAGGACCTTGCGGTAATTGCGGATAATGGCTGGATCCTGCGCTTTTCGCTCCAGCATATCGTCGGGCATCATCAGCAATTTATCGACGTCAAAGCCCCAGAACAGTTCTTCAAAATTGTTCCACTTTTGTTCAACGACGCGCCACACGAAGCCGGACTGGAAGATTTTTTTTGTGAACTCCGCGAGATAGCGATCATCGCCGATAGCAGCCAGTTTGCGCCGGCTGACGGGCCGGGAAAGCAATTGCTCCAGGGCTTCCGCCCCGCCCTTGCGCTCGCAGGCGGTGCGGTAGATGGTGTCGAAGTCAGGCATTTTCGCCGGCTTAGAAATGGACACCCTTCATCAATGCAGCCAGTGCCACCTGTTCATTGGAAGCCTCAACTTTCTCCTTCTTGCCACTGCCTTTCGCGGCGGCGGAGTCATTGAACATGCGGAACACGGTGTTCATCATCACCTCTGAGAAGCGTGGTGCTACTGCAGTCATGACCTGCAGGAAAACACCCATGCGGGTGGCGATGCGTTTGGGCTTGTGAATCACCGCCTCCACAACCATGTCGGCTGCCTCATCGGGTGTCAGTACGGGCATATGGTCATACACGGTAGTCGCCGAGATCATCGGCGTACGCACCAGCGGCATGTTGATGGTGGTAAAGCGTATGTTGCGGTCTGAGAACTCCACCGCTGCAGCCCGGGTCCAGGCATCCAGTGCGCTCTTGGAGGCGACGTAGGCGGAAAAGCGCGGGCTGGGGGTGAGGGTGCTGATGGAGGACATATTGATTATATGACCCCGCTTGCGCTTGAGCATGCTCGGCGCCAGGCCCATGATCAGTCGCACTGCGCCGAAATAGTTGATTTGCATGGTGCGCTCAAAATCATGAAAGCGGTCGAAAGACAGCTCCAGTGAGCGCCTGATAGAGCGACCCGCATTATTGATCAGTATGTCGACGTGCTTATGATCGTGCAGTACCTCCTCAATCAATCGATCGCAGTCGGCCAGGTCGGAGACATCGGCGACATGACTGGTGGATTTACCACCGAGCTCGGCAATCTCAGCCGCTGTTTCCTCAAGCTTCTCCGCAGTTCTGGCTACCAGCAGTACGTGGGCGCCAGCCTCGGCCAGGCGCAGTGCCGACGTTTTGCCAATACCCGATGAGGCGCCGGTAATCAGCACTACCTTGCCGCCGACATTGCCTTCCAGGGAGCGGTCTACGAACAGATCCGGGTCCAGCTTGCGTTCCCAGTAGTCCCATATGACCGGGGCATAATCGCGCAGCTCGGGACAGCTGATCCCGCTGCCCTGGAGTGCACGCTCCGTCTCCCGGTTGTCATAGCGGGTCGGGTAGTTCATGAACATCAGCACCGAGTCGGGCAGGCCCATATCCTCCAGCATGGTGCGCACGATACGCTTAACCGGTGGCAGGTTGGCCACCGCGTCGCGCACGAAGCTGGGAATAAAAGCGAACATCTTCGAATCGATGCGCATGCTGAATTCGGGAGCGTGCCCGGCGGCGGCGAATACATTCATGACTTCGCCCATGCTGTAGTGATCGGGGTCGGTCAAGTGGAAGCAGTCGCCATCGCGGTCCGGCAAGTGCGCGATATGGTCCATGGCATCGACCACGTAATCGACGGGGACGATATTGAATTTGCCGCCCTCCAGGCCCACCAGGGGAAACCAGGGAGGCAGGGCATTGCGCAGCTTTTGCAGCGACTTGAAGAAATAGTAGACGCCGTCGATCTTGTCGATCACGCCAGTCTGTGAGTGGCCTACCACCATACCTGGTCGATAAATGCGCCAGGGAACTTTGCAGTTGGAGCGCACCGCGTCCTCGGAGTCGTGCTTGGTGAGGAAATAGGGGTGCTCGTAGTTTTCCGCCTCTTCGAACATGTCCTCGCGGAAGGTGCCGTGGTAGAGGCCGCCGGCGGCGATGGAACTAACGTGATGAAAACAGCCGGCCTTGACGGCGGCCGCCAGTCCCATGGCATTGTTGGTGCCGTCAATATTGGCGATTTGCTGCGCCTCCAGCGATGCGGCGATGTCATAGATCGCCGCAAAGTGGCAAAAGTGGGTGATGTTGCCGGACAATTCCTTGATTACGCTCTTGTCCACGCCCAGGTTTTTCTCCGCCAGGTCGCCCAGTACGGGTATCAGTCGCTCGCTGCCTTCACCAAAAGACTGCTTGAGGGCCTCGAATTTCTTCTCTGAACCCTTGCGGGTGAGCACGTAGATATTGCCTTCGCGCTGCTTGAGCTTGTCAATGAAGAAATGGCCTATGAAGCCAGTACCACCGGTGATGAAGTAGTCCATAATTGCTGTCCGTCTCGATAAATGTATTGTCTGTCGTCGCCTGCTGCGGGCGAACCAGTCATTAGTATAGTCGGCTCGACGGATCGCCGCCCGACGGATCACCGCCCCGCAGATAGCCGCCCGGTGATGCTTGCGCTAGACTCAGCCCAGATTAGTGATGCGGATTCAGGTGGTCGATGAGTAAACAGTTGCTGCTGCTGCGGCACGCAAAATCTTCCTGGTCGGATGAGAGCCTGGGAGACCGCGAACGTGGCCTCAATAACCGGGGGCGGCGCAATGCGCCGATGATGGGGCGTGCGCTCGCAGCGGTGCTGGAGCCGCAGGTGGTTTATGTCAGCCCCGCCCTGCGTGCACAACGGACCCTGGGTGGACTGCAGGATGGCTGGCCTGGCTTGCAGGAGCTTGAGCATATTACCGAGGAAGCGCTGTACACGTTTTCGGCGCAGGAGTTGGTGGACTGGATTCGCAGTCGCGAGAATGCCCCCGATAGCCTGTTCCTGATTGGCCACAACCCGGCGCTTACGGACCTGGTGAACTGGGTCTGCGGTGAAACCGTATTGCCGAATCTACCGACCGCCGGCTTCGCCCAACTGCAATTGAATATCGAGCGCTGGCCAGACCTGGCCCCGGGCTGTGGGCGCCTGCAACAACGCTTGTTTCCAAAGGAGCTGCCCGATGCATAAGCTGGCACCGATAGTCTTGCTTTTACTGGCCCCGGCACTGTGGGCCGCCAGCGCCGCTGATAACCTGGCCCAGGCGATACGCTTCCCGACCATCAGCCATCAGGGCAACCAGCAAAACGACCTGTCCGCCTTCAGCGATTTGCACGACTTCCTGCGCGCCAGCTACCCCCTGGTATTCAGTCGTCTTCAAGTAGAAGTCATCAATGAGCACAGCCTGCTGATTATCTGGCCCGGGTCAGAAGCGGACCTCAGGCCAGTGCTGTTCACAGCACACATGGACGTCGTGCCAATTGAGCCAGGCACTGAGCAAGACTGGCCACACCCGCCCTTTGCCGGGGTCATCGAAGACGGCTTTGTCTATGGCCGCGGTACTCTGGATGACAAGATTGGCGTGATATCGCTACTGGAGGCGGCACAATCCCTGCTCGCTGAGGGCTGGCAGCCGCAGCGTGGCCTGGTGTTCGGGTTCGGACATGACGAGGAAATTGGCGGCCTGCAGGGGGCGGCAATGATCGCCGCACGCATGCGTGAGCGAGGCCTGTATTTTGACTGGATGGTCGACGAGGGCAGTTACGTTATCAGCGATAACCCGCTACTGCCGGCAAGGCCGGCGGCGCTGATAGGCGTCGCGGAAAAGGCCTACCTCACCCTGATTCTGCGTGCCAGGGGCAAAGGCGGACATTCATCCACGCCACCGCCACAGACCCCCATCGGGCGCCTGGCGAAAGCCGTTGCCGCGGTGGAGGCCAATCCGCTGCCGGCCAAGATCGTCGCCCCGGTTGACGCCATGCTGGAACGCACGGCCGACTATGCCAGCTTTCCGGAAAATATGGTGTTTTCCAATCTGTGGCTAACCGGTGGATTCGTGGCCCAGCGTATGGCCGAAGATCCGGTGACCGCCAGCTTCGTGCGTACCACCACGGCGCTCACTATATTCAACGCGGGGGTGAAAGATAATGTGATTCCGCAGCTGGCCGAGGCAAGGATTAACTTCCGCCTGTTGCCGGGTGACACCCCTGACATGGTGATAGCCCATGTCAAAAAGGTGGTGGATGACCCTGGCATCGAAATAGAACGCTCGCCGGAATGGGCCGAGCCACCGCCGCTGGCCGCGATGCAGGGTGGCGGCTTCGATGTTATTGGCGACGCCGCTCAGTCGGTCTATGCGGAGGCTGCCGTCATTCCCTATATGATGTCGGCGACCACGGACGTGCGTCACTATATAGAGCTTGCCGACAACCACTATCGCTTTCACGGGGCTGAAATCTCACTCAGCCAGACCCGTGGCATTCATGGTACCGGCGAGCGAATCGCGGTGCAGAGCGTCGACAAGGCGGTATTGGTGGCGCGGCAGATGCTCACCGGCGCCGGCGAGCGGTACTAATTCGGTTGTCCCGGGCGCGGTGCTGCGGTAGAGTTCGCCGGTTTACAGCCCGCAATACACAAGAAAATTGGGAGAACCCATGACCCTCACCACGCGCATCCTACTTGCCATGGTTGCCGGTATAACGTTTGGCTCTATTATCAATATAGCGGCCGTACAGGCCTGGTTTCCAGCCGGGGTGCAGATGGCAATCGACACATACCTTGTCGGTGGTGTGTTTGATGTGGTCGGACGCATATTTGTTGCGTCACTGAAGCTATTGGTAGTGCCCCTGGTATTTGTTTCGCTGATCTGCGGCGCTTCCTCCCTGGGCAACAATGCCCGCATGGGCCGTATCGCATTGCGCACTATTGGCCTCTACCTCCTGACCACGGCGATCGCTGTGAGTGTGGCCCTGATGGTAGCGCTGCTGGTCAGTCCTGGTAACGGTGTTGATCTGCCGGGAGAAGCCAACTTCGTGGCCAAGGAGGCGCCTCCGCTGGGGGACGTGCTGGTTAATATGTTCCCGTCCAACCCGGTGCGTGCCATGGCCGAGGGTGAGATGTTGCAGGTTATTGTGTTTGCACTGTTACTGGGCTTTGCAATCACCCGGGCCGGCGAAGCAGGCGAGCGCGTGGCCGATTTTTTCCGCGACTTTGAAGTGGTGATAATGAAAATTGTCGCCATGCTGATGTTGCTGGCGCCCTACGGCGTCTTCGCATTGTTGTGCAAGCTGTTTTCGCAGCTCGGTTACGGCGCCATTGCCGATCTGGCCAAGTATTTCCTGACCGTGGTCAGCGTATTGATTTTCCACGGCCTGGTCGTTTACAGCCTGTTGCTTAAAGCGCTGGTGGGCCTGCCGCCATCCGTGCTGCTGTATAAAATGCGATCAGTCTGGGCCTTTGCCTTCAGTACATCCTCCTCCGCGGCAACCATTCCCATTACCATGCGCGCGGTAGAAAAGCGCCTGGGTGTGAAACCGTCAGTAGCCGGCTTCACCATCCCACTGGGTGCCACCATTAATATGGACGGCACCGCGATTATGCAGGGCGTGGCCACGGTCTTCATCGCCCAGGTGTACGGCGTCGACCTCTCTGTAGGGGACCTGGCCGCGGTGGTGTTGACTGCGACCATGGCCTCGGTGGGTACCGCTGCAGTGCCCGGAGTCGGCTTGATAACCCTGGCACTGGTGCTGGAGCAGGTTGGACTGCCGGTGGAAGGAATTGCCTTGATTATTGGGGTGGACCGCCTGTTGGATATGGTGCGCACAGCGGTCAATGTCACCGGTGATGCTACCGTGTCCTTGATTGTGGCGGAGCTTGAAGGTCAGGTAGACAAGACTGTCTTTGGCGACTGGCACGCCGATGTCATGACTCCCAAGACTTATAAGACTGAAGGCGACCCTGACCGACCTTCATTCCTGGATCTGCCTGACCCGGACGGCGCTACAGCAGATCGATAATCGGCTCGTCCTCCTCTTCCAGGGTGGCGGGCGTATCCTCACGCTTGCCTACCTTGAGCGAGGTGGCGACTTCACTGGCAACGCGCTTGCCGCTGGAGTAGGCGCCGTGCACAGTCTGGTAATGGGGCGGTGCAGCAGTCGCCTCACCGGCGAAATACAAGGTATTGGCAACTGGCCTGGCCAGTGCTGCTCGTTGACCGAGGCCCCCCGGTCGGGTGACGGAATAGGAACCGAGACTATAGGGGTCGCTTACCCAGTCCTGGAAATGGTGCCAGCTGAGCTTCTCACGTAATTTGCCTACGCCACTGGCGGCCTCAAACCATGCCAGTACCTGTTCCATTCCGGCCTCTGCACCCAGTGCAGAGAGCTCGCTGGCGGCCCGGCCCTGGAACCAGCCGGTAACCGCGTGGCCAGCTTCGCCGACGGGGTGGTTAGCCGAGAAGACGATGCGATCGGCGGGACTGATCCAGCCGCCGGGTGCGGTAATACTCTTTTGCCAGAATGGCTCGGAAAACAGCATCGGTGCGACGACTACCTGACCCATTTCCAGTGAATCAATTGCGCGTTGCTTCCAGTTGGGAAGCGCCGGCTCGATGCGCATCGTATTGCTCTGTAGCACCCCAATGGGTGCCGTGATTATCACCCGGCGCGCTGTAATGGATGTCTTGGAACCGCGGTAGTTGTAGCTTATGCCTGCCAGGCCATGGCGCCAGAAAATCTCGCTAACCGGGCTGGATAACTGGATTTTTCCGAACAGCTCATCGGCCATTTTTGCCGCCAGCTTGCCATGGCCGCCCACCAGCTGAAAATCATCGTCCTTATAGCTATCCCACCTGGCACCATCCTCAATAACAGCCTTGAGACTCTGACGGTCCGGCTCGGCAGACCAGCTCAGTGCCTCCGCATAGGCCTGTTCCCGCTGTAGCGGTCCAAGCCCCAGCCCGTCCACAAAGGCCTTGTAGGAAGAATCCGGGCCTATATATTCGCCGTAGGCACTGCCGACGCTGGCCTGCAGTTGCTCGGCAGCCTCCCAGTCTGGCCGATAACTGCTGCGGCCCGGTTCATAGTAGAGGAAATCCAGTTCGCCGGGGCCTGGGCGGGCACGGGTTTGAATATCAAATTCTTTAATCAGCTCCCAGCTTGAGGCCTTGGAGCCGTGAATGAATTGGGCGCCAACTTCCACGCCGTGACGGGGCAGGCCCTGCTCTTTGTCATACAGTGTATACATACGACCACCGACGCGGTCGCGAGCCTCGAGAATCAGTACCTTCAGCCCGGGGCCGGCCTGGCTTAACAGGCGGGCGGCTGTCATGCCCGCCATGCCCGCACCAACAATGACCACATCGTAGTCGGCCCCGACGGCCGCGTGGCTGCTTCGGCTGCCCAGCAGCGCCGCTGCACCCGTCGCGGCTGCACTCTTGAGGATGTCCCTGCGGCTGTATTCGACCATAATGACTCCCTGTGCTCTTAACTAAACTATAGTTTATTTTTTCTATGCAATGAGAGAGTTTGCCATCAGCACGGAGTAAGCCCATGCCCAGGCTCAGCCAGATTTCAATTTATCCCGTCAAGTCCTGCGCCGGTAGCGACCTGCAGAAGGCACAGCTGGATCGCTTCGGCCTTGTTGGAGATCGTCGCTGGATGCTGGTGGACGGCGCGGGGGGCTTTGTCAGCCAGCGTGAGTTCCCGCAGCTGGCGCTAATGGCTGTAGAGCTGAACGCGGCAGGCATCACCCTGGTCTGGGGCGGTGAGCGTATGAACATAGCAAGCCCTGCGGCGGGCAAGCCCCGCTTGGTGCAAGTGTGGGGCGACAGCGTCGCTGCCCTGGATGCCGGCGATGCAGTGGCGACCTGGCTGGGTGAAAGGCTTGAACAGCCCTGGCGCCTGGTTTATATGCCGGAGGATAGCCAGCGCCTGGTGGACGGTGAGTATGCCAGCCAGGGCGAAACCGTTAGTTTTGCCGACGGCTTCCCCCTGCTGTTGGTCTCCCAGGCAGCACTGGACAATCTCAACGCCAGGCTGCAAAAGCCAGTGCCTATGAATCGCTTTCGGCCCAACCTGGTTGTGACCGGCTGTGAGCCGCATGCGGAAGATAGCTGGCAGCAGATTCGCATAGGTGACATGGAGTTTGATGTTGCCAAACCCTGCGCCCGCTGTGCGGTGCCCTCGATCGACCAGGACAGTGGCCTCAAGGACTCGGAAATATTGCGGGTACTGGCTGCTTATCGTCGTCGCGAGGACCCGCAGGATGGGTCACGGCAGGTCTATTTTGGCCAGAACCTGCTGTATCGCGGTTCCGGTCAACTGACACTTGGCGACGAGGTGACTATTCTCCGCTGAAGTCTGCCGTGCGTTTGTCGAGGAAAGCATCCACCGCCTCGCGGTGGTCGTCCATCTGGTGGCTGATCGCCTGCATGCTGGCGCTCATATCAAGCAGGTCCCGCAGCTCCATGCGCTGGGCCGCCTTCATCAGGCGTTTGGTCATGCGCACGCCCCGTGGCGGCTTGGCGGCGATTTGCAGGGCCAGTTCCCGGGCGCGGGGCAACAGGTTTTCGCGTTCGGTGACCTCCATCAGGATGCCGTACTCCAGCGCTTCCTCGGCGGCAACCAGGCGGCCGGTCAGTGTCAGCTCCGCCGCTCGCTGGTAGCCCACAACCCGTTGCAGGAACCAGGCGCCACCGTCACCCGGGATAATACCCAGGTTGATAAAGGTTTCACCCAGCAGTGTCTCAGGGCAGCCCAGGCGGATGTCGCACATATTGCACAGGTCAAAGCCAGCGCCTATGGCGGCGCCGTTAACGGCGGCAATGGTGGGCACTTCGATATCATTCAGCGCCAGCGGTATACGCTGTATACCTTGTCGGTACTGCTCCTGGATCTCGGCCGCCTGACCACCAAATATACCCTGCTTGTCGCGCATCTCTTTGACGTTGCCGCCGGAAGAGAAGGCCTTGCCGTCGCCGGTAATGATTAACACCGAGACCTCACGATTGAGGTTGGCCCAGGCGGCGGTCTGGACAAGGTCGTCGATTAACGCGGTTCCGGTCAGGGCATTGCGCACATCGTCGCGCTGGAATGTTAGCGTTGCGACACGGTTCTCCAGCGTAAGGCTGGCGTCGGTGAGGGTGGGTAGCTGTTTCATCGATACTTCCAAAATGAGGTCAGGGTACAAGCGCACAAGCTTACCAGCATTGGCTCTCGCCCTGTAGCCGGTGCGTCCTGTGTTATTCTTGGCGGCCATTTAAAGCGGATACTATTCATGTCCATCAAGGTCGCCATCGTCCCTGTGACGCCCTACCAGCAGAATTGCAGCATCCTCAAGTGTGAGGCTTCCGGCAAGGCCGCTATTGTTGATCCCGGCGGCGATATTGATCGCATCCTCGCTGCCGTTGAGCAGCTGGGAGCCACGGTAGAGAAAATCCTGTTGACCCACGGCCACATGGATCATTGTGCAGCGTCAGCGGAACTGCGAGAGCAACTGGCGGTGCCGATAGAGGGGCCCGAGCGTGAAGACGCCTTCTGGATCGAAAAGCTTCCCGAGTGGTGCAAGATGTCAGGCTTCCCCCACGCTGACGCCTTCGAGCCGGATCGTTGGCTGATTGATGGTGATACTGTGACGGTGGGTGAGCAAAGCCTGCAAGTATTCCACTGCCCCGGGCACACGCCAGGTCATGTGGTATTCCTGCATCGGGGCCAGAAACTGGCCTGGGTCGGGGATGTGCTGTTCCAGGGCTCTATTGGTCGCACCGACTTTCCCCGTGGCAATCACGAGGAATTGGTCGCTTCGATTCGCAACAAACTGTTTCCACTGGGCGATGATATTACCTTTATTCCCGGTCATGGACCGACCTCAAACTTCGGCCATGAGCGCACGACCAACCCCTTTGTGGCCGATGAGCGTTATGGCTGAACTTGATGCTCTGCGCGAGGAAATACATGCCCAGACGGCGCAGATAAGCTGGCGCGAGTTACAACCCCACTACGCGCGGGGCGCGGTGATATTGGTGGAGCCGGGAATGAGCCTGGTCGACGCGGCGATCGAGCTGCGGCAGGACAACAAGGCATGCTTCCAGGGCTGGATAGACGAGGGCAAGATCGGCGGCGTTTCCGACGAGCTCGGCCAGCAATTATTTGAACTCGACCCCATGGTTTGGGCCGTGGTGGTTGCCCCCTGGGTGCTGGTGCAGAGGCAGGCGAACTAGCGGGAGGAGATAGTGGCTACTCAGCCTCTTTAACCGTCTTCAGCCAGTCACCGGCCCTCGGCTCTCCCCGGGGGTAGAAGCCATTCATCAGGCGCAGCTGGTTTTCCGCGTCGGGAATGCGCACGCCGCGTGCCAGGCTGGCCATGGTGGTGTTTTCATTCGCCAGCACCCAGTGAATATACTGTTGCTTTTTGCCCTTGCGCTCACTCTTCTTCATGGGCCGAAAACTCTCGATGACTTCCATGAAGTTCGCATCCTGCTCGGTAAACTTGCGGTCGTTGGTGACGTCTGCTTCAAATATATAGGCCAGCGTGCCGCGGTGCAGTATTGCGACCCGGCGCCGGCTTTTGCCATCGCCGCCCGGGGCAACACCGGTATATCCGGCCAGGCCCGCCTGGCTCAGTGCCGCGGTCTGGAACAATTGTGGCGCGCCCATCTTGCTGCGCAGATAGTCTGCGGCTGCCTGGTTTTTCTTCATGCGCTGGATGGTCAGGGTAACCCTGGCGCTGTCATCATCCGGGTGGGTAACAATGGCCTTACTGCCGCGATCGACAGTCCAGCCCTCAGGGTAGGCAAAGGTAAAGCCCAGTTTGTTGTGGTAGTAGCGATCTTCCTCGCGCTGGGTGACCTGGGCAGTCTTGCCGAAGGCCATGTCTTCCGTGGCCTTGCGGAATTCCGCCGGGTCTATGGGCTGCGCTACGCGCGGTTCCAGCTCAGTGGCGGTACGCACCACCTGCTGCAGGCGCTTGTCATTGCGGGGGTGGGTGGCATAGAGGCCGTGGTAGGCCTGGGATTTCTTGCCGGCGGCATTGGCCTTGACCTTGTTGTATTGCTCCTGGTCCTTGAGTACGCCTATCACTTCCAGTAGAGCGTTGGGGTCGTAGCCTGCATTGTGCAGGTAGGTCGCTCCCTCACCGTCGGCCTCCAGCTCGTGTTCACGGCCATAACCGCGCACCAGGCTGGTGCCGTACATATTGGAAGCCTGGGCCAGATCGGAGCTGCCAGTCGTGGCATAGGCCAGTTGCGCGAGGACGTTGTTGGCAGCGTTGGCTGTTTGCTGGCGCACCGCGTGACGGGCGGTGACATGACCGATCTCATGGCTCAGCACCGCCGCCAGCTCCGGTTCATTATCCAGGTAGATCATCAGTCCCCGGTTGATATAGATGTAGCCTCCGGGCAGGGCAAAGGCATTGATGTTCTCATTATTGATGACGGTGAAGGTGTAGCTGATGTCGGGACGGTCGCTGGCCGCGGCGAGGCGCTGACCGATCTGATTGACGTAGTGCTGCAATTGCGGATCGTCGTAGGCGGCTCCTTCCTCCATCATTTTTTCGTGAGCCTCCCGGCCCAGCTTGATTTCCTGTTTCTCCGACATCAGTACGATATTGGCCTTGCCGGTGGCCGGGTTGGTGGCGCAACCGGGCAGCGTCAGTAACGCCGGCAGGGATGCCAGCAGCAACACCAGTCTCATCAAACTGGCGATCGATGCCCTGCTTTTAGTCAACATAGCTAACTCCCCCTAGTACTCGGTGCTGAAGAATTGCAGCAGTTGGTTGCCCAGGCCGTCGCAGGCAGTGCCTTTGACCGGTGCAATGATGGGGATCGGTACGACCACTGCAGGCATATAGGATTGACCGCTGGCCTGGGTGCTCATGCGTCCTACCTCTTCCTGGTCAGTGAAATCCCAGATGGTGGCTTCATAGTTACTGTCATTACCCCAGGTGCCAAAACCGAAGCAACCGGCGCCGCCGGGGCCGATGCCGCAGGTCATTGAGCCGGCGCCGCCAGTGCGAACAGTCTCGCCGTCTATCCACACCAGGTACTCTGTATTGATCCTTCTGAGCCGCTCTTGTACCGCCTCGACTTCCATCATGCGCGATACGTCCGCCGGGCGCAGCGGCGCAGTGCGCGGTTCAAACCAGGGGTATAACTCGTTCATGAAATCGAGCTCAGACATGACCGTAACCGACTTGTCCGCTCTCTGGATATGATCGCCGACACACTCAACGAAATCTGGCTCGGTCTCGTAATCGCTGGCGTGGCGCCGTCCCATGATGACAACGGTTGCGTCTCCCAGGTTGGCCTCGGGGCCCTGGTACAGGACCTCGTCAACGGTGGAGGTCACACAGGCTTGCAGGCCAAGCAGGGCAAGTACAGTGAGAGATAGTCGCAACGTCATGATTCGTCCTCCTCAAAGCCAGGCGGCTCAGCGCTTGCGTCTTCCGCCTGATTGGCCGCGTCCCGTGCCGCGGCCAGCGCATCCATCCACTGTTTGACCTCGGGTACGCTGGTGAAGTTCATTGCAAAATTGGCGCCGGCATCGCGCAGGGCGACCACGGCGGCCAGGTTTACCGCGGCCTCCGCGCTCTGCAGGAAAGCCGTGGGCGTCTTGCCATAGGAGGTCATGGTCCAGTCGGCCAGTAATTCGCCATCCGGGGCATAGAGCTCGTAGCGATAGCGCATCCAGATCTCGAACACATTGATCTTGGTGTGATTGGGAATGGAGTACTGCAGTTCCGATACATGCGGTACCAGCACAGCGTCCAGTCCGTCTTCCATCACGGTATCCACCCGGTCGCGGCGCGGCAGGTCACTGAGGACGACTACCTTTTCGAACATGCCGGGCAACAGCTGGTTGTACATTTGCACCTGCGCCTCGCCGGTGCTCACCAACCAGTCGGTTTCCTCGCGGGTGGTTGCCGCATCAAAGAACTCGTGGCTGCGGAATTCCGGGTCGTAATAGACGCCGATAGACACTGGCAGCTTGTCCAGCACCGGGGCGGGGAAGTTGCCTTCGACCATGACCTTGTTGGCACAGGCCGCCAGCAGCAAGGTGCAGCCTGCGGTCAACAGGCGCAGTAGTGTGGCTGCGCGGCGCCTAGCGGTAGTCATTGAGCCCAACAAATGTGCCTCCGTTTCGATGTGTCAGCTCTCTCATCAGCGTAGCAAAACGAATCCCGGTCGTCTGCAAGTGCCGCTGTCGGGCGAATTGCACCGGGAAGCCGACCGCATGAATCCTGACCCGGCGATTGCCGTCTGCATCGGCCCGGTTTATGCGGTCTACGGTATCAACCACCTTTTGGATGGACTCGCCGGTAAATTCGTCGCCGAAAACGTAGACACTAATTTTCTTGTCCGGTGCGTAGAAAGTGCGTACAGCCTGGGTGATGCCCTCGACCGGAGAGCTGTTGCTAAACACGTTCCAGGTGCGCAGTCGGTCCCTGATGACCTTGCGTCGTCCTGGGGTGTCCGGGATCCACTTGCCGCGGTAGCGCGAAAACATGTATTGGCCCATATCATTCATCACCTGGATGCCCTTGACCTCCGGGTAGATGCTCAGGGTTGCTTCAAATTCTCGCAGCATGCGATCCCAGCTGTAGGAAAACATGGAGCCCGAGGTATCGATGACGAAGATGATGTACTCGCTGTCGACGGGAATGCCGCCGATCAGGTTGTTCTTTCGCTTGTACTGGGTGCCCAGCAATCGCTTCATTTCATCGCTGAGTGACTGGCGTGCAATCGACAACTGACTGGTCACGATATCATTGGAGTTGGCCTGCACATTGAGCGTTTCGTGCTGGGATTTAACGCTGGCCAGCTTGCCGCGCAGGATCGCGATGCGTTCCTCATTGACCGACAATTGTTCATGTTTGGCGTTGAGGTCGCGGTTTAGAATATGGGTATCGCCGCGCAGCTTGAACAATTGTTCCTGCAGCGCGGCAATGCGTCCATCCAGGGACACCGCTGAGGCCTCGATGATTTGTGGCTGCACCGTCTTGGTGATCATGAGCAACAGGATGATTGCGCCGAAGCCACAGCAGATCACGTCCAGGAAGGACAGGCTGAATTCTTCTGCTGCTCTGCGGGTGCGCATCAGGGCCAGTCCTCTGAGGGGCTCAGGAAAGCGCCGGAGGTTTGCTGGGCCAGTTGCCAGTAGGCAGAGGCGGCCAGCGGGTCACCCTCCATGGGTGCAAGAATGACATTGACCGGAATAGAGGTCGGAAGCTGGCCCACGGCTCGCCAAAACAGCCGCTCACGCTCATTGCCGCTGACCTTGCTGCTGCGGGGAGCAGAGGCACCCTGGGTAGGCAGGCCATCGGTGATGAGGAAAATATTGTCCGGTAATGGCGACATGTCCAACACCGACAGAACCGCATTTTCCAGGCTGGTGCCGCCGCTGGGTACCAGGTCTCCCAGCGCTTCGACTACCTGCCCCAGTTGCTCTTCGTCGGAGACCTCAAGCCAGCTGCCCTCGGTGCCTTTGAGCACCGGCTGCACTGTCGTATTGAAGCCGTAGATCTGGTACTTGGCGTTGACCGGCAGTTGCGCGCTGAGCCAGTCGACGCTCGCCACCACCCGGCTCCACTTGGCCGCCTTCTTTTTGACCGAATCATCCATGTTCCTGAGACGAATAATGTTGACCAACTCCTCAGCCAGCATGCTGGCCGACATGTCCAGCAGGATGAGAATATTGCGTCCGCCCAGGTTGAGCCCGGTAAGATACTGGCGATTGCCGTCACCCAGGTAGGTGCGCGCATTGACCCCGCCGGAATCGTCGCTGGCGGCGCGCAGCTTTTTCACTTCTTCCTCAAGTTGCTGGATCTCTGCCTGCAGCACCTCTATGTCGCTGCGGTCAGTGAAGCCGTCGTTCTCTATACTTTCAATCATGGCGCGGATGGCATCTATTTCATCGGTAATGCGGGTGGCGAGGCCCTGTGCCTCCACGATATCGAAATCCACATCGGAGAGGATATTGCGCAGCTTGACCAGTCCTTCCTCACCATCGAGGACTTCCTGCTCCAGCATATTAACCTCGGACATCAGGTCGGCATTCAGTTCGGCAGATTCTACTTCGATCGCGTGATCGATGATCAGGAATACCAGCACAACGGCCCCGAAGCCGCATGACATGATGTCCAGGAAGCTGAGGTTGAAAGTTGTAAAACTACGCTTGCGAGCCATCGTCCTGTTTTGCCTCTACCAGCCGCCAGGCGCTGCCGTCGGCCAGTTCTATCAGCTCACCACCGCTGAGGGTGCGCTGGCTGCTGAGAACCTCACCATCAATGCGTGGCGCGGCCCCGGACAGGGAGCGAATGCTGAGGGTGTCGCCATCAATATCTATCTGACAACGAGAGGCAATAGCTGGTTCATTCGGGGCCGGTGTCGGTGTCGGTGTCGGTGTCGGGGTGGGGGTCGGCACGGCCGCAGGGTCGCCTGCCGCAGGGTCGCCCGCCGCAGTTTCGCCCGCCGCAGTTTCGCCCGCCGCAGGCAGGCTGGTAATGAAATGAACGCCGCTGGGGCCACCGCTGATCTCGCCAATATGTCGATTGGTGCCGACACAGACAGCGTCTTCCGCGTTGCTGATGGCCTGGGGCAGGTGCTTTCTGATGCCCGGCAGTTGGTCCAGTGATGCGCCCAGGAAAACCTGTGCCGGCGTGTCCGCTAATGAGCGGGCGATACGCTGATAGTGGCTATCGCAGCTCTCTTCCAACAGTGCTCTTTCTACCCGGGCCTGGTGGCCTCCCAGTTCCATATTGTGCTCGGGTGAGCTCTGCAGTTTCTGCAATAGTCCCGGTAACAGGTCGTAGAGCTTCTGTTCATTGGCGGCGGAGCGTCTCGGGTCGAACCGGGTCTGGCGGATAAAGGCGTCGGCGATAGCCTTGGCCAGGTTGTCCTGTATGGCGAGCCAGCCGCTGCCGGGAATGGGTACCGTGGTGTCTCTCTTTAACAGGCCGTCTTCAAAGCGCATCCCGGTTAGCAGTGCCTGGTTAAGTTGCAGCTCCACATGCCAGTTGTAATTGCTCGCTGGGAAAGCGGCTGCTGCGGCCACGGCCCGGTCAACCAGTCCGACAACACTGAAGGGGCACTGTTCGACGATGCCAAGCAGCAGTGCCAGTTGCTCGTGTTGCAAACTGCCGGGTGCTGCAATCACAAGCTCCTCAGGGCGCCCGGCGGCCTCATGAATTGCCAGCAGGTGTGCGTGCACCAGGTCAGCACTGTGGCGACTGTTGCCGAAAGCAGGTTGTAATGGCTCGGTATCCAGTTGCGACCAGAAGCGATGATTGATTTGCCGCGGATGCAGTCGGGCCTGGGCGCGGGCCGTCTCGCCGAAGCTGTAGTCCCTGCCCTGTAACAGGGCATAGCCCGGGCTGTGCAGCAGCAGTTCACTGTCGCGCCAGAGACTCAGGCTGGAGTCATTGATATCGAGAACGAAGTTGCTCATCAGTTCAGTGCACCGCCAGGTGACGCATCAGGCGTTTGTCGCAGTAGCGCTGGCAGTTCAGTACCAGCCGCTCCTGGGACAACTGCAACTGGTGCAGGCAAAACATGATGATGATGCTCAGGACCAGGGCCACGAATGTGCTGTTAAAAGCGACGCCCAGACTGGCGGTAACACCGCTGATGTCGCCCTCGACCGCCTCGTAAGCCTGCCCCAGCGCGTCGCCAATACCCCGTACGGTGCCGATAAATCCGATCGAGGGGATAGCCCAGGCTATATAGCGCACCATGGAGAGCTCCGAGTCGAGGCGATCCGACTCGCCTTCGCATTGCTCACGGATGGTGGCCGAAACCGCTGGGATACTGGCGGTTGTGGCGAAGCGCTGTAATGCCGCGAGCAGGGTGCGCGGCAGCAGGTAGTCCTGGATTTGGTCATCCAGCGCCTCCAGCGGGCGGCTGTATTCGCGCGCGTCCTCGGGCAGGATACTGGTGCCCTCGGCCACATCCAGCAGGCGCTGATCCAGTAACTGCTGCTCTTCAATCATCTGCTTGCCCTTGTAGCCCATGATGGCCAGCGCCCAGATCAGCAGGATAAAGCAGGCTTCCTGCTCGAAGTCACGAATGACGATATAGAGCGAGCGATCGGGCACTAAATCGGCCCCCGCAGCCAACAGTGCCGCCTGTTGTTCCAGCAGGGCGTCTGCGTTGGGTCGTACCAGGCCAACGTAAATTGCGTGAACCAGAATGACGGTGATCAGCAGGGCGAACAGCTGAAATATGAATTCAGAGGAAAAACGTTGCTTCATGCTCTGGTCCTAAATATCCACGGGGAAGGAGACCGGCCGATCTTCAGAGATCTGCTCCGAGGCCTGGTAATCAAACGGCGATTTGCCATCTTCTGTTGCCGCAACCGGGGTTTCCGGAATCGGTTCTGGTTCTGGTTCTGGTTTCGATGCAGCAGTATCCGCCGGGCCAGCCGTTTTCGCCGCAGGGGTTTCAGCCTCGGTAGCTGGCTGTTCCTGCGCCTGTTGGGCGAACAGCGCCTGGCTGCCTAACAGGGTGGCAAGCACTATGGCGAATACAGACTTTTTCACGGCGCCTCCTCGGCTCATTTCGATGCCTCTTCGGCTCATTTCGAAGCCTCCTCGGCATAGCGGGCCACCCGGAATCCTACGTCATCGCGCCCATTTTGCCCATAATCGCGGAAGGTCAGGCGCAGTTCGGTGACCGTGCCATGGGCCCAACTGGCACCGCGAATCACGTGATTGGCGCCCTGCTGCGCACCCAGTGGGTCTACCGCGGGGACGCCGCTGCTGTTGGGCAGGCCGTAGACGTCGTGCATCCACTCCGCCACGTTGCCGCCCATATCAAAGAGGCCACGGTGATTAGCGGGGAAAGACCCGGTGGGGGCCGACACGACGTGCCCATCCTCGTAGTTACTGACGGTGCGACCCGTAATATAGGCACTGCTGTTGTCCGCATAGTTTTCGACCACCGTATCGGGTGGGTAGTTCCGACCCCAGGGATACTTGAGTAAATCCGCGCCTTTAACCCGGGCTGCCCAGGCCCATTCCGCCTCGGTGGGCAGGCGATAGCCATGAGAGTTCACCTCGAAGCCAATAACGGCGCCATCCTGCACCTGGTAGAACAAGGGCAGGCCTTCCTTCTCGCTGAGCCAGTTGCAGTAGAGCGCGGCATCCGTCCAGCTGACCATGGTGACCGGTTGTTGGTCGCGGTTAAGGCTGTTCCCTTCGACCATGCCGGAAGCATGTTCCTTGCGGAATTGCCTGAATTCAAGGTTGGTCACCTCGTGGGTGCCCAGGTAAAGCAAGCGGGTCAGTGACACCGGGTGCAGAACCTCATTGGCGCGCCGGCCAGGCTCGCGCCGTGAGGCACCCATGGTGATGTCGCCGGGCGTAAACAGGCGCAGGGTTTGTCCTGCCGGGGTCTTTATTTCTGGCTTCAGTTCGGCCAGTTTGGCCTCACTCTCGGTCAGCAGGCGCACCTGGATAATCTGGTTGAGGCCCACCCGGGGAGTGAAGCGTTGGCGCTGGCTGCGATAACCGGGCAGTTTAACTTCCAGCGTTTGTTCAAAGGCGGGCAGGGACAATGTCTGGCTGCCTGTACCCACAGGCTTACCGTTGACGAATAGCGCTGCCTGCGCCGGAGACACCCGCACCAGCACCTCACCCAGCTGCGGTTTTAGCGTCAGGCGCATTTCCTGTTCTTCTTCCGGCGCCAGACTGACGCTGCGCGTGGCTCTGCTGTAGCCGGGCTTGAATACTGCAACACGATGTTCGCCGTCAGGCTCCAGCGACAGTGTAATGGGGGTCTGCCCCTGGAATTCGCCGTCGACTGTGACATTGGCACCGCTGGGGCGACTGCTGAGCACCAGCTTGCCGTCGGCAGGCAACAGGGTGATAGGCTCCAGGTTCTGGTGTACGCCGGCGCTGACGCTGAGGGTTTGTTGCCAGCCGCGGTAGCGGGGCATCTGCAGTTCGACCAGGTGCTCTCCCTGCAAGATTTCCAGCAGTGCCGGGGTCTTGCCCAGGGCTTCCCCGTCGACATACACCGTGGCGCCCACTGGCACACTGGAAATGGCGATATTGGCCCAGGCGGGTTCCAGTTCAACGGCAAATGCCTGCGCTACCTCCATGCCGGTAATGTCGATGGTCTGTCGATAGGGCAGGTAGCGTTCGGCCAGCAACTTCAGCTCCCGTTCGCCGGCGGCGACCGGTATGTCGCCCAGGGGAGTCAGGCCAATCGACTCCTCGTCGACAATGACCTGGGCGCCTTCAGGTCGACTAGCGAAACTGATGATCCCCGGCAATCGCTGCAGAGTCAGGTGTACCGTCTGGCTCTCTTCAGTGCTGACAGTCAGTGTTTGCTCCAAAGGATAATGGCCGGGCGCGATTACGTTTAGCGTGTATTCGCCGCTGCGCAGCAGATAACGCTCACCCAGCTGCAGGCGCAATCCCCCGTCAATACTGAGCTCACTGTAGGCCGGGTCGAAGGTGAATAGCACCGAGCGGGCGGTGAACAAAAACCAGAGGGAAATGGCAAACAGCAGCAGTAGCAGGGCCACTGCAATCTGTATCGGCCTTGCGCGCCAGGCTTGCTTGCCATCGCCATCGCCCCGAGGCGTAAAGGCAGCTGGCGCAATCAGCTGTGGTTCGTGATCTTCTGCCATTTAGATCGGTTCCGTGCAGCTGATTTCCACTACATTGTTTGTCTGGCCGGGATTAACAGTAAATTTTCTGCGCACGTCCCTGAAGCCGCTGCGCACACCGACGGCAGTATACACGCCTGGTTTCAGGCTCAACTGCCGGCGCCGGAAGCTGCCCAGGTGACTGACCTTGTATACGGTCACATCAGTTTGTTCGTCGGATTGCAGCAACACCGGAATCGGCACGATAGCGAGTTCCAGTGCCTGGTCCAGTTGCGCCAGCTGTTCCCGTAGCAGGGGGCCTTTTTGCTCCAGTGCCAGGGCCTGCTGGTAGAGTGCGCGTGTATCCCTGTAGACCTTGTCATCGCCCAGGCGCTCGGGTTTGGACAGGGCTTTCTTCAGTCTGTTATCCAGCTGTGCCCGAGCTTTAGACTGGATCAGGCCAGCGCGGGCAAAGACGACGCTCTTGTCGATCTTCAGGATTTGCTGGTATGCCGCTACTGCCTGGTTCCAGTCCTCGCGCTCGGCTGCGGCCTGGGCGCGTTGGCCGTAGGCATCAATCTGGGCGCGAGTGCGTGCGCTGCGGGTTTGCACCAGGGCGCTCTCGGTCTCACCGGCCGCAGGCAATATTCGCTGGGCGGCAGTGAACTGCCGCTCTGCCTCGTCGAAGCGCCCCTCATCCAGGGCCTGGTAGCCGGCGGTCATGGCCTGGTTGAAGTTGCGGCGGGCGATCTCGCGCTCAACACTGGCCAGTTGTACGCTGGCGCCTGGATGTTCAGGGTCCAGTGCAACGGCCTGTTGCAACAAGCCCAGGGCATTCTCCAGCGCGCCTGTATCGCGGGCATCGTTGGCCTGTTGCAGTAGTGCCAACAGGGGTTCCAGGTTTTGCGCCCTGGTCAGGGCGGCCTGGGCGGATGGGTCATCCGGTTTGAGGACTATCGCCAGTTGCAATGCTTCCAGGGCCGCTTTGGCCTGGTCGCTGCGCAGGGCATCCAGACCTCGCTGCAAGGTGTCCGCAAAAACGGAATCCACACTGGCCTTGATCTCCAGCATGGCGTCGAGTGCCTGCTGGTAGGTTTCCCCAGCAGTCAGGAACTCCTGCTGCCGGTATTGCTCATCACCGGTAGCGGCCAATGCCTGGGCACTGCCGAATGCCTCGCCCGCCCACAGCTCCACACTCATTTCCTCGAGGGTAAACTGCTCATCGAGCAGGGCGGCCAATATTTCCTGGGCGTCTTTGCGTTGCCGTGCCAGCTGCGCATCCGACCAGGGAGAGACATCAATACTCGCTGGTTTACTGCGGGTTGCGGCGACGGTGGCGGGGTCTATGGCCACCGTGCCGGTGTCTACCTGGCTGGGAAGCCAGAAGAACACCAGCAGTGCCAGCACGGCCAGCGTTGCAAGCGCAGGCACTACCCAATTGGGTTGCCCCGCGCCTTTCAGTACACGCTGTCGCGGCTCGGTTTTGGGGCCGGGTGCTTCGGTCGCGGGCGCCGCCGCGGGTTCGAAGCTGGCCGGCTCCACTCGTTTGTTGTGATCGCTCATGTTTTAGCCAGGAATAATCGGTTGGTGTTGCAGGAAAGGCGGCAGAATCAGGTCTCCTCGCCCTGTGGCGGTGGCGCTAGTTCGCCGACCTCCGCCCGATAGATCTGGCGCAGCAGTTCGCGCCACTGTTGATACTGGTCTTCAACACTGCCAGTCAGGGTGACCGTGCGGTCCTCCAGCTCGATGATCTGTGGCGCAATCTCTGATTCCAGCGACAGCCCCAGTTCCTCCAGGGCCTGCACGTGGATATCGGCCTCCGTGCGCTTGTCGAGGCCGCTCTTGACCAGGTAGCCACCACCGGCGATGGCCACATTACTGGCTGAACGGGCGGCGCTGTTGTCGCTGCCCGCAGCAGCGATACCGGCAACTACTGCAGCGACACCGGCAATCAGGCGACGGGTGGATTCTGTGCGCAGCTCCTGCAAGGCGATGGCTTCGTCATAACTCTGCTTGCGCCACTCCTGGTAGGGACCCACCATTTGGCCATTGAAGGAGGCGTAGTACTCCTGCAGGGTGTCAATAAACAGGTAGTCGCGCTCGCGTATCTTGCGTACCCGCAACAGCATTGGGTCATCCTGTGCCGGCAAGCGCTGAATTTGGTATGTGCCTCTTTTGTCCTGAACCAGGTAGCCATCAAACGCATCTGGTGAGAATACCTGGGCAAAACGCAATTCGTTGATCAACCGAATGGTCGCGAGCTGCTCCGGCGTCTTCAGCTGTTGAATCTGCAACAGGTCATTGGCAATCTGGTTGTAGACCGCCTGGAAGGGATCAAAACGGCTGCGGCTGGTTTCATAACTGTAGCGACTGGCCTTGTTTTCATACTCCTTGTCCAACCACAGGGTGTTGCTGGCGTCCCGCGCGACAACATGTAATTTCAGGTGTTCGCCATGAGACTGCAAGATGGTGGCAGAGACTACCAGGTCCATGGCCTGGCGCTCGTTTGGCACCACTCGCACCGCGCCCCAGGCGCCGCTGGCCTGGATTGATTCCACCAGCAGGTAGGGCATGTAGCGGGCTTCTGCGCGGCGCACTTCGGGATACAAAAAATCCGCGTCATCATCAGCATCCAGGCCCGGATCAAATATTGCCACCCCCACGTCCAGCAACTGCGCCTCGGGTAGTTCTTCCTGCAGGGTTTTTACCTGCGGCACCGAGGTGCTTTTGACCGTCTGGTTGACACACCCACTGAGCAGCAGCACCAGCGCGGCCAGCAGAAGTGTGGGGATGGCGGGTCCGGTTCGCATCAATCAATACCCTTGTACTTGCGATACTCTTCCCAGAGTTTTTCCCGCAACTGGGGGTCGGGCTCGCGCATGGCGGCTTCACGCAGCTGGCGCGCGACCACATCGTCGTCGGTGCCGGAAGGGATGTCAGCTGGCGGTGCGTATACGGCGGTTTGTTCGGGTATATCCGCGTCATAGCTCTCGCGTGGTAGCGGTCCAGGCCCGCCCTGACCGCCGCCACCGCCGCCGGCCATGGGGGGAACCGAGAATTCACCGCCGGCGCCAGTGCCGCCTTCGCCGTAACCGCCGCCGGGTTCTTCGCTGGGCTCTTCACCACCACCAGGACCATTCTTGGCAGTGCGGCGGATGTGCTCGCGCTCGCGCAGGATCAGGTCATCAAATTCTCCGGCGCCGCGGTTGAGCTGTTCGTCCAGTATGGCCACCTGTTCGGCGTCAGTCATGTCGCCCGAGCCACCCGCTGCTTCTGCACCTGAACTGCCGGCGTATTCGCCTGCCGGGTCGCCGCTGCCCTCTTGCGCGTTGTCGTTATCAGCCTGGCCGCCACCGGCGTCGCCGGCTTGCGGGAAACCACCGGCCTGGCCGCCCTGGGAGGCCTCTGCTGCCGCGCTTTCCATGGCTTCCTCAAAACCTTCCATGGCCTCATTGAGTGTCTCTTCCTCACTGAAGTCGGGCAGGGCCTCGCTTTCACTGCCCTCGCTGCCTCCGCTCTCCGCGCCGCTTTCCATGCCGCTCTCGCTTTCATTGAAAACCAGCTCTCCGGCTTCACCCCCTTCACCTTCCATGTCGCCGGCGGTCTCGGCGCCAGCTTCTTCCATACCTTCTTCACCCTCTCCACCGCCTGGTGGTGATTGCTCGCCGGCTTCAGCGCTCTGCTCGCCCTGGCTCTCGGAGGGGTCTCCCTGGCTCTGGGAGGGCTGTCCCTGGCTGGAGGACGGCGGTTGGCTGGAACTCGATGGCGGTTGGCTTGATGGCGGCTGGCTCGATGGTGGCTGGCTTGGCGTGGACGGCGGCGTCGAACTTGGCGGGCTGGGTGGCTGCGATGATGGTGGCGTACTGGCGCTGGGACAACCGCTCAGTAATGCAATTATGGAGAGCAGTGCCAGGTAGCCGCTGGCTCTGGCACTGACTGCCCCTGTCTTGATATTTTCAGTATGCATAACGTTTCTCAATCGTCTCCGTCGCAATTGGCTCCCGGTCTTGCAGACGGGGGCGGAAAGTCTGTTGCTTAATGCGCCTGAGCAGCCGTACTGGCGGCCTGGTGTCGGTCTCGTCCATCCTCTCCATTTCCAGCAACTCCAGGCTTTTCACACGGCCGCGGCCGTTAATGAAATAGGATACGCTGGCGTAGCCCTCGACGACGCTCGGTGCTACCAGGTCCCTGGCGGAACCCGGTAGATCCGGCAACAGGGTCGGCTGTCCAAAGTAGACCTCGCGCAGGCGCTCGCCATCTTTCAGTTCTCCGAACTCATCCCAGGCTTGCTGGTAAATAAGCAGGGCCGAATCCCGCTTCTGATGCCACTGGTGCCAGTCACCCAACTGCACCAGTGCCTCCGTCGCAAGCGGGCTTTCTTCATCCTCATTATAGTCGTAGACCTCGCGCATTGCCCTGATAACGGCCTGGCCCTGTTTGTAATTGGAGCCGCGTACCATGCTGAAACGATTTGCCTCCACGAAGCGTGCTTCGGCGGTGCTGACCGCTTCTGCAACGGAGGTGCTTTCGCCGCTGTAAGCGGAAATCATGTACTGGGTTTGCAGCAGCCCCGACAGCGGCCGCAACAGGCTCTGCGAGTGACTACCATCCTCCCTGGAAATGTTACGCAGTGCCGCGCTGTACAATTCCCACATGGTCAGGAGCCTCATAAAGGCTGTGTCACCCAGTGCCAGGTGGTAGGCGCGTCGCTCCCATTCTGCGCGCTCCAGCATTGCCAGCGACATTTGCTTCGAACCTCGCCCATAGACGTTGGCCTGTACCCGGAACAGGTAGTACTGGCGTTCATCAGCAGTTTCGAAGTCACCCATGGCGACCAGGCTGCGAATCAGCCGTTGCAGCAGGGGGATTTGCTGCTCCCCGTTCAGGCCTCCGTTAACCCGGGCAATATGCACACCGCGCTTGAAATAATCTATGGCCTGGTCGTGCAGGCCCTGTTGCTGGTAGGCGCTGCCGAGACCCAGTAGCTGTTCCGATAGTCCGGGCGCATAGGGACCAAAGCGACTTTCCAGGTCGGTGATGTAAAACTGGTAGGACGTGGCGTCAGGTATGATTAGCGCGGGCTGTGCCCCTTCCTGGAAGTCCAGTGCCGGGCTGCCAAACTCATCGTTAGCGCCGGGCGCAGCTGTGCTGGCCGCGGCAGGGTCTGGCAGCATATCCGGTGGCTCCTGCGCCGTGGCGATTGCCGAGTAGACAGCGCAAACTGCAAGCCCGGCAACGAATAGGCAACGCCTGCCCAAAACCAGCAAAATCTTCCTCATAGCAACAAAAAACACAAAGCACCTGATTTTGACCACAAATCCCTGTGTCCGTTTCCAGATTGCTTAATTAAAGTATAACGATTGTACGAGCGAATGCCTTATTTGGACGTAATGAAATGTCAGGACATTGTGGTCGCGCTGGACCAAATTGGAGGCTGCCTAAGCCATTGATCTATTTACAAGTTTTCGCTGCTGGGTTATTAAGGCAGCCGCATTTACCAGTAGAGAGGCAAAATGAGCGTATTTGAACGCGCGACTGCGGTCACAAAAATTGCGGATCAGCTTTGGCAGGCTGAATTGGTGCATGGCTGGCGCATTGGCGAAGTGCCGAACGGTGGCTATGTGCTGGCGATTGCCGGCCGGGTACTGTCAGAAGCCTTGTCCCATAGCGATCCCCTGACTGTGAACATTTTGTATACGGCGCCAACCGCGCTGGGTCCGATAGAGTGTGAACTTGAGACATTGCGGGTAGGCGGCAGCACCACACACGCGACCCTGTCCATGCGCCAGGAGGGTGAGCTCAAGGCCTTTGTCACTGCCTGCTACACGGACATGGACAAGTTGAAGGGTGAATCATGGTGCAGTGTGGAGCGCCCCGCTATTGCGTCTATCGAGGATATCCCCGCCACTGGCGTTCACGGCATCGAATTGCGAGAGAGTGTTGACCAGCACTATGCCAGCGGTGGAGAGGTGTTTAAACGTGGTGAACCCGATGGTAGTGGCTGTTTCAGTGGCTGGCTGCGCCTGCATGATGGTGCAGACACCGATGTTATCGCCCTGTTGCTGTTCGCCGACTGTATGGCGCCGCCGGTGTTTACCGTTTATGGCGCCCTGCAGTGGGTTCCCACCATGGACCTGTCAGTGCAGGTGCGGGCAAGGCCCGCGCCCGGGCCGGTGCAGGTGCGTTTTCGCAGTCGCTACATGAGCCACGGCATCGTCGAAGAAGACGGGGAGCTCTGGGACAGCAACGGAGAATTGGTGGCACTTTCACGCCAGACCAGCAAAGTGCGGGTGCGTGCCCGCTGAGGCCGTGGCTCAGGCCAGGTTGCTGGCGGCGGAGCGTCGGGCAGGAGGTACACCGGGCAATACCTCCGCCAGGATATAGGCGCGTCGGGTCTGGGCTTCGTCCGGATAGGGATCACGCTGGTAGGTGCTGACCTCGGCGAACCCCGCCTGCTGCATGAGCATGAGAACATCCAGGGTTCGATGGTGGTAGAAATCCAGTTCGACCTTGTGCTCCCACCAGTCCTCCAGGTGAACAGTCCCCTGGCCCACGTGAAACGCGATTAACAGGGCGCCGCCGGGCTCCAGCACACGCTGAAATTCCAGCAGGGTGTCCAGCAGCTCCGCGGGGGGAATATGGATCAGGGAATACAGCGCCACGATGGCGGACCAGTGGTCATCAGCCACCTTCAGCGCACGCATATCACCGCGGGCGAAGCGAATGCCTGGATTGAGTTTCCGTGCTTGCTTGACCATCTTGTCGGACAGGTCGATGCCGCTGATATCGACCCCATGCTCATGCAGGTAACGGGTCACGTGGCCCGGTCCGCAACCGAGGTCTACACAGGGTCCCGACTCCTTCAGTGCTGCCGCAAGCTTATCCAGTAGCTGGCGATCGGCAGGCTTGTTGTCCAACTCCTGGTACAGTCGCCGGCTGTATTCCTCGGCAACGGTATCGTAACTTCGCTGCAGTGCTGTTTTACCAAACAGCCGTCGCAGCGGGTTGCCTGTCGGAATCAGCGCCATCTCAGTAGGTCGCGACCCAGCCGCCGGGCCGGCGTGTATCGGTGGCGCCATAGAGCAGGCCGTCTTCCAGCATGATTGACTGGGTGCGCCCCAGGGTGCGGCGTGTATCCACAACCTTGTGCCCCATTTTCTCCAGCAGGCGCCGGGTATCCGGACTTATGCCTTGTTCCACTGTGAGCCGGTCTGGCATCCACTGATGGTGAACCCGGGCCGAGGCGGCGGCGCTGGCGATATTCATGTCAAAGTCCATGGCGTTGATGATGGTCTGCAGTACCGCGGTAATGATGATGCTGCCGCCAGGGCTGCCGGTGGCCAGCCAGGGCTTGCCATCCTTGAATACCATAGTGGGGGTCATGGAAGACAGGGGTCTTTTGCCACCTTCAATGCGGTTGGCTTCGCTCTCTATGAGGCGGAATGCGTTGGGTGAGCCAGGCTTGGCGGCGAAGTCCGCCATCTCGTTGTTCAACAACATGCCGGTACCCGGTACCGCGATGTGCGAGCCGAAGCTGAAGTTGAGGGTATAGGTATTGGTGACCACGTTGCCATTGGCGTCGGCAACGGTGAAGTGGGTGGTATCACTGCTTTCGTAGGGCAGGTCAATGCCCGGTGCAATGTCGGCTGAAGCGGTGGCCTTGTCAGCCTGAATCCGTTGGCGCAGTTTGCCGGCGTAGTTTTTATCGATCAGCTGGGCCACGGGCACTGCGGTGTAGTCCGGATCACCCATGTAGCGGCTGCGGTCGGCGTAGGCCAGCTTCATGGCCTCTGTCAGGTGGTGCAGGTAGGCAGCGCTATTATGCCCCCACTCGAGCGGCGCATAGGCTTCAAGGATATTCAGTATCTGGATTATATGGGTGCCGCCCGAAGAGGGAGGCGGGGGTGCAACGATTTCATAGCCCCGGTAGCTGCCGCGCACGGGTGCGCGTTCAATCACCTTGTAGTTGGCCAGGTCGCTGTGACTGATGAGGCCCTCGTTGGCTTCCATATTCGACACAATACGATCCGCTACCGGCCCCTCGTAGAAACCCCTGCTGCCGCGTTTGCGGATCTGCTGCAGGGTCCAGGCCAGTTCAGGCTGGCGAAATACGGACCCTACCGGGAGCCGACTGCCATCGGGCCGAAAAAACAGGCGTTTGGCCTCTGCATCCATTAACAGGCGCTCTTGCCGGGCGCCAAATTCGGAGTCGAGTGCAAAACTGACCGGGAAACCTTTTCGCGCCAGGTCGATTGCCGGCTGCAATACCTGTTTCAGGCTCATGCTGCCGTAGTTATCCAGCGCGTAGATCAGGCCGGCGACCGAGCCCGGCACACCCGCCGATTGATGGCTGAAGAACTCGCGCATACGATCGACTTCGCCGTCTTCGTTTATGAAAAGGTCGCGTTGGGCTCGCGCCGGCGCGGTCTCCCGGTAATCGATGACCGTCTGCTTGTTCCCCTCGGCCAGGTGGATCAGCATGAAACCACCACCGCCAATATTGCCCGCCCTGGGGTAGGTCACCGCCAGGGCGAAACCGGTCGCCACCGCGGCATCGACCGCGTTGCCGCCCTTGCGCAGGATGTCTATGCCGATTTCTGTGGCCAGTTTTTCCGGGCCTGCCACCATGCCGTTGCTGGCGATGGCGGGAAGAAACCGGTTCTGGAAGTTGAGAATCGGTTCTTGACCCTGGGCCGGGCTGAACACGACAATCAGGGCGAGCAGTAACACATGAATTGGTTTCAAGGTGGCGGTCTCATTATTGGGGTCTGCAGGATTATGCCAAAAAACAGCCGGGCACTGGAGCAATTGGAGCAACAATGGCGACAGATATTTTCCACACTGCAGGGCGGTGGGGAGGTGTCACCGGCCTTGCGCCTGCGCACCGAGGGCTTCATGCAGGCCCTGGTTGCACTGGATGTCACCACAGTAACGGCACTGCAGGCGAGCATGGTCACAATCTATGGCGAGTGTTTCCAGCAGGAGCTGCCCGACAACTGGCAGGAGTTATTTCCCTTTCCACAGATCCCGGGCTTCGGGTTGCGCGCTCCGGTTTACCCTTCGACCCGAGAGTAGCTATACTCATGGCGCGGCGATACTCTTCGAAGAATTATTATGGGCTGGCCTGAAAAATCCAAAAAACTCCTGATGCTGGCTCTGGTGCTCGGCCTGGCGGCCTGCACAAGCTTTATCCCGCCACGGCCGGCGATTGATTACAAGCGCGGTTATGATTTCGACCGGGTGCAGAAGTTCGCGATGGCTCCGCATGACACGGACGCCTGCTTTGCCTCTGGCCTGACACTGGAGGAAGCCGCGCTTATTGATAAAGCACTGGTAGCGGCTTTGCGACAGCAGGGCTTCACGGTAGTCGATGATGCAAGCCAGTCCGATGTTGTTGTCGACTGGCATGTGGTAACCGAAGAAGTGACCGATGCGCGCCCCTATAACGCCAGCAGCTACTACCAGTGTTGGCGCTGCGGCCCGGCAATCTCTGATGTCTCGGTGATCGAATACACCATGGGTACATTCATCGTTGACCTGATTGATCCGGAACTCAGTAAGTCGGTGTGGCGCGCGGTGATCAAAGGGCGCCTGCCGCCCAAGCCGGATACTGCGGAGAGACAGAGTCGCTATGATGCCGCGGCGCTGGATATCTTTTCGCGATTCCCACCGGGCATATTGCCCGACTTATTCTGAGCGCGGCTCGCGCCACATAAAATACAGGGGTGGCCCCCCCTTGCCGGCCGCTTCCTCCGCCTGTACTTCAAAGCCGTGGCGCTCATACAGGGGAACATTCATTGGCGATGAGCTCTCCAGGTAGGCGGGCATTTTTTCCGCGTCGCAGATCCGCGTTACCTGTTTGATCAGCGCTGAACCCAGCCCCTCGCCCTGATTGGCGCGCCGTGCGCCGATGGCATGCAGGTAGTAATGGGCCTGGCGCGGATGTCGTCTGATCATGACTTCCTGCACCTGTTCCAGCCGCTTGAGAATGCCAGGGCCACTGTGCAAGACCAGGCGCAATACCAGCCACAGCTGGGTTAATCCCATCGGAACCTTGTGGTCTATCGCCGGTGGCAGCCACATGGCCGCGGCGCGGCTCTCGCTATCTCGATACACCATGTTGTGCTTCAGATAGAGACCGCTTGCCAGCAATTTATAGAAGCCCGGGTACAGGGCCGTATAGGGAATCACCCAGTTCATGACGGGGTCGTCGGCAAAGGCATCGCTGAAAATATCCGCCAGCAGCTCGGCCTCGCTGTCGGCTGCCAGCACTAGCTTGGGTGGTGACTGCATCTTCTCTCCCTATCACTGGCCTTGTATCTCTGGCTGGCCTGCTTGCGCTCAGGATTCACTTTCCGCTCGGCCCTCCTGCCTATCTACGCTATAGTAACGGCTTGCTGCCGGCTGCGTATAGACAATGGACAATGGACGATCATAGCGAACAAGCCCCGGGAATTGTCGACGAATTGAGACGCCGCAAAGTTCTGCGCTCGACGACAATTTATGCTGTCGGCGGTTGGTGCGTGCTGCAGTGGAGCAATTACCTTTTCCAGCATATGGCTTGGCCCGATTGGTCACTGACGCTGGTATTGACCTTCGTGGTGCTGGGTTTTCCTGTCACCGTGGCGCTGTCCTGGGCCTTTGATATTACACCGGCCGGTGTGCGCTTGACCGATCCGGCGAGTCTGCCGGCCGGAGTGCGAACTCGTATTAGCTGGATGGTCGACGCCGTGGTGCTGCTGTTGTTTGCCGGCACTCTGTTCATGCTGCTGCAGCAAGGAGGGGCGGTCTAGGCCTTCCCACGCCGGCCCGGACTCCCACAGCAATGGAATTAGAAGATTTTCGGCGCGAATATCTTTCGGGTGGCCTGCAGCGTGAAGACCTCAGTGATGACCCCCTCGAACAATTTGAATCCTGGCTGGCCCAATCGGTCAGCGGCGGCCTGGACGATCCCACAGCCATGGTCCTGGCCACGGTTGAACAGCAACCGGGCCAGGCGCCGAAGCCCTGGCAGCGAATAGTCCTGCTTAAGGATTTCACTGACCAGGGCTTTGTTTTCTATACCAACCTGGGCAGCCGCAAGGCCGAGGCCATGGTAGCGAACCCCCATGTCAGTTTGCTGTTTCCCTGGAATGTCCTGGAGCGCCAGGTGATCGTGGGTGGCACCGTGGAGCGGCTTTCCCTGGCCGAGGTCACGCGTTACTTCCTGACGCGCCCGCGCGAAAGCCAGCTGGCAGCCTGGGCCTCGGCCCAGAGTCGCCCCCTGTCAGCGCGCCTGGTGCTGGAGCAGAAAGTGGCAGAGTTCAAGCACAAGTTTGCCCATGGCGAGGTGCCTTTGCCCAGTTTTTGGGGAGGTTATCGGGTGGTGCCCTCGGAGATTGAGTTCTGGCAGGGCGGCGCTCATCGTCTGCATGATCGCTTTCTCTACACACGAGAGGGGGATTTGTCCTGGTCTATCGAGCGCCTTGCGCCCTAGGAGATTAAGCCTTTGAAACATTTCTCAGCACTACTGATCACTTGCTTGTTGGCGGCGGCGACTGTGCAGGCCTCACATCTCTCCGAAGCGGACGTGATCGCACTGGAGCGGGCCTGTGAAAGCCAGCGCGAGAAAAGGCTTAGCGTCGAGCGACCCGCTGCAATGCAGGAGTGTGTGCGCCGGGGCGAGGGCGACGAAGCATTTTGCCAGGAGCGCTACCGTAATTACGGTGAGCGAACGACAGGCGGTGTACGCAGGCTCGGCAAGTACTACGATTTACCCGAATGTGAAGAAGCCTATCGGGCCCGCAAGCACTTTAACTTGAACCCCGGACGCTGAGTGAGTCGCTACCTATGAGCCAAGCAGAACTACTGCTGCATCAATACCAGGTCTCACCCTACGCGGCCAAGGTGCGGCGAGCCCTGCACTACAAGGGTATTCCATTTAGCGTGCGCGATTATGCGGTGGTTGATGCCGGCAAGATTCGCAAGACCATCAGTCCCAGCGGCAAGACGCCGGTGCTGGAACACGAGGGTCGGCTCATCGTCGATAGCACGACTATCCTGCGCTACCTGGATCAAAAATTTCCGTCACCGTCTGTCCTGCCGGCAGACCCGGCACTGCGTGCCCAGGCACATATTATCGAGGACTGGGCTGACGAGAGCCTGTTTTTCTACGACCTCACCATGCGCGGCTGGCCTAATAATATCGAGTGGCTGAAGCGCGATGTACTCAGTCATGACCGCGGCTTTATGCGCTGGCTAATGGAGCGCCTGATACCCGGATTTGTGAAAAAAACCGGCGAGACCCAGGGCGTGGGTCGTAAAGACCGGGCTACCGTATGCGCCGAGGTAGAGGCGCACTTTGACGCCATTGTCGATTTGCTGGGTGACGGTGATTACCTGGTGGGTGATCAGCTCTCAGTGGCCGATATCGCGGTGGCCAGCATGTGCACGGTTATCGAGCGGGCCGAAGAGGCCGCGGCAATGATGGCCGAGCGGCCGACGCTGCAGGCCTGGCGTGAGCGCGTTGACCAGGCCACCTTCCCGGCCGGCACCGCGGCCGCAGATCGGGCCATTAGCTGATTTTCTGCGCGCGCTGACTGAAGTAACGCGGCTCGCTGTCCAGTCCCAGCAGCATGCGTCGGATCATGTCCAGGCCGGCGGCGGCAATCATGGTCTGGAACAAGGTCCTCTCCACCGGCCAGCATAAGCCGCGGGTTCGAATGTCATCCTGCTTGCCCCAGGCTATCCACACTGTGCCCACGGGCTTTTCTTCGCTGCCACCATCCGGTCCGGCGATGCCGGATACGGCGATCGCGTAGTCGGCGCCGGACTTTGCCAGGGCGCCCTGTACCATTTCAATAACCACGGCCTCGCTCACCGCGCCCTCTTGCTCCAGCGTGGATTCCTGTACATCCAGCACCGAGGCCTTGATGTGGTTTGCGTAGGTGACAAAGCCGGCGTGAAAAGCCGTCGAGGATCCCGCCTCCCGGGTTAGCAGGCTGGCGATGAGACCACCGGTACAGGATTCCGCCGTGGTAATGGTCTTGCCCTGGTCTTGCAGCAGCTGCAAGACCCGTCCGGCCATAGTGGTATTTCCCTCGCCGAGGATGTGGTCACCAAACAAGGTATAGAGATGGTCCCGGCAGGCGGCCTGTTGGCTTGCCAGCCGTTGGTCAGCGATGGTCAGCTTGATTTCCATCTGTGGCGCCCCGGCCCTGAAACCCAGCTCCACACCGGCCGGCCAGTCGATCTTCGCATCGCTGATGATTTGTTGTGCGGTGGATTCTCCCAGCCCAAAGGTTTGCAGCCGCAGCACGCTGCCGCTGCTAAAACGTCCCAGCTGTTGTTCCATGTTGGACAGTACGATATCCATCATCATGCGCAGTTCGCTGGGTACGCCGGGCGTGCAGATTACCAGGCAGTCGTGCACTAGCAGCTGGAAGCCAACGGCGCTGCCAATGGGGTTGTCGATGATTTCGCAGCCCGCAGGCAATATGGACTGCTTGAGGTTGGCGGCATTCACTGCAGCGCCGCGTTTGCCACACCAGGATTCGATATGAGCCCGGGCGCCAGCGTGCTCCTCCAATGGCAGCTCGGCCACACGGGCCAGCACCTCGGCAGTGAGGTCGTCGACCGTCGGACCCAGGCCACCATTTACGATAACCACATCAGAGGCGTGACAGAGTGCGGTCAATTCCCCTGCCAGCAGGTCCGTGTCGTCACCCACCGTCACCTTGCGGTGTATACCCAGGCCATACTGCCCTAGCCGCTGGGCGATCATCGCCGAGTTCGAATCAACCGTATCACCGCTCATAACTTCGTTGCCGGTTAGCAGCAGTTGGATAACAGGATTGCCGGTGGACGTGGTGGTGGGCATTGTTAAACCAGTTCAGGTGAAAGGGGCCTAAGCATAGCGGGGCAGGGAGTTGGCGCATAGGGGGTAGTTGCGTGTGGCTCCCACTAGACTATTATCTATCGCCATGAGTGGAGAAATAGCCTGTCACGGCTGCGACTTGTTGGTCGATGTCAGTGCACTGTCGGATGGAGCGACCGCGGACTGTCCGCGTTGTGGTGGGTTCCTGACCCGGTTTCGCACTGATGCCTACGAACGCGTGCTGGCTAGTGCGCTGGGCGCCATTATCTGCCTGTTGCTGGCCAACAGCTTCCCCTTCCTGTCCTTTGCCGCCAGTGGCCTGGAAAGTGTTATGACCCTGCGTTCCACGCCCATGTCCCTGTGGGAACACGGCATGCCCGAGGTGGCGTTGCTGGTTGCGGCGTTCATTATTTATATTCCCGCGGCGGTGCTGGTGCTGCTGGTGCTGTTGGCAGTGCCCCTGAACAAAAAAGTGCATCGCTGGTGGCTGAAGCCGGTTGCGCACCTGCTTTTCGAGTTGCAGAACTGGGCCATGGTGGAAGTGTTTATTATTGGCGTGATTGTCAGCCTGGTGAAAATTGCCGCCATGGCGACTGTGGTCCTGGGCATATCATTCTGGGCCTATGCGGCATTCAGTATCCTGTTTACCTACGCGGTAATCAGCCTGGATCGCTATCAGTGCTGGAAGTTGATTGAGGAGTTGGAAGCTGCATGAGTGAGCAACAGGACACCGCTCTCTCCCAGGGTCTGGCTGCCTGCCATTTGTGCTGCAAGTTGGCGCCCCTGGACCAGCACCACTGCCCACGCTGCGGCTCGGCCATGCACGCCCGCAAAGCCGGCAGCCTGCAGCGCACGGTCGCTTTGTTGATCACGGCCTGCATACTCTACATACCCGCTAATACGCTGCCGATTATGCTCACCGACCAACTGGGTAAGACCGAACCCAGCACCATCATGGGCGGCGTGATCCTGCTGATAAAACTGGGCTCGGTGCCGGTTGCCCTGGTGATATTTATATTCAGTGTGCTGGTACCCTCTGGCAAGCTGATGGCGATGTTCTACCTTGTATGGAGTGTACACAGCGGCTCTAATGCGAGTCCGCGCCAACGCAGCCTGATGTATCGTATGACAGAATTTATCGGCAAGTGGTCGATGGTCGACGTGTTCGTGGTGGCTATCCTGGTGGCGCTGGTTCATCTGGGCGGGCTATTGGTTATCCGGCCTGGAATTGCCGCATTGGCGTTTGCCGGGGTGGTAATCGTCACCATGGTGGCCGCAGAAAGTTTCGATTCCCGCCTGATGTGGGATGCAATGGAAGAAGATGATGACAACAGCTCAACCTGAAATTCGTAAGGGAAAATCCTTTAATGCGATATGGGTGATCCCGATACTGGCGGTAGTTCTCGGTGTCTGGATGGTGGCGCACACCTGGATGACCGAGGGCCCGGAAATCATGATCTCCTTCGATACCGCAGAAGGACTCACGGCCGGTAAGACCAAGGTCAAATACCGCAATGTAGAAATGGGAGTCGTGCAGGAGGTCATTCTCAGTGACGATTTCCAGGGTGTGCTCGCCAAGGTCAAAATGGAACGGCAGGCGCTGCCCCTGCTGCGCGATGACACGCGCTTCTGGGTGGTCACGGCCCAGATTGGCGTGGGCAATATATCAGGCCTTGATACGCTGCTCTCCGGCGCCTATATCCGCATGGGGCCGGGCGAGGGCAAGATTGGCACGCGCCGCTACGATGCCCTGGAAAGACCACCACAAACTGCGGCTGGTGCGCCGGGCTTGCGTCTCAGGCTGGAGGGCGACCGGGCCGGGTCGGTCAGTACCGGTGACTCTGTGGTGTACAGGGGCTACAAGGTGGGACGTATCGAGAACATGGAGTTCGATGCGGACCGCCGCCGCGCTATGTACACCGTGTTTATTGATGCGCCCTACGACGAGCTGGTAGACAGTTCAGTGCGCTTTTATAACATTAGCGGCATATCGCTTAATGCCAGTGCTGAGGGCTTGCAGGTCTCAACTGGCTCTATGGATACGGTGCTATTGGGTGGCGTGACCTTTGCTACACCCCCGGGAATGCCGGCGGGCGAGCCGGTGGAAAATAATACTGAGTTCAAATTGTATGGCTCGCTTGAGGAGGCCGAAACAAACCCGTTCTCTTTTGGCAGCTATTACGTGGTGCGGTTTAGTCAGTCGATCAAGGGTCTGCTGCCCGGGGCGCCGGTCGAGTACCGGGGTATTCCTATCGGTAGAGTCGAGCGGCTCATGTACAAGGACATGATATTGCAGAACAGGGCGGCCTTTGAGGCGGGCGAGGAGGATCTGGGGGGCGATGCTGAGCCCATTCCGGTTTTGCTGTATATCGAGCCAGCCCGGCTGGGCCTGCCGGACAATGCAGAGTCTGTAGCAATGCTGAGTCAAACGGTGAGCGCCGGTGTGCCGGCCGGTATGCGTGCCACCATAGAGACAGGTAACCTGCTGACCGGCGCCAAGTACATTGGAATAGACCGTTTTGAAGTTGATGAGACTGTCGAGATGGGGGAGTGGGGTGGTTACCCCGAAATTCCAACCATCGGCGGTGGCTTTGACCAGGTACTGGTCAAGGTCAATGAACTGCTCGACAAGTTCAATCGCTTGCCCTTGGACCAGACCGTGGGCAATGCCAATGAAGCCCTGGCTGAACTGGACAAGACGCTTGCCGGTCTGCGCAAGATCGTGAACAACAAGGACACCCAGGCCTTGCCGGGTGAGTTGCGAGCGACACTGGATGGCCTGTCGCCTGATTCGCCCCTGTACCAGAACCTTAACAGCACCTTGCAACAGCTGAACCGCACGCTGGGCAATGTGGAATCCTTGACCCGGACCCTGTCCGGCCAGCCCAACGCGGCAATCATGCCGTCGAAGCTACCCCCTGATCCCATACCGGAGGCCAAACGCTAATGAGATATGCCGCGATACTATTGATAGTGGGCCTGGTGGCTTGCTCCGGGCAGCCGGTGGAGACGAATTACTACCTGCTGGGTAAAGATCATGCTCCGGAATCGCGAGAGCTGAAGGGCTCCAGGGATTTCGCCCTCGGCAGCGTGGCCATCGCCGCCTATATCGACCAGCCTGGCATGATGCTGGAAGTCGGCAATGGGCAAATTCGCCCGGCAATGCACCATCAGTGGGCGGAGCCCATGAGCCAGAGTGTGCGCATGTTCCTGCAGCGCGAAATATCCCAACACCTGGGTGAAGACCTGTTCCCCGCGACTATTTCCAATGCGGAAACGGTGGTGGAAATCCGGCTTGATCAATTGCACGGTACCGCCGACGGACAGGCGGTTATTTTCGCCTACTGGTACCTGCGCAAGGACGGAGAGGTGATCGCTCCACACCAGTTCGGCAAAACTGTTGATCTCACCAGCGATGGCTATGCGGCACTGGCCCGGGCCGAGCAATCGCTGCTCGCCGGGCTGGCGAAAGATATTGCCGATGCGCTGCTGGCCATGCGCCAGGAGTGAATTTCTGCCCCGATTGTGGTGGCGCCCTGGAGCCCGGCCTGTATTGTCCAGGCTGTAAGCAGCGCCACCATGATCACCCCTCCGTGATGCTCACCTGTTTTGTCTCCTGCGGTGAAAAACTGCTCTGGATTCAACGCAGGCTGGAGCCCAAACAAGGATTCTGGGCGATACCCGGTGGATTCATGGAGGCGGGTGAGACCAGCGCCGAGGGAGCGGCCCGGGAGTTGTGGGAGGAGGCCGGTATCCGGCTAGACCCTGCCACCCTGGAATTCTATATGACCGGCACCATCACCTTCATCAACCAGGTCTATATCGCCTATCGCGCGACTACAGATTCCGAGGTCTGTGCACCGGGTAGTGAGGCCATCGACGCGGCCTTCTATTCACGCGAGGAATGTCCCTGGGACCAGGTCGCCTATCCCGAGGTCAACGACTCCATCCGCCAGGCCTACGATGACCTGGAGCGCGGTGAGTTCGAGGTCTACCAGGCCGAGATGTCCCAGGACCTGTACCGGCTTGAACCGGTGTGCACCGGCCCCTAATCCATCCTGCGGTAGAAACCCTCGAACCAGGGCTAGAAGCCTCCATGGAGTTCCAGGTGGGACATCTCCTCGGTGGTCGAGGTCCGCTCGAGAATCGGGTTACGGTGGGGGAAACGACCAAACCGGGCGATCACCTCGCGGTGGGCAAGCATGTAATCCCGGAACCCGCTGATTACCGGCTGCGCCGCGGTGCTACTGTAATCCAGCAGCCGGTCGAAACAGGCCACGCCCTCATCCTGGGCCTGCAAATCCTCGGCGTGCTCAAAGGGAATATATAGAAACACCCGGTGTATGCTCGGCATATCGCTGTCTATACCGGCACTCACCGCAGCCCGGCACAGCAGCAGGGCTTTTGCGTCGCCACTGAAGGCCCTGGGCGTGCCCCGGTAAATGCTGCGGGGGAACTGGTCCAGCAGCAGTATCAGCGCTACTAGCCCATCCGCGCTTTCGCTCCAGTGATCCAGTGCGCCGCTGATTGCCCGCGCCACATTATCGCCAAATTCTTCCTCGATTTGACGGTCATCGGCTGGCGTGGACTGAAACCAGAGCTTGTTGCGACCGGGCGCAGCCAGGCCATCGGTATCCAGTTCGCCGAACCAGAATTGCAGTATGCGGGCAATGCATTCGCTGTCCTTCATTATGCTAAGGTTACTCCCCTCGCCGGAAATGAACAGGAAGAAGTCGGGTGACTGCGACCATCAATCTACCACGAATTTTGCGTATCGGCGCCGGTGCCAGCGATCAACTGAGCGCGACACTCGATGAGTTGAATGTGAGGCAGCCGCTGCTGGTGTCTGACCCCTTTATGTTGCAGTGTGGCTACGTTGAGCGCCTGCAAATGCAGCTTGCCCAGGCCGCAATTCCCTGCGGTTTGTTCACTGATTGCGTGCCTGATCCGACCACAGATTCGGTGTCGGCGGCGCTGGATCAGTTTCGCAGCGGCGGCCACGATGCGGTGATTGCCCTCGGCGGCGGTTCCTCCATAGATACGGCCAAGGCGGTGGCCGTCATGGCGGAGCTTGAGGATCCCATGAGCCAGTACAAGGTACCTTATGTGCTGAGCGCCGGCGCCCCGATTATCGCTATACCGACCACGGCGGGAACCGGTTCCGAGGCGACCCGGGTGGCGGTAATTACGGATACCGGGACCAGTGAAAAAATGCTGTGGATGGGGCTGGGGTTGATGCCGGTGGCCGCGCTGGTGGATTATGAATTGACGATGTCCATGCCCTATAGACTGACCGCTGATACCGGTATCGATAGCCTCTGTCATGCGCTGGAAGCCTATGTGAGCCGCAAGGCCAACCCGTTTACCGACAGCGTCGCGCTGACCGCGATGCGTACCATCGCCCTCAATATCCGCACGGCCTGCGCCGAGCCGGATAACCGCGTCGCCCGCGAGGCCATGATGCTCGCCGCGACCCAGGGCGGCATTGCCTTTGCCAATGCTTCGGTGACCCTGATTCACGGCATGAGTCGGCCCCTCGGTGCGTTTTATCATGTGCCCCATGGCCTCAGTAACGCCATGCTGCTACCGGAAATTACCGCCTGGTCAGTCCAGGGTGCCCCGCAGCGCTATGCCGAGGCAGCGCGGGTTATGGACATGGCCGCGGCCGACGATAATGACGAGCTTGCCCTGGAGAAGCTGGTGGCCGGTCTGCGTCAGCTCAATAGCGATCTCGAGGTCCCCAGCCCGGGTTCCTGGGGTATAGCGGAGGAAGACTGGTTCAGGGATCTGCCGGTAATGGCGGAGCAGGCCCTGGCCTCGGGGTCTCCGGCAAATAATCCACGTATTCCTGACGTAAATCAGATCGTTGAGCTGTACGAACGGGTGTGGCGCGTTTAGAATCGTACGCCCTGTTAATGGAGGGTAAAGCGGTCATGAGACGAGTGGTGTTTAATCAAAAAGGTGGTGTTGGCAAGACCAGCATTACCTGTAACCTGGCTGCTATCGGTGCCGCTATGGGGCTTAGAACCCTGGTGGTCGACCTCGATGTGCAGGGCAATACCACCCACTACCTGGTTGGCGAAATCGACGCCGAGGCTTATCCGGCCGAGGCCCAGGGCGTGGCCGCCCTGTTCAAGCAGACCGTCGGTTCGCGCAAAATGGCCGCCAACCCGGACTCCTTTGTCTGGGAGACGCCCTACGAAAATCTTTACCTGATGCCCTCCAGTCCGATCCTGACCTCAATGGAGAAGGAGCTGGAGTCGCGCTACAAGATTTACAAGCTGCGCGATGCCCTGGACAAGCTCGAAGGGGAATACGACCGGATTTATATTGATACCCCGCCGAATTTCAACTTCTACAGCAAGTCTGCCCTGATCGCCGCTCACTCCCTGCTTATTCCCTTCGACTGCGACAGCTTCGCGCGCCAGTCCCTGTATAGCCTGATGGACAATATTGTCGAGCTGCAGGAAGACCACAACCCGGATCTCGAGGTCGAGGGCATCGTAATCAACCAGTTCAATTCCCAGGCTAACTTGCCCGGCGAGCTGGTGGCGGAATTGGAGGAAGAGGGTATGCCGGTGTTTGCGACCTACCTGAATACCTCGATCAAGATGAAAGAGTCCCATCGGGAACACCGTCCGCTGATCGACCTGGCGCCCAGCCACAAGTTAACCCAGCAGTATCTTGATCTGCACGCTGAGCTGGAGGCGACTGCGGCCCGGGTTGCCGCATAGTTGCCGCATAGTTGAGGCATGGTTGCGGCATGGTTGCGGCATGGTTGCGGCATAGTTGCGGCATAGTGGCTTAACAGTGGGTTAACATACCCGCACCAAACTGTCTGGAAGTTTCGTATGTATGCTGACCTGGCAACACTGACCGTATTCGCATTTATCTTTGCCGCCATCGCCGGCCGGGTGGAGCGCAGTTTTGTTACTGGCCCCATGATTTTCATCATCTTCGGATTGCTGGCGGGACCGGTCGGCCTGGGTTTCATGGATCTGGATATCAAGACCGTGGAGCTGCGGGTTCTTGCTGATCTAACCCTGGCGCTGGTGCTGTTTATCGATGCTGCCAACGCCGACCTCAATATTCTGCGCAGCCACTCCAGGATTCCCAGGCGCATGCTGTTGCTGGGACTGCCGCTTTGTATCGCCCTCGGTACCTATGTTGGCACTCTGGTGTTCCCGGCGGTATCGCTGTTTGAGCTCTGCCTTTTGGCTACCATGCTGGCGGCGACGGATGCCGCCCTGGGCAAGGGTGTAGTCTCCAACAAGGCGGTGCCGGCGCGCGTGCGGGAAGGCTTGAACGCCGAAAGCGGATTGAATGACGGACTCTGCGTGCCCGTGTTATTCGTGTTCCTGGCCCTGGCCACGGGCGCAACCCACCAGGACGAGAGCACCGAGCTGGCCCTCACCCTGGTGGCGGAAGAGCTGGGCATTGGTGTGCTGGTCGCCGCGGTACTGGTGACGCTGGGGGTGGCGATACTGCGCTTTTGTGAGCGTCGTGACTGGATTACGACAATCTGGCTGCAGATACCCGTGGTCACCCTGGCCCTGGCCTGTTTCGCCACCGCCCAGACCCTGCACGGTAGTGGCTATATAGCCGCTTTCACCGGCGGCCTCTTGTTCGGTTATCTCGCTAAAGACAAAACACACAAACTGGTGCTGGCCGGGGAGGGTATTTCCGAGTTGCTGGCGATGCTGACCTGGGTGGTCTTTGGTGCCGCTGTGATGGGCCAGTACTGGGCCAACATGACCTGGGATGTAGTGCTCTACTCCCTGTTGAGTCTCACCGTGATCAGGATGTTGCCGGTGGTTATTGCGCTGACGGGCTCCGGCGAAATATTCGAGACCAAGCTGTTCCTGGCCTGGTTTGGCCCACGCGGTTTGGCCAGTATCGTTTTCCTGATTATCGTCGGCGCCTCGGACCTGCCGGCCGAGTCAGTGCTTATTCATACCGTGGTTTGCACCGTCACGCTTTGCGTCATTGCCCACGGACTCACGGCGAATGCCTGGGCTCAGCGGCTGGCACGCCGGCTCAGCAGCCCGGCGGCCTGAGCGCTAGGCCTCCGGCAGCATAGAGCCCGCCTTTTCAACGGCATCCACATACTCGTCCAGCAGTCGGAACATGACGTTGCGGCAACTTTCCACTTCATTGATCTGGCCGATGACCTGTCCGCAGGGATTAAAGGCGACCTTCTGGCAATCGCCCTGGTCGGCATAGCTTGAAGTCCGGCGCATTCCGTCCGAGGTCACCAATCCCTGCAGTGGCATGCCCAGTGGTTCGGGGGTGTCCGGGCGGTCCCAGGCCTCGGTCCACTGGTTCTTAAGCATACGGCAGGTTTTGCCAGTCCAGGAGCGCGAGCGTACGGTGTCGCCGCTGCCCGCGTCGAGCAGGGACTGTTTCTGCGCCGGTTGGGTGTGGGCTTCTTCCACTGTCAGCCACAGGGAGCCGGTCCAGACACCGGCCGCGCCCATGGCGAGAGCGGCTGCGATCTGGCGGCCATTGCCGATACCGCCTGCGGCGAGGAAGGGTGTATCGCCGATCGCATCAATCATTTGCGGCCATAACACGATGGAACCGATATCGCCGGTGTGACCGCCGCCTTCACCGCCCTGGCCAACGACGAAATCCAGCCCGGCTTCTTTATGGGCCACCGCCTGTTTAACCTTGCCACAGAGGGCGCCGATCAGGCGGCCGCTGTCCTGCACCATCTTGATTTTGTCCGCTGGCGGGGTGCCCAGGGCGTTGGCGATCATCTTGCAGCCGGGCCGGGTCAGCGCCTCTTCCAGCAAGGGGGTGGCGGTAGCCTCGGTCCAGCCCATCAGGCCCATGCTGGTAGTGCCATCGGGCCACTCCGGTACACCTGCGTCCGCCAACAGTTTCTGGGCGAAGTCGATATGCTCCTGGGGGATCATTTTCTGCAGTTGCGCTTCCATTTCGTCGGCACTCATCTCGCCCATGCCCTCATACTTCTGTGGAATTACGATATCCACGCCGTAGGGCTTGTCGCCAATGTGCTCTTCGATCCAGTCCAGTTCCTCCTTGAGCTGCTCCGGGCTGAAACCGACCGCGCCCAACACGCCGATGCCACCGGCCTTGCTGACCGCGACCACGACGTCGCGGCAATGGGTAAACGCAAAGATCGGGTATTCAATCCCCAGTTTTTCGCAGAGTTGGTTTTTCATGAGGCCTGCCTCTAACAGTTTTTACAGTGGCCTAGTATCCGGCCTCGGTCGGTGTGGCTGCAATGTTCAGACAGTGCCAAAATTTGCTGGCTAAATGGATCACCGGGTCGAGGTCGACATATCCATATAAAGATTAGGTATTTGTCAGGCCGAATTTGATTTAATAGGCTTTTTTCCCCGGACACATAATCAGGTAGCCCATCCCGTGGAGCTGGATTTTGACAGTATTAACGCGCAGCTGCGCGACGCCGAGCCCGACGAGATCGTGCGCTGGGCGCTGTCCTTGCAAAAGCCCACCATCAATACCACCAGTTTTGGTCGCAATGCTGCCCTAATGCTACACCTCGTCAGCCAACAGGACCCGGAGGTGCCGGTGGTGTGGGTGGATACTGGTTACAACCTGCGCGATACCTACCTGGTCGCGGAAAAACTGATTCGCGAGCTCAAGCTTGATATGCGTATCTACTCGCCCGAGGTCACCTCGGAGCGGCGCAATGCGATTATGGGCGGTGTTCCGACCATCCAGGATGAGGCTTTGCACGAGGAGTTCACCCGCCAGGTGAAGCTGGAACCCTTCGCCCGGGCGCTTGAGGATCTCAAGCCGGAGGTTTGGCTGACGGGTATTCGCAAGGAAGAAACCGAGCACCGCCAGGGTCTGGATATTGTCAGCCTGGATGCCCGCGGCATCATCAAGGTGGCGCCGATTTTCTACTGGTCTGAAGATCAGGTTGAGCAATACATGGAGGCCCACGCACTTCCCAGCTGCCGCCATTACTTCGACCCTACCAAGGTACACGATGGCCGCGAGTGCGGTTTGCACACTGCTGCCTGAGCTAGATATACCGTGTGATTCTGCCGCTCTCGGTCGGTTGTGCACGGCAGGGCACGCCGTGAAGCCGTCCATGGCGGCTCGGATGCGGCATCCTTGCCGCATACGGCCCCGCCGTGCACAACCGACCAAGAACGGCATCCGTGCTGCCCTGGATGAAGATAGCGGCTGCTTGCTGCTTAGTTGAAAATGCGCAGGCAAAAAAAAGGCCGACTTATAAAGTCGGCCAGGAGGCTCAGGCCCATGAAACCATTGCTAATCAGGGTGCGAAGAACGCGACTCCCAACGCCATAAACACAGAGAAACCGATAAAGAGCCCGACAAAATTGCGCAGGTTACGCATGGTGTCGATATCTTCCTGGGTGTCTTGCATTAACGCGTGCTCAGTCATTTCCTTGCTCCCTTCAAGAATGCCTATGTGCTTATAGTAGTGCGGCCCCCTCGGATTGGCCTTGATGCAGGTCAAGGTATCGATGTGCTGCGCCGGGAATTTGTAGGCGCAGCGGTGGTCAAACTGCACAGGCGGCAATTGAGTTATACTTGGGGTGTGCCGTTTATGCGTGCACAGAGAGGAATGAAGATGGTGACAGGCCGGCAGTTTTCAGCTGTTCTGCACCGGGCCGCGGCCAGCCTGGCCGTACTGCTGTTGCTTGGCTGCGCCAACACCCTGGTCAGCACGCCTGATCCAAAAACCCTGCCAGCCCTGCCCACTGAGGCTGGCAACTATACTGCCGAACTTGCCCTGGCTAGCGTATCAACGCCGCGGTTGCTGCAGCTCAACGATGAAATGCGGGAATTCGTCGATCGCTACGTACGGCACGGTGATCAGCGTCAGCGGCTGCGGATATTGCACAAGAGCCTGTTGAGTCCGGCTCTGGTCGGTATTGAGTACGACCCCTCCGCCGACGGCAGTGCTGCCGATGTCTTTGCCAGCGGCTACGCCAATTGCCTCAGCTATGCCCACCTGTTTATCGCCCTGGCCCGCTATGCGGGGCTGGACGCCAGTTATCTATCGGTTTCACTGCGCCCGGAATGGTCGCGGCACGGCGACCAGGTGGCGCTGCGCAAACACGTGAATGTGTTTGTGACCCTGCGCAACGGCGAGCAGTATGTGGTGGATATCAAGCCGCTCTCACGCGAGCAGGTCGCCTCGGCAGACAGGCTTAAGGATAGGGAGGCATTCGCGCTCTATCACGGCAACCTGGCCATGGACGCGCTGCTTAAACGGCGTTACGACCTTGCCTATGCCCAGGCTTTGCGAGCGCTGGAGTTGGGCAGTCGAATTGACTACCTGTGGACCAACCTGGGTGCGATATACCGGCTTGCAGAGGAGGATGCCGGCGCGGAGGAGGCCTATATGACAGCGCTGTCAATTAACGGCAACTCACGTTCGGCCATGAATAACCTGGCGGTGCTATACAGCCGCCAGGGATTGCAGGACAAGGCGAGCTACTGGGAGCAGCAGGTGCAGCGCTACCGGCAGCGCAATCCCTACTACCATTACTACCTGGGCGACCTGGCCCAACAGGCCGGTAACCTGGATCAGGCTATTGATCATGTTCGCGAGGCGATCGCCCTCAAGGATTCCGATGCCGAGTTCTACTTCCGCCTGGCCCAGCTCTACTACGCCAAGCACGAGCCGGACCGCAGTATCCCCTTGCTGGAGCAGGCTATAGAACGCTCACGCCTGGTGGGGGAGCGTGAGCAATACCTGCAGTTTTTGAAGCAGGTCAATGACGACACCGTGGCCGTAGTCGATTACCCGGCCTCGACGTCCTGATTTAGTCCCGTGCTATCACTTTGATATAGGCTCGCTGGCCCATTTTGCCGCTGAGGCAGCTGAACAGGTCGGTGAACCGCATCTGCCAGCCGTACTTGCGGCGCAGGGCGGCCAGCGCCTCGTCGGCCTCGGCCTCCTCGTTCAGCAGGTAGCCGTCGGCCTCCACCCAATCACCGGTCAGTTTGCCACTCACCGTGCAGGCGGCGATGCGCGCGCGGGAAGAATTGCGCAGCCGCTTGACCTTGCCGGCCTCGCCTGCGGAAAAAATGTAGAAAACATCGTCCTCTTCGGCGAACCAGACCGGGGTTGCCACCTCGGCGCCATTTTTCCGAAAGGTGGCAAAGCTCAGGTAGTTAGCCTTGCTCAGTTTTTTGCGGCCCATTTTATCTCCATGTCCATTTTTGTACTTTGGTGATTGTCATTGTACGCCGGGCAGTGTTCAATCCTATGCACTAATCTGAATATACCGCAGGACTATTCACAGGAATAATAAGAAATGGCTTTCAATCACGAGAGTACGACAGACGAGGTTATCGCAGGTACCCGGCTGGTCGGTAAGGTCGCTGTCATCACCGGGGTCGGCGCGGGTCTGGGTTTCGAAACCGCTCGGGTGTTAGCGGCAGCCGGCGCCAAAATAGTGATGATGACGCGCACGGAGGAGAGCCAACTGGCTACGCTGGACGCGCTGGCCGAGCTGCAGCCGGACGCGCTCATAGATGGATTCGTCATGGATCTCTCAGACCTGGCCAGTATTCGCGCAGCGGCCGAGGCCTTAACCAGCCGCTACCCCAAAGTAGATCTGCTAATTAATAACGCTGGGGTTATGGCTTGTCCGCAGGCGCAAACCAAAGACGGTTTTGAACTGCAATTCGGCACCAACCACCTGGGACACTTCCTGTTCACCTGTTTACTGGCGCCATCCCTGCTGGCGGCCGCACCGTCCCGGGTCGTGAATTTGAGTTCGGCGGGTCATCGCTTTAGCCAGGTGGATTTTGACGACCCCAACTTTGAACATCGCGACTACGACAAATGGGTCGCCTACGGCCAGTCCAAGACTGCCAACGCCCTTTTTTCCGTTGCCCTCAACCGGCGCCTCGCCTCCGCCGGGGTAACCGCGAACGCGGTGCATCCCGGCATGATTGTCACTGAACTGGGTCGCCACCTGGAGGAGTCTGATATCAGTGACTTGATGGAGCGCGCCAGCCAGCGCACGGTGGGCTTCAAGTCCATACCAGCGGGCGCGGCGACCAGTGTCTGGGCTGCGACCAGCCCTGAGCTGGAAGGCAAGGGTGGTCTGTACCTGGAAGATTGCCAGGTTGCGGCAGTTAATCCCGACAACATGGATAATGGTTACGAGCCCTATGCCCTGGACCCGGAGGCAGCCGAGCGGCTCTGGAGTTTGTCAGAGCAGTTGGTCGGGCAAGAATTTGAGTTGGGAAACTGAGAAGATGATGCGCCTGCTGATACTGCTGCTGGCCCTGACGGTCAGTCTGAACCCGGCCCAGGCCGCCTCCCGCGCGGTGATTGATGCCAGGGTGGCGGATGCCATGCAGACCTTTCGCAAGGAATCTCCGGCTGCTGCAGAGTTGATGGATGAGGCGGCGGGTGTGTTGGTGTTCCCCGAGATTCTCAAAGTGGGCTTCGGTATCGGGGCGGAGTATGGCGAGGGCGCGCTGTTGGTCGATGGCAAATCCACCGCCTACTACTCCACCTCCGGCGGCTCTTTTGGTCTGCAGATGGGAGCCCAGTCCCGGGCCGGTATCATTTTGTTTATGAAACCCTCCGCCCTGCGCAAATTTCGGCGCAGCAAAGGTTGGGAGGCCGGGGTTGATGGCAGTGTTGCCTTCGTCAAGGAAGGTCTTGGTGGTTCTATCGACACCTCCACGGCCAAGGCACCGATCATTGGATTCGTGTTTTCCAACAAGGGTTTGATGTACAACCTGACCCTCGAGGGCAGCAAGATCACCCCCATAGACCGGTGAAGCAAACCTTCGATTTTGCCTGTGCCGCCTACAATCCAGTATGCTTGCGCTTTTTTCCGGAGCGATCATGGGTATCACTACTGTAGCAGCCGCCCTCAAGGGCGAGACCAGCATCGGCGAACAGGTCACGGTGCGCGGCTGGATTCGCAGCAAACGAGACTCCAAGGCGGGCATTTCCTTCCTCGCCATTCACGATGGCAGTAGCTTCGATCCGATCCAGGCGGTTGTACCGAATGAGTTGGATAACTACGAGCAGGAGGTACTGCACATCACCACCGGTTGTGCCGTGGAAGTCAGTGGCGAGTTGGTTGAGTCCCAGGGCAAGGGCCAATCGGTTGAGATCCAGGCCACCGCAGTCACGGTCGTCGGTTGGGTGGACGATGCCGAATCCTATCCCATCGCCAAGAAGCGTCACACATTTGAATACCTGCGGACGGTGGCGCACCTGCGACCGCGCACCAATACCTTCGGCGCTATCACCCGGGTGCGCACGGTGCTGGCACATGCCATTCACGATTACTTCTTCCGACGCGATTTCCACTGGATCAACACGCCCATCATCACCGCCAGCGATTGCGAGGGCGCCGGTGAGTTGTTTCGGGTCAGCACCCTGGACCTGGCCAACCTGCCGCGGGACTCGGAGCAGGCGGTTGATTTCAGCCAGGACTTTTTTGCCGCGGAATCCTTTCTCACCGTATCCGGACAGCTCAATGTAGAGGCCTATTGCCTGGCCATGAGCAAGGTCTACACCTTTGGCCCCACCTTCCGTGCCGAGAATTCCAATACCAGTCGGCACCTTGCTGAGTTCTGGATGGTAGAACCGGAGATCGCCTTCGCCGATCTCAATGACCTGGCCGACCTGGCCGAGGACCTGCTCAAGCATGTGTTCAGCGAGGTGCTGGAGCAGTGCGGTGACGATATGGACTTCTTCGCCCAGCGCATCGACAAGACGGCAATCGAGCGGCTGCGCACGGTGGTCGATTCCAGCTTCGAGCGCCTCGACTACAGTGAGGCGGTCGACATCCTCAACAACTGCGGTGAAAAATTCGAGTTCCCGGTCAGCTGGGGTAATGATTTACAGTCCGAGCATGAGCGCTACCTGGCGGAAAAACACATTGGTCGGCCGGTGGTGGTGATGAATTACCCGAAGGAAATAAAGGCCTTCTACATGCGCCTCAATGATGACGACAAGACTGTGGCGGCGATGGATGTGCTGGCCCCGGGCATCGGTGAGATCATTGGTGGCAGCCAGCGCGAGGAGCGTCTCGATGTGCTGGACGCGCGTATGGCGGAGCATGGACTGGCCGGGGAGATGGAGTGGTACCGGGACCTGCGCCGTTATGGCACGGTGCCGCACGCCGGCTTCGGCCTCGGTTTTGAGCGCCTGGTCAACTACGTGACGGGTATGGAAAACATTCGGGATGCCATTCCGTTTCCCCGTACCCCGGGTAGCGCACAGTTCTAGTGGGCTGGGCTGGTTTCGACAGTTTTGGGACCAGATCGGCCCATATGCCGTAAAAACCGTCCATTTCGCCGGAATTTGTGAAGAATTACCGTAAATTGATCAAAAAGTGAGCATTTACTGCGCCATACTCAGTTTATGGCCAGTTCAGACTTGGACAGCACTAAGGATTGCGACGACATGCCCAGCGAGATGCAAGTCGTTGATACCTTTACCAAATTGATCTTCAGCAGCGACAGCTCGCTGTCTTCAGCCGAGCTGGCTATTGTGCAGTCCCTGCGCCAGGTGGATCACAATGTGGCCCTGGATAGCCTTGAGGAGATGGGGGTTTACCTGCGTGCCCTGGGCGTCAAGGAGATGATTCAGCTGGTGACTCTGGTGCGTCAGCACTATCCGCCAGCGGTACAAACAGGATCTCCCGCTTTGCCGGGTCAATCCGTTCGATTCTGATTTTCAACGCTTGCTCCAGGCTGAAGCTGCGAGTGGCACTGCTGAGTATCGCCTTCCAGCGGTCGAAGCTGAACTTTTCCGGGTCCTTGCGCAAATCCACCTGACCCTCAATTCCACAGTCCACCAGCCGCGCGGTAAATCCGCTGCTGTTGATCTGGCTGATAATCGCATCGCGCTCAGACCCGACCTGCTCACGCAGGAATTCACACTGCAACCAGAGTTCTGCTTCCCGGCTGGCCTGGCGCGCTGTCGCCAGGTGGCCGGCCAGGTCTGTCAGTTGTTGCTTGCTGACTGACTTGCCCGAACCGTCGTGCAGTACTGACTTAATCTGGCGATGGACCAGGAAATCGACGTATTTGCGTAGTGGTGAGGTGCAGTTGCTATAGCACTCCAGCCCCATGCCCATATGTGCGCCAGGCTCGGTTGTGAGCTCCGCCCTGGCCAGCAGGCGATTGGCCATGCTTCGCAGTGGCAGGTCCTGCGATTCGCTGAGGCGCAGCATGAGCTGGCGATAGTTCTGTACCTGGTCCAGGTCCTGTTCCAGAAAGTCCGGTTGGAACAGGGTGAGGAAACGCTTTAGTTCATCCTTGCGGTCTCCACGAAAACCCCGGTGGCTGATAAAGGGGCCACTGCACTGCCGCTCCTTGAGAAAGCGCGCGCAGCAGCGATTGGTAGCGACCATGCACTCTTCGACCAGCTTCTGCGAGAGCAGCTTTTCGCTTCGCTCAATACGATCGATCTTCTTCTGATCGTTGAGAATCCATCGATATTCCTTTCTATCCTCCATGACCAGTTCGCTTGCCTCGCGCTGGGCGCGCAGCGCCCGGTATACCTGGTAGAGGGCTTCCAGCGGCGTTGCGTGGCTCATGAGCTCATCGTAATTACCGGCCAGGTAGCGGTCGACTGCCAGATAGCTCAGCTTTGCCCGGGAGCGCACCACGGCTTCAATGAACTCGAAGTCACCGACCACACCGCTGTCGCTGACCGCGATCTTGCACACCAGGGCGGGGCGATCCTTGTCTTCCGCCAGGGCGCAGGTGTCCTGGGAGAGTTGTTCGGGCAACATGGCGATGGCGTCGCCGTGAAAGTAAACCGAGGTGCCGCGGCTGGCGATTTCCCGCTCCAGTAGCGAGCCTTCCGTGATGAAGCTGGTTGGATCGGCGATGGCCACGTAGAGATTCCAGCCCTCGTTGCTGATATCGGCATAGAGTGCATCGTCTATATCCTGGGTGCGCGCAGAATCGATGCTGACAAATTCCAGGTCGGACAGATCCCGCCGTCGCTGATCTGCCACTGGCTGGGCATTGGCAAGACAGGCCTCCAGCTCCAGCAGGCCTTCTTTGCTCCACTCCGCATGCAGACCGTACTTGTTGGCGGTGTAGTGGTTCTCAATGCCCACGGTTTCCGCGTTGCCGAGAATAGACAGCACTTTCGCCTGCGGCCTGCCGTCCTTGATGGGGTGGCGCAATATAGCGGCACGCAGGTAGTCGCCTTCTTTTACCCCGTTGCGGGCATGGGGCGGTATAAACAACCAGCGGCTCAGGCGCGGCAGGTCAGGTTCGACAAACATGGCCTTGCCCTTGCGCACACAGCGACCCGTGAACTCAGCCAGCGGGCACTCAATGAGGCTCTCGATCTCGGCAATTGGCTTGTCGCCCTTATCCGGGCGGATGCAGACTTTGACGCGATCGTCTGGAAAGGCCTTGAGCATTTCATCGGGCGGGATAAATATTTCCCTGCCATCGGCGAGCACAGCAAAGCCATAGCGCGACTGGGTGCCTTTAACTACGGCCTCAGCGCGCTCTTTCTCTGCCTCCATTTGGGCCTTGAGGCCCTTAAGCTGAGCTAGAGAATCCTGGGGAAGCATGGGGAAGGAAAAAAGTCATAGGCGACCTATGCTAGCCCATATTGACGGCAGTGTCAGTCGATCAAGGTCACGCTGTGAGAATAATCGCGTTGACAAACCGTGGACGGCCAATCAGTATTGATTATGCGTCGGGCTTGGCCCGGCGCGAGGTAAACCAGTCAACCTGGGAAACGTTATTGAAGATTTTCCAGTCGTCGGTTGAGAGAGTTCACCTCTACCAGCGGACGCAAGACACAGCGTGCTACCGACACGCCTCGATTGAGCAATGCCCCTGCGGGCCTTCATCGCTCAGAAACGCTTACCCCAAATTTCCAGCTGCTTTTCGTTTCCCCTACCTTTTTCAAAATAGACCCGAGAGGATTCCTTTATGGATTCAGGCGCTGCCCTGCGTGTAGATCAACCACACCCCGCCCTGGCGGAAAAGAAAATTTACGTGCTGGACACCAACGTCCTGCTCCATGACCCGACATCGGTTTTGGCATTTAATGAGCATCGCATCGTCTTGCCGATGACCGTGCTCGAAGAACTCGACGATATTAAAGATCGGCGTGACAAGACTGTCAGCCGGGAAGCACGTATTGCCATCCAGATGATCGATAAGGTTGTGGATGAGGCGAGTCCCGGTGAGCTGCAGGAAGGCGTCGATATTCCCGGCTCCAGCCTCGATGGCCCCCTCGGCAAGCTGTCTATTTATCCGGACCAGCTGCTGGCGGACAACAGCGACATTCCCTTTCTCAACGACACCCAGGACCAGGCCAACGACAATCGCATCATTAATGTGGCCCTGCGCCTGCAAGCGGAACACCCCCAGGATTTTGTTTGCCTGGTGACCAAAGATATCAACATGCGGCTCAAGGCCAAGGGCTCCGGACTTGAGCACGTTGAGGACTACCGTCGCGATCGGGTACTGGATGATATTGACCTGCTGGCCAAGGGCTGCGATCAGATTGAGGGTGATTTCTGGTCCGGCATTGAACAGGTAGACACCCTGCGTGAGGGTGATCGCACCTTGCACCGGGTTCCCCGGGAATGCCTGCCACGCGCCTACCCCAATATGTTCCTGTTCGACGACAAGGAGTTCTTCGCCTATGTGAAGCGGATCGACGAAGACTATGTCTATCTGCGCTGCGATAGTCGCGACAACCTGATGAACACTCGCTTCTGGGGTCTGTCGCCGCGTAACCTCGAGCAGGCGATGGCCATGGAGCTGATCGATGATGACGAGGTCGACATGACCGTGCTGACCGGGCCCGCCGGTTCCGGCAAGACCTTGATCGCACTGGCCTATGGTTTACACGCGATTCTGGAACAAAAGAAATACAACAAGTTGATCGTGGCTCGCTCCACGCCGCCGATCGCCGAGGACATCGGCTTCCTGCCCGGCACCGAGGAAGAAAAGATGGCGCCCTGGTTGGCTGCCTTCGATGACAACCTGGAAATTTTGCACGGCACCGACGAGTGCAGTCACGGCAGCATCGAATACGTCAAGGAACGCGCCAACATCCAGTTCAAGTCGCTCAACTTCATGCGCGGGCGTTCCTTTAATAACGCCTACATTATTATTGATGAGAGCCAGGGCCTGACCCAGTTTCAGCTCAAGTCGGTGATTACTCGGGTCGGCGCCGACTCCAAGATCGTTGTACTCGGCAACCTGGCGCAAATCGACAACAAGTACATCAGCCCCCTGACCTCGGGCCTGACCTACCTGGTCGAGCGCTGCAAGCAATATCCCCACGCCGGGATCATGCATATCAACGGCATAGAGCGGTCTCGCCTGGCGGCCTTCGCCGAGGAAAACCTCTAGCAGGTTTACGTGCTACCGCCGCCGGCCAGTCACTGTATGGCCGGTTGCGGACACGCTGTATCCGATAAAGCGGGGCAGGCTCTGAACCCATCCATGTGGGCTTGAGGCCGCCATTCTGGGTGGCGTTTGGTCGGGGAAAATCTCTAGCAGGTTCAACGTGCTACCGCCGCCGGTCAGCCACTGTATGGCCGGTTGCGGACACGCTGTGAATACATCCATGTAAGCTCGACGGCGCCGTCCATGGCGCCGACGGTCCGCAACCGGCCACACAGCAACTGACCGCTGCATCAAGCCATAAGCCGCCGACGTTTTCCTCGATCCAGGGTGTGGGGTCTGTGTTTCATTTTCAGGACCGTGGCGGACATGGATGTCCGCCTCGAGCCCCCATGGACGGGTTCACGGCGTGTCCTGAAAATGAAACACAGACCGTACGCCCGTGATTTGGGCGATCAACCCTCGGCGGGTACGGCGTGTCCTGAAAATGAAACACAGACCGTACGCCCGCGATTTGGGCGATCAACCCTGGGCGGGTACAGCGTGTCGGAAAATCAGGTATAGGTTTTCGCAGCCGCCAACAGCGGACAGATCCTATGACAGCAGCTTGCCCATGCGTTCACCCATCCGCGTCGGCGAATTCGCCTGGTACTGCTCATCCCACTGCATGCTCCCCTCGGGAAACAGGAGTATCACCGTCGAGCCAAGCATAAAGCGACCCATTTCCTCGCCCTTGTCCAACTTGACCCCGGCCGGAGCGCGTTTGAAGTCGATGGTCTTGGGCTCTCGCGGCGGCGGCGCCACCTGGCCGGACCAGACGGTTTCGATGCCGGCGACGATCATTGCGCCGACCAATACCATGGCCACGGGGCCGGCGGGGGTGTCGAAGTAACAGACCAGGCGTTCATTGCGCGCGAACAGGCGCTCGACACTCTCGGCCGTGACCTGGTTAACCGAGAATAACTCGCCGGGGATATAAGTCTGGGCACTGAGTTCGCCGGCCAGCGGCATGTGCACGCGGTGGTAATCCCGCGGCGACAGGTAGATGGTGGCGAACTGGCCATTGTGAAAGGCGGTTGCGCGCTCGGCATCGCCCAGCAGTTCCGCACAGGTGTAGCTGCGGCCCTTGGCCTGGAAAATGCGACCGCTTTCAATCGCGCCGAGTTGGCTGACGGCACCGTCAGCCGGGCAGGCGATAGCCAGTGGGTCACTATCAATCGGCCGGGCGCCGTCGCGCAGGGCGCGGGTGAAGAATGCATTGAAGCTGGCGTAGTGCTCCAGTTCCGGCTCCGCCGCCTCATTCATGTCGACCTTGAAATGATTGGCGAACAGCTTGATCAGCGGGTTCTTGATCCAGTCAATTTCCGAGCTTGCCAGCCAGCCCGTGGCGCGAGAGAGCAAATGTTGTGGCAACAGGTGCTGCAGGATGATGAACAGCGTATCCACGCTTATACCTCCACCGGTAGTTCGGGGTCGTTGCCCCATTCAGCCCAGGAGCCGTGATAGCCCTTCACCGATGGGTAGCCGAGAATTTTCATGACCAGCCAGCTCAGGCTGGACCGGTGATGGGTCTGGCAGTGAGTCACCAGGTCTTTGTCTGCCGCTAGTCCGAGGCTGTCCAGACGCGTTTGCAGCTGCTGCAGGTCGACCAGTCGGGTGGCGTTGTCGCGGTCAATCAGCTCCAGCCAGTCAATATTGATGGCACCGGGAATGTGGCCGGCGCGGGCGGAACCAGAACGCTGGCCGAGATATTCCTCGGCGGAGCGGGCATCCCAGATGGCAAAGGTCGGGTCCTCCAGTCGCGGCAGGATATCCTCGATCTCGGCGATGGGGCCGGCGTTGACCTGCACCTCGATGTTGTTCGAGTCGGGCTGTGTTATGTCGGTTTCTTCCTGCAGGCCCTCGGCCCGCCAGGCGTGAATGCCGCCGTTCAGGTAGCTGTAGTTGTGATGTCCGATGGCGTCCAGGGTCCACAGCAAACGGCCGGCCCAGCCACCGCCCTCATCATCGTAGGCCACCAGGTGGTGCTCAGGGAGCAGGCCCAGGTAGGAGAAAATCTCGTTCAAGCGCTCTTGCGGCGGAATGCGGCCTGGCGCCGGTGCGATGCCACCCTGCAGGACGCCGGGCGGCAAGTGTACTGCGCCCGGAATGTGGCCCCGTTGATAGTTTTCGGGGCTGCTGACATCCACCAGCAGGATGTTGTTATGGGCCTGGTAGAACCCGGCGAAGTCGCTAACTTCCAGTAGCAGTGGTAATGCCGAATGCGGGTGGGTGCCAGCCTGCATAGTGGCTTCCTTTAGGTTCGTGATGAGGCGAAAGGGACGCTAGTTTAGCCTAGCTTAGAAGCGCTCGCTATCCTGCAGGCTGGCGATTATGTCCCGGTAACTCTGCAGGCGCCGGTCGCTGATTTCGCCGCGTGCGGCGGCCTCGAGCAAGGCGCAGGCGGGTTCCTGCTGGTGTTTGCAGTCGCGGAATTTGCAGCGACCCAGCAGGGGCTCGAATTCCCGGAAACCCTGTTCCACCTGCTCACGCTCCATATGCCACAGGCCGAACTCGCGAATGCCGGGAGAATCGATCAGGTCGCCGCCGTCGGGCAGGTGATACAACTGCGCGGTGGTGGTGGTGTGGGTTCCCTCCTGACGCGTTTCTGATAACTCGCCCACGCGAATGTCGACCTCCGGCAGTAGTGCATTGACCAGTGAGGATTTGCCCACCCCCGACTGGCCAACGAAAACACTGCTCTTACCTTTCAAGGCAGTCAGTAGTGCCTGCAGGCCATCCTGGTTAGTGCATGAGGCATCGAGTACCGGGTAGCCCAGTGCGGGATAGGGCGCCAGCAGGTCCTCTATGGCGTCGCGATTGGCAGCGTCCACCAGGTCTGACTTGTTCAGCAGTATCAGCGGTGCGATGTTGACTGCCGCCGCGGCCACCAGGTAGCGATCAATGACATGGGCGTGGGGTTCCGGCAAGGGTGCAATGACCACGATGATCTGGTCTATGTTGGCGGCTACCGGTTTCAGCTTGCCATAGGGGTCGGGTCGCAGCAGTTCTGACTCGCGTTGCTGGCGCGCCACCACCACGCCCAACGGTTCGCCACGGCACCAGATGACCCGGTCGCCGGTCACCAGGCTGTCGAGGTTGGCGCGCAGGTGGCAGCGACTGCTGCTGCCGCCGGCCTCGACCAGGACCTGGCTGCCGTAGTGGGCGACCACCAGGCCCTCCTGCTCGGCGCCCAGCCCACCGCTATCCAGCGCATCTTCCGCCATCTGGTCCCTGGCGTCGGCACGTTTGCGGCGTTCGTCCTGAATCTTGTTAACCCGCCAGGCCTGTCGCCGGGTCAGCTTGCGTTTTCCCATGGCCGCATAATAGCCGCTTATTAGCCGTGATGACGCATTTTGCTACACTTGCCGCTCACACTTCTGGGTTTATGTGGCTATGTCTCACGAAATGTTCAGTGATAAGAACCTGATCTGGGTCGATATGGAAATGACCGGGCTGGACCCGGATGGCGATGTGGTCATCGAGATCGCCACGATTGTTACCGACAGTGAACTCAATACACTGGCCGAGGGGCCGGTGCTGGCAATCCATCAGCCGGACGCACGCCTGGATGCCATGGATGAGTGGAATACCTCACATCACACCAGCTCGGGCCTGGTGAAACGGGTGCGTGAGAGCGACCAGACCGAGGCCAGTGCCGGTGCTAAAACTATTGAGTTCCTGCAGGAATTTGTGCCTGAGGGCGCGTCGCCCATGTGCGGCAACAGCATCTGCCAGGATCGTCGCTTCATGGCGCGGCACATGCCGGAGCTGGAGCGCTTTTTTCACTACCGCAACCTGGACGTTTCCAGCTTCAAAATCCTGATGCAGTTGTGGCGACCGGAGCTGGAGGCGGGTTTTGCGAAAACCGGCACCCACCTGGCGCTGGATGACATTCGCGAGTCGATCGCTGAAATGCGCTACTACCGCGAGCATTTTATTCGCGGTTAAGGCTTGCGGTGTTGCGCCATCGCCCAGCGCACATGCTCCTGCACCAACTCTGAGGGGAACTGCGCGCGCGCTTCCAGTGCCGCGATCACCTGCTCTGAACCCCTTGCATTGCCCAGGGCGATGGCGATATTGCGCAGCCAGCGTTCATAGCCAATCCTGCGCAGTGCCGCACCCTCGGTCTTCTCCAGCCAGGTCGGCTCATCCCAGAGGAACAACTCCACCAGGTCGCGGTCCTGCAATTGGTGGCGTGGACTGAAGTCAGTCTCCGCCGTGGGCTGGGCGAACTTGTTCCAGGGACAAACCAGCTGGCAGTCGTCACAGCCAAAAATCCGGTTGCCCATGAGCGGCCGTAATTCTTCGTCGATGCTGCCGGCATGTTCTATGGTCAGGTAGGAAATGCAGCGCCGGGCATCCAGTTCAAAGGGGCCGACGAAGGCATTGGTCGGGCAGATATCGAGGCAGGCCCGGCAAGTACCGCAGTGCTTTTCCAGTTTCGGCGGGTCGGTCGGCAGGGGCAGGTCGGTGTAGATCTCGCCGAGGAAGAACCAGGAGCCCGCGTCGGCGTTGATGAGCATGGTGTTCTTGGCGATCCAGCCGAGGCCGGCCCGCTCGGCGATGGCCCGCTCCAGTACCGGGGCGCTGTCGACGAAGGCCCGGTATTGGCCTCCGGCCTCAGCTTCAATGCGCCGGGCCAGTTTGGCCAGTCGTTTGCGGATCAGCTTGTGGTAATCGCGACCCAGGGTGTAGCGAGAAATATAGGCCTTGTCTGGGTTCTGCAGGACGGTGAGCGGCTCCGTGCCATCGCTGAGGTAATCCATGCGCAGCGACAGCACACGCAGGGTGCCGGGCACCAACTGCTCCGGATGTGAGCGGCGCGGGCCGTGTTTGGCCATATAGTCCATCTCGCCGTGGCGGCCGGCATCCAGCCAGCGTTGCAGGTAGGCGGGATGTTCACCCAGGTCGACATCGCAGATCCCCAGCTGCTGGAAACCCAGCTCTGCGGCCCACTCGTGAATGTTTGCGCGCAGTGTTGTGTACTGCTGTTGTTCGGACATGCGTATAATTTGGCGGTAAATGAAGCAGGAGTAAACCGTTGCCGGAACAATCCTTGTATACCGCGGCACAAACGCGTGAGCTGGACCGTATCGCCATTGAGGAATTCGGCATCCCCGGAATCCAGTTGATGGCACGTGCCGGTCGCGCCGCCTTTGAGCTGTACCTGTCGGGCCTGGCCGAAGATGGGCCGGAGCAATTGGCGGTGTTTTGCGGCACTGGCAACAACGGCGGCGACGGCTTTGTTATTGCCGCACTGGCGCAGTCACGCCGGATTCCCGTCTGTGTTTACCAGGTGGGTGATGCCGGCAAGATCACCGGCGATGCGGCGCTGGCGCGCCAGCAGGCGCTGGATGCCGGCGTTGAGATGATTAACTTCGAGCCGGGACTGGAGCTGGATTCCTGTGTGGTGATCGATGCGCTGCTGGGTACGGGACTGAGCGGCGATGTGCGCGGTGATTACCTGGAAGCCATCGAGCTGATTAACGCCAGCGACTGTCCGGTGCTGGCCATCGATATTCCATCCGGGCTCTGCAGTGACAGCGGGCGTTGCCTGGGCAGTGCAATCCTTGCCGAATTGACCGTCACCTTTATCGGGGTCAAGCAGGGCTTGCTGACCGGCGTTGGCTCCGACTACTGCGGTGATCTGCACTTTGCTGATCTCGAGGTGCCTGCCGAGGTCTACCAGCAGCTGCAGCCCGCCTCCTTGCGGCTGGACCTGGATCTGGAGCTGGACCTGTTGCCGGCCTTCGCCCTGTCGGCACACAAGGGTGTATTCGGTCACGCCCTGGTAGTGGGCGGCGATTATGGTATGGCGGGCGCGGCACTGATGGCGGCGGAAGCGGCGGCTCGCTGCGGGGCCGGGCTGGTGTCAGCGGCCACCCGGCCAGAACATGTGGCGGCACTGGTCAGTCGCCGCCCCGAGATTATGGCCTGCCCGGTCAACAGTCGCTCAGAACTGGAGCCCTTGCTGGAGCGGGCGGCGGCGCTGGCGGTGGGGCCGGGCCTGGGCCACTCACCCTGGTCCGAGCAATTATTGCAGCGCTGCCTGGAAACCTCCTTGCCGCTGGTACTCGACGCCGATGGCTTGAACCTGCTGGCCGCTGGGCTGCTGCCACAGGCGATACCGCGCGACAACTGGATTCTGACACCGCATCCGGGGGAGGCGGCGCGACTGTTGCAGTGCAGTACCGCGGATATCCAGGCCGATCGCTTTGCTGCGGTGCGTGACTTGCAGGCGCGATTCGGCGGCGTGGTGTTATTGAAAGGAGCGGGCACCCTGGTGTGTGATGGTGAACAGGTTTACGTCTGCCCCTATGGTAATCCGGGCATGGCCAGCGGCGGCATGGGCGATGTCCTCAGTGGCGTGCTGGCCTCTCTGTTGGCGCAGGGCCTGTCGCCGTCGGCAGCGGCTCGCCTGGGTGTCTGCCTGCACAGCGCCGCGGCCGATCTGGCCGCCGCTGATGGCGTCCGTGGCCTGCTCGCGACTGACCTGATGCCCTGGTTGCGCGATCTCGTTGATGGCTGATTCCACGCTTGAGCTAACGGCGGCGGATGAAACTGCCATGATCGCACTGGGCCAGCAATTTGGTCGCAGCCTGCGAGCACCGCTACTGGTTTATCTCTGCGGTGAACTGGGCATGGGTAAAACCACCCTGGCGCGCGGCGTGCTGCGAGCCTTCGGTCACCAGGGCGCGGTAAAGAGCCCGACCTATACACTGGTGGAGCCCTACGAACTGGAAGCCTTGTCGCTGTACCATTTCGACCTGTACCGCCTGGGCGACCCCGAAGAGCTGGAGTACATGGGTATACGCGATTACTTCCACCCGCGCAGTATCGTCCTGGTTGAATGGCCGGCACGGGGTGAGGGTATTTTGCCCCCACCTGATATGTTGGTTAGCATAGAGATCGCGGGCTCTGGCAGGATATTGAGCTTTGAAGCCCGCAGCCATCGCGGTGTAGAATGTCTGCAGCGGATGTTGAAAGAACCGCTGCAAGAACCGGAAACTGGAGTGCGATGAAGGGCGGGGAAACAGTGCGTCGGGCCGCAGGGCCGGGCCACTCCTGCAAGTTGCTGGCGCTGCTTACGCTTGGCCTGATGGCGCCGGCGAGCTTTGGACTGGACGTACGTGACGTACGACTCTGGCGAGCGCCCGACCACACCAGAATCGTCTTCGATGTGAGCGCCCCGGTCTCTCATAAACTGATCCAGCTACAGCAGCCCAACCGCATCGTGGTCGATATTACAGACGCTTCATTAAAAGCCTCGCTGGACCAGGTCAGCCTGAGCAATACGCCCGTGCGCCGCATACGCTCCGGCGTGCGCGGCGGAGATGATCTGCGCATCGTGCTGGATATGTCAGCCAGCGTGAGTCCGCGCTCCTTTATATTGAAAGCCAACGACAAACGCGGCGATCGGCTGGTGCTGGATCTCTATGACGTTGAACGCCAGACCAGCGCACCGACGGTGAAGAAGAGTGTGGCCACCTCGGTGCGACGCGATATTGTGATTGCTATTGATGCCGGCCACGGCGGTGAGGATCCCGGTGCCAGCGGACCCGGCGGTGTACGCGAGAAACAAGTGGTTCTGGGTATCGCCAGGAAAGTGAAGCGCCTGTTTGAGCAAGAGCCGGGCTTTGAACCGAAACTGATTCGTACCGGCGACTACTACGTCGGTCTGCGCAAACGCCGCAAACTGGCCCACGACATGCAGGCCGACCTGCTGGTATCAATCCATGCCGATGCCTTCAAGAGCCCCAAGGCCAAGGGCACCTCGGTCTACGCCTTATCGCAGCGGGGTGCCTCCAGTACCTTTGCCCGTTTTCTCGCCCAGCGAGAGAACGCCGCCGACCTGGTGGGTGGCGTCAGTCTTAATGATAAGGACGACCTGCTGGCCCAGGTGCTCTACGATATGTCCATGAGCCATACGCTGGATGCCAGTCTTGGTCTCGGCGACCGAGTGCTGGTGCAGATGGATCAAATTTCAAAGTTACATCGCAAACAGGTGGAACAAGCTTCCTTCGCGGTGCTCAAGTCGCCGGATATTCCCTCGATCCTGATTGAGACCGGCTTTATCTCTAATCCGGATGAAGCCAGGTTGCTGCGTACCTCCGCCTACCAGGGCAAGATGGCGCGGGCCATCTATGAAGGTGTCAGCGAGTGGTTCATGGAGAACCCGCCATCGGATACCCTGCTGGCCTGGCAGAAACAGGCGGGTTCGCGCGAGTACGTCATCGGACGTGGCGACACCTTGTCGGAGATCGCCGTGCGCTTCAATGTCAGCGTGAACTCCCTGCGCAACCGCAATTCCCTGTCGAGCAATACCATTCGCATCGGCCAGAAACTGATAATACCTGCCAGCTGATGTCAAAAATTTCCCTGTTGAGCCCGCGCCTGGCTAACCAGATCGCTGCCGGCGAAGTCGTTGAGCGGCCCGCCTCGGTGGTCAAGGAATTGCTGGAAAACGCGCTGGATGCGGGTGCCCGGCGCATCGAGGTAGAGGTGGAAGCTGGCGGTTCCAAGCTGATTCGTGTGCGCGACAACGGCGCCGGCATGGATGCCGAGGACCTGCCACTTTCGCTGAGCCGGCACGCCACCAGCAAAATCAGCTCGCTGGAAGAGCTGGAGCGTGTCGCCAGCCTCGGCTTTCGCGGCGAGGCCCTGGCCAGCATCAGCTCGGTGTCGCGCCTGGGGATCACCTCCAATACGGACGACAGCGGCTCCTCTGGCCTGCGCGCCGAGTGCGAGGGCAGCGCTATGGATGTCACGCTGAAACCTGCGCCGCACCCCCAGGGCACCTCGGTTGAGGTGCGAGACCTGTTTTTTAATACCCCGGCCCGGCGCAAATTCATGCGCACCGAAAAAACCGAGTTCAACCACCTGGAAGAGGTGCTCAAGCGGCAGGCACTGAGCCGCTACGATGTCGCCTTTCACCTGCGCCATAACCAGCGCTCTATCCACCAGCTGGCAGCCTGCGATTCCGATGTGGCCCGTGAGCGACGTGTCGCCAGCGTCTGTGGCCCGGCATTTATTGAACAGGCTTTGTATATCGAAGCCGATGTTGGTTCGCTTAAACTCTGGGGTTGGGTGGGCCTGCCCACCTTCTCCCGCAGCCAGGCTGACCTGCAGTACTTTTATGTCAATGGCCGGGTGATCCGCGATCGCCTGGTGAGTCATGCGGTCAAGCAGGCCTACCGCGATGTGCTCTATCACGGCCGGCATCCCGCATTCGTGCTTTACCTGGAGCTGGACCCGGCCCTGGTCGATGTGAATGTGCATCCCACCAAGCATGAGGTGCGGTTTCGCGACGGCCGCTCAGTGCATGATTTTATCTTTCGCAGCTTGCACAAGGCGCTGGCCGATGTGCGTCCCGCCGACCAGCTGGCGCCGACTGGCCTGCAGGCTGAAGCAGGCGCTGAACCACAAGCCAGCCAGGAGGCGCTGGCCTGGGGGCGACCGGGCTCCGTCGCCGGTGCGGGTTTCGCTGGCGAGGGCTCCCATATGGGGGCGGGCCAGGTGCGGGAGCAGATGCAGGGATTTCAGCAGCTCTATGCCAGTCCGGCGGCGCTGGCCGAGGTGCCGGCAGAGGACGTGCCACCGCTGGGTTACGCGGTGGCGCAATTGCACGGTGTTTATATCCTCGCGCAAAACGCCGAGGGCCTGGTGTTGGTGGATATGCACGCCGCCCATGAGCGCATTACCTACGAGCGCATGAAGCTGTCACACAGTGGGGAAGGGATTCGCAGCCAGCCCTTGTTGGTACCGCAGACGGTGGCGGTGAGTCAGCGCGAGGCCGATTGCGCCGAGAGCCATGGCGAGGTCTTTGCCCGGCTCGGCATGAATGTTGCGCGCGCCGGCGAAGAGGCGCTGGTCCTGCGTGAGATACCCGTGGCCTTGCGCGATGCCAACGTCGAGCAGCTGCTGCGCGATGTGTTGTCAGATTTATTGGAATACGGCAGCAGTGACCGGGTCGAGGCTCATCTCGATGAGCTGCTGTCGACCATGGCCTGCCACGGCTCGGTGCGTGCCAACCGGCGCCTTACCATCCCGGAAATGAATGCCCTGTTGCGGGACATGGAAGACACCGAACGCAGCGGCCAGTGTAATCATGGGCGTCCCACCTGGACCCAGTTGTCGCTGGAGGAACTGGACAAGCTGTTCCTGCGGGGTCGTTGAGTTGAGTGATAAGCCCGGCCTTATATGCCTGCTGGGCCCAACGGCATCCGGTAAGACCGACCTGGCCATTGAACTGGCTCGCCAACATAATTGCGAGTTGATCAGCGTCGATTCCGCCCTGGTGTATCGAGGCCTGGATATCGGTAGCGCCAAGCCCGATTTCCCCCACCACCTGGTTGATATTCACGATCCTGCCGAGCCCTATTCAGTGGCGGACTTTTGCCATGATGCCCAGGCCGCGATCCTGGAGATTCTGGCGGCCGGGCGCACGCCGCTGTTGGTGGGCGGCACCATGCTCTACTTCAAGGCCCTGTTGGAAGGTATTGCCGATATGCCACCGGCCGACCCGGAGTTGCGCAGCTATCTTGCATCCGAGGCAGCCGCAAAGGGCTGGCCGCATCTGCACCGCATGCTGGCGGAAGTGGACCCGGCCATGGCCGAGAAAATTCATCCCAATCACTCCCAGCGCCTCAGTCGCGCGCTGGAAGTGTACCTGGGCAGTGGTGTCACCATGACTGAGTGGCGCCGCCGCCAGGCCGCCAAGGGCGGGGGTCGGCTCACTGATGCCTACGAGGTTTTCCAGTTGGCCATTGCGCCTGCCGAACGCGGTGTCTTGCATGAGCGTATTGCCCGCCGGGTCGACCAGATGCTGGCCGCCGGACTGGTAGAGGAAGTGCGCGGGCTCTACCAGCGCGATGACCTGCACCTGGACCTGCCCTCCATGCGCGCCGTCGGCTATCGCCAGATGTGGGCTCATGTGAAAGGCGAGTATGACCTGGCCCGGGCTCGCGAATTGTGTATCCAGGCTACCCGTCAGTTGGCGAAACGGCAGTTGACCTGGTTGCGGGGTTGGCCTGATTTGCACTGGATTTACACTGATGCCGACGGCAGGGCTGCGACCTCGGCAGCCGGCCTGGCCGACAGTGCGTATATTCCGCTGTCCGTGGCCTTGAAATATCTGGGTGATGCCACCATTGAACTTCTGTAAATGGTTTATACTCAAAACAGGTGTGCAGTGCGCGAAAGCCGCGTGGATGCTGCCGTAACCAGAACAAGAGACGCTCAAAAATGAGCATACGTTTTGTATTTTTTAGACTCGATTTGAGTCACACAGGAGAATTGCCATGTCAAAAGGGCATACATTACAAGACCCTTACTTAAACATATTGCGTAAGGAACGCGTTCCCGTATCCATCTACCTTGTCAACGGTATCAAGCTGCAGGGGCAGATTGAGTCTTTCGACCAGTTTGTCGTGTTGTTGAAGAACACGGTGAGCCAGATGGTCTACAAGCACGCTATTTCCACAGTGGTTCCCTCGCGGGTAGTGCGTATGCCCATGCAGAATCCACCGGAAGAAGCGGGCGAAGAAAGTTAGGTTTTTGATTGTTTTTTGAGCGACCTGAGTCAGGTGAACGAGCCATTCTGGTTCACCTGAATCTTTCCACAGAGGCGGAGCGTGAAGATCCGCGAGAATTCGAAGAACTGGCCCTGTCCGCCGGTGGCGATCCTGTGGATTATGTTTTTGGCCAGCGTGAAACGCCGCATCCGCGCCTGTTTGTCGGCACTGGCAAGCTGGAGGAAATCAAGGCCCTGGTGGAAGCCCACGAGGCTGAGGTGGTGTTATTCAATCACGCCTTGTCCCCCAGCCAGGAGCGCAACCTCGAACAGGAGTTGCAATGCCGGGTGCTGGACCGGACCGGCCTGATCCTGGATATCTTTGCCCAGCGCGCCCGCACCCACGAGGGTAAGTTGCAGGTGGAACTGGCGCAGTTGCAGCATATGTCGACCCGGCTGGTGCGAGGCTGGACTCACCTCGAGCGCCAGAAGGGCGGTATTGGCCTGCGTGGACCGGGTGAGACGCAGCTGGAAACAGACCGGCGCCTGCTGCGGGTGCGCATCAAGTCTATTCTCGGGCGTTTGCAGAAGGTGGAAAAGCAGCGCCAGCAAGGCCGGCGCTCGCGCCGCCGCGCAGAAATCCCCTCCGTGTCATTAGTCGGTTATACCAATGCCGGCAAATCGACCCTGTTTAATTTCCTGACCGATTCCGAGGTCTATGCCGCCGACCAACTATTCGCCACCCTGGACCCGACCCTGCGCCGCATTGAGCTGGATGATTGCGGCCCGGTAGTGTTGGCCGATACGGTGGGCTTTATTCGCCATTTGCCGCACAAACTGGTGGATGCATTTCGCGCCACGCTGGAGGAAACCACCGACGCCGGCTTGCTACTGCATGTGATCGACGCGGCCAGTGCCGAGCGCCAGGACAATGTCGAGCAGGTCGAAGCGGTATTGCAGGAAATTGGTGCCGGCGAGGTGCCGCGGCTTGAGGTCTATAACAAGCTCGACTTGCTGGAGCAGGAGCCACGCATTGAGCGCGATGCCGAAGGCCGTCCCCAGCGGGTCTGGCTGTCGGCCAGTACCGGTGCTGGCTGCGAGCTGTTGCGCCAGTGCCTGGCCGAACTTCTGTCGGTGAACGTGGTCGATCATCTGGTCGACCTGAGCCCGGCCCAGGGACGATTGCGGGCGGGGCTTTATAGCCTCGGCGCGGTACTGGAGGAGAACCACGCCGGCGATGGCCGCGTACAACTACATGTGCGCCTGGAAGGCAGGGAGTGGCAGCGCTTGCTCGCCGCGGAAGGTATTAGTGAACAGAGCCTGGTGCTGGACAAAAGTCCCGCCGAGGCCTTTGGGTAACAGCAGGGTAGCCTGAAACAGGGCGCGCTGTGCTAGACTGCGTCGCTCGATTCAGCTCAAGTAATTAATAGTTAATGAGGCCCAGAGGGCCTTACACAGGAGATAAGTATGGCCTGGAATGAACCGGGTGGCGACGGCAACAAACCACGTGACCCCTGGGGCGGTGGCGATCAGGGACCACCTGATCTTGATGAAGCCATGCGCAAAGTGCGACAGCAGTTGTCGGGCATATTTGGCGGCGGCGGCAGTGGCAGCGGTGGCGGCGGCAGCAGTGCCGTGTCCGGCGGCCTGTTTGTCACCTTGCTGGTGGTCGCGGCGATCATATGGGGCCTGATGGGATTTTATACCATCGACGAGCAGGAGCGGGGTGTGGTGCTGCGACTTGGCAAATACCACTCCACGGTGCAGCCAGGTCTGCAATGGAATCCGCCGCTGGTTGACGAGGTCACAGTGGTCAACGTGACCCAGGTTAACAACGCCACCTTTCGTGAGCAGATGCTGACCGAGGATGAAAACATCGTCGAGGTGAACCTCTCGGTTCAGTACGTCATCCAGAATGCAGAGAACTTCGTGCTGCGGGTGCGGGCGCCGGAGCGCAGCCTGACCAACGCCACCGAGAGCGCCCTGCGCCATGTGGTCGGTGGCAGCGCGATGGATTATGTGCTGACTGATGGCCGTACCCAACTGGCGGTTGATGTGCGCGAACGACTGCAGGAATACCTGGATGTCTACCAGACCGGCATTCGGGTCTCCAAGGTCAACATCGACGACGCCAAGCCGCCTGCGGAAGTGCAGGATGCCTTCGACGACGTGATCAAGGCCCGCGAGGACGAGGAGCGCGTGAAGAATGAGGCGCAGGCCTATGCCAACGGCATCATTCCCGAGGCGCGCGGTCAGGCCCAGCGCCAGATCGAAGAGGCGAACGCTTACAAGGAGCAGGTGATTGCGGAGGCGGAAGGTGATGCCTCGCGCTTCAACTCCCTGCGTGAAGAGTATGCCAAGGCGCCGGAAGTTACCCGCAACCGCCTCTACCTGGAGGCGGTACAGGGGGTGATGGAAAACACCAGTAAAGTGGTGATCGATGTCGAGGGCGGCAACAACCTGCTGTACCTGCCGCTGGACAAGATTATTGAAGAGAGCAGTCGACCCCAGTTGCGCAGTGATGGCGCTGGCGGCGAGAGCATTCGAGACATTGCCGACCAGGTCTATGACCTGTTGCGGCGCGACCAGGCGGCTCGCAACAGCCGCGGAGGACGCTGATATGAATACTAAAAGCCTGTCGGCACTGTTACTGGCCTTGTTGGCCCTGTTCGTGGTCAGCAATTCCTTGTACATCGTGAAGGAAACCGAGCGCGCCGTATTGCTGCGTTTTGGTGAGGTGGTGAATCCGGATATCGAGCCGGGACTGCACGCAAAAATTCCTTTCGTCAACAATGTGCGCAAATTTGATGCGCGTGTTCTCACCGTTGATGCCCTGCCGGAGCGTTTCCTGACCCTGGAAAAGAAAGCACTGGTGGTGGACTCCTACGCCAAGTGGAAGGTGTCTGATGTGACCAAGTACTACACCTCTACCGGTGGTGACGAAAGTCGCGCTAATGGACTGTTGGCACAGCGCATCAACGACGGCCTGCGTAACGAGGTTGCCGTGCGCACCCTGCAGGAAGTGGTCTCTGGAGAGCGGGACCAGTTGATGATGCAGATGCGTGACATTCTCAACGAGGTTGCGGAAGAGCAACTGGGTGTTGAGGTTGTCGATGTGCGGGTCAAGAAGATCGATCTGCCGCCGGCGGTGAGCGACTCGGTATTCCGTCGCATGAACGCGGAGCGGGAGAAAGAGGCGCGGGAGCTGCGCTCCCAGGGACGTGAGCTGGCCGAGGGTATTCGCGCCGCCGCAGACCGAGAGGTCACCGTGATCAAGGCTTCGGCCTACCGGGATTCACAGGTCTTGCGTGGTGAAGGTGATGCAAGTTCGGCGGCGATATACGCCAACGCCTATAACAAGGACCGTGAGTTTTTCGATTTTACCCGTAGCCTGAGAGCCTATAGCGACTCCTTTAACAATAAAGGCGACGTGATGCTGATCGAGCCCGACGGCGATTTCTTCCAGTATTTCAAGGACTCCACGGGCAAGCGCAATAAGGATTAATTGGGCTTGATAAAGTACCGCTGAGGGCTTTCTTTGAGGGCTCCTAAAGCCCCGGCGGTTGTGCTAATCTTCTGTAACCGTGAGGCTCAGGGTTTCTGAATAGACCCCAGAGGGCACGGTTTTTTTGTGCGCGCAAATTGAAGGACGGAATCGCTTGGAGCTCTGGCAACAGGTGGCAGTGGCACTGGCCCTGGTATTGATAATCGAGGGTGCAATGCCGTTTCTTGTCCCCGATTTCTGGCGCAAGATGGTGAGCGAGGTGGCGCAGCTGGATAACAGCACACTGCGCGGGGTCGGACTGTTCAGCATGTTGCTGGGGCTCGGCCTTTTGTACCTGTTTAACTGATGGTGTTGGGAGGCCGGCGGGCCTCGCTACAGGTTCCCCCGGAGCCACCCAAGGACTACTGAGTATGACCACATCAGACCGCTGGTTACTGCCTGACGGGATAGAAGAAGTGCTGCCCGCGCCGGCGGCGAAGGTCGAGCAATTGCGTCGGCTGTTACTGGACCTGTATGCCAGCTGGGGCTATCAGTTGGTCATCCCGCCCCTGGTTGAATTTACCGAGTCCCTGCTGATAGGACTGGGTGCCGATATCGATCTGCTCACCTTCCGTATTACCGATCAGTTGAGCGGGCGCAGCATGGGCATCCGCGCTGATATCACACCTCAGGTGGCGCGCATTGACGCCCACAGCCTGGCTGCTGATGGCGTCAGCCGCTTTTGCTATGCCGGCAGTGTCCTGCACACCCGTTCCAGTACCCTGTTGGGCTCGCGCTCCCCACTCAAGCTCGGCGCCGAGTTGTATGGTGATGCCAGTCAGCAGGCGGATATTGAAATTATTTCCCTGATGCTGGAAACCCTGAAGCTGGCGGGTGTCAGTGGTATTACCCTTGATCTGGGCCACGTCGGTATCTACCGGGAATTGCTGGCCCAGTGCGAATTTGACAGCGAGCAGGAGCAGGCGGTATTTGATGCCCTGCAGCGCAAGTCCCTGCCCGACCTGGAACTGGTGCTGGCACCGCTGGAGGACGATGGGCGCCGTCAGCAGTTGCTGGCATTGCTTGAACTACACGGCGATGCGTCGGTACTGGAGCGAGTCGATTGGGCTGCCGCTGACGTCCAGTCCCTGCGCGATGTGGCCGCGGCGATCGGCGCGCGCTACCCGGACGTTGATATTTACTTCGACCTGGCGGAGTTGCGCGGCTATCACTACCACACGGGTCTCGTTTTCGCCGCCTACGTGTCGGGTCATGGCCAGGCACTGGCCAATGGTGGGCGCTATGACGATGTCGGTGAGGTGTTTGGACGGCCGCGTCCGGCCACCGGCTTCAATACGGATTTAAAGTCGCTACTGGCGCTGCCAATGGAAGCCCAGCCGGCGCCGCGGGCGGGTGCTATTGCGGCACCCGCCGAACAGGATGCGAAGCTCTGGGCCAGGTTGGCTGAACTGCGTGCGGCCGACGAGGTTGTGATCACCAGCCTGTCGGGTGAAATTGACCCCCGTTGCACCCGTCGGGTGTTGTTGCGGGACAGCGAATGGATAGTGGAAGACATCACATGAACAAGAACGTCGTAGTTCTCGGGACCCAGTGGGGCGATGAAGGCAAGGGCAAGATTGTCGATCTGCTGACCGATCAGGCGGAAGCCGTGGTGCGGTTTCAGGGCGGCCATAACGCCGGACACACACTGGTGATAGAGGGCAAGAAAACCGTATTACACCTGATCCCTTCAGGAGTATTGCGCGCCGGCGTGACCTGCCTGATTGGCAATGGTGTGGTGCTGTCACCCGAGGCCTTGCTAAAGGAGATCGCGGAGTTGGAAGAAAACCAGGTGCCGGTGCGGGAGCGCCTGCGGATCAGTCCCGCCTGCCCGCTGATTCTTTCCTACCATGTCGCCCTGGACCAGGCGCGCGAAGTACGCCGCGGCAAGGACAAAATCGGCACAACCGGTCGCGGTATCGGGCCCGCCTATGAAGACAAGGCGGCGCGCCGTGGCCTGCGTCTCGGTGATGTACTCGATCCCGAGCGCTTTGCGGTCAAGCTCAAGGAAGTGCTGGAGTATCACAATTTCCAGCTCACCAACTATTACGGTGTGGACGCTGTGGATTACCAGTCCACTCTGGATGAAGCGCTGACCATGGCGGAGCAATTGCGACCCATGATCACCGATGTGACCAGCCTCTTGCACCAGTATCGCGAGCAGGGTCGCTGCATATTGTTTGAAGGCGCCCAGGGTTCGCTGCTGGATATTGATCACGGCACCTACCCCTTCGTGACATCCTCCAATACCACCGCTGGCGGCACCGCCACTGGCAGTGGCTTCGGCCCGCTTTACCTGGACTATGTGCTGGGAATTACCAAGGCCTATACCACCCGGGTGGGTTCCGGCCCGTTTCCCACCGAGCTGTTCGACAGCACGGGTGAGCACCTGGCGAGCAAGGGCCACGAGTTTGGCGCCACTACTGGACGGGCGCGACGTTGCGGCTGGTTCGATGCCGTGGCCCTGCGTAACGCCGTGCAGATCAACAGTGTTTCCGGGCTCTGCCTGACCAAGCTGGACGTCCTCGACGGGCTTGAGAATATCCAGGTTTGTGTCGGCTATCGCGACGCCGATGGCCAGGCGGTTGCCAACCCGGTGGACAGTGATGACTACGAAGGCCTGGAGCCGGTTTACGAACAGGTGCCGGGCTGGAGTGAGTCCACCATCGGCGTGCAACGACTGGAAGACTTGCCGGAAAACGCGCGCGCCTATATTCGCCGCATTGAAGAAGCCGTGGGTGCGCCTATCGATATTATTTCTACCGGCCCTGACCGGGTTGAGACCATTGTCCTGCGACACCCCTTTGACGGCTGATATTCAGACCTGAAGCTCGCCGCCACACCGCCTTGAGGTGAGCGGAGGCGAAGATATGAATACTTGTTTGTCATTGCCCCTATTCGCTATGCTCGGTGGCGGGGGTGCCATGTTAAAGCACATAGCCGTATTACTGCTGGTGAGTCTCGCACTTACTGTGCCGGCCGTTGCAGCGGAATTCGAAGTTGAGAGTCTTGACCAGGTCGTGGAAATGCATGGCATCTGGCGCTTTCGCGTGGGCGACGACCTGGCCTGGGCCGACCCCGACTACGATCACGTGCTCTGGGACAATATCCTGGTACCGCGGGACTGGCGTCGCCAGGGGCATGGTGATCTCTCTGGCATGGCCTGGTACCGGGCCAAAATACAGTTTGACCTGAGCCAACCGGGCCTGCGCGGCTCCCTGCACGGTCTCGGTATTGCGCTGGGCAAGATTCACAGCGCCTATGAGTTGTATGCGGGTGGGCGCTTGATCGGTGGGGCCGGCCGCCTGCCCCCGGCGCCACTGTTGAGCGCTGATCGCAAGCGAATATTTTCGCTTCCCGCCTCCGCGGTAAATGCCGACGGCGAACTGCTACTGGCGGTGCGGGTGTGGCGTGACGACGCCCTGGGCCGGGCCTCCACCTCGGGTATGTATGAGGGGCGCTTCCTGGTGGGCACGGTCTTTGATCTCACCAAGGCGGTCTGGTTTCCCGAGGCTATTACCCTGATGCTGGCCATCGGCTACATGGTATTTGGCTTATTCAGCCTTTACCTGTACCTGAGCAATCGGAAGCTGACCGAGTTTTTGTGGTTCTCGGTCACCACGCTCATGGTCGCTCTCTACAGTCTGGAGTTGAGCCAGTGGAAATACGTTGTTGGCTATTCCGCAGAACTGCCGTTTCTGCTGCACAAAAAGCTGGAATACACCCTGGTCTACCTGTTGCCGATACCTGGCCTGCAGCTGGTGTTTTCCCTGCTCAGCTTTACGCCACCGCTGTGGGTACGTTTTTACCAGGCGGGTTTTGCCGTGTTTGGCCTGTTGGTATTACTCTGGCCCAACACGGATATTTTGGCCCACACCCTGTTCAACTTTCAGCTCTACTTGATGCCCGGCCTGGCAGCGGTGCTGCTGTTCGTGGTCTGGTGTGCGGCGCGCGGCAACCGGGAGGCCCGCACCATGAGCCTGGGCTGGGCCTTCTTCCTGTTTGCCGCAGTCAACGACATCCTTCTCTCCCACGGCCTGGTGCAACACCCACGGCTGCTGACCATAGGCTTCGCCGCCATTATTCTGAGCATGGCCCTGTCCCTGGGTAACCGGTTTACCCGCATGTACAGCCACCTGGACGGCGCGGTGCGCGAGCGCACCCGCGAGCTTGAACAGAGCAATGAGAAGCTCAGTGAAGTGGCGAGAATGGATGCCCTGACGGGCTTGCTCAACCGCCGGGGTTTCGCCGAACGCGCCGACACAGAGATCCTCCGGGCCTCGCGCAGCCAGCGCGGTTTCGTGGTTATGATGGGCGATATTGATCATTTCAAAGCCTTTAATGACCAATATGGTCATGCCTGCGGTGACTTTGTGCTGCGGGAGACCGCCATATTATTGAGTCAGCAGTTGCGTGACGTGGACACCATGGCCCGCTGGGGTGGTGAGGAGTTTATCTTCCTGCTACCGGAAACATCGCTGGAGGGCGGCACTACCCTGGCTGAGAAACTGCGCTCCGTGTTGGAGAGCGCGCATTTCAACTTTGGCGGCAATGAGCTGGGCCTGACTATTACCATTGGGGTGGCCGAATTCGCGCAGGGAATGAGCCTGGATGACTGCCTGGTGCGGGCCGATGCCGCGCTCTACCAGGGCAAGCAGAGTGGTCGCAACCGGGTTGTGGTCGACCAGGCCGCTGCGGAGTCCACCGACAGCGCTTAACTGCGCACATTTGATGGCATTTCTGCCAGCGCCTGCACGAAATCTTGTCTATATTTACCCAACAGATCGCTAAACCAACGCAAAGGATTGCCCATGGCCAAGCGAAGAATACTGCGGCGTCGTGCGCTGCATTTACTGCTGCTGGCGGATCTCGACCAGGTTCACGCCGCTGATATCGCCAGCAACCTCTATGTTTCACCCAGCACCCTGCGCCGCCACCTGCGGGCCGAGGGCACCAGTTACCAGGAATTGCTCGACCAGGTGCGACGCTATCGCTGCCAGAAAGTGCTGGCGCGGCGCTGGCTGCCCGGCAAGTCCATAGCGGGCGAGCTGGGCTTTAGCCAGGCCAATAGCTTCTACCGGGCTTTCGGGCGCTGGACCGGGATGAGTTATACCCAGTACAAACGGCTGGTTCGGAAGAGCTCAGCTCAGGGAGGTTCAGCACCGCGCGCACAGACGGTATACTGAAGCAGACTAGGGCTAAGAGGGGTGTGCCATGGATGTTTCCAGTATTGTGTTCTGGCTGGTTTTATTGGGCCTGGTGGCCTATGTCATCAATATCTACAACCGCCTGGTGACACTGAAAAATCGCTACCTGAACGGGTTTTCGCAAATCGAGGTGCAGCTCAAGCGGCGCTACGACCTGATACCCAACCTGGTGGAAGTGGCCAAGGGCTATATGTCCCATGAGCGGGAAACCCTGGAAGCTGTCATCTCCGCGCGCAATAACGCCGCCGCGGTGCTGGAGGCCATCGGCAAGCAGGGCGCCGGCGGTGTCGAGATGGGCCAACTGGCCACAGCCGAGGCTTCACTGGGCAAAGCCCTGGGCGCATTGAATGTGACCATGGAAGCCTACCCGGATCTCAAGGCCAGCGAGAATATGACCCAGCTGACTGAAGAGATCACCACCACGGAAAACCGGGTGGCCTTTTCCCGCCAGGGCTATAACGACGCGGTGACTGCCTATAACACCTATCGCGAGACCTTCCCGCCGGTGTTTTTTGCCGCCAGGTTTGGTCATCCGACCAACGCCGAGTTGCTGGAGTTTGAAGACTCTGCCGAGATACAGGCCGCGCCCAAGGTCAGCTTCTAGCCAGGCACCGGGCCTGATTCTTTCCCGGCCGGGGTCGCATGGACTTTTATAGCGCGCAGGACGACGCCCGCCGCAGCACTCGCTGGCTGGTGCTGTGGTTTGTCCTCGCGGTGCTGGTGCTGATCGGTATCAGCAATGTACTGATCGCCATGTTGTTGTACGGGCTGGGCGCCTCCAGCCTGCCGCTGGCAGACGCGGAAACCATCAATCGCTTCTTCGCAGCCTTCAACTGGGAAACCTTCGGCCTTGTTTGCCTGGGCGTACTCAGCACGATTTTCCTGGTGATATTGTTCAAGTGGGCACAGCTGTCGGCCGGCGGCAAGGCCGTGGCGGAGCGCCTCGGCGGCGAGCGCATCCTGCCCCACACGGAGGATGCTGACCAGCGCCGCTGCCTCAATGTGGTGGAAGAAATGGCGCTGGCCGCCGGAATGCCGGTGCCGCCGGTATACCTGCTGGCCGGTGAGCGGGGCATCAATGCCTTTGCCGCCGGTATCTCGCCGGCGGATGCGGTGATCGGCATTACCCAGGGCAGCATCAGCCATTTCAATCGCGAGCAGTTACAGGGCGTTATCGCCCATGAATTCAGTCACATCCTCAATGGCGATATGCGGCTCAATATTCGCCTGGCGGCCATGCTCAAGGGCATAACCTTTATTGGCGATGTCGGTGAGGTGCTGGTGCGCGGCGGTTCGCGCCAGGGCCGCAGCTACAAGCGCAGCGGCAAGATGCCAGCCCAGGCACTGGCCATTGGCCTGGCCCTGTGGGTGATTGGCTGGCTGGGCGGATTGTTTGCCGGCTTTATCAAGGCCGCGGTGAGTCGTCAGCGCGAACACCTGGCCGATGCCTCGGCGGTACAGTTCACACGCAATCCCCAGGGTGTAGCCGATGCGCTCAAGGTGATCGGCGGCTACCCGGCCGGCACCAGTATTGTCGAGGCGCGGGCCAATGAACTGAGCCATATTTTCTTCGGCCAGATCGCCGGCCACCTGTGGCAGGTATTCAGCACCCACCCACCACTACCGGAACGTATTCGTCGCATCCAGCCGGATTGGGACGGTGAATACATCAAGTATGTGCCGGCCTATGAGGGTACTGCGCAGGACCAGCAGCGCCGGGACGCCGAACACGAACGGCGTGCGGCGGCGGTCACCACCGGCGCAGTTATTGCCGGCGCCGTGCTCGGTGCGGCAGCCGAGAGCAGTGTTCGGGCCGGTGCGGCTGACGCCGAGTTCGCCGTGGTGGCGCCACCGCTGGAGGGTATTCCGACTGCCTTGCTGGAGCAGGCGCGAGACCCCTTTGGTGCCAACGCCATCGCCTGTGCACTGCTGCTGGGAGGGGATGCGGAAATTCACGAGCAACAGTTCGATATTATCGCCGCTGGCGGGGTGCGTGGCCTGGCGACAACGGTACGACAGCTGGCGCCCGAGATACTCGCACTGCCGGTGCCCTGGCGTCTGCCGCTTCTAGAGGCGAGCCTGCCGGCATTGAAATGCATGTCGGCGCCACAGTACCGGGGCTTCAAGGACACCCTGTTGCAGCTCACCCGTGCTGATAATCACGTCGACCTGTATGAGTGGTGCATGTACCAGGTCCTGCGCCATTACCTGGATCCGGAATTTGTGCAGGTAAAACCGAGTCAGCCTCGCCATCGCAAGGCTGTGCATGTGCGCCAGGAGTTCCGTACCGTGGTCTCGGTGCTGGCCTGGCGTGGACACCAGGACGAGGAGGAGCGCGAACAGGCCTTCACCCGCGGTGTAGAAAGCGTTGGCCTTTATAATCTCAAATTGCGCCCCCTGGAAGAATGCAGTGTCGCCGAGTTCAGTCAGTCGGTCAGCAAACTGGCAAATTGTTACCCGCTGTTGAAACCGCGACTACTCAAGGGCATGGCCCAGTGCGCTGCCCACGATGGGGTGCTTACCCCACAGGAAATCGAAATCCTGGTGGCGGTGGCGGCTGTCATGGACTGTCCGGTGCCGGCCAGTGTTCGTGCCGAGCCCATGTTGCGCGACTAGAATCTAGTCCGGCTCGGGTGCTACCTGCAGTACGATCTTGCCGCGCACCTCGCCGGCTTCAATATGGCGGTGGGCGTCGGCCGCGGCGGACAGCGGCAGGGTTTTCCAGATCTGCGGCCGCACATTTTTCTCCAGCGCCAGTTCAAACAGGCTGCTCAGGTCATCCTTGAACCAGTCCGGGTGTGCGACGCGGAAATCAGCGATGGAGTAAAAGCTCACCCGCCGCCCGTCTTGCGGGAACCAGTCCCACATCTGTTGCTGCCACAGCAGGCGAATAAACTCCCAGGCCATGCCCAGGCTGCTGTTCTCGTCGCGGCTGGCCAGGTAGAGGCCGTACTTCACCAACACACCGTCCGGTGCCAGCACACTGTAGGAGCGCTCAAAGTTGTCGACGCTGATGGCGTCGAACACCGCATCAACCCCGGCGCCGTCGGTGTCATTCATGATGCGAGTGACGAAGTCCTCGGTCTTGTAGTCGATGGGGGTGACGCCAAGTTCTCGCAGGTAGTCCTGTTTGGCGGTGGAGGCGGTGCCGTACATCTTCAGGCCGGCCACGCGTCCCAATTGCGCCAGCGCGGTGCCCACCGCGCCGCTGGCACCGTGAATCAACACCGACTGTTGTGGCTTGAGGTCTGCCTCGCGGAACAGCATCTGGTAGGCGGTCATATAGGACAGGATCAACACCACGGCCTCGTCAGAGGGGAGTCCGTTCGGCACTGGCACCAGGTTCTCGGCCGGGTGCAGGGTGTATTCCGAGTAAGCTCCCCACACGGTGAGGTCCGCGACCCGCTGGCCCGCCTGCAGGCCTGTGACCCCTTCACCCAGGGCGTCGACCACGCCGACCAGGTCATAACCGGGCGCATAGGGTAGCTCGGCGTCGACCGGGTACATGCCCTTGCGCAGCATGATGTCGGTGAAGGAGGCGCTGGCGGCGATGACACGCACCCGTACCTGGCCCGGGCCGGGTTTGGGTAAGGGCGCTGACTCGATCAGCCGCAACACTTCGGGACCGCCGTGCTCGGTGATGATGACCTGGCGATAGCTGTCGGCGAAGGCAGGGAAGCTTAACAAAAGCGTGAAAAACAGGGTGATGCTGCGCATGGTGAGTGTTCCGGCTGGGGCGGTCGGTGTATCATAGCGCGCCATGAAATATCTGCGTACCCGAATTACCGAAGTCGAATATCCCGCCCCCAATCACGCCCTGTTGCGCTTTGCTGGCGACGAGGATATTCCCGCCGAGCCCGGCGAATTTGTCATGATCCGCGGCGACTGGGGCGTGCACCCGGTGTTGCCGCGCGCGTTCTCGCTGGTGGAGAGCGGTTCCACGGGTTCGGTGTTGGTTAAAGCCATTGGCGAGGGCACCGAACGCCTGGCCGCCATGGTTGCAGGCGATGAACTGGTCGTGTTCGGCCCGCTGGGCAAAGGTTACCAGGTCGATACCAGCGAGCGTCGGCCGCTGCTGGTGGCCGGTGGTGTTGGCGTCGCGCCCCTGTTGTTCCTGGCCCGCGAACTGCATGCCGCCGGTCGTCGACCGCTGTTTTTATATGGTGCCCGCACTGCAGATGACCTGCCGCTGTCCGCTGAAATAGAACAAGTTGCCGAGTTGGTGATAACCACGGAAAACGGTTCGGTCGGCGAGCAGGGCCTGATCACGGCGCCGCTGCAACGGCTGCTGGATGAAGACGCCAACGCCATAATCTATACCTGCGGACCCGACGGCATGCTGCACGCGGTGGCTGATGTGGCGTCGCGAGCCGGCGTGCCCTGCCAGGTGGCACTGGAAGCGCCCATGGCCTGCGGTATGGGCACCTGCAAGGGTTGCGCGGTAATGGGCACCGACGGCAGCTATAAATATGTGTGTTATGACGGACCGGTATTCGAGGCGCCAGCGATCTTTGAGGCCGCCTCATGAGTCAGCGACTGCAGACAGTGTTGGGGCCGCTGACGCTTGAAAACCCGTTTATCAATGCCTCGGGTACCTTCGGTTACGCGGTCGAATATGCCGACTTTGTCGATGTGGGCAGGCTCGGCGGCGTTAGCGTCAAGGGCATTTCCCTGGATCCTCGCCCGGGTAATGCGCCACCGCGCACGGTGGAAACCTCGGCCGGCATGCTCAACTCCATTGGCCTCGCCAATATCGGTATCGACGCCTTCATCACCGAGACCATGCCGCGATTGCGCGAGCTGGGCGTTACCGTGATTGTTAATACCTTTGCCACCTCCATAGAGGACTTTGTCGAATTGGGAAGGCGCTTCAACGATGTTGAAGGCGTGGCGGCACTGGAGCTGAATATATCCTGCCCTAACGTGCACGCCGGTGGCATGCACTTTGGTGTGTCCGGTGCAGCCGCAGGCGAGGTGACCGCCGCCGTGCGCGCGGTGACCGGGCTGCCCCTGATGGTGAAGTTGTCGCCGGAGGCGGGGGATATCTGCGAGGTCGCCCGTGCCGTGGAAGCGGCCGGGGCCGATATGATCACCATGATCAATACCATTCGCGGCATGGTCATCGACGTCGATCGCCGCCGCCCAATGCTGGGCCAGAAGATGGGTGGTATGTCCGGGCCTGCGCTAAAGCCGCTGGCGGTGCGCATGGTTTACGAGGTCTACCAGCAGGTAAGTATTCCCATCATCGGTATGGGTGGCATCGGCAGCCTGCGCGATGCGCTGGAGTTCTTCATGGCCGGATCAGCGGCCGTGCAGGTGGGCACCGCCAATTACGCCGAGCCCGGCATCAGCCTGCGCCTGGCCGAAGAGCTGGATGCCTGGCTGTCTGAGCGTGACATGACCACGGCCGACCTGGTCGGCCTGGCCCACGACCCGGCCTAGTCCGCGCCGTAAATATACCTGTCCAGGGTCTGGTGGAAATGCCGGATTCGCACCTCGTGATAGTCAGCCAACACTAACTCCCCATCTTCCAGGTTGTGCATGCCGCGCTGGATCATGGGCATGTTGAACAGGTCCTGGTCGAAGATGTTGCCCAGTTTTTCTCCCAACTCCGGTGCCTGGCAGAACAGCTCGTCCTCACCCATGAGCCGGGGCGGGGCATCGGCCGGACGCTCACCGCTTTGCGGGTAGGGTAGCAGCAGCATGATCTCCATCAGTGCGGTTTCGTGGTCATCCCCATTGGGCCGGAAGCGGTAGGTGATGTGCGGGTGGAAGCCCGCCCAGGGCGCGAAGTTGGGAAACACCGAATACAGTATCGAATCCATCATTTCGGCATCGGTGGTGCGGTCTTCTAATGGCTCGTCATACAGCGGGCTGAATTCCTCCCGGTTTTTCTGCGCCACGTAAGCCCGTACCGGCACATCGTCCGGTACCTGGGTGCTTTCCTCGCCGGCCACCAGGGCGGAGGTACCAAATATGGCATCGGCTACATCCTGGGGGGTGGTGTCCGGGCGGTGTGAACTGGGTACCGCCATGGCGGTGATGGTGCGGCTGATATGCGGTTGCCAGACGTCGTACTGGGATTCAGCTTCGGCCGTGTAGGGCAAGATCTGCGGGTGGGTAAGCACCGCGTGGTAAGACTCGATAAAGGCTTCCCAGCCGACCTTCCAGTTGCAGGGAATGACCTTCTGCACGTGCACGGCCTTGTAGCGCTCCTCTGGCTTCCAGCGCTCGAAGTGCTCGGGCAGGATGCCCAGGTATTCGTGCAGGGACTGTGCATTGGTGTCCATATTGATAAACACCCAGCCACCCCAGGTATCAACCAGCACCGGTGGTAAACCAAAGTCATCCGGGTCGATATGGTCAAAGTCCCACTGACAGGGCGCACCCTTGAAACTGCCATCAAGCTTCCAGGTGAAACCGTGGTAGGGGCAGGTGAATACCTTCTTGTTGCCGTTCTCGTCGACCAGTTGACGCCCGCGATGGCGGCAGACGTTGCGATGAGCGGCGAGTTCGCCGTTCTCAAGCCGGCTGACAATGATGGAGAAGCGGGTAATGTCGTAGACCTGGGTGTCGCCCGGCTCGGGCAATTCTGTTTCCCGGCATACCGCCTGCCAGGTCTTTTTCCAGACGTGTTCCACTTCCAATTCGTGGAAAGCGCGATCCAGGTAGCGATTGGCCGGGATGTTGTCCGAGCCCAGGTAGGGCCGGGTATCGTCGCGCAGACTGTCGGGAACCGCGTTGGTCTCACGGTCCAATAACTGCTGATAGCTGGGTCCCGCATACTGCGGATTGGCTTTACGTTTGCTGTCCATGGTGCACCTCGCCTGTACTTTTATCGAGCCAGCCTAGCAACACAAACATAAACCGTCAGCCTTGACGGTTTTGAAATCCACCCAACCTTGATCTATATCACCCCTACGGGGTCGGAGGTGAATGGGGTCAGACCCCAGCGGGGTCGGAGGTGGATGGGGTCGGAGGTAATTGGGGTCGGAGGTAAATGGGGTCGGAGGTGAATGGGGTCGGAGGTAAATGGGGTCGGAGGTGGATGGGGTCGGAGGTGAATGGGGTAGGAGCGGGCCGCGCAGGCGTAAATGGGGTCTGACCCCAGCGGGGTCAGGGCAATCTCAGGGGGTGTACCAGATGGGGGAGGAGTAGGCGCGCTCCTGGATGGTGTCGGGATGGTCGGCGGCGTGCTCTTGCCCCAGGGCGATGGCGTCCAGCAGGGAGTGGCGCGGTGTGGGTATTTGCAGCACCCGCACGTAATAGAAGGCTGACTGGGCCGCATCGAACCCGGGGTCCTGCCAGCTCGCTGTCAGTCGGCTAGCGCCAATGCTGTTGCTGTAGTGTCCGTTGCTGAGATCCACCGTGTTGCCCACCGCCGGCAGTTTGCCGTTGTCATCTAGCTGGCGCTGGTCTGACCAGCTCACATCGAATACCTGCTCCTGCTGTTCGCCGCTGCCATCCAGCCAGCCCTTGACGATCTGGATGCGGTCCAGGTTGGCGCCCAGCGGGTCCTTGTCTGCCAGCACCATGAAACTGGGGGCTGACTTCAGCGACTGCAATTCGCCGCCCATGGGTACTCCGGCGGCTGTTGCCTGCGCGTACAGCTCGGCTGATTCAACATCCAGTGCCGAAAAATCGGCGCCGCCATAGAACTGCAGCCGAATTCTCGGCCCCGTGGTGGCATAGACTTCCCGGCGGCGCATCGCCTCCATGATGGATTCACGGCTATTGTCTTCCGACCAAACCGCCGCCAGTCCCTGGGCCGACATGGACCAGCCATTGGGGGCTGGCTCACCTTCCTCCCATTGCTTGTTCTTGTTTTCCGGAATCGAATCGGTCGCCATCTTGCCCCAAAAATTATCTTCCTCGGCACTGGGCAACCCGGTGTGTGCATCGGTCGAGCCAATCACGCCGAACTGGTAAGGGTTCTGGCCGTACTGCTGTTCCAGGGCCAGGCCGCGCTTGAGGGCAGAACGTACGTAGTCGCCGGGCTCAACCTCGTAGGGGCTGTAGTCCACCTGCAGATAGAAGGGAAACTCTTCGAAGTCTGCAAACTCGTCATCGGGCGACAGCAGCGGATGGGTCTCTGAATCTCCCTTTAGCTGGGTGATTTCCGTTACTGGCTCCCATTTCCTGCGGGCGGCAATGTAGTCGCTGTCAAAATCGTTGCCGCGCAGCCGGTTGTCGTCGAACATGAAACCCTTGGAAAGGTTCGAGTTGTGGGGAATGGAAAGAAAGTTGGCGCCTGCGCTGGCGCTGGTTTGTTCCAGCCAGGCCCACAGATCCTCGGGGAATTGACTCTGCAACAAGCTGTAGGGCTGGAAGGTGTTGGCAGCGCTGGCGTCACCATCTGTCATCACCACCCGGTGCAGGTTGGCGCCGCCGGGGATGGAGCTCCACTCCCAGCCGATAAAGGCGGTGAACTCCCCTGGCTCGTTATACTCATCGGCGATCTCGGTAATCGAGCGCCAGGTGTCCACCTGGGTTGACTTCATCGGCGGCAGAATATTGGTGTTGCCTTCTATGGTGTTGTTCTTTGCTGCATCTCGCACTGGCTCAGGCGGTGGCAAAATGTCTCGAAACAATTGTGCGGCATCGCGATCATCCAGGGCCCGGTTCAGCACCCAGGCGGCAAACTGTGCCTTTATGCTATCCCACAGGCCCACCTCACTGGTATCTACCCCGTCCTGGTGAATACGGCGGATAACCCCGAGAAACTCGGCGTGGTCTGAGACCACCAGGAAATCAAGCGGCGTTTCAATTTGTACCCGGGTGCGGTTATAGGGGTGAATCACCGGTATGCCCTTGGCATAGCGGTAGGCGGTATGCGGGTCCGCGGTGAAATTGTTATTGGTGTAGGCGTCGAATGAGTAGCTGGTATGCAGGTGGGTGTCGCCCCACAGCAATTGCTTGTCGGCGGCGCTCGCGCTCAATGGGATAATGGCCAGCAGTGGCAGGATGAGATTGCGCATGGTCGACTCCATTTTTATTATGGTGCACAGCATACCGGAAATATTCCGCTGTGTGGCCGGGAGTCCGAACCGCTTTAAGGGCAAATAAAAAAGGCCGGTCAGTGACCGGCCTTTGAATATGGTGCCCAGGAGAGGACTTGAACCTCCACGCCCTTGCGAGCACTAGCACCTGAAGCTAGCGTGTCTACCAATTTCACCACCTGGGCATAGTACGGGTTTGAACTACGAACCCTGTAACTAAACTCTACTGTCCTTCGGCCAGTGTCCACCACAACACCACTTGAGCATAGTACGGGTTTGAACTACGAACCCTGTAACTAAACTCTACTGTCCTTCGGCCAGCGCCTACCACAACACCACCTGGGCAGGTACTGAACTCTAAAAGCAGAGGGCGCGCACTTTACTTTTCCGCAGAACAATTGTCAATCCTGACGTATACTTGCCGCCACATGTCAAAAAACGAAAAAAGAGGCGGCTCCAGGTCGTCCAAATCGAAACGCCCGCCGGCTGATCCCCAGGCCGAGCGCGAGGCAAAAAAATACGAAAATCCGGTCGCCAGCCGCGAGCTGATCCTGCAATTGCTGGCGGAGGCGGAGCACCCGCTCAATCACAACCAGATTTGCCAGCGCCTTCATATAGAAGATGAGGTGGCCATGGATGCCCTGCGGCGCCGTCTGCGCGCCATGGAGCGTGATGGCCAGCTCATGCTGAACCGCAAGGGCGCCTATGGTCCCATCGACAAGCTCGACCTGGTGCACGGCCGGGTGCAGGGGCATCGCGATGGCTACGGTTTCCTGATCCCCCTGGATGGCAGTGATGACCTCTACCTGAGTGCGCGCCACATGGCGCAGGTGTTCGACGGTGACGAAGCGCTGGCGCGAGTAGCGGGCATCGATTCCCGCGGCCGCCGCGAGGGCAAGATTGTCGAGGTGCTCAAGCGCGCCACCACCGAGGTGGTGGGTCGCTACCATGAGGAGAGCGGTATTGGCGCGGTGATCCCGGATAACGCCAGGATCAACCACGATGTGTTAATTCCTCCCAATCAGCGCAATGGCGCCGAGCATGGCCAGATCGTGGTGGCGGAAATTACCGACTACCCCAGCCGCCACCTGGGTGCCAAGGGTCGCATTACCGAGGTGCTGGGTGAACATCTGGACCCGGGGATGGAGATTGATGTCGCCATCCGCTCCCATGGCATTCCCCACGTGTGGCCAGAAGAAGTGCTGCAGGAAGCTGCGGCCTTGTCCGATGAGCCCAGTGAGGCGGACAAGCAGGGGCGGGTGGATTTGCGCGACCTGGCCTTTGTCACCATTGATGGTGAAGACGCCCGCGACTTCGATGACGCGGTTTACTGCGAAAAGAAAGAAGATGGCGGCTGGCGCCTGTGGGTTGCGATTGCCGATGTCAGTCACTATGTAAGGCCAGGCTCCGCCCTGGATATCGAGGCCACCGGCCGCGGCAACTCTGTGTATTTCCCGGAGCGGGTGGTGCCGATGTTGCCGGAAGCATTGTCCAATGGCCTCTGTTCGCTGAAACCCCAGGTCGACCGGCTCAGCATGATCTGCGAAATGCAGCTGTCCCGGGTTGGCAACATCTCTGATTTTCATTTCTATGAGGGGGTGATTCACTCCCACGCCAGGCTTACCTATACCCAGGTCGGTGAGGTGTTGGAAAAGGGCAGCCACGCCGAGGTGGACAAATCCATCGTGCCCCACCTCAAGCGTTTGCACAGTCTTTACAAAGTGCTGCGCATCGCCCGCACCGCCCGCGGCGCGATCGATTTTGAAACCACCGAGACACGCATCCTGTTTGATGAGCGGCGCAAGATCGAGGCGATCGTGCCGGTGCATCGCAATGACGCCCACAAGTTGATCGAGGAGTGCATGCTTTGCGCCAACGTCGCCACGGCGCGCTTCTTCGAGGAACAAAAACTACCCATCCTCTATCGAGTACACGAGGGCCCCGGCGAGCAGAAGCTGGAGAACCTGCGCAGTTTCCTGAGTGAGTTGGGCCTGGACATCGGTGGCGGTGAGAAGCCCACCCCGATGGACTACCAGGAACTGCGTTTGCGCATTGGCGAGCGTCCCGACCTGCATATTATTGAAACCATGTTGCTGCGTTCGCTGAGCCAGGCCGTATACCAGCCGGAAAACCTGGGACACTTTGGTCTGCACTATGTGGCCTACGCCCATTTCACCTCGCCAATACGCCGCTACCCGGATCTGTTGGTGCACCGGGGTATTCGTCGCGTAATTCGTTCCGACGTGCCCAGTAAGCGGGTGTCGCGGGCAGAAGCTTCCCCGATCCCGGCCCAAAGTATTTTCCCTTACGATATCGCGGCCATGGCGGTGCTCGGCGAGCAGTGCTCCATGAGCGAGCGACGGGCTGACGATGCGACCCGCGAGGTCGAGGCCTGGCTTAAGTGCGAGTACCTGCAAAGCCACATCGGCGATACCTTCGAGGGCGTGGTGGCGGCAGTCACCAGTTTTGGTCTGTTCGTGGAATTGGCCGATATCTATATAGAAGGCCTGGTGCACATCAGCGCGCTGCCGGCGGATTACTATCACCACGACCAGGGCAAGCAGCGCCTCACCGGTGAGCGCAGCGGTCGCAGCTTCAGCCTCGGCGATAGTGTCACCGTGCAAGTAGCGCGGGTGGACCTGAATGACAAGAAGATCGACCTGGAATTAATCGACAGCACCAGCCGCCAGGAGGCGGCCCGACCCGGCTCTCGACCCGAGAAGGGCAAGAAAAAGCCCGCCGGCAAGGGTGGTAAAGGCGGCAAGGGCGGCAAGGGCGGAAAAGGCAGCCAGGGCGGCAAGGGCGGTAAGGGTGATAAGGGTGGAAAAGTCGGCCAGGGCGGAAAAGATGGCCAGGATGCCAGGAAGAGTGCGCCGGCGGCCAAGAAGGGCCGCAAGAAAGGTGGCAAAACCGGGCAACGCAAACACCACTAACACGGTTGCTGGCAGATGGAGCTGATCTACGGACTACATGCGGTTGATGCCCTGCTCAGGCGTGAGCCGGCGCGGGTGCAGTGTTTGTACGTGCAGGCCGGACGCGGCGACAAGCGCATGACTGCGATGCTTGAATTGGCCCGCAACCAGGGTGTGGACGTGGTCGAGTTGTCCCGCTACGAACTGGACGTCAAGGTTGAAGGGCGCCACCAGGGCGTAATCGCCCGGGTCGAGGGTGGCGACAAGAGCTGGGATGAGCAGGGCCTCTGGCAATTGCTGGACGGGCTTGAGCGGCCTGCTTTAATACTGGTGCTGGACGGGGTCACCGACCCGCATAATCTTGGCGCCTGCCTGCGCAGTGCCGACGCGGCGGGTGTCAATGCGGTCATTGTGCCCAAAGACAAGTCGGCCGATCTCAATGCCACCGTACGCAAGGTCGCCTGCGGCGCCGCAGAGGTGGTGCCCTTTGTCCGGGTCACCAACCTGGCGCGCACCCTGGATGGCCTCAAAGAGCGCGGAATCTGGCTTTATGGAGCCGCCGGAGAGGCTGAAAATACTTTATATAACAATGATTTAACTGGCTCCTGCGCCATTGTCATGGGCGCGGAAGGGGCCGGTTTGCGGCGCCTGACCCGGGATCACTGCGACCACCTGGTGAAGTTGCCCATGGCGGGCTCGGTGAGCTCACTCAATGTCTCGGTGGCGACGGGGGTGTGCTTGTTCGAGGTGGTCCGGCAGCGTCGGGGCGAGGACCTCTAGCCAAAGCGGGACAGACCGCCTGATCCCGACCCCAAATTCGCGCCTATTCAGTGCTTGCGCTCCAGATTATGGGCTTGTACAATCCGCGCCTCAAAATTCGACCGGCTGCACTATACAGCCGATTCTCCTTGCTGCATCGCTAGTGCGAGCAGCTATAACCCGTAAGGAGCCGCTAATGCGACATTACGAAATCGTATTCATGGTCCATCCGGACCAATCTGAGCAAGTGCCCGGCATGATCGAGCGTTACAGCTCGGCCATCGAGAAAGACGGTGGCAAAGTCCATCGCCTGGAAGACTGGGGCCGCCGTCAGCTCGCCTACAACATCAGTAAGATTCACAAGGCACACTATGTGCTGATGAATGTTGAAGCCAGCAATGACGCCATGGATGAGCTCACCACCACCTTCCGTTACAACGATGCGATCATTCGCAACCTTGTTATTCGCCGTGATGACTCGGTGACTGAAGAGTCCATCATCATGAAGCAGGAAAAGGAGCAGCGTGAGCGCAAGAGCCGCTACGAAGAGCGCCAGGCCGCTGAAGCTGCTGCCGCTCCCAAGCCGGCTGCTGAAGAGCCCGCCGCCGAAGCCGCCGCTGAAGAGCCCGCTGCTGAAGAGCCCGCTGCTGAAGAACCCGCCGCCGAAGCGCCTGAAGCCCCGGTCGAAGCTGCTGCTGACGCCGAAGAAGACAAGTAAGGGAGGAATTCAACATGGCACGTTTTTTCCGTCGCCGTAAGTTTTGCAAGTTCACCGCCGAGGGCGTCAAGGAAATCGATTACAAAGATATCGATACCCTGAAGCAGTACGTCTCTGAAACCGGCAAGATCGTACCCAGCCGTATCACGGGTACCAAGGCCAAGTACCAGCGTCAGCTGGCGACCGCGGTAAAGCGCGCTCGTTTCCTGGCGCTGCTGCCTTACTCAGACGCGCATTTATAAGCGACTGAGACTAGTTTGACGCATCGGGGCGACTAATGCGCTTCGTCGCTGAGTACGTAATGCGGGGCCGCAACCAGGCCCTGTGGGTTGCGGTGATCGGCGCCAGTTCCCTGATGTTCTCCTGGCTGAGTGCCGCGGTACTGGCGCTGGTCACGCTGCGGCGTGGACCGGCTGAAGGAGCATACATACTGGCCTGGGCAGTGCTCCCTGCGGGGTTCTTGCTGGCCGTATTTGGAGATGTGGGTCCCCTGGGCATGATCGTGGGGACCACGGCGCTGGCAGCGCTGTTGAGATGGTCGCTGTCTTTGCCGCTGACTCTCTGCGCGAGTAGTGTGGTAGGTGCCATTACCGGCCTGGGAATGCTCTGGCTGGGGGTGAACTACCTGGAACAACTGGCTGCGTTTTTCGCCGAGCTGTTCGCCAGTCTGCAGGCACAGATACCTGAGCAGAACGGCGAGCAAATCAAGCTGGAGTCGCCGGGCATAGTGACTATTGCCGGCATGCTCGGGCTGATGAATGCGGTGAGTTGTGTTGTGTGTTTACTGCTGGCCCGGTGGTGGCAAGCAGCGCTGTATAACCCCGGTGGATTCCGCCAGGAGTTTCACAGCCTGCGCTTTAGCTCCACGGTCAGTGTCACGCTGGTGCTGTTGATGCTGATGATCAGCACCTACGGCCTGGCTTACCGCCCCTGGGCGGTGTTGTTCGCGGTGCCATTGAGTGTTGCCGGGTTGGGGCTGATACATGCCCGGGCCGTACATCGCGGACAGGGAGCAGGATATCTAACGCTGTTTTATTTGCTGTGGATATTGCTGGACCCGGTGAAATTGATAGTGATCGGCGTTGCCCTTGCAGACAGTTGGATAGATTTCCGCAGTCGCTGGCCGCAACGACCAGATCGAATTGAAGACAAAGATTCTGACAACGAGTAGAGGAAACAACCATGGAAGTCATTCTGCTGGAAAAGATTGGCAAGCTGGGTGAACTGGGTGACAAGGTCAATGTGAAAGCCGGATATGGCCGTAACTTCCTCATTCCCCAGGGCAAGGCCGTACCTGCCACTGATGCGAATGTGGCCGAGTTTGAAGCCCGCCGGGCCGAGCTGGAAGGTGCCGCCGCCGAAACACTGGCTGCCGCCGAGATTCGCGCTGGTCAGCTGGAAGAGCTGGGTGCTATCACGATTGGCGCCAATGCCGGTGAAGAGGGCAAGCTGTTCGGCTCTATCGGTACGCGAGATATCGCTGATGCAGTAGTCGCCGCCGGTGTTGAGATCAATAAGGCTGAAGTACGCCTGCCGGAAGGTGCCCTGCGCGAAATCGGTGAATTCGTCGTAGCGATTCACCTGCACAGCGATGTTGACGCTTCTGTTACTGTGAACGTCGTCGCGGAATCTGAGTGATTCTGACCTTTCTGGAATAAATGGGGCTCGTCCCCATTTATTTCCGCTCCGGTTTGCGCAACAATCAGCGGTTCCCGCTGAATAATGTATAAGACCGGATATGCCAGATAACGACTATCCCGCTGAAATAATCGATCTGCCCTACGCAGATGATCCGGAACTGGCCCGGATCAAGATGTTACCCCATTCCATTGAGGCTGAGCGCGCCGTGCTCGGTGGCCTGTTGCTGTCCGATGATGCCTGGGACAGTGTGGCTGAAGTGGTCACGCCGGGTGATTTCTACCGCCCCGATCATCGCCTTGTCTTCAAACAGATGGCCAAACTGGCCGACGGCAGCGAGCCTATCGACCCGGTCACCGTGGCCGAGGCATTAAATGCCAGCGGCGAACTGGATGCCGCCGGCGGCTTCGCCTACCTGGCCGAGCTGGCCCAGGATACCCCCAGTGCTTCCAATATTCGTGCCTATGCGACCGTGGTCAGCGAGCGTTCAGCCCTGCGCCACCTCATCCAGGCCGCCCAGGATATCGCCGACAGCGGTTATCAACCGGAAGGGCGCAGCTCCGATGAACTGATTGACGAAGCCGAGCGCAAGATCATGCAGATCACCGAGCAGGGTCCCAAGGCCGGTGGTCCGATTGACGTCAACCCGCTGCTGAGCAAGGCGGTAGAACGCATTGATGAACTCTATAACTCCGGCGGTGATATCACCGGCCTGAGCACCGGCTATGCCGAACTGGATGGCATGACCTCGGGGCTGCAGCGCTCTGACCTGGTGATTGTGGCCGGCCGGCCTTCCATGGGGAAAACCAGTTTCGCCATGAATTTGGTCGAGCATGCCGTGCTCAATCAGGAGAAGCCTATCCTGGTGTTCAGCATGGAAATGCCCGCTGACCAGTTGATTGTGCGGATGCTGTCCTCCATCGGCCGCATCAACCAGACCCGTATCCGCAATGGCAAGCTGGAGCAGGAAGACTGGCCCAAGCTGAGTGCGGCGGTGGCGAAAATGAAGGATGTGCCGCTGTATATCGATGACACGCCTGCCCTGACCCCCACTGAGATTCGCTCGCGCACGCGCCGGGTGGCGCGGGAAAACGGCGGCCTGGGCATGGTCATGATCGACTACATGCAATTGATGCGGGTCGCTGGCTTCAGCGAGGGCCGCACTGCGGAGATCTCGGAGATATCCCGTAATCTCAAGGCGATGGCCAAGGAATTCGACTGCCCCGTGGTGGCCCTGTCGCAGCTGAACCGGGCGCTGGAACAGCGACCCAACAAACGCCCGGTGAATTCAGATTTGCGCGAATCAGGCGCCATTGAGCAGGATGCCGACGTCATCATGTTCATCTACCGCGATGAGGTCTACAACGAGGAAAGCCCCGACAAGGGCGTGGCCGAAATCATTATCGGCAAACAGCGTAACGGCCCCATCGGTACCACCCGACTGGCCTTCATCGGCGAATATACCCGCTTCGAGAACCTGGCCCGCGGCAGCTACGACGACGCCTACTAAGCCCTGATCACCCCCCAAGCCCATACCACCAACATAAATGGGGTCAGACCCCAATGGGGTAGGAGCGGGCTGCGCAGGCGTGAATGGGGTCAGACCCCACTGGGGTCGGAGGTGAATGGGGTCGGAGGTAAATGGGGTCGGAGGTAAATGGGGTCGGAGGTGAATGGGGTCGGAGGTGGCTGGGGTAGGAGCGGGCCGCGCAGGCGTAAATGGGGTCAGACCCCAGCGGGGTCGGAGCGGGCCGCGCTGGCGTCAGCCAGTTTCGCTATTTAGACAAGCTGTCCTTGATTTTGGCGATCTCCGCCAGTGCTTCCTCTTTGGAACTGGGTTCCCCGGAAGAGGCGGGCAAGGCCTGGGGCGCTGGTACTTCGAGAATTTCCCCCGCCAATACCTTGCCGCACCAGTGGCGATAGGCATCCCGGTACACCGGCCAGCTTTTGGACTCGGGTTGGTTGGCCAGGTAATACCAGTCGGCATCATGACCGGCCAGATAGACGGCTGGATGAGTCCAGGCCTGGGCTGATTTGGGGCTGCCAGCCTGGCAGGCTTCCAGGTAGGCCGCCCGCGCACTGGGTAGTCCCAGTTCCTTCAGGCCCTCCTGACAGCTTTCCAGCATGCGATTCAGGGTTGGCAAGTACTCACTTGTTTCAATGGCGTGCTTGGCACCGAGCAGCACCTGTTGCATGGGATAGTCCGCCAGCGCATCCAGCCACAACTTCTTGACCTGGTTTAACTGCTCGTTGTCGGGGTAGGCGGCGTAGAACTGGTTGTGATAGTTGAGCCGGAACAGGGCGAACACCTGGTTAATGGTGTCGATCTGCTCATCGCTGGGTGGGGTGCGGTCGCCGGCCTGGCTAGTGCGCCCAGCTGCGGTCGGAGAGGTCGTCGGCGAGGCTTCGATCTCGCGTGCGACCTGATTGATGAGTTCCTTGCTGTCCGCCACGGGTTTCGATCTCATTGCGTTTGGCCCATTGGTATTTTACATGCTGCAGGAATTTGGTGTTCCAGGATTTGTACAACTGGTTGGAGTCCTTCCAGTACATCACGAAGGCTGGCAGTAATTCATTGGCAAACTCGGCATCGATATGCGACATGCGCAGGATGTCATACACGTCCTCGGTCGGTTGCCAATTGCCGGGAATGCGGGCCGGATCCATGTCGTGAGTGAGTGACGAGGTGTAGCGTGTCCACTGGCGTCGTATGTGTTGGATGAACTTGGAGTTGAGCGCTTTCACGGCCGGATTGAGTTCTCGCCAATACAAAACAAACTCCGGAACCGCGTCATCGATGAAGGCACGGCTGATATCCGCTTTCTCGAGTATCTCCAGGGCGTCGGCACTGGGGTACCAGTCATCGGTAATGCGCGCCGCAGGCTGGGTGAAGCGCTCGGCATGTGACTGTTCGGAATGACGCCAGCGGCTCAGTACATGCTGGCGGAACTTGTTCTCCCAGGCGTGTGATACCTCGCCGCGCTCCAGCCAGTAGTAAACAAAGTCTTCCAGCTGATCGAGGGCGAACTGGCGCGCAATGCCGTGGTTCAATGCCAGCAGTTGCAACAGGTCTTCGCTCGGCGTCCAATTACGGCCTATCAGGCCGGCGCCCGCTGCAGTACTTATCTGTGCCTTGCCTGGTCGCGGCGTGTGGCCGGCATTACCGGTGTTGCTGGCAGTCTGGCGGCGCGCGCCAGCCTGGCTTTGGTTGATGGCAAATACCAGGGCCTCAGCGTCGTGCAGGGGCGGAGAGTCCACCAGGATCAGGCCCTTGTCGGCCAGGCTTTTACTGATACGGTGCAGATCAACCGCGCTCCAGAAGGGCAGACTGCCTAACAGCCAATCGCGCTCAATGCGCAGCCAGTCATAGCCGCGGTGTTGCTGGGCCTGGCGGTGCTGGAACAGCTCACTCAGGTGTTGCAGTAAAACAGCCTCTTCCAGCCCGATGGTTTGCGCCAGCGAGGGTGAAAACACCAGCTGTCGCTCGGGAATGAAAGAGGAATCAGACATGCAGCACCTATCGAATCGGGCCGAACATTCTAGGGCATCGGGCGGAGCTCTGCTAGCATAGACCGCCGCCGGGAATACAGTTTGACCCGAATTTGACGATAAGGAATTCATGGCCAAAGCTAAAAACAAGACCGCCTTCGTCTGCAATGAGTGCGGCTCCGAGTACAGTAAATGGCAAGGGCAGTGCAGCGATTGCAACACCTGGAATTCAGTGGTGGAGTTTCGTCTGGGCAGCTCCAAGGCCAGCCGTGGCACGCCGCGCGCCAGTAACAGTGGTGGCTTCAGTGGCACCCTGGCCGATGCCCGCGTGCTCAGCGACATTGACCTGGACGAAGTGCCGCGCTTTTCCAGCGGTACCTCTGAATTTGACCGGGTGCTGGGCGGTGGCCTGGTGCCGGGTTCGGCCATATTGATCGGCGGTAATCCCGGTGCCGGCAAGAGTACGCTGTTGCTGCAAACCCTCTGTCACCTGGCGGAGCATTACCCGGCCCTGTATATCACCGGCGAGGAATCGCCCCAGCAGGTGGCCATGCGGGCCCAGCGACTGGGTCTGGCCACCGACAAGTTGCGACTGATGTCAGAAACCAATGTCGAGGCCATCCAGGCCGCGGCTGAACATCATCAGCCGAAGGTGCTGGTGGTCGATTCTATCCAGGTGGTGCATACCGACGAGCTCACCTCGGCCCCCGGCTCTGTGTCCCAGGTGCGCGAATGCGCGGCCTGGCTGACCCGCTATGCCAAACAGACCGGCACCGTGTTGTTCCTGGTCGGGCATGTCACCAAGGATGGCTCCCTGGCGGGCCCCAAGGTGCTGGAGCATATGATTGATTGTTCGATCCTGCTCGAAGACACGGCAGATTCCCGCTTTCGCACCCTGCGCGGACAAAAGAATCGCTTCGGCGCGGTCAATGAGCTGGGAGTCTTTGCCATGACCGGCGAGGGCCTGAAGGAAGTCAAAAACCCCTCGGCGATCTTTCTCAATCGCGCCAGTGAACCGGCTTCCGGCTCGGCGGTCATGGTGGTGTGGGAAGGTACCCGGCCCCTGCTGGTGGAGATTCAGGCCCTGGTGGATGACTCCCAGGTCAACAATCCGCGGCGGGTGGCTGTGGGATTGGAGCAGAATCGTCTCAACATGCTGCTGGCGGTGCTGCACCGCCACGGTGGCCTGCAACTGGGTGACCAGGATGTGTTTGCCAACGTGGTTGGTGGGGTCAAGGTGCTGGAAACCAGCGCCGATCTGGCTCTGCTGTCGGCCCTGGTGTCGAGCTTTCGCGACCGTGTTTTGCCGCGGGACCTGGTAATCTTTGGCGAGGTGGGCCTGTCCGGTGAAATTCGCCCGGTACCCAGTGGTCAGGAACGACTCACGGAAGCCGCCAAACACGGCTTTACCCGGGCTATCGTGCCCCGCGCCAATCTGCCCAAGCAGCCCATTGCTGGTATGGACGTCAAAGGCGTGACCAAATTGTCAGAAGCACTGGCGGCCCTGGAATAAGCGATGCTCAGGGTGTCTGCCATGTTTATGCTGATTGCCTGTGTTGTAGCTCTTGTCCGCGTATTAGCCATGGCACCAGAACCTGTGGAGCCGAGTTTACCTCCACCCCCCGTGACCTCCGCCCCCATTTAGTTCCGACCCCATTTACGCCTGCGCGGCCCGCTCCGACCCCGCTGGGGTCAGACCCCGCTCACCTCCGACCCCGCTCACCTCCGACCCCACGGGGGTCAGACCCCGCTCACCTCCGACCCCGCGGGGGTCAGACCCCGCTCACCTCCGACCCCATTCACCTCCGACCCCATTCACGCCTGCGCGGCCCGCTCCGACCCCAACTTTGACGGATGTGGTGCTGGCTGCTTAGCTGGTAGTAGTCGCTGAGTCGATGTGAACTGCCGGCAACCACGGAGTGAGCACAAATGGATAATCACCTGCCCCAGATAATTGGCAATACGCCGCTGTTGCACCTGCGCAAGGTCTCTGAGCTCACCGGCTGCAATATCTATGGCAAGGCCGAATTCATGAACCCGGGAGGCTCGGTCAAGGACCGCACCGCACTGGGGATTATCCAGGCGGCGGTGGAGCGCGGTGAATTGCAGCCCGGTGGCGTGGTGGTGGAGGGCACCGCCGGCAACACCGGCATCGGCCTGACGATTGTCGCCAATGCGCTGGGTTACTCCAGTGTGGTGGTGATGCCGCAGGGTGCCAGCCAGGAAAAAATCGATCAGTTGGAGATGCTCGGTGCCGAGCTGATCCTGGTGCCCACGGTGAAGTACGACAGTCCCGAGCACTATATTCACGTCGCCGAGAAGGTGGCGGCGGGGCGTAGTCACCTGGAAGCGAATGGGGCCATCTGGGCGCGCCAGTTCGACAACCCGGCCAATACCCAGGCCCATTACGACACCACCGGCCGCGAGATCTGGCAGCAGACCAATGGCCAGGTAGATGGTTTTATCTGTTCAGTGGGTACCGGGGGTACGGTGTCTGGTGTGGCGGCGGCCCTGCGCGAGAACAAACCCGCTGTGAAAATTGGTGTGGCCGACCCGATGGGCTCTGGTGTTTACAATTATTTCAAGGAAGGCAGTCCGCGCTGTGAGGGCGAATCCATTGTCGAGGGCGTTGGCGTGAGTTTCGTGCCCGGTAATCTCGAGGGTCTGGAGATCGATTTCGCCTGCCAGGTTAGCGACGATGAGGCTCTGCCCTACATCTACGACTTACTGAAGGAAGAGGGCCTGTGCGTGGGTGGCTCGTCCGGCATCAATATTGCCGGTGCGGTGGCCATGGCCCGGGAGCTGGGGCCGGGCCATACCATCGTTACCATCCTCTGTGATTCCGGCGCGCGCTACCAGAGCAAACTCTTCAATGCCGAATTCCTGTGGCACCACAAGCTGCCGTATCCGCAGTGGATTGCTGCCTAGTCCAGATTATTTCAGCTTCTTGTATTTGACCCGGTGAGGCTGGATGGCAGCCTCGCCAAGGCGTGCCTTGTGGTCTTCCTCGTAGTCGCTGAAATTACCCTCGTGGAATACCACGTTGCCATCGTCCTCGTAAGCCAGGATATGGGTGGCAATGCGATCCAGGAACCAGCGATCGTGAGAGATCACCAGGGCTGCGCCGGGAAATGCCAGCAGCGCTTCTTCCAGGGCCCGTAGCGTTTCCACGTCCAGGTCGTTGGTCGGTTCGTCCAGCAGCAAGACATTGGCGCCCTGCTTGAGCAACTTGGCCAGGTGCAGGCGGTTGCGTTCACCACCGGACAGGTCCTTGACGAATTTCTGCTGATCAGAGCCCTTGAAGTTAAAGCGACCCACGTAGGCGCGCGAGCTCACTTCATAAGTGCCAATCTGCAGGTTTTCGTGGCCATCGGAAATCTCTTCCCACACGGTCTTGGAACCATCCAGGTCGTCGCGGCTTTGGTCTACGTAGGCCAGTTGCACGGTGTCACCGAGGCGGGCGGAACCGCTGTCGGCTTGCTCTGCGCCGGTGAGAATCTTGAACAGGGTCGACTTGCCCATGCCATTGGCACCGATGATGCCGACGATCGCGCCCTTGGGTACGGTGAAACTGACGTCTTCGAACAGCAGGCGGTCGCCAAAGCTCTTGCTCAAATTATCAACTTCAATCACCAGGTCGCCCAGGCGTGGACCCGGTGGAATGTAGATTTCATTGGTTTCGTTGCGGTTCTGGAAATCCTGCGACTGCAGTTCCTCGAAGCGCTGCAGGCGCGCCTTGCTCTTGGCCTGGCGGCCCTTGGGATTGGAGCGCACCCACTCCAGCTCGGCCTTGATGGTTTTCTGCATCGAAGCTTCCTGGCGTTGCTCCAGTTCCAGTCGCGCTTCCTTTTGTTCCAGCCAGGAGGAGTAATTACCTTCGTAGGGAATGCCGTGGCCGCGATCCAGTTCCAGAATCCAGCCGGCGGCGTTGTCGAGGAAGTAGCGGTCGTGGGTGATGGCAACCACGGTGCCGGGATAATCCAGCAGGAAGCGCTCCAGCCAGGCCACACTCTCGGCATCGAGGTGGTTGGTGGGCTCATCCAATAGAAGCATGTCGGGGTTGGACAGCAACAGGCGACACAGGGCCACCCGGCGCCGCTCACCGCCGGAAATTTTGTTTACGTCCGCATCCCAGGGCGGCAGGCGCAGCGCGTCGGCGGCGATCTCCAGACGGTGTTCCAGGTTATGGGCATCACTGGCCTGGATGATGTCTTCCAATTCCGCCTGGCGCTTGGCCAGGGCGTCAAAATCCGCGCCATCCTCGGCGTAGGCGGCATAAACCTGGTCCAGCTCGGCCAGGGCATTAATGGCCTCGGCGGCGCCTTCCTCGACATTGCCACGCACATCTTTGTCAGGGTTCAGCTCCGGCTCCTGGGCCAGATAACCCACATTGATCCCCGGCTGCGGGCGAGCTTCACCGAGGATATCGGTATCCAGCCCCGCCATGATGCGCAGTAGCGTGGATTTACCGGAACCGTTCAGGCCCAGTACGCCAATCTTGGCCCCCGGGAAAAACGACAGTGAAATGTCTTCAAGAATCTTCCGCTTCGGCGGCACTACCTTGCCGACCCGGTTCATCGTGTATACGTACTGTGCCATCTAGCCTCCAACAATATTGGCAAACGCTGGGGTCAGACCCCGCTCACGCCTGCGCGGCCCGCTCCGACCCCATTTACCTCCGACCCCATTTACACCTGCGCGGCCCGCTCCTACCCCATTGGGGTCTGACCCCAAAAGGGTCAAGTGTGGGGGAGGGCGTGAATTTTCCGGGATTTGGGGCCGGAGTCAATGGCTGTAAGTCGGCTTGGTCCTCGGTGCCTGTGGCAGCCCTGCCCCAGCGTCATGCTGAAGTCGCTAAACCCCAACAGCTTGGCACCCGGCTAGGAATCGCGCGCTACCGAAAGACCGCGGCCAATGGCGTAGTACTCAATGCCCTCGGCGGCGACGTAGGCGGGGTCGTAGAGGTTGCGACCATCGATGATGAGGGCGCGTTTCATGGACCGGCCCATGTCCTGGAAATTTGGAGAGAAGAAGGCTTTCCACTCGGTACAGATCACCAGGCATTCAGCCCCGTGTAGCGCGTCTTCCTTGTTGTCACACAGTTGCAGATCGTCGCGATCGCCATAAAGCGCTTGAGCACTGGCGTTGGCCTGGGGGTCATAGGCCTGGACGCTGGCGCCGTGGGCCCAGAGCATTTCCAGCAGGTAGCACGCGGGCGCTTCACGCATATCATCGGTATTGGGTTTGAACGCCAGTCCCCAGACCGCGATGCGCTTGCCGGTCAGGTCCGGACCCAGGCAGTCGAGCACTCGTTCACCCAGCTTGTTCTTCTGACGTTGGTTGGTGTCGTGGACGGCCGTAATGATGGGCGCTTCCTGCCCATGGCTGCTGGCCAGGTGCTTCAGTGCCCGAATATCCTTGGGGAAACAGGAGCCACCATAGCCGGCACCGGGGTAGATGAACTGGTAGCCGATGCGCGGGTCGGCACCGATGCCACGGCGGACCTCCTCGATATCGGCACCGACGGATTCGGCGATATTGGACATCTCGTTGATAAAGCTGATCTTCGTGGCCAGCATGGCATTGGCCGCGTACTTGGTCATTTCCGCCGAGCGGCAATCCATGACCATCAACTTGTCCCGGTTGCGGTTATAGGCCTGGTACATAATGCGCATTTCGTCGATGGCGCGCGGCGAATCAGAGCCTATAACGATGCGGTCGGGCCGGGTGGCATCGGCAACCGCCGAGCCCTCCTTGAGAAACTCCGGATTGGACACCACGTCGAATTCGAGGTCGAGCTTACGCTCTGCCAATGCGCCAGCTATCGTAGCCTTTACCTGGTCAGCAGCGCCCACGGGGACCGTGGACTTGATGATGACCACCTTGCGATCATCCATTTCGCTACCAATGGTCCTGGCCACGTCGAGCACGTATTGCAAGTCGGCCGAACCGTCAGTTTCTGCAGGTGTGCCCACAGCGATGAACAGGAAGGTACTGTTGCGAACAGCGCTGCTGGCATTATCGGTGAAGTGGAGCGACTTATTGTCCAGCGCCTCGCGCAGCATCCGCTGCAGGCCGGGCTCGAAAAACGGCACCGCTCCGGTTTCCAGGGATTTCACCCGGGCCTTATCCACGTCCATACAGGCCACCTGGTGACCCACATCGGCCATAACCGCCGCCTGTACCAGGCCAACATAGCCGCTGCCAAATACGCTGATATTCATTGGGACAGCCGGCTCCGAAAATAATCGATGGTCTTGGCCAGGCCCTCATCCAGTGCCACCGCCGGCTCCCAGTCCAGGGTCGCCTTGGCGCGGGTGATATCCGGTTGGCGTTGCATGGGGTCGTCCTCCGGCAATGGCTCAAACACCAGCTCGGATTTTGAGCCGGTCATGGCGATCACCTTCTCTGCCAATTCACGGATGGTGAACTCACCCGGATTGCCCAGGTTGATAGGGCCGGTGACTTCATGATCTGTCGCCATAAGCCGGATGAAGCCCTCGATCAGGTCGTCCACATAGCAAAAAGAGCGTGTTTGCTCGCCGTCGCCATAGATTGTAATCGACTCCCCTTGCAGGGCCTGCACGATAAAGTTGGAAACCACCCTTCCGTCCTGGGCATGCATGTTCGGGCCGTAGGTGTTGAAAATTCGCGCGACCTTGATCGGCATGTTGTGCTGGCGACGGTAATCGAAGAACAGGGTCTCGGCGCAGCGCTTGCCCTCGTCGTAGCAGCTGCGAAAGCCGATGGGATTAACGTTGCCCCAGTAGTCCTCGGTCTGCGGGTGTACGCTGGGGTCGCCGTAGACCTCGGAGGTGGAGGCCTGCATGATGCGGGCGCCGGTGCGCTTGGCCAGCCCGAGCATGTTGATGGCGCCATGAACACTGGTCTTGGTCGTCTGCACCGGGTCGTGCTGGTAGTGAATGGGCGAGGCCGGGCAGGCCAGGTTGTAGATCTCATCGACTTCTACATAGAGCGGGAAGGTCACATCGTGGCGCTGGAACTCGAACAGCGGGTTGTCCATCAAGGGCAGTATGTTGTGCTTGCTGCCAGTGAAGAAATTGTCGATGCAGAGCACCTCGTGCCCTTCATCCAGCAAGCGCGCGCACAGATGCGAGCCGAGAAAGCCCGCGCCACCAGTTACCAGTATCCGTCTGGAATTGATATTCACCCTAAATCCCCGATTCTTGTTTTCCCGCGGAGTATATCTCACCTCCGACCCCAGCGGGGTCTGACCCCAATGGGGTCGGAGGTGAATGGGGTCGGAGGTAAACGGGGTCGGAGGTAAACGGGGTCGGAGGTGAATGGGGTCTGACCCCAATGTGGATTAGCGATGCCTGAAACGGTAGACTTCACGCTTTGCGAAATGGCGTGAGCCGAGGGTAAACCGATGTTTGACAGCAGCCAGACAGTAGCGGGATATGACGACGAAATCTGGGCGGCCATCCAGGCCGAAAATCGTCGCCAGGAAGAACATATCGAGCTGATCGCTTCCGAGAATTACGCCAGCCCGCGGGTTATGGAAGCCCAGGGCTCATCCATGACCAACAAGTACGCCGAAGGCTACCCGCACAAGCGCTATTACGGCGGCTGTGAGTATGTGGATATTGCCGAAGAACTGGCCGTTGAGCGGGCCAAGCAGCTGTTCGGCGCCGACTACGCTAACGTCCAGCCCCATTCCGGCTCCCAGGCCAACTCGGCCGTGTTCCAGGCCCTGGTGACGCCAGGTGACACCATTCTCGGTATGAGTCTGGCCGACGGCGGTCACCTGACCCACGGTGCCAAACCCAATTTTTCCGGCAAGCATTACAACGCCATCCAGTACGGCCTGGTGGCAGAGACTGGCGAGGTCGATTACGACCAGGTGCAGGCACTGGCGACAGAACATCAGCCAAAAATGATTATCGCCGGTTTCTCGGCCTACTCCCGTGTCATGGACTGGTCGCGCTTTCGCGATATTGCTGATTCCGTCGGCGCCTACCTGTTGGTCGACATGGCCCACGTGGCCGGCCTGGTGGCTGTGGGTGAATACCCCAATCCGGTGCCCTACGCCGACGCTGTCACATCGACCACCCATAAAACCCTGCGCGGCCCCCGTGGCGGCATCATCCTGGCGCGCGCTAACGAAGAACTGGAGAAGAAATTCCAGTCTGCCGTTTTCCCGGGCGGGCAGGGCGGCCCGTTGATGCATGTTATCGCCGCCAAGGCAGTCGCTTTCAAGGAAGCGCTGGAGCCCGGCTTCAAGGATTACCAAAAGCAGGTTGTCGCCAACGCCCGCGCCATGGCCCAGACCTTCATGGATCGCGGCATCGATATTGTCAGCGGTGGCACCGATAACCACCTGATGCTGGTCAACCTGATTGGCAAGGAGTACACCGGCAAAGACGCCGATGCTGCCCTCGGTGATGCCAACATCACCGTCAACAAAAACGCCGTGCCCAACGACCCGCGTTCGCCATTCATCACCTCCGGCCTGCGCGTCGGTACACCGGCCATCACCACCCGCGGCTTCAAAGAGGCAGAGACCATCGAGCTGACTGGCTGGATGTGCGATGTGCTGGAGTCTTTGGAGAATGGCACCGCCGAGCAGGTAATAGCCGAGGTCAAACAGAAGGTGCTGGAGATCTGCTCCCGCTTCCCGGTTTACGCCGACGCGAATGCCACGTCGGCGCCGGTGGCTGCACAGGGTTAGTTGCCATAGACCGCGCGAGCCTGAGCCCCACCTGGCAACCGGACATAACGCAGTGAAAACATCCGTTGTTTACATTGGGCAATATGTATTGCCCCTGGACTTGCGGCATAAGCATGACCGCGTGTATTCCACTAACCCGACAACCATCGATACTTTGTTGGCGGATGCGTTCATGTGCAGAGGTGATCGCGTACTGGATGCAGGCGCCAATATAGGATTTACTGCACTTCACTATATATGTCGGGGGGCCTCGGAAGTCCATGCGATTGAACCTGCTCCGGAAGTGTTTTTCCGACTAAATTCGCTGGAAGCGGATAATTTGTTTACCCACAATATTGCCTTTTCTGATTTCAATGGCTCAACCGAAATCTTTCTTTCTCGATCTCACAATCAGGGACATACATTGAACCCCGGATTCCTGAAGCTGTTCCCTTCGGTATTTGGTGAAGATACGGAGAGGGCTACCGTTGAAGTGGCCACACTCGATCGGTATTTTCCAAGTGAGCATTTTGATTATTGGAAAGTCGACATCGAAGGCAGCGAGTCCAAATTTCTTGCCGGCGCTGAAGCGCACCTGAAGTTTCGTCCACCTAGGGTCGTCCAAATCGAGTTGTACCCGGCAGAGTATGACGCAGCCGCGGGTATACTGAGCCGGTTTTATTCAACTGGTCTAAGAGCGGTTCATAATCCAAATAATGATCAGTTACTGCTTCTCGACCCATGTAGCCCAGAATTGAGCGCGTACGCTAATCAGGCACCTGTCTACATCTTTTATTAGTGCAGAGAGGATTTTCGGTGCGCTTGATCCGAGCATACTAGAAAACAGAATTATGTTAGACTTCAACACCTTACGTAACATCAGGCACGAACAGGACACCCATGCACTGCCCCTTTTGCTCCGCCGAGGACACCAAGGTTATCGACTCGCGTCTCGTCGCCGAGGGCGATCAGGTGCGCCGTCGCCGTGAATGCCTGAGCTGTTCCGAGCGTTTCACCACCTACGAGGTGGCGGAACTGATGATGCCCAAGCTGATCAAGCACAATGGCAACCGCGAACCCTTCAACGAAGAGAAACTGCGCAGCGGCATTCTGCGGGCATTGGAAAAACGCCCGGTCGGGGTGGAAGACATTGAAGCGGCCATTACCGGCATCAAGCATACCCTGCAGGCCACCGGCGAGCGGGAACTGAAGTCGCGGGTAGTGGGTGAGATGGTCATGGACGCCCTGCGCGAACTCGATGACGTGGCCTATGTGCGTTTCGCCAGCGTCTATCGCAGCTTCCAGGACCTGAGCGAATTCCAGGCCGAGATTGAGCGCATGCAGGAAGCGGCGCCCGCGACCGGGCAGAGTAAGGACGAGGCCGAGACAGCCGACGAAGGCTGAACTCCCGCCCCAGCATGACGACCCCCTTTGATACCGAGATGATGGCGCGCGCCGTCCAGTTGGCCCGCCGCGGTCGCTATCGCGCGCGTCCCAATCCCACCGTGGGTTGCGTGCTGGTGCGCGACGGCGCGGTTATTGGCGAGGGCACCACGCAAATAGCGGGCGCAAATCACGCCGAGATTGAAGCCCTGCAAGCCTGCACCGATGCCAGCGGTGCAACCGCCTATGTCACCCTGGAACCCTGCAGTCACCAGGGTAAAACAGGCCCCTGTGCGGACGCCTTGATTGCGGCGGGTATCAGCCGTGCTGTTATCGCCATGCGCGACCCGAATCCGGCGGTGGCTGGCGAGGGCATTGCCAAACTGAGCGCGGCGGGGATTGCGGTTGATGAAGGTTTGCTCGCCGGGGAAGCCGAAACCGTGAACCCGGGGTTTTACCAGCGTATGCGCGGTGGGCGCCCGCGCCTGCGCATCAAATTGGCCGCCAGCCTGGATGGGCGTACCGCCATGGCCAGTGGCGAGAGTCAGTGGATCACGGGTCCCGCGGCCCGGGCCGACGTGCAAAAGCTGCGCGCCGAGAGCGGTGCCATCATGACCGGTGTCGGTACCGTGCTCAGTGATAATCCCGCCCTGACCGTGCGCGATGAGAGTCTGGATATCCCCGCTCAGCCGCTACGGGTCATTGTCGATTCAAGGCTGCGCACACCCGCCGACGCGGCCATCCTTAGGCAGCCCGGCTCGACCTTGCTCGCTTATACCCATGGCGATGGCCAGGCATTGAGTGCCGCCGGCGCTGAGTTACTGCAATTACCTGAAGCGCGCGGGCGCGTGGATTTGCCTGCGTTGATAGGCGAGCTGGCCGAGCGGCAAATCAATGACATTCTGGTAGAATGCGGGCCCCGTTTGGCCGGCGCCCTGGTGGAAGCCGGCCTCGCCGACGAGATTGTGGTGTATATGGCGCCGACCTTGCTGGGTAGTAACGCGCAGCCCTTGCTGGAATTGCCGCTGGATTCCATGGCACAACAACGCAGGCTGCAGGTGAAGGATCTGCGCCAGGTGGGTGAGGATTATCGCTGGACCCTGACTGTGGAGAGCAACAGGGACGAGAACGATGATCGCAAGTAACAAGCAGGAGCAAGACGAGTACAAATGTTTACAGGCATCATAGAAGCGGTAGGCGAGATTGCCGACATGCAGCCACAGGGTGGCGATATGCGCCTGCGCATTCGCACCGGCAAGCTGGACCTGGCTGATGTGAAGTTGGGTGACTCCATTTGCACCAGCGGCTGCTGCCTGACCGTGACCAAATTACCCGGTGATGGCTACTGGTGCGATGTGTCCAACGAGAGCCTCGCCTTTACCACGCTGGGCGGACTGAATGTGGGAGACCCGGTCAACCTGGAGAAATCCCTGACCCCGCAAAGCCGGCTGGGCGGACATATAGTGTCGGGCCATGTCGACGGTGTCGGCGAAGTGGTGAGTTTTCATGACGACGGCCGCTCAGTGCGTTGGGTACTGCGCGCGCCGGACAGCCTGGCCAAATACATTGCCCACAAGGGCTCAATTTGCGTAGACGGCACCAGCCTGACGGTCAACGCCGTCAACGGCGCCGAGTTTGACCTGAACATTATTCCGCAAACCACGGAAGAGACAATTTTCAGCGAGTACCAGGTCGGCACCCGGATAAACCTGGAAGTCGACGTGATTGCCCGTTACCTGGAACGCCTGCTGCAAGGCGATGCCGCCGCCGATCCCGGCAGCGCCGGCATCAGCAAAGCCCTGCTGGCCGAACACGGATTCCTCACCCCCACCGACACCTGACCCCATTGGGGTCAGACCCCGCTGGGGTCGGAGGTAAATGGGGTCAGACCCCGCTGGGGTCGGAGGTGATTGGGGTCGGAGGTAAATGGGGTCAGACCCCATTGGGGTCGGAGGTGATTGGGGTCAGACCCCGCTGGGGTCGGAGGTGAAATACTTAGGATTGATATGAAGCTTGATACGGTAGAAGACATCATCAGCGACGTGCGCCAGGGGCGCATGGTTGTGCTGCTCGACGATGAGGCGGAGAAAGACGTCAACGAGGGCGTGGTCATGATGGCCGCCGAATTTGTTGAAGCCGACCATGTGAACTTCATGGCGCGCAAGGCCAAGGGCCTGGTGTGCCTGGCGATGACCGAAGAACGTTGCCACTTGCTGGGGCTGCCACCGATGGCGGATGACCCCGGTGGCGAGAAATCCAACTTCACCGTGTCGATTGAAGCACGCGAGGGCATTACCACCGGTATTTCAGCGGCCGATCGGGCGCGCACCATCCAGGTCGCCGTCGCACCGACCACGGTGGCGGCCGATATCGTGCAGCCAGGACACATCTTCCCCTTAACTGTTGTACCCGGTGGCGTATTGACCCGGGCCGGCCACACCGAGGCGGCTTCAGATTATGCGGGTCTGGCGGGTTTACAGCCGGCGGCGATGATGGCCGATGTCCTCACCCCGGAAGGCCAATTGGCCAATGGCGCGGAACTGGCCGAGTTCGCCAAGAGCAACGAGCTGAAAATCGGTTCCATCGCCGACCTCATCCACTTTCGGGTGGTGAGCGAGCGCACCATTCGCAAGGTGCGTGAAGGCAGCATCGACACCGCCCACGGTACTTTCAATCTCACCGTCTATCGCGACCAGACCGCGGGACACGTGCATATGGCCCTGCACCTGGGCGAGATCACGGCCGACACGCCCACCCTGGTGCGCGTGCACGTGCAGGCCGCCGTGCGTGACATGCTCAGCGCCGAGGCGCCGGGCCGGCCCAGTTGGAATATCAGTAAGTGCCTGCAGCAGGTGAATGAAGCCGGACAGGGTGTGGTGGTGTTGCTGGCACGCAGTGAATCCGACGATGATTTGCTGCACAGTGTCGATATTGCACTGGGCAAGGCCGACACCGCCCAGGCTGGCGGAGACAGCACCAGCACCTACATGACTGTGGGGCTGGGTTCACAGATTCTGCGCGACCTGGGGGTGGGAAAAATCCGCCTGATGGGTGCCCCAATCAAGTACAATGCCATCTCCGGATTTGACCTCGAAGTCACAGAATACGTCTCACCGGAGTGAGCCACGGAGAAAGGTTCGGAGTAAGGAGAACAAGATGAGTGGAATTAAAACAATTGAAGGCGACTTTTCTGCCAGCCATGCCAAGTTCGCCCTGGTCGTGGGCCGCTGGAACAGCTTTGTGGTGGAGCATCTCAAGGAAGGCGCCATCGACGCCCTGCGCCGCCACGGCATCAGCGATGACAACATCACCGTGGTCTACGCCCCCGGTGCCTTCGAGATCCCGCTGGCCTGTAAAAAAGCCGCGCTCTCTGGCAACTTTGACGCTGTCATTGCCCTAGGCGCGGTCATTCGCGGCGGCACACCCCACTTCGAATACGTGGCCGGCGAGTGCGTGAAAGGCATTTCCCATGTCATGAACGAAACCGGTCTGCCAGTCGCCTTCGGTGTGCTCACCGTCGACAGCATTGAACAGGCCATCGAGCGCTCCGGCACCAAGGCCGGCAACAAGGGCGAAGAAGCCGCCCTCTCAGCGCTGGAAATGGTCAGCCTGCTGGCCAAGATCTAAAGCACCGACCATGGCCCACAAACCCGTCAACCCGATGGCCGCCAAGCGCCACAAAGCGCGGCACTATGCCATGCAAGCCCTGTATCAATGGCATATGGCCGGCGCCGACCTCAATGCCATCGAGGCGGAATTTCGGACTGACTACGATTTTGAAAAAGTCGACGGTGAGTATTTCCACACCCTGGTGCACGAGATACCGGCGCATACCGACAGCATCGAGGAAGCGTTTGCGCCCTATATGGTCGAGCGTTCGCTGGAAGAGTTGGACCCCATTGAGCGGGCCCTGTTGCGGATTGGCACCTTCGAGCTGATGGAGCGCATCGACGTACCCTACAAGGTGGTCATCAACGAGTCGGTTAACCTGGCCAAGAAATTTGGCGCCACCGACAGCCACAAGTTTATCAACGGCGTACTCGACCAGGTGGCGCACCAGCTGCGCAGCGTGGAAGTGGCCGCCGACGCCTAGCCGCTGATGGCGTAAACTCAAACGCCATGACCGACGAATTCTCCCTGATCGAGAAATACTTCGCGCCCCTGTCCAGCGCGATCGGCGATGACTGCGCCATACTCGAACTCAACCCCGGCGAACGCCTGGCCACCTCGGTCGACACCCTGGTGGAAGGAACGCACTTTTATTCCGATGCACCACCCGACCAGGTCGCCTACCGCGCCGTGGTTACCGCCTTGTCGGACCTGGCCGCCACCGGTGCCGAGGCCCGCGCCGTAACCCTGGCGCTGACCTTGCCCGAAGCTGACGATACCTGGCTGCGACAATTCAGCCGCGGTCTGGAACAAGCCCTTGAAACCTATAAGGTCGAGCTGATCGGCGGTGATACCACCCGCGGGCCACTGACCATTACCATCCAGGTTATGGGCGCCGTGCCAGAAGCCACGGCGTTGGCGCGCAGCGGTGCCCGGGTGGGTGACCAGCTGTTTGTCAGTGGCAGTACCGGTGATGCGGCCGCCGCCTTGACGGTGATGGACGGCCAATGGCCCGGCCATGGCCAGCACAAGGAATATTTACTCAAGCGCTTCTATCGGCCAACAGCCCGCATCGAACTGGGCCAGCAGTTACTCACAATCGCCACCAGCGCCATAGACGTCTCCGACGGCCTGCTGGCGGATGCGGGCCATATCTGTGAACAAAGCAGCGTCGGTATACGCATTGATGCCCAACGCATACCCCTGAGCCCGGCCCTGCAATCAGTACCCGATAGCCAGCAGGCAATGTCCTGGGCCCTGACCGGTGGCGATGATTACGAACTACTGTTCACGGTAGCGGCCGACAAAGCCGACCAGGTACCCGACAGCTGCACCCGTATCGGCGAAGTGATTGCCGGCGACAGCGTCAGCTGCGACGTCGACGTCACCGCGCCCGGTTACCAACATTTCAGCAGCAATAATTCACCTCCGACCCCATTGGGGTCAGACCCCAATGGGGTCGGAGGTAAAAACGGAGGAAACCCGGCAATGGACGCACCAGAGAACAAGCCACAGCCCTTCAAGAGTCTGCCCCAGTTCCTGGCCTTTGGCTTTGGTTCCGGCCTGGCGCCGAAGGCCCCGGGCACCTTTGGCACCCTGGCTGCGGTGCCGCTATATGTGCTGATGAGCCAGCTGTCCTTGCCGCTTTATACCGCGCTGGTATTGGTCGCCTGTGTGGCAGGCATCTGGATTTGTGGGCGCGCCAGTGAGGAACTGAAGGTTCACGACCACCCGGGCATCGTCTGGGATGAGTTCGCGGGCTTCTGGATTACCATGTGGGCGCTGCCGAATAGCTGGTACATGGTGGTGGCGGGCTTCGCCCTGTTCCGCTTGTTCGATATCGCCAAGCCCTGGCCGATTCGTTTTTACGACAAGAACCTGGGTGGCGGCTGGGGGATTATGCTCGATGACATCCTGGCGGGAATCGCCAGTTGTGCGATTTTGCACGGCGCGCTGTATGCCTGGCCCCTGATAGTCGGCTAACTATAAGCCGGCGCTCATCACTCTTGCTTCGTCCTCACCTCACCCCGGCCGGTCATAGCGTATAAACGGCGTCAGTTCACCGACCCGGTCATACAGCCTGCGTCCCGCCTCATTGAAATCCTGGGTCAGCCAGTACACCCGCGGGCAGCCCTCGGCATCGGCGGCTGTGTACACCGCTTCAATCAGCGCCCGGCCAATGCTCTTGCCGCGCCAGGCGGTGTCCACCACCAGGTCCTGCAGGTAGCACACATTCTCTACCCGCCAGCAGTGGCGATGAAACAGGTAGTGGGTCAGCCCTACCGGCTGCTCGCCGTCCAGCGCAATCAGCCCCCGAAACTCGTTGTCCTCGCCCGAGAGCAGACGGGCAAAGGTGGTCTGGTATACCGCCTCATCCACGGCAGACTCGTAATACTCCAGATACAGCGTCCACAGCCGGCGCCACTCGGGCTCATCGGCACTTTCCAGGGGGCGAATATGCAGGTCGGTCATGGTCGGGCTCCAGCGCAGGGGTGTTTCAAAAATAGCAGTTGTTGCGCCTGTCTACCGAAAAAAGCCCAAATCTGGCGCGTGGTCAAAGCCCGGTCGCTCGGTTAGTATTTCTGCATGACTTACCGCAAACCACAGACATGAGGCGCCTGCCCCTCAGCCTGCTGGGCTCCCTGCTTGCTTTCCTGCTCGCCTTCAGCCCGCTGAGCCTGGCCGATATCAAGGTGCTGGGCCTGTTCAAGGGCGCCGCCCTGATCGAGGTCGACGGCCAGCAGAAACTGGTCAAGGTGGGGCAAAAATGGAAGGGGGTGGCGATTCTGGAGGCCAATTCCAAGCAAGCCGTTGCTGACGTGAATGGCGAGCGCATGACCCTCAAGGTCTCCAGCCACATCGGCAGCAGCTATCAAAAACCGGCCAATACCACCGTGCGCATCCCCAAAAACGCCAATCGCCAGTACATCACCAACGCCCAGATTAATGGCCGCGGTACCCAGGTGCTGGTCGATACCGGCGCCAATATTGTGGCCCTGAACTCCCTCACCGCCCGCGCCCTGGGCATTGATTTTGACGACGCCCCGCAAAGCCAGGTGGCCACCGCCTCAGGGATCGTGCCGGCCTACACGGTGATGCTGGATAAGGTCGATGTGGGTGGCATCACGGTACGGCGCGTGCAGGCGTCTATCGTCACCGGCAGCTTCCCGGAAACCGTGCTGCTGGGCATGAGCTACCTGCAGCACGTGAAGATGACCGAGCAGGACGGCATCCTGCTGCTGACCAATAAGTACTGATTGGCCAATTTCCAAAGCCGCTTTCGTGTCATAGCCCGCAACTGCTACACTACGCGCCCTTTTGCACAAAACCATGCACCAAGTCATTCGGAAAAGTCCTTACGTGTCAGTATGTTACGTTGAAAGTTCGCGGCTCCCCACCCAGTGGGGTGAGTTCGATATGCACGGCTTTGAAGACACCGAGACCGAGAAGGAGCACCTGGTGCTCACCCTGGGTGACGTGTCTGATGGCGAGCCGGTGCTGGCCCGCATTCACTCCGAGTGCCTGACGGGCGATGCCCTGTTCAGCCTGCGCTGCGACTGTGGCGAGCAATTGCATGCCGCGCTCAAGGCCATTGCCGAGGAAGGCCGCGGCGCGCTTCTGTACCTGCGCCAGGAAGGTCGCGGCATTGGCCTGCTCAACAAGATCAAGGCCTACAAGCTGCAGGATGCCGGTGCCGATACAGTGGAAGCCAACGAAGCTCTGGGCTTTGGCGCCGACCAGCGCGACTACAGCATCGCCAAGCCGATGCTGGATCATCTCGGTATTCACAAAATCAGGCTGATGACCAACAACCCACGCAAGGTTGCTGCGCTGGAAGCCCTGGGCATGGAAGTCACCGAGCGCCTCGCGCTGGAAACCCCGCACAACCCCCACAACCAAAAGTACCTGGCGACCAAGGCCGGCAAACTGGGCCATTTGATGGGCTAGGCGCTAGTAATCGCTAGCCTAAGATCACAAATTTAGCATCCCTGGTTTCGTGACAGATGTCACATCCGGGTCTATTCTTCGTTGTGAGGGGTCTGCATGCACCCGGTTTTGGTGTGTGGATTGAGACCAGGTCGAATAATGAGCACTGCTTTCGTGGAGAGAGCCTTATGACGCGTTTATTGTCAAGATTACGCTATTTTGTAATCATGCTGCTGTTTATCAGTGCGCAAGCCTGGGCCGCCGATGGTCAGATTCGCACCTTATCCGGCGGCGTGTTCGTTAACTCCACCTCGGCCACCGAGGGCATGGAAGTCAACAGCGGCGATACACTCAGTACCGGTCCCGGCGCCTGGGCGATCGTGGTGATGAGCGATGGCACCGTGCTCAACCTCAAGTCAAACACCAAGGTGGAGATTTCCGATTACGTGTACGACACGTCCAATCCCTCCAACAATGCCAGCGACGTGGAAATTGGCGTCGGCACACTGCGTTACGTGTCGGGCCTGATCGCGATTAGCGACCCCGGTGATGTAAAAATTCGGGCCGGCAACACCACCCTGGGATTACGTGGTTCTGAAAACGAGACCACCAAACAGGGCAACCAGGTAACCACCAAGATTATCAGCGGCAGCTGGAGCAGTGAAACAAACGGCAGACGCTATAGCGCCGGCCCCGGTGAGCAGATCGACGTGAACGACGATACCGGTGAAGGCGAAACCTCCGACACCCCGTCAGGACAGGCGCCCAGTGGTGAGCAGGGCGGTGACGAAACCGGCAACCTCGGCAACAGTGATCCTTCAGAGCGTGGCAGTACCCAGTTGGCTTCCGGTGAAGCTCTCGGTGATCCTGCTGCGCCTGATACACCTGATACCCCCCCGCCACCTCAACCTGCGCCACCGGTATTCAGCGATGATCCGGCCAGCACGGGCGATCCCAACTCCTAACACCGCTGCTGTGGCGGTGATCAGGTTTACACATTCCAAACGCCCCTTAGGGGGCGTTTTTGGTTGTGCTCACTTAAACGGCTGCCCACACCGATGAAACTTGTGCGCTGGTTGCAGCGCTACCTGCAGCGTTATGGCCTGGCCGTATTGGTGGGGCTGGCGCTGACCGTGTTTTCGCTGTGGCTGTTGGTGGCGGACGCGGCCACGGTGCGCGCCGCCGTCAACCGGCTCGACTACCTGATCTATGATCTGCGCCTGCGGGCCACCCTGGAGGCTTCGGACCCGGCCGAGCGTGATGTCATCATTATTAATATCGATGAGAAAAGCCTGGAAGCACAGGGGCGCTGGCCCTGGAGCCGCCTGACCATTGCCGACCTGGTGATGCGCCTGAATCAATTTGGCGCGAAAACTATCGGCCTGGATGTCTCCTTCCCCGAACCCGAGCGCAACGCGGCGGTGGAACTGTTACAGAGCCAGTCCACCGAGACTGCCGATGTCGAGCAGCTGCAATTCCTGCAATCCCTGGTGCCGGCCATGGACCGCGATGCGCTGTTGGCCAGTGTGTTACCCGGCCGCAACGTGGTGCTGGGGGTGATGTTTCTCAATGAGGACGCCACCCCCAAGGGCGAACTGCCGCCCCCCTGGTATTTTGTGGACCTGGGACGCACGAATACCTGGCGGGTACCGGATATGGAGAGCTATTCCAGCAACCTGACCCAGCTGACCAACGCTGCCAGTGAAGGGGGCTTTCTCAACGCCACCCCGGACGACGATGGTGTGGTGCGCAGGAGCCCGCTGATCATGCGCTACGGTGACCTGATCTACCCGTCACTGGCACTGGCCATGGCCAAGGTCCACAACGACCGGGTGGGTTTCAAGATCAATACGGCGGCGATCAGGGAAGAGGTGGTAGTGACCAGCCTGCAGCTGGATAAGCAGCAGATCGGTACTGACAGTATCGGAAGGGTATTGGTGCCCTATCGCGGGGGTCGTCACAGCTTTGAGTATATTTCCGCCACCGACATTCTCAATGCCAGCTCATTGCAAGAGTTTCCGCAGTTACAAGGTAAGGCGGTGTTGGTGGGCACAACCGCGCTGGGTCTGTATGACCTGCGCAATACACCGATTGAGCCCTCCTTTCCCGGGGTGGAGATACAAGCCAACGTGCTGCAGGGTCTGATCGATGGCATCAGCTTCCCGCGCGAACCCGACTGGGCCAAGGCGGCGCTGGTGTTACTGGTGTTGGGCCTGGGGATGGGGCTGAGCCTTGTGGCGCCGCTGCTCAGCGCCGGTTGGCTGGTGGTGGTGAGCGTGGCCCTGATGGTGCCGCTGATGATGGCAGATTTCTGGTTGTGGGCGTCCTACCAGTTGAGTTTCTCACCGGTGATCCCCCTGTTGATGGTGTTGCTGATAGCGCTCTATAACGGCGCCAATGGCTTCTTCAACGAGGCCGAGCTGAGAGGGGAACTGCACGACATGTTTGGCCAGTATGTGCCCACTAGCCACATCGACAGCATGATGGATGACCCGGAGTCTATCTCTTTCGCCGGTGAGACCCGGGATATGAGCGTGCTGTTTGCCGATATCCGCAATTTCACCACGATCTCGGAACACCTGGAAGTGAACCAGCTGAAACAAATGCTGAATGAATTCTTCACTCCTATGACCGGCATCATCTTTAATTGCCACGGCACCATCGACAAATACATTGGCGATCTGGTGATGGCCTTCTGGGGTGCGCCACTGGAGGACCCCAACCACCGCAAGCACGCGATCAGTGCGGCGCTAAAGATGCTGGCCAAGGTGGATGAATTGCGCCCCATATTTGTAGAACAGGGCCTGCCTGAAATTGCTATAGGCATAGGCGTTAACAGCGGCACCATGAACGTCGGCGATATGGGTTCGGAATACCGCAGGTCATACACTGTGTTAGGTGATGCGGTTAACCTGGGTTCACGGCTGGAGGGGCTGACCAAGTTCTACGGTGTCTCTTTATTGGTGGGCGAAGAAACCAGAGATCATTGCGAAGACTTCCTTTACCGCTATATTGATAAGGTGATGGTAAAAGGCAAGGATGAGCCGATCAGGATTTATGAGCCCCTGTGTTTGCTTAAAGATGCCGATGAAGAGCTACTGAATTTGCAGTTACTCCACGAGGAAGCTATGCGCTGCTACATGGAGCAGGAATGGGAGGCCGCCGAGCGGGCCTTTGAGCAAATTGCGCCAGGTTTCGAGAACAAGCAGGTGGAGATATTTCTGGCGCGGTTGCAGGAGATCCAGGTGTATCCGCCGATTGGGGAGTGGGATGGGGCTTATAGGCATACACAGAAATAGTGTTTGATCAATCGCGCGATTTGTAAGTAGCATTGCGGAGGAAAACGCTATTTGAATTCTCACTATCCAGTTCTTCGTTAATGTGCGCAATCATCGAACCCGGTTGGATGGGGGATTTGCGGCTGTACGTACTAATCAAAAATACAGCAAGAAAGAAGAGGAATGTTTGCCGGAATGACTGATAGAAGGGCGGAATAAAAAGCTCCCAAACAAATTTCCCTATCAAAAATGAAACAGCGACTATTACTACTGTCGCCCCAGGGTTTGTTCGCAGTGACGTCCAGCCATGTTTTATGGTTGACGTAAAATGTGCCAGATAAAGTAAAACTCCGATAACCCCGTACTTTACCCAGGTATGGAGGATGTTCTGATGAACAAATATTGATGCGGTCGCGTCTGCCCCGTGTAAGGTCGGTCGGAGAGATTCAATTCTAGCGCCAGCCCCACCTCCAAAAAGCCAATTGCTCTCTATGAATACCCAGGCGTCCTTAATGTCCTGGATATGACCCATGTTTGATATTGCGGAAACGCCGCGCCCTAGAAAACGGTCAACCGTAGCATAAAGAAAATCAGGCAGAAAACCGACACTTAGTGCCAGGTCAATTGTTATTAGGCCTGCGGTGATAGAGGCTAATGCTGCAACGTGAAGAGTGTACTTATTGTGAGAAAAATACAATATTGAAAGTACAGATATGCCAATCGCCAAAATGCCACCTCGTCTAAGCGACATGAAAATAACGAGAACAAGCAATCCTGCAACGAAATATAGGGCGCGATTGCGTTTTTTCTCTTCTGAGTTAAGAGCTTTGGTAATAGACCAGCATGCTGCTAAACATGTTACGGCGACATCTGCATCACCACCAAAAAACGCTCTTACAATGCCAGAGTAATTCTCTGCATTCGCTTGCCACATCAAAGGAGTTTGAGCTAGATACTCAGAGAATACCAATACGATCTTTATCACTACAAGAGTAAGAAAGAGATCCAGTATTTCCTCTTTTCTGTCTCTGCAAAAGCTACAAAGATAGACGTACGTCAACATGCCCAACAGTAAAGTTCTAAATTCGGAAAAAACAAACATGTCATAAGCACTCTTTTGTTTTATCCACGCTACGCTAATGCCAATCGCGATGACAAAAACCCAGCTTCCCAAAAAATATCGCTGGCTTTTCGGGATTCTAATCCTTTGAGGGAGAGTCAGTGCGGCCTTGACCAAAATGCCCGTTACGATTATCTCAATAAACTTAAAATTTGCTAGCTCGTACTCGTAAATGGAAAGCACAGGGTTGTCCCATCCTGAGTACCAGATAGACTGCTGAAAGAAGACGATGTATGCAAGCAGGATTAGGAGACTAACAAACTGTGATGAAAAGAAGATCATCAATAACGTGGTAACCAACCAAAGTTGCGCTCCCATGTCGGCTGATTCCAGTACTGGCCTGGCTAACAAAGCCCAAACGATAATTAGCGCTATGCCGAATGTCCTACGCGACATACCCTTAGCGGGCCAGATACTGTAAAGATAGAGAGCGCATAACCCCTACCAGAAATAGTGCGAAAGTTGTTGAAATTGCAGCGCCGAGTGTGCCGAAGAAAGTTATCGCAGGATACAATAACAATAGATTGACTATCATGACCAACAGCATAATAAATATTTCATATCTTATTCCGGAAGTGTACTGAAGGGCGGCGCCAACTGGTGTAATGATACTGGAGAATATGAACCCGAGTGAGAGTACCAAGAACTCAATTCTTGCCTCCAGATACGATGGTCCGAGCAAACCAAGTATAAATGGAGATGCAGCTGTTACTGCAATCATGAGTGCTACAGCGAGTGGAAAAATCTGAATAGAAATAGTCTTAACGTAGTTGTAAAGTTTATCGGAAAATTCTGGAAAGCTGGCAATTTTGGGTGCGATAATAGTTAAAATGACAATGGAGAAAACCTCAGTCTGGCGAGCGACCATGGAGGCGCCTGAGTATAGACCGAGTGCATTAGCATCATCCATTAGAATGGCGATTGCATACTTGTCGGAACCTAGTAAGCCTTCATAAAAAACCAATATTAGTATTGAATAAATGCTGAATTTGAAAAATTCACTTATGCGAAATATTGGACTTTTCTCTGCGCCAACTCTTCGAAAATAGACCATGGGTGCCAGAAGACTTAAGATGGATGCTATAACGTAAGAGAGCACAAGCGCCGCGACGAACAACGCTTCATCAGCGCTCAAACCAAGCAGCAGCAATAGTCCAACACTGGAAAGGAATACAACGCTTCTCAGAATATTACGAATCAGCACCTCGGGCCAGAATACTTGTCTCGCGCGCATGAAATACGAAGAAATCATCAGAACGGCCGAGAAAGGAAGTGCAACAAAGCAAATTTTGAGAGACTGGGATAATCCCTCGTTACCTATCAGAAAAACGGAGATACTTTCTGCAATTAGAGCTAGAGATACAGACGAGGCGCAGCTAAGGATTAATCCGACAAAAAGTACTTTGTGATAAATGGACAGAACGTTTCGACTTATCTTGCGCTCTACACTTTCAATTGAGAGATATCTAATGACGCCATTGTGTAAACCTGCCGAAGAAACGACCGCGAGAATTGAGAACGTGGTAATGATGAGGGAATAGAAGCCAAATGTTTCTACTGAGAGAGAGTTAGTAAGCAATAGTTGCGATAGAAAGTTGACGAGCTTGGAGACACAAAGCCCCAGAAATATAGCGACGCCTATCTTCATAAGGGACTGAGTTGTGATCGCCCATTCAAGAAATATCCGTCAAATTGTAGCATCGCACCGCTGGTTGGATCGGAAAAGCCCGGCTCAATGCCGCATAGATCAAAGCCGTGCGTATTCAGTAGAGAAATGATCTCCTTATAGATTTTGGCTCCCTCATAAAGCTCTTGTAGCGACATTTCTACCTGGAGGGCCAGTATCTGTGGTAGTTCAAGGGCGCCACCTTCAATAACCAATTCTTCATAGCCCTGAGTATCAATTTTCATCAATATTCTCCGGTTCCTCCATGTCGGATCGAATATAGTGTCTAGGCTGCGCATATCAACCAGATGAGACGCTGTATAAACCGACTCTGGAGCGGCTTCACAGTGTTCATTCATGATGGGAAGAAACGAACTGCTTACAGAGTTTTTTGCAACATTGATGTTCAGTGAGCTGTCAATATCCCCAAGGGCAAAATTAAATGCTGACCAGTTTCCATCCTTTCTGGTTTTTTCCTGAAGTAGTTCGAACTCGTGTGGGAGCGGTTCGAAAGAGATAATCTCCCCCGTATAACCTGTATCACGTAATGTTGATGCGTACTGTCCCGTATTTGCACCGACATCAAGTACTAAATCAATATTGTGATACTTTAGGAATGTATTTAGACGCGCAGAGGAACTCCAGCTAACATTGTAGGGTTGAATTTCGTAACCCCAATGCCTGAGCAACTTCTTGAACGCTATTTTGATCACTGCCCCTTCCGCCTCAAAGTATTACAACTGTACCCAATTGCCACTTACAATCAATCACATTTGCTTATATATAGAGCCTGGGCGTGTTCGTTTCCATATGATATGAAAGACGCCCCAGGCAAACGCCGGATTAAGCATGTGAAATGCTTGCACGAACAAAGACTTCAATGAGATTGGGTCTCTCAGTTTCTCAGCGAAACATCGCCAGAAACAAGGGTTGCTGAAGTTGTAGGGTAAGTAATAGTTGTCAGTAGTTATAGTCCTTTCTTCACTTATGGATTTATCGAAAATTGCCAGAAGCTCATCCAAGATAGACGGCACGAAACCAAAGTGATGCCTGTGCAGCGCCCTGGTAACAGCAATATTTGCAGAGACAGCTCGTGGTACGTAGTTTTCCTCAACAGTCGCTACAAACTCATCGACGAGACTCTTTTGCTCCATGTCTTTCAGGTAGTGCAGGATCAGATAGAAAGATTCAACCGAATAGGTACGCTCAGGGAATACGTTGTGATAACAAATAGCTGCCAATTCAGCGGGTGCTGCGAGGTTTGGGATCATGGCGCCCTTGACTTCGGTGAGGACGAGATGCCGTTTCATTTTGGCTGGGTCGAGGTACTTGAAATAGTCTGCGCCTGGAGATTTGTAGCAATCGATATACCAAACCCCGCCCCGCTTATCGCTGTCTGCGATGCCCGTTCCGCTATCCTCAATAAGTGTAGTTTGTAGCGGTGCTTTTTCAAGTAAAGAGAATCCTGAATCCAGCAAGTGCTGACAAAGAATGCCATGTTTATTTTCATCAAATGGAAATAAATCTGTGTCATTTGGTGTGGAAGGAAAAGGTTTTATGGTTTTGAACATAGTCCATTCATCTTTGAGGACCTCATCCAATAGCTCTGTGACTTTTACAACAATGTCCTCAGTGTCACTCCTTCGTTGGTCAAGCTTTTTGAAGTTGGAATTTCCAGTCGGAGAAAGAACTACCCCCTGTTCTTTGCAGCGCTGCAAGAATAGTAGCCCCACCCGATTCTCAAACGAAAAATCGAACAAGCGGTCGACATCATCAGGTGTTGGCAGCGTGCCAACATGACTCTCTGTAAAAGGGGAGCCTATGACATCAAACATCTTCCTGAGTTGGGCTATGCTTTCCTCCCTATTGATACTCATTGCTATTTCCAACAAGTGCTGTAGTGGGCGAGAATGTCACCAAGTATTGTCTCCTTATCCACCACTTCGAGAATGTGCCTTCGACCGGAAAGTGCATACCGAAGCCTGGTTGGTTGATGATCCAGAAGCTTTTCCAGGCAAGTGGTAAGCGCGCTGACGTCGCCAGGAGTGTAAGTTAGACCATCGATTTCGTTACGAATCATTTCGTTCACGCCGCCAGCGGCGGCCCCTATGGTTGCCGATTTAGAGAGCAAGCTTTCAAGAACTACCCCGGGGAAAGGATCGGGAGTAACAGAAGCGTGCACAGAGATATCCGTATGTGCCAGTATTGCTGATATATCCTTTCGAATTCCGAGATAGTGCACACCCAGTTCCTCTGCAATTGCTAGCATCTTTTCGGCATAAGCTTGTTTTCCTTTTCCGCTCACAGTGCCACCAATCAGGAAGAAGCCCACCGATGTATATCGCTCTTTGATTCCACGCACTGCCTCAAGGAATACATGTTGACCCTTCCACCACTCAATTCTACCTATCATTACAACGACGATCTCATATGGAGCGAACTCATCAGGCCGCTCGCTCGTTTCCGTGAGATCTATAAGAGTTGGGTCTGCCCAGTCATGTACAACCAAAGGAAGATGAACAGGACGTGCCACTGATGATTGAGAAAAGTAGGTTTCACGGACTGCCTCGGATACTGAAAAAGACATCGCGCTTAAGTAACGCACTAACAGTGATAAGATCGCTATCTCGAGCGCGTTCGTTCTGATCATGCGTATATGATATACAACCGGTATTCCGGCAATTCTGGCAGCGATTCCTGGCAGAAAATCATAGAGATCATTCAAGTGAACAATGTCAGGTTGTTGGCGACGAAACAGACGCCAAAAGTACCATATCGTGTGAACGCCTCTAAAAGGTAAGGATAAAATCGGGAAAAGACCTCTGCTAAGTTGTGGACGACAAAAGCTTCCAAGATGAACTGGCACCCCAGCATCTTGATACTGTTGCACGATGTCAGTTCGCAAGCGAAGGCTGACGACGCTGCTGTACGTTTCAGAATCGTTTACTGCTTGTGCCATGCGAAACGAGCAGTAGTCAGCGCCGCCGACATCCTCGTTGTTACTGTGTACGTAATGTACCTGACAGGTTTGCATTACTTGTTGCAGTTTCCTGTAGAGATCGGCTGCGTTGTCATTAACCGAACCCTGACCATCTACGACGTAAAATGTGTAGTGATTTGAGATAGATTGATAATACTTGAGTCGAAGCTCTAAATAACTAATATCTGGAATATCATCTTTTCGCGCCATTGATATGGTGGGAGGCACATAGACAAAGCAGCGTAAATCAGGAAGCCGGAAACGACCACTGTGAACTTGAATGAAGCCAATTAGCTGGCTGGTACTCCAGCCGAGTGTTAAAGCGAGATTTACGGCGACGTCGAAAAAATAACGATCTAAAAGCAGGACCTGGGAGTTGCGATAACGCCACATCCTCCATTGGTACTGCATGCCATAGTCGAGAAGTACCAGCCATACATACAGTCTTGTGAATATGCCGAATTTCCTACCCAGTTCCTGCTTCTCGAAAACCTCTGATTCGTAAGTGGTGTTTCCTTTTCCAGGGACTGCCGCGTTTCGCCGTGCCAAGCTCAGTACCGCCCTGATTGGCCTCATCAAGTAGGATTCAGCCCCACACCACAATTGCGATGAAGTATATTGAGAGGTCTCCAACATCGAAGAGAGTGCGTTGAGCGTGCTTGTCTTCCCACTACCGTCAGTTCCAATGAGTGTGATCAATACTTGCTTCTTTCTGGTATTCATCTGGACAACTCAATAATCGCTTGGGCGACGTTTCTTAGATCAAATTCCGGCGGTAGTGGATCAACAACCTGCCCCGTGGGAAGATTCTTTGTATGTTCTACCATCATATCTACAATGTTGCAGTAGTTTGAGAAAACTATTCCACGCACGTCTTTAAGCTTATGTGGCAGTGCTCCAAAGCGCGTGCTTAAGACGGGGGTACCACTTGCGAGTGCCTCCAGTACACTAAGTGGTAAATCAACGGCGCCACCAGTGTTGGGATCCAAAGGAAATACGTAATAATCGGCACTATCGTATATTGAACCCAAGTCGTCTGAAAATTCCCTGTAAACAGAAATTTCGGCAGCTTTAAGTTTGTCTACAAGGGCTTGATCCGCAGTTAGAGCAGGGCTGCCAACTATGACGATCTCCACGGAAGCACCCATTAACTCCTTAACTTCTACAAGTTTGTCGAGGCCACGATTATGCCGTATATGTCCAACATGAAGAAGTAGCGGGGCCGACGCATTGCACTGCCTTCCAAGAATTCGACTTCGAGTGGCCTGCTTGTCGGTTTTACGATCTTGGATCCGCCCAAAGTCAATGCCGATTACAATGTTGTGCAGTTGCGCAGAGGTGTGCTTCTGTATCGCACTGAGTTGTTTGTTGGATTGGCCGAGCAGAATATGGTCAACATGCGTGCTACGCAAAACAAGGCTTGGGACGTTGGTGAGAGACGGCCTGGAGGCGACCCAAATGATCTTGGCACCAGTGATGCAATGCAATAATCGAGAAAGCAGCAACACGCCTATCCCTGGCCCGTGGGTGAATACAATGACTTGAGGCTTAAAGTGGAGAATTTGCGTTAAATACTTTAGTGTGGTGCGTGTTGAATATACTGCAACATTAGCTCCGAAATCTTCTTGTAGTGAGTTGACGATGGCGGCCGTAATAACCTCCATGCCTTCGGAAGGGTTCTCTTTGAAAACTCCCACCACCAATACTTTCACGATCAGTGGCAATTGCGCATTACATGTCTTTTCAGGAAGCGCTTCGCGGCTACTGGAAAGCTGTGAGCTGCTGCTGGTGGGTGCATTGGTGGCGAGGTAGTATTGGGGCTAGTCCAATCCCAGGATTCGTATGCGATCCAGTCATCGTTTCCTAAATACACAGAAAAATCTCGATACTTAGTTGCAAGCAACCGCACCTCCCAGAAACTGAAAGGCCCCCGCATCTCATTCAAATAAAAAATCCAAATTATTTCTGGCATAGTGACATATATTCAGTAACCAACATGGAAAATTTTATCACTGTAACGGGACGAAAGAGCAGCAATATTCTCACTTATTGGGAGGAGCAGATGTACTTCGTGGCAGGCCTCAATTAGGTATAGATCATCTATGTGGTCAGTGAACAGTATCAAATAACATTCTGCCAGATCATTCGCGCCTAAAAAGTCCAGCGTGCGTATTCGCTTCGTCAAGGAAACGTTGTCATGCCAGGATGGTGAAGTGGCTGGGCTAGTGGCGATACAGGCTAAAAAGAGGTTGCTGGATTCCGCAAATTTCGAGGCATATTCTTCTGGTGCAGCCGTAGTCAAGATCACAATAGTTGATTCTTCCTTAAGACTCACCAGCTCTGCGTGAACATATGGCGCTATTTTTGTTTGTAGTGAAGGAATGAATTCACTCAACAGTATTTTAGTTTGAGAGGCAGTGAAATACTTATGCCACGTCATTTGCACAGCGCGTTTAAAGTGAGAATGATTGAGTGCTCTGGTTTTTCTGAGAATAAAAAGAAGATATAGTCGCAAGCGTAGAAGTAGAGCTCGGTGGATGGGAAGAGATTTTGTTCCGCTTGTCAGCATAAACCTAATCCACATGTGAAAAGAGTTGCACGTGATATAGGTACCATCAAGATCTACAAGTGCGACTTTTCTGGTGTTCTCCATTTCAGGACCTTGCCTTCTCGACCAGTTTCTCGAAGCTCAGAACCTTAAATTCCCGCCGCTCGAAAAACACCTTAGCGGTCTTATAAATCCTGGCAACAATCAGCAATATTGAAAGCAGCTTATACCGCATATTTGTCGATAGCTTTGCAAGCCATGGCGAGTATCTTGTAAGTATATCGAAGTGCTCAATGCGCATTTCGTTTTGGTTGAAGATGGATGCATTATTTTCTTCGATACGGTATTGAGCAAGAACAAAAGGCAAATTCCGAAATGTGGCCCCCCCATTGTAGAGTTTTAGCCACATCTCATAATCCATGGAATATCGATTCTCTTTATCCAGATAGTGAATCGCCTTGACTGCGTCAGCACGCCAAAATGACGCAGGATCGGCAAAGAGATTATGGCCGTAGATCATGACAAAGCTAGAAAAAGAGGGCTCCCTGTGAATTCCAATAACCTCTCCGTCCATATTTATAAACTCGATGTCGCCATACGCGAAATCGACGTCGGGGTTATGAGAAAAAAAATGGGCCACTCTAACAAGACTATCTGGCGTTAATACGTCATCGGCGTTCACCCATTTTACTATTTCGCCATAAACATTCTTCAAGCCCTTGTTTATCGCATCAGCTTGTCCTTCATCAGCTTCACTAATCCAGCGAAGTTGATCTCCATAGCTCTGGACAACCTCCATTGTGTTGTCGGCGGAACCGCCATCCACAACCAGTAAATCGAGTGCCGGATATTTTTGCTCCAGGATGGAGTCGATCGTGGCCGCTATTGTAGCACCAGCGTTCAGGCAGGGAATTACCAGTCCGATGTTCATGATTCTCGGTAGCACCGCTTGTGCCTCTGATTTGCAGTTAGTCCTTAAAGTCATTCGACCAGGGAAAGCGGAGCAGGTCTTCTCCTATTAGAAAGTAATCAGGAACTATTCTAGGTGATGCCGTCGTCACCACCAAGGACGCACTCCTAATGTCAACTTGTGGCCCAGCCAGGTCTCTAGTAGCCATCATTACTGTCGCGAGTGTCTTTCCGCTGTCTACGGCGTCGTCAACGATCAATATTGCTGTTTGGTGAAGGGGGAGCACTTTTTTAAGCTCTTCTCTAATCTTCTCAATTTCAGAGCGATCGAGCTGCTCAGGTTGCTGGGTTCGCTCCAAGATCTTTGCCTCGGCAATTCTAAAAAGATTTAACAACCAGTAGGGTAGAGCTTTCAAAATGTAGGCTAGTTTAAGCTGTTCTTTAATTCGGCTGCCCTCGCGTTTTAAGCTAACTACGCATATCTTTGCATCTTGAAAATCCATCCTTTCAGCGACGTATGCACCCCCATTCGCTATCGGGATGATTACATCTGGCTTGAAGCCAGCTATTGCGATGCAGTCTTGCAGTGACTTGCAGTACTCAGCTAGAAGGGTGTCTGACAAAGTGATGACATTCATGGTCTGTCTTTAGAGGTTGTCCATAATTAGCAAAGGTCGCCGAGAAATTGCATTAGTGAATGCGCGGATGTTAGCAGTACGATAGGCTGCTCCCAAGATAAAGTATAGGCTGCTGCCAAGCACGCCAAAGGCGCCTTGCGATTGGCGGCCCCCACCGGCTCCTTTGCAGGCTATCAATCAGGGCTCCAATAACTTGCTCTACCTTGATTCAAGTCCACCGTATGGTGAGCTCTATTCTCTATCAAGTTTAGGAGAATTCTCACCGTAGTCATCGCCAGAATCGCAGGGGGCCCCGGGTCACACAAAAAAATGACAGGGTTGAATCACCGTCTATACTGTGACTGACGTCACAATTATCTGTCACTGGGGGATCGGAGTGGTGAACGTAAAATATGGGTTTCTTGTAGGTTTGGGTGTAATGCTCACTTTGGCAAGTGGTCAGTCGCTTGCTGCTGATCCTGCTAGTGTCTCGGCGGGGCCTTTTGAGATAACGCCTACTCTTGGGTTGGATGCCAAATACGACGACAACATCTTCAATTCCTCGGATGATGAGGAAGATGACACGATTTTCCTGATCCATCCCAATATTGAAGCTGTCGCCAAGGACAGAAATAACGAATACACCCTGGAATTGGACCTGGTGGATGGTACCTATAATGACAGTGGTGATGATGACTATACCGACTGGAGTGTTGCTGGTGACGCTCACGTCGAGTTCAACTCCAAGAATATGATTGATGTATCGGCCGGCTTCTATTCCCTGCATGAAGATCGGGGTACCGGTTTCAGCGAAGGCCAGCAGGCGTTATTGATCGATGAGCCTGACGAGTATGAAGACACGGTATTTGCAGGCCACTACACCTATGGTGGTGCGGACTCCAAGGGTCGCCTGAAGATTGGCGGCGACTACTTAGACAAGGACTACACCAATCACGAGCCAGAATCGGATACCCGGGACCGGGAAAACAACACCTTCGATGGTACATTTTATTGGAAGATAGCGCCAAAAACCGATGTTTTAGGCGAAGTTAGCTACACCGATGTGGATTACAAAACTGACTTTACAGACGGTACGCCGCAGTTAGACAGCGACGAGACCCGCTTCCTGCTGGGTGTTACCTGGGAAGCCACCGGCAAGACCACAGGTACCATAAAGCTGGGTGTTTTGAACAAGGACTTTGACGACAGCGCCCGGGATGATTTTGATAACGAGTTTACCTGGGACGCCGATGTAACGTGGCGGCCGCGCGAGCAACACGTGTTTCAGTTTGGCGCGGCGCAAGTGGTGCAGGAAACCACGGGTACCGGTGATTTCATCAACACAGACGAATTTACTGCCGCCTGGTTGTGGGATTTCAATAGCCGCGCGGATGTTTATGCCAGCCTGCGTTACGCCACCGACGACTACGAGAACTCCCGGCGGGATGATGACCTCTACTACGCCGAAGTTGGCGCCAAGTACGAGTTTCGCCGCTGGTTGGATGTGCGCGTGTCCTACACCTATGACAAGCGCGACAGTAATAACCAGCCAGATGATCTGGATTATGAGAAGAACATTTTCCTGATCGGTTTTGATCTCAGCCTGTAATTTTCATTTTCTGCCATACTTAAGGGGCCGCGCTTCGCGAGGAGGGTGGCCTTTTTTCTGCGCCAAGCAATTGATTATGAGGTGGATTTTTCGAGTGACAGAGTTAAGAAGCCTGGTTGTTGTTTTGCTGTTTGCGCTGCTGGTGCCACAACAGGCTCACGCGCAACTCACCGGTCTTTCTTCCTATTCCCTGGGGGCGGGTGACCGCATTTACATCCAGGTCTATGGGGAAGAGGAGTTGAGCGTCGAGGCCTTGCTCAACGATGCCGGCTCTTTCTCGTATCCGTTCCTGGGTGAGTTGAATGCAAAAGGTCTCACCGTGAGCCAGTTGGAAGGCTTGATTATCGATGGCCTCAAGGGGCCTTACCTGGTGGACCCCAAGGTCAGCGTAACCATCATGGAATACCGGCGCTTTTACGTGCGCGGTGAAGTGAAGAAGCCGGGTGGCTTCCCCTACGAACCGGGCATGACCTTGCAAAAAGCGGTGTCCCTGGCGGAAGGGTTCACCGACCGTGCCTCGCGTACCAAGTTTTACATTGCGTCTGACAACGATGAAACCGATGAGCCGCGGCTGGCAAAGTTGAACACGCTGATCAAGCCCGGCGACATCATCACCATTGAGGAGAGCTTCTTCTAATGGAAACCGGACCTCAGCACTATGATGGGAATATGCAGGAAGACGAGATCGACCTGCGCCATTACTGGCGGGTGATCTACCAGCAGCGCTGGAACATCGTGGCGCTGGCGGTGGCGGTGTCGATTGTGGCGGCGCTCACGGTGCTGGCCATGCGCCCGGTGTACCGCTCCACGCTCACCCTGATGATCGAGAGCCAGGAAGCCAAGGTGCTCTCCATTGAGGAAGTGTATGGCCTGGGGGGCGCCAGCAAGGAATATTTCCTCACCCAGTTCGAAATTCTCAAGTCGCGGGAGTTGGCGGAGCAAGTCGTCCGCAAGCTGGATATCGGTCACCATCAGGATTTTGACCCCGAGCAACAGGAACCCTTGCTGGGCTTTCACTGGCGTGATTACTCTCCCTTTGAGCTGGAACTGGAAGAACCCACGGAAGACGAAATCATCGCCGGCGTGGTGGATGCTTTTATTGATTCACTCGCTGTTGCACCGGTACGCAATACACAACTGGTAAGAATTAGTTTCGAATCATACGACAAGCAATTGGCTGCCAACGTGGTCAACGAACTGGCCTCGGTGTATATCGACAGCCATCTGGACGCCAAGCTGGAGGCAACCCAAAAGGCGGCCACCTGGCTCAGTGGCCGGCTGGAAGGTTTGAAGGAAAACCTGGATGCCTCCGAGGTGCGCTTGCAGGAATACCGGGAGCAGGAAGAGCTGGTGGATGTGGCTGGTGTGAAAACCCTGGCCGCCCGTGAGCTGGACGAGGTCACGACCGCCCTGGTGGAGGCCCGTGGCCGACGCACCGAGGCGGAGAGTATTTACACCCAGGTGCAAGCGCTGGAAAACCAGTCACCAGAAGCGCTGGCATCGCTGCCAGCGGTGTTGCGTCACAGCTTGATACAGAAGCTGAAGGAAGAGGAAGCCGAAGCCGAGCGCGATGTGGCAGAATTGTCCAAGCGTTATGGTCCGCTGCACCCCAAGATGATAGCGGCCCAGTCTAAATTGCAGGCCGCCTCAGAGAACATGCAGCGCCAGGTAGTGCGGGTCGTGGCGGGGGTGGAGAACGACTACAAAGTGGCGTCAAGTAGCGAGAAAGCTCTGGAGCGCCAGTTAGCGGTGGCCAAGGCCCAGGTGCAGGAAATCAACCGCAAGGAATTCAAGCTGCGCGAGCTGCAGCGCGACGTGCAAACCAACCGGCAGCTCTACGATATGTTCTTCACCCGCATCCGGGAAACTGACGAGACTGGCGGTATGGAGGCGGCCCATGCCCGGGTAGTAGACGCTGGCGTGGTTGGCCGCGAACCGGTGAAGCCGCGCAAGGCTCTTAGCGTGATGCTGGCGTTTATGGCGAGCCTGGTGCTGGGCGTGATGTTGGCCTTCCTGAAGGATGCGCTGGACAACTCCCTCAAATCGCCGGCCGATGTCGAGGAGCGCTTGCACGTGCCCATGCTGGGCGCGCTACCAAAGATCCCGAAAGTCGACAAAGATGCCGGCCCCTTAACCCTGTTGCTGGATGACAAGCAATCCAGTTTCGCTGAGTCTATTCGCACCATTCGCACCGGCTTGATTCTGTCGGGGCTGGAACGGGCCCACAAGATTACGGTGGTGACGTCCTCGGTGCCGGGCGAGGGCAAATCCACAGTCAGTATTAATCTGGCGGCGGCACTGGGTCAGATGGAAAAAACCCTGATCATCGATGCCGATATGCGCCGGCCCACCATGGCCAAAACCTGTAAGCTGCCGCCAAATACGCCGGGCCTGTCCAACTTTATCGCTGGCACCGCCGAGCTGAAAGATTGCGTGCACCGCTATGAGGCGGCTGGGGTCGATATCTTGGCGGCGGGTGTGATTCCGTCAAACCCACTGGAATTGATTTCATCAAAGCGTTTTGTGCAAGCCATTGATTACCTTGGGGAAAAGTATGATCGTATCCTGATCGACTCGGCGCCCACCCAGGCCGTAAGCGACGCCTTTGTGCTGGCCTCTTATGCCGATGCGGTCATCTACGTGGTGAAGGCCGACGCCACCCCCTATACCCTGGCCAGGCACGGCATCGAGCGGCTGAAAAACTCCAATGCCCCGGTGGCGGGCGTGATCCTCAATCAATTCGACCCGAGCAAGGCGCCCAAGCTCGGTGGTGATTACTACTACTACGGTGGCTACTACGATTACTATGGTTATAGCAGCGGTGACCAGAAAGGTGGCGACGGTAACGTCCGGAGTATTAATGGCGGCAAGGATGACAAGCCACGGGTGGCATGATTGATCTGCATTGCCATCTGCTGCCAGGCATTGATGATGGCCCGGCCACGCCAGAGCAGGCGTTGGAACTAGCGGCGCTGGCCGTCGCCAACGGTATTACCCACGCCACCGTAACCCCCCATGTACATCCCGGCCGCTATGAAAATACCACCGCCTCCATCACCGCTGTGCTTGAAGCGTTCCGTGCCGGGCTAGCCGAGCACAATATCGGGCTGCAACTGGGTATGGCCGGGGAAGTGCGCATCAGCCCGGAAATACTGATCATGGTGGAACAGGGCCTGGTGCCTTTCCTCGGGCAATGGCAAGGCAAGCAGGTGATGCTGCTGGAGCTGCCCCACAGCCATGTGCCACCGGGCAGTGACAAACTGGTGCAGTGGCTGCTGGATCGCAATATACAGCCGATGATCGCGCACCCGGAGCGCAACAAGGATGTAATGCGTGATCTCGACAAAATTACGCCCTTCGTCGAACTGGGCTGCCTGTTTCAACTCACTGCCATGTCGGTGGCCGGTCGTTTCGGTGAGGCCGCCGAGCATCGTGCCCTGGACTTGTTGGAGATGGGCGTGGTCACCATCATTGCCTCAGATGCCCACAACGTGAAACACCGTCCTCCAGACCTGGAGCCGGGCCGTGCTGCAGCGGCCAGGATTGTGGGCGAGGAAGAATCCTGGCGCCTGGTGCGTGAGCGGCCCCTGCAAATCGCCCAATCGCTGTTTACGGAGACTGCGGCGTGAGCTCTTCTGCAGCGCAAAAAATTTGCGTTGGTTTTCTCGCCTTCGCGTTGTTTGGCGCGGCCTGGACCAGTTTTCGCTACTTCCTGGCGGAGCTGCACTCTTTCCAGGGCAAGCGTTATGAGCGGTTCTGGGAGTCAAAGGGGTCAATCGATTCTACCGCGCAGTGGCAACGTGCGCGGCGGCACATGCGGCGGGCTCTGTTTTACAACACCCACAACCCCGACACGCTGTTGCGTGCGGCCAGGATCCACGAGTGGTATAGCTTTACTCCCGCGCCTGAAGGGGGTGAAGTCCGCAAGTCGTTGGATCGGGCGGCGTGGTATTACGACCAAGCGGTATCGCGGCGACCGGCGCATGGTTTCAGCTACTCTTCCCGTGCCCTTTTAAAAGCGCGACGCTGGCAGGTTGCAGAAAATCTTTCTTCAGACCTTGGTGCCGCAGCACAATTTTCCCCTTGGGAGAGAGTTGTTTTATTGCAGATGGCCTATGCCACGGCCACCGCCTGGCCATCTCTTGACGATGTTGGCCGCCAGGCCTTTGTGGGCAAGCTCGCTGCGGTAGCTCTAGAGCAGCCGACTATGGCAGGTCAGCTGTTGCGGGTCGCAGACGAATATGGGCGAAAACGAGAAATCTGCACTACACTTTTAGTAAACAGGGAATGGCCGGAAAGTTTGCCCGGCTGCATGGTTGTTGAGCGCGAATGAACAGAAACATTGCCAATACTGCAACAGTAGGTAAGTTAGCTTTCGATCTGGCTGCGTTGTTGCTGGCAGCTTACGCTGCTCGCTACTTGGTATTTGCAGATTTCAGTCTGCCGTCGGCGTACGCTGTTGGCGTATCGATGGCTGCATTGATGCTCATATTGTGTTCCAATTACCAGGGTCAGGAACTCCTGTTTCGTGACAAAGAAATGCTGGAAGACCTGAACACGGCATTCGTGTTGGCATCGAAGATATTCGTCTTCACGGTTATCTTGTTATTCGTCACCAAGACCAGTGCCGTATTTTCGCGACGCTGGATCGTTATCTGGTTTGTTTTGTCGGTTCTTGCGTTTTGGTTGGCCAGGCTTACCTACCAGGCCTTACTGGGCTACTTCCGGGCGCATGGTTTGAGTAATCGCAAGGTGGCTATTATTGGCAGCCTCGACTCACTGCCTAAACTTTCCGAGCGACTGCAGTATTTGCAGCGCAGCGGCTATGATATTCAATCAGTGTTCTGTGTTGATGCAGATAATAAGACCGTGCATCACGATGAGTTTATGGGGCTAGTCCTGCCGCCTTGTGATATGGAGGAGTGGTTTGATGATCATCAGGTGAACCAGATCTGGATATCCCTGCCACTAAAAGACGAGCCCAAGCTGCGTATGATCCTGGATCGTATCAAGGACACAGTGGCGGACGTGATCTACATGCCGGATCTGTTCGGCTATCAGTTAATTAATCAGTCCATTCGCGAAGTCGCCGGGTTGCCGGCGATTAACCTGTCATCTACCCCGATGGAAGGCGTGAACACGTGGATCAAGTTCCTGGAAGATCGATTGGTCGCCGTTGTTATTCTATGTTTGATATCACCCCTGATGTTAGCAATTTCCATCTGCGTAAAGCTGGGCTCGCCGGGTCCTGTGTTCTACAAGCAAACACGAAAATCCTGGTACGGTTCCGACTTTGAGATGTACAAGTTTCGCTCTATGCCGGTTGATGCCGAGGAAGCCTCAGGTGCTGTCTGGGCCAGGAAAGGTGATGGCCGGGCAACCGGCTTTGGTAACTTCCTGCGCCGCACCAGCCTGGATGAATTACCCCAGTTCTGGAATGTACTCAAGGGTGATATGTCCATTGTTGGCCCGCGCCCGGAGCGCCCCGTGTTCGTTGATCAATTCAAGGATGAGATCCCGGGCTACATGCAGAAGCACCTGGTCAAGGCTGGTATCACTGGTTGGGCGCAGATCAATGGCTGGCGGGGCAGCACCGATCTGGGCAAACGAATTGAACATGATCTCTACTACATTGAGCACTGGTCTTTGTGGTTTGATTTGAAGATTATCTTTATGACTGCATTTAAAGGCATGGTGAGTAAGAACTCATACTGATGTCCGATAGCGGTCGTTACTTCCATTATTTTCTGTTATTCATTGTCGTTTGGGCACCGCTACCAATGGGCAGCAATGCACCCTGGCCCCTGTGGTTTCTTAACGGCCTCATTTTTTCCCTGAGCTTTGCTTGCCTGGTGCAAGTGCTACGCGGGCGGCTGGATGTCTCACCTGTACTGCGGCAGGCTTGGTTTCCTCTGCTGTGTTTACTGCTGGTTCCCCTGTGGGCATTTGTACAAACCTTTCCAACCAGCTTTCAGACGGCAGACCCCTGGGCTGCCCACACCCGCATGCTGCAGGGGCTTGCCTATGCCTGTTTCTTTGCCCTGGTGCTGCAGCTGGTAGACAGCAAGAAGCGCATCCGCATGCTCTGTTTCGCGGTAGTCCTCGGCGGCGTATTCCAGGCCGCCTACGGTGGCTTTATGACCCTGTCGGGACTGGAATATGGGTTTTTCTACAAGAAGGGCGCCTATATTGGCATGGCCACCGGCACCTTCATCGCCCGGCCGCATCTGGCAGGGTACCTGGTGCTGGCCCTGGCCCTGGGCATCGGCTTGTTGCTGGCCGACATGGAGAAATACCCGGCCAATAACTGGCGCGAGTTCTGGCGGCGGGTGGTGAATACGGTGCTGGGCCCGAAGCTGCGCCTGCGATTGTTCCTGGCGATCATGGTCATTGGCCTGGTGCTGACCCGCTCACGGATGGGTAATGCCGCCTTCTTTACCGCGCTGGTCAGCATGGGCTTCCTGAGCCTTTACCTGCAGCATCGTTTGACCCGCAACGCATTGCTGTTGTTTGGCAGTCTGTTGGTGATTGATGCGCTTATCATTGGCAACTGGTTTGGTTTCGAAAAAGTAGTTGACCGACTCGAGGTGACCAGCCTTGCCTCTGAACAGAGAGATGACGTGTCTGTTTATGCACTGGAGATGGTCAAAGATCACTGGCTCAACGGGGTAGGTGCCGGTTCTTTTTACTCCAACTTTCCGCGCTATAAAGGGTCGGATATTGGGGGTTACTGGGACCATGCCCATAATGACTACGTCGAGCTACTGGCGGAGTACGGCGTGATTGGGTTCATACCGCTAGCCTTGTTTGTCATTTCCAGCGCATTCGCTGCATTATTGGCGCAGCGGCGACGAAGGTCCCGGCTGTTCAAGGCGATGGGGTTCTCGGTAAGTATGGCGGTAGTGTGGCTGCTGATGTCTTCCTCGGTAGATTTCAACATGCATGTGCCGGCCAATGCACTGACCTTTATCCTGATCATGGCTCTGTCTTGGGTATCGCTGCTCCTAAAAGCACCGCAGCCCAAACATCGGCGGCGGACTTATTATTCGACGGGATCGATCGCTTAGAGCTTAAGCCGCTCTGAACGAGTCCTGATGCTCACAGAACCAGCGGTAGGCATCCGCCAGTCCTTCTTCCAGCGAATAACCAGGTTGCCAGCCAATCGCGCTGAGCTTTGAGCTATCCAGCAATTTGCGCGGGGCGCCGTCGGGCTTTGTGCTGTCGAACTCGATGTTGCCCTGATAGCCAGTTACCCTCTGGATGGTCTCTGCCAGTTCCCTGATGGAGCAGTCCTGCCCGGTGCCGACGTTGATGTGGCTGAGCATTGGCGCTGTCTCGGCCTCGTAGTCTTCCCGCTTCAGGTTCATCACATGGATGGAGGCGCTGGCCATATCATCCACATGCAGGAATTCCCGCTTGGCATTGCCGGTGCCCCAGATACTCACGTTAGGCGCCTTGCTCTCTTTGGCTTCGTGAAACCGTCGTAGCAGGGCCGGGATGACATGGCTGTTTTCAGGATGGAAGTTATCGTTGGGGCCATATAGGTTGGTGGGCATAACGCTGCGGTAATCGCGGCCGTACTGGCGGTTATAGGATTCGCACAGCTTGATGCCGGCGATCTTGGCGATGGCATAGGGCTCGTTGCTGGGCTCCAGCGCTCCGCTCAGTAGTGCGCTTTCTGCCATGGGCTGCTCGGCCAGCTTTGGGTAGATGCAGGACGAGCCCAGGAACAGCAGCCGGTTCACCCCGGCGCTGTGCGCCTGGTGGATGATGTTGGCCTCGATCATCAGGTTTTGATAAATAAACTCGGCGGGGTAGCTGTTGTTGGCGTGAATGCCGCCGACTTTGGCAGCCGCCAGGTAGACCGCATCAATGGCCTCGCATTCGAAGAAGTCTTTTACGGCTACCTGGTCGAGCAGGTCCAGTTCGCTGCGCGAGCGGGTGACAAGTTCTACATTGTCCTGTGTCTGCAGCTGTCTTAGCAGGGCGGCGCCGACCATGCCGTTATGGCCGGCAATGAAAATGCGATCACTCATGCGCCAGGTTCACATCAAAACCATGGTCTTGCAGCAGGCGCTGCTTCTTGGCTTCGGCCAGGTCGCCCTCGACCATCTCACTGATCATTTCATCAAGGGTGATCTTTGGCTCCCAACCCAACTTGGCCTTGGCATTGCTGGGGTCGCCAAGCAGGGTCTCGACCTCCGCCGGGCGGTAGTATTGGGGGTCGACCCGCAGAATGACATCGCCTACCTTGCTGGTGATGTTCTCATCGGCAACGCTGCTGTCGATGGCGCTGATGGTTCCGGTCTCGTCGACGCCCTCGCCATTGAATTCGATGGTGATGCCCAGTTTCTCGGCTGAGAGGCGAATAAACTCGCGCACCGAGATTTGCTTGCCGGTGGCAATCACAAAATCTTCCGGCTCGTCCTGCTGCAACATCAGCCACTGCATTTCCACATAGTCCCGGGCATGGCCCCAGTCGCGCAGCGAATCCAGGTTGCCCATGTACAGGCAGGGTTCGAGGCCCTGACTGATATGGGTCAGGCCGCGCGTGATCTTGCGGGTGACGAAGGTCTCCCCCCGGCGCGGTGACTCGTGGTTGAAGAGGATGCCGTTGCAGCCGTAAATGCCGTAGGCCTCGCGGTAGTTCACGGTAATCCAGTAGGCGTAGAGCTTGGCCGCGCCGTAGGGCGAACGCGGGTGGAAGGGTGTGGTTTCGGTCTGGGGGGTTTCCTGCACCAGGCCGTACAGCTCGGAAGTCGAGGCCTGGTAGTAGCGGGTCTTCTGCTCCAGCCCCAGCAGGCGAATGGCTTCCAGCAGGCGCAGAGAGCCCAGGGCGTCGACATCGGCGGTGTATTCGGGTTGCTCGAAGGAGACCGCGACGTGGCTCTGGGCGCCCAGGTTATAGATCTCTTCAGGCTGGATTTTCTGCACCAGCCGAATCAGGTTGGAAGCGTCGGTTAGGTCACCGTAGTGCAGAATGAAGTTGCGGTTATCGGTTTGCGGGTCCTGGTAGATGTGGTCTATCCGCTCAGTATTGAACAGCGAGCTGCGGCGTTTTATGCCGTGCACCACGTAGCCCTTCTCCAGCAGGAACTCTGCCAGGTAAGAGCCGTCCTGCCCGGTGATGCCGGTGATGAGTGCGACTTTCTGGGGCATGAATGACTACTCCGTAATGAGGCCGCAATATTAGCATTTACTGGCCCTGTGTCCCTAGTTTGGACGGGGCTGCTCTCGTCTGCTACAACTAGCCCATGATTCGCTGTGCCGCGCTTATACTGTCGTTGCTGCTCGGGGGCCTTGTCGTAGCCGAGGAAGCCGCCCACGACGCCTTGCCCGTATTCCGCGAGCCACCTCCCAGCTACAAAACCATCGATACGGTCAGTGCCAGCAGCCGTGAATACTTGGGTAAGACCCGCAACGGCAAGGAAAGTTACGTGATCCGCGAAATGCAGCGCCAGGCCCAGGCACTGGGAGGCAATGCCCTGCTGATCACCCGTATGAGCGAGATCGACCAGGTCGAACCGGTTTACGGCGCCCGCCGTGGTTCCATGGACTACCGCAAGGTGCCCCAATTTATGGGCGCCGGCGAGGCGATTGTCATTCCGGCCGACTGAAACGAAGCGCCTGCTATGCTTCATCGGGCACGCCAGCTGCGGTAGAATCCGCCCATGCTCAAGGAAATTCCCCTGGTCCGGCCGGAAACCCCGTTGTTGGACACGATCTCGACCCCCGCTGACTTGCGGAAGCTTGAGCGTGAACAACTCGAAACGCTGGCCGAGGAATTGCGCGCCTACCTGCTTTGGACGGTAGGGCAGACCGGGGGTCACTTTGGGGCTGGCCTTGGTGTTGTTGAACTGACGCTGGCCCTGCACTACCTGTACGACACACCCCTGGATCGGATTGTCTGGGATGTAGGCCACCAGACCTACCCTCACAAAATACTCACCGGTCGCAAGGATCGCATGCACTCCATGCGCCAGAGTGGCGGCTTATCTGGTTTCCCCAAGCGTAGTGAGAGCGAGTATGACACCTTTGGGGTAGGGCACTCTTCCACGTCCATTTCAGCCGCCATGGGCATGGCGCTTGGCTTGGCAAACGCAGGCGACGAGCGCAAGGTGGTGGCGGTTATTGGCGATGGCGCCATGACCGGTGGTATGGCACTGGAAGCATTAGCACATGCCGGCGATGTACGGCCGAATATGCTGGTGATACTGAACGATAACCAGATGTCGATCGGCCACAACAAGGGTGGCCTGGCCAGTTACTTCGCCCGCATCTGGTCGAGCAAGTTCTATATATCGATGCGCGAGGGCTCCAAGAAGATTCTCGATAAAATACCGCCCGCCTGGGATTTGGCCAAGCGCACCGAAGAGCACGCCAAGGGTATGGTGGCACCAGGTACGTTGTTTGAGGAGCTGGGTTTCAATTATATCGGCCCGGTTGACGGGCACGACCTGCCACGTCTATTGCAGACCATCGAAAACATGCAGCAACTGGAAGGCCCGCAGCTGCTGCATATCCTGACCTGTAAAGGTAAGGGTTTCGAGCCCGCTGAGAGAGACCCGGTGGGCTATCACGCACTCAACAAGATTAACCCCAAACCAAAACCTGCTGCGCAGACCGCTGAACCAGCGCCGCCCAAGAAACCCAAGTACCAGGCTGTGTTTGGTCGTTGGCTGTGTGATATGGCACTACTGGATGAGCGCCTGATAGGCATTACGCCCGCCATGTGTGATGGCTCGGGTATGGTGGAATTCGCCGAGCGTTTTCCGGAGCGCTACCACGACGTGGCGATAGCCGAGCAACATGCGGTCACGCTCGCCGCGGGAATGGCCTGTGAGGGTGCCAAGCCTGTAGTAGCTATCTATTCCACCTTCCTCCAGCGCGGCTATGACCAATTGATCCACGACGTGGCTCTGCAGAACCTGGATGTGACCTTCGCACTGGACAGGGCGGGACTGGTCGGAGAAGACGGCGCGACCCATGCAGGCAGTTTCGACCTCACCTATCTGCGCTGCCTGCCCAATATGATCATCGCCGCGCCCTCGGATGAGAACGAGTGTCGCCAGCTGTTGTATACCTGTTACCAGCACGAGGGCCCAGGCGCGGTGCGCTACCCACGTGGAACCGGCACTGGTGTGAGGATCATGAAGGAAATGAGCCGCTGCCCCATTGGTGAAGCGGTGGAGGCACGCCGCGGGCAGCGCGTTGCGCTACTCAATTTTGGGGTGTTGCTTCCATCAGCCCTGGAAGCAGCAGAAAAGCTGGATGCCACCGTTTATGACATGCGCTGGGTGAAACCGCTGGATGGAGCCCGGGTGCTTGAGCTCGCCGAATCCCACGAGTTGCTGGTTACGCTGGAGGACAATGTGGTGACGGGTGGTGCGGGTTCGGCGGTTAACGAGTTGCTACAGCGTGAGAAAGTCCCGACCCCGGTGCTGAACCTGGGATTACCCGACGCTTATATCGAGCATGGCAAGCGCGAGGAGCAGTTGGCATGGGTGGGGTTGGATGGAGAGGGCATAATAGCTGCCTTACAGAAACATACCGGTTTCGATATAGTGGGAAAAACACTCTTTGAGATTCCAGTTTCACCTAGATCCTAGCTGGTTGCGATTTGCCCAATGCGAGAGTTAATTGAATGGTCCAAGTCCGTCAACGCGTCTACAGAATCCTGGTTGGTTCTTGGGAAGGGGCCGTCCGTAGATCTCTTTGAAGAGTTTGACACATCGGACTTTTCTATACTCGCGCTCAACCATGTGATTACGAAAATACCCGCGAAGGTAGCCCATATCATCGATATGGATGTAGTTCGTGACTGTGCAGAAGCCTTGTACCAAAACGCCGAATACCTCTTGATGCCTCTGCATCCTCACGAGCGGTTCAAGCCGTCTAAAAAGACCCTGGAAGATTATTGCGTCGAAATCCCAGTCCTCGATAAGTTGTCCAAGGAAGGTAGATTGATCTGGTACAACTTACATGACGCTCCTCCAAGAGATGAATCCCCGATTATCACGGCTATGTATTTTAGCGCTGAAGCGGCACTCGATATTCTCGCTTCAATTGGGGTTAATAACGTGCGTTCGTTAGGCTTGGATGGTGGCACCAGTTATGGACTAAGATTCGCTGGGTTGAGCGACAAGACGCTGCTAAAGAACGGTAGACCGAGTTTCGATTTGCAGTTTCAAGGTATGGCCAGGGTGATCCGGGAAAGCAATATTTTTTACGCACCCCTCAACGCGGAAGCACCTATACGTGTATTCGTCGGCACCGACGAAACCCAAATGGCAGGCTTCAAGGTGTTGGAGCACAGCATTCGGCAATATGCCAGCATGAGCGTTGAGGTGATTCCCATCGACAACAGGGGGATTCCCGAGCCCCGAAACCCTGACAACCATGCAAGGACTGGGTTTTCCTTCGCGCGTTTTGATATTCCACGCATCTGCAGTTATCGCGGACGCGCTATCTACCTGGATGCCGACATGCAATTATTTTCGGATATTGCCGCACTCTGGTGCACCCCCATGGAGGGTGCGCAGGTCCTTTACTCCGAGTTGGTCAAAAAGGGCCGCCGCATTCCGCAATACTCGGTGATGCTGATCGACTGCGAGCAGGCACGGTGGGATGTCGGGGAAATCATCGCGGCGATGGACCGCGATGAGTTGGATTACCGAGATTTGATGTACCACCTGTGTATCGTGCCCGAGGAGCAGCGCCGGGCTGATTTGCCCGGGGAGTGGAATTCTCTGGAGTTTTACCGGAAGGGTAGGACCAAATTGCTGCACTACACCGATATGCACAGACAGCCCTGGGTGTCTCGCCGGAATGGCAACAGGAAGCTCTGGTATCGTTGCCTGCGCGAGGCGTTGAGCGCGGGAGCCATCGAGCGTGATTTCCTTGTGGAGGAGATAGAGGCGGGGCACCTGAGCCCACGGCTACCCAAATGGGCTGGGTTGAAGCTGGATAGAAATTTCACGCATCTGGAGAAAAGTTGGGTGCCGCCCTTCAAGCGATACGCCGATATGCGCAATAGCAGCAATTGGGATGGAGCAGTCAGGCGGGTATCGCGGTTAGGCGAAAAACTTAAGGGTCTCCTCGGACGCTGATGACGGAAACGGTCGCAATCCTCATGCCGGTACACAACGGCGCGCGCTTTCTATCTGAGCAATTGCTGAGCATTACGCAACAGTCGTTCAGCGATTGGGCTTTATATTGTCTCGATGACGGGTCCACCGACGAATCGATGGAGATACTGAGAAAGGCTGCGGTTGGAGATTGCCGAATCCAGGTGCTTCCCGTCACCAGTGGGGGCGCAAGAGGCGTACTGGAATCCGTGCAACGATTGCTCGGCCATGCTTTGGTAGATGATCATAGCGTATTTTTTCTTGCTGACCAGGATGATATCTGGATGTCGGACAAGTTAGAGTTCAGTCTGTCATCTCTGTTAGCTCTCGAGGGTACACGGCACGGAAAGCCTGCACTGATTTCCACGGATGCGGAGTTGATTGACGAAACTGGAAGCCTCATTGCAGCTTCATATCTGCGTGCAATGCACTACCATCGTGGCGAAGATGCTCTACGAGACTTGCTTGGGCGCAATTATGTCCAGGGATGCACCGTTGCGTTTAATCGATCCCTGGCAGAGTTGGCGATGCCCCTGCCGGCGGAGGCGGTCATGCATGACTGGTGGTTTGGCTTGTGTGCCAGTGCGGCGGGTACCTACCGCTATCTGCCTCAAGCCAGCGTGAAGTATCGTCTGCATGGGGAAAATTTCGTGGGGCACTCTGGGTTTTTGTCAGGACTAGTGCGCTCGCTCACGCATGTGGGTCCCCGCTGGGTCGCAGGACAAGATGAGCTGCAACGAAGCATAACTCAGGCTGCGGCGCTTCGGCGGCGTTTACGAGAACGGAGTATTCCAGTTGAGGCGCCTACCGAGGTTTATGCTGACTTGTCTCGCAAGGCTCCACTGGCTAGATTGCTGCCTGCAGTGCGCGGAGAATTTCGGGCATCGAACCCGATCCTGCGGCTGCTCTTTTTACTGCGCTTGCTGGTGCTACCTAAAGTGGGTGTAGGTGTCCCCAAATGACCGTTGCCGCTGTGGTTGTCAATTGGCAGAACTGGCCTGACACCAAGGTTGCTCTGAATTCTTTGCTAGCGCTACCGGAGTGGCGTACGGGCCTGCTCTCGGTTTGCATTGTAGATAATGGTTCTAAAGACGGATCTGTAGAGGCAATACAAGACTTCGTTAATGTGGTTGGCGATGAAAGAATTAGATTGCTGTGCAGCTCTGAGAATCGTGGTTATGCTGCGGGCTGTAATATCGGAATTTGCTGGGCTCACGAGCGATCATCCGAGTTTGTATGGCTTCTCAACAATGATGTTGAGCTAGAGACTAGTGCATTGAGCGCGCTTATTTTCTGTGCCGGTCACAGACCGGAAGTCAAGATATGGGGATCGACAATATTGAACGCGAGCACAGGTGAACTGGAGTACGCGGGTGGCGGTTATTACAATCCATGGTTGAGCCTTCAGCGCTCGTCGCGGGGCAATACGGACGCGCCTCTGGATTTCATCTATGGAGCTGCTATGTTTGTCCGAGCCGACGTGTTTACCCAGTTTGGTTTGATGAATGAAAAGCTTTTCCTCTACTATGAAGAGCTTGATTTGATCTGCCGGATGGGCTCTGATTCAAATATTGCTTGGTGTGAGCAGAGCGTCGTTCGGCATATTGGTGCCGCGAGCTCGGGTACCGATGATAACAGTGCCAAACTGCGTCAGTTTCATGAGAATCTGAGCACCTTCAAATTCACGCGTTCACATTATCCCTATTGCCTGCCCAGTGTGGTTGCGGTAAGAATATTGATTAAACCAGTTCTTTATCTTGCTCGTGGGCAGTGGTTTCTTATTACGCCTCTAGTGCAATCGTTGCTGGCTGCGTTCCGTGAGTGAGGCCATCCATAGTTGAAGGAGCCGCCATTACTAAATGGTCCCACCAGTCCGGCCTGACCAAGAGGCTGGCGCGTGACGCCTGCAGCCGCTGAGCATATTGAGAATTGCTTACTATGGTCTAAATATTAATCGAACCTTAGCGTAGCTTTGGTTGTCTGGTTTCAGTATTTAGGCTAAGCCCGCTGGTGTAGAATGACCGTTATAAGACTATTGTAATTCGAATTTCATAGCACTCCGTTTGCATGTAACTGGAATCTTGAGTGATTATGGCCTGTCTTTTTCTGAAGAGCCCCGATATCGTATTTGTGCAAATACCAAAGAACGGTGGTAGTTACTTCACATCAGTAATCAAGGATTTCGTTGCAGATCTACCTGGAGCTGAAATTCTTGGAGAGGAGTTGCGACTGCCTCCCCATACTTCGATTCGGGAGATGGTTGATGGGTCTGTATTTGACATACTGGGTTACGAATCCGCCCCGGATATTGTCGGCATAGTCAGAAACCCGTGGGCACGTTTGTACTCCAGATTCAATTTTCGCCGACGTGCTGCGCAGAAACGAATTGCGGCTCGTCTTTCGCTCCAGAGAGTTAAGTCGGGAATATCAATGCTTGACGATCTGAAGATCGTCATGGGCTCACGTCGCCTGGGCTTTAACAGATGGGTGCTTTGTGATGACACACCGCGCTATGCTGACGATAGTTACTTCAATATCAGAGACCGGATTTCCTGGCTAGAGGGGTTGGTTGACATCGATAACCTAACTTTTATCCGATTTGAACACTTCACCGAAGACTCAAAACTCCTGCCCGAGCCTCTGAATCATATCGATTGGTGTTTCCGCCAAATTAGCTCCAGCGGTTATCAGGAACTGTAGTGTGAGCCATCCAAGGAGTTTGTTCGGGAAAAAATTCGCAGGGACATAGAGAGGTTCGGCTACGAGCTCTAGTTGGTAACTAGACCTTGTGGTGTATTGAGACGCTGTCTGTCAGTGCGTAGCCCAGCTTGAGCAATTGTTTTTCAAAGTGCCTTTCGAAGCGCTGGATCGTTTTCAATGGAAGTAGTTTCCTGTAATTATAGGCCTGTTTTCTCCAGTAAAATTCACCGTTGACCTGGGTTTTTTCTTCTACCCTTTCCACAATATCGTGGGCGAGATTCATATCGGTATCGAGTTGAAAATACTCTGAAATTTGCATCACTGAATGTTCCGGCCTGGCGACCATATCCTCGTATACCATCGTCAGATGGCTGGGTCCTGTGAATACATCATTCCATTGAGATTGGTACTGAGACCAGGGTCCGCTCATTACGCAATATGTGCTGACGCCATCCAATTCTATGAATTGTTCAACGTAGTGGTCGAATTCACCATCTTCGATGATCTTGTCCACGGTCTTAATGCTACCACCGAGGAAAAACTCCGATTTAGTCTTTATGCCGTTGTAATTTACGGCAGAGAGTAAGATATCGAGAGGATGCCGCCGAATCGTTATTGCGCCATAAAATGGGTTGCTCACTGCATTGAGTTGCTCGCTCCCGGGATAGGAGTGAGTTTTGACAAGGTGTACATTGCCTATTGGAAGCTCGTGCACATAGATGTCTTCGGGAAACTCTCTGGCATGGAATGGGACCGAAATGTGACCGCCTACATCGGGGCACAAGAGTTGATTCAGAATGTGGCGCAACCACGTGTTGCCGGACTTTGGGTATGAGGCTATCCAAATTACTGGAGTACTTTGCCTGTCATTATTCGGCCACAAATTGGTTCCTATCGCACATTTCTGCAGACGGTAACGGGGCGATAAGACGCATTGTCGAAATTGGAAAACATATGCGGCTTTATTGACCGAAATACAGATTGAAAACCTGAATCTATCAGTGCTTTATTGAAAGACGCTTCTGTAGCCCAAAAAGAATGAGTATTGTCCAGAGATGCCCTCACTTGATCAGATTTCTCTTTATCGGAAGCACCGTCTTTGTGCTCTCTGAAGAGGTATCCTTCGTAGCCCTCAGCGCTTGACACAGGACCTTGCAGTCGGTGTCGTTCGACGGCTAATGGAGTTGCTATATGTGTGTAGATAACGCAAGTGTCTCTTGTCAATTCACATAGTGATTTTAAGAATGGCGCAAATGCCTCGGTGTTGAGGTGGTGCAGAATACCGGATGCCATAACGAGGTCAAAAGTGCCTAAATCCTGGGTCGACATAGACCTTACATCGCCCAGACGGAAGTCTACACGGTCTGAAACACCCAGCACGTCTGCCGCCAGTTTCGCGCGTTCGAGATAAAGTGGTCTGCCTTCGATACCCACCACCTCCGCGCCCATGGAGGCCAAACGAGTAGAGTGTTCGCCCTCGGCGCATGCGACGTCCAAAACTCTCATTCCATCCAGCTTGGCGGCTCGTGTGTGGAAAGGCACCAGGTCCGCAACGAGCAGGCCGAACTTCTTTAAGCCCGTGGCCTTCCCATAGAACTGCTCATCGGAGGGAGTGACAGTTTCGATGCCAAATCCAAGGTCAAAATGATGGGCCCAGGGTATTTCGGGGGAAAGTGCCGCCAGTCTTTCTCGTATGGTTGCTTCATCCAGGGTGTCTGTGGCGCTCATGGTCAACTCCGTACTCTGTCTGGTGCACGAGCATGCCAAAAGGAACCACAGATGTCACCTCTGGTGTCAGGCTTGACCCATAACATGAAGCTCGCTGGGCAATCAGATGGGCTATTGGGGCTGAAACCGCATCCGTACTTCTCATATGAGAAGGAATCATTTAAAGTTGGCATTCCAAAATGTGGACTCATTTGTCGCTCCAGGTGTGCAAAATAACGTGAATAAACAAGGGGTTATGGCTTCAAATTCCGTGGAGCGTTACCTGGTTACCGGTGGGCTCGGGTTCATCGGTCTGCGCTTGGTAGAAGCGCTTGTCGCGGCCGGTGGTACCCAGGTCTGGGTATTTGATAACTTGCATCCGCAGGTCCACGGCCCTGATGCCAGGATACCGCCGGTACCGGAGAGTGTTAAGGTGCTTTTGGGTGATGTAAGAGATAAAAGGTCCCTGGACCAGGCGTTTCTCGAGGCGAGTCCGACATGCGTTGTCCATTTGGCAGCCGAGACTGGTACTGGACAGTCAAAACACGAGATACGGCGGTACTGCGATGTCAATGTATCTGGCACTGCAAATGTGTTGGAGTGTATGCGGGATCACCGAGATCAAATTCGACGCCTTGTATTGCCATCTTCCCGAGCTGTTTACGGTGAGGGACTTTACTGCGACGCATCCGGAAACGAAATTGTTCCACCGGCGAGAGACTGCGAAGCAATGACGGCTGGGGATTTTCTATTGCGAGATGATGATGGCGAGCCTCTGCACCCCCAAAGCACACGAGAAGATGTCATGATCAGCCCCGCTTCGATTTACGGCTCTACCAAGTATATGCAGGAGCTGTTGGCCTTCCAGGCGGCCGTGGGGGAAACTTGGGACCCCGTTGTGTTTCGCTTTCAGAACGTATACGGTCCGGGGCAGTCTCTCACTAACCCCTATACTGGAGTGCTTTCCATTTTTTGTGCGCAGGCCTTACAAGGCCAGACGCTAAATGTGTACGAGGATGGAGAGATTGTTAGAGACTTTGTCTACGTCGATGATGTTGTAGCAGCGATAATGCTTGGTGCCGGATCGGAGATGAAGGCAGGTGTATACAATGTCGGCAGCGGCCAAGCAGTCTCAATTCGATATGTCGCAGAGTCAATGCTTAGGTTGATGGGGTTACAGCGTGATTCGTGCAAAGTAAGTGGGGATTTTCGAGATGGGGACATCCGACACGCGGTGGCGGATATTTCACGTATAGAAAGCGCTACTGGATGGAGAGCCCTGACGACTCTGGAAGATGGGCTGGAGCGCTTGATTGAATCTGCAAAGATCAGTCTGCGGGATAGGGAAATCAATGGCCGGTGTTTAGATGCTGAGGATAGTTAGACTATGGAGCCCGTGAGAGTCTTTGTGGGAACCGACCGTTCCCAGTTATTGGCCGTTAAAGTTCTGGAACATTCGATTAAGCGATATACCGACTTGCAGGTCGAAGTTACGCCTTTGCTTGATCTACCGATTCTAGTACCAAAAGACCCGCGAAATCGCCAGCGTACAGGCTTTTCCTTTGCTCGTTTTGCTATCCCGGCACTATGTAACTATGAAGGGCGAGCAATCTACATGGATGCTGACATGCTGGTATTCAAAGATATTAGATCGCTTTGGGAGATTCCGTTTGATACTGCCAAAATTATCGTTCAGGAAGAGATCTCCAGCGATAACCAGCACGTGAGCAAGTTGGGCGCGCCTGGCAAGCGCAAGAAACAGTGCGCGGTGATGGTACTAGATTGCGCAGCTCTGGATTGGAATGTGGATGACATTGTTCGGGGGATGGATGATGATAAGTACAACTACGATGAGCTTCTTCACGACATCTGCATTCTGAAAGAAGATGAAATCAATTATGGCGTTCCCTTTTATTGGAACAGCCTGGAGAAGCATGATTCCGAGACTTGTCTTATCCATTACACGGATATGCTTACTCAGCCCTGGGCCTCGCCTCATAATGATAATGACTATCTTTGGTTCGATGAAGTTCGGCTGATGCTAAAGAATGGCTCAATCGACATGGCTGAGCTTGAGCGGGAAGTATCTCTCGGCTATTTTCGACCATCCCTTATCCGGGATATTAGGTATTCGCGCTTCCTGCCAGGATTTTCCAAGCCGGCATTCAGAAAGATGAACGCGGCTCTAGACCAGCGCTCAGGTTACGTACCCCACAAAGATGTTTACGAAGCGAAGCGAGAACGCCAGCGAGCCGTCAAAGAGTATGAAAAATCAGCGCTTGAAGGCGAGTTATAGTGCAGCACGCATGCTGAAATTTCCAAAAACTCTATTCGGAGGAGACTCAAAAATAGAACCTGCAGCACAGTTTCTGCCCGAACATGTGGTTTCATCCGAGTTGGCTGGCGGTCCTGATCTATTGTTAATCAGTGAGCATCTTAACGCGACATACTATCTCAGCTTCCTTTTCCCCGTAGAGCAGTGGGCCAGACGCGCAGGTATAAAGATGTCCGTTTTCAGCCAGAAAGAGCTTGCTACCAGAGCGCGGGCGTTTGGGCAGGGCTTTCTTGAAGGGCTCATTAGCACGGTTAAGCCAGATCTTGTGGTGCTGTCCCGTTGTAGCACTGCGGAATCTTTGCATTTGGTAGAGTGCGCCGCATCAGCGGGCATTCCAACCCTCTATCACATAGATGACGATTTGCTAGCGATTACTGACCACCTCGGGGATTCAATACAAAAGACCCATGGCAGGCCGGACGTTGTGGAGATCCGAAGAAAAGCGATGCGCGCTGTCGACCTGGTGTACGCGTCAACTAATCGACTTCGGTCACGACTTCAGGAACACCTTCCAGGATTGGAAGTGATATCCGGCCGTATTTATGCACCATTTATGCGACATTTGATTGAGCCATCTATTATCCAGCAGGGTCCTGCAGTAACTATCGGCTACATGGGATCCAAGGGTCACCAAGCAGATCTGGAGTTAGTGGTTCCCGCCCTGGATCAACTGTTGAAAAGCAATGTCAATATGCGGTTTGAAACGTTTGGCACCATTAAGATGCCCGAACAACTACTTGGGTATTCCAAACAAATAGCTGCCCACTCGGTTAAAAAAGATTATCTGGGATTTCTAGCCCATTTGTCCTCTCTCGGATGGAGTGTCGGGTTGGCACCTTTACAGGATACGGTATTTAATCGCTGCAGGGCGCCTACCAAGTTTGTTGAATACACTGCCTGCGGTATATACACGATTGCCAGTGATGTGATGGTCTATGAAGAGGTTGTTAAGCCTGGCAGCGGCCGCCTGGCTGGTCCAGATCAGTGGAAAGTGGTACTTGAACAGACTCTCAATGATGCCGCGGAAATAAAAGAAGGCCGTTTAAGTGCTGAACAGTATTGCCGTGAAAATTTTTCCCTGCAAGCTTTGTCGTTGCAAATTGAAGACATTTTTGGAGCCTTGCTGTGAATTTGTTTGATATGTTACGTCGGCGAGATCGCCGTTTACAGCTTGGTGGAGCACCAAAAATAAGCAAGAACAAGATTTTCGGGCAACTGTGGCGCGGCATCGTTCTCGAGCCGGGCGAGTCAGTTACCTTGGAAAATCTGTTGCAATTCTACCCTTTCACTTCCCGCCCGGATTTCTGTGGATGGTATGGGGTCGCTGCTCGCCGAAAAGGCGAAGTGCGTCTGTCGCTTGTACACCGGGCGTGTGAAGAAGGAGTTTTTAAGCGTCGCCTCGATTCACACCCTGTTCCACTATTAGTGCCTTGGAAATTTGACGGGTCAGAGCAAGATGAAAATTTGGACCTCAAAATTGAGAATACTGGCTCCGGAAAAGATAGTATCTTCATCGCCGTTCATCGCGCCCTTAGCCGGAATGGGCTGCTTAAACTTGCGAAAGGAAAGGGGCTGGAAATAGGCCCGGGACCACACCCTCAAGTTAAGCCCTCCTTTTCCTCTGATGTCTATTACATCGAGCAGATGCCTCCGGAAGACTGGAATCGACTCTACAATAAGGAAGGAAAATACAAGGTCGATAGTCGATTATGGGATCGCTACAAAATTGGCGATGCAAACGACCTACCTTTTAGTGACAATAGCCTGGATTTCATATTTTCGAGTCATGTTTTTGAACACCTCGCGAATCCCTATGGACATCTAGAGCACTGGAGAGATAAGTTGAAGCCAGATGGAAAAGTTCTGGCGGTCGTTCCGGATCTCTATGGCACTAAAGATGCTCCTCATAATCCCAGCGAGCCGCATGAATGGGATGATGAATACGAGCAGGGATTATGGCAGCCAACGTTGGAACACTATATCCGCCACGTCACTCTCAACATGCCTGGACACGACCCGCGTGAAGTTATGAAACAGAATCGATCAATACACGCGCATTACTACACCAATCGAAACATGTCGCAATTGCTTGAAAAAGCTTGTGAACGATTAGGTTATAGTTGGTTCAAGATTGAGCACACAGCAAACCATAAAGACTTTCACTTTATTTTGAGTAAATAGGATATTCGAACATGTCCAAGATGCGAAAACTCGGCAAGATACGGCGAGGAGAGATTGATGAACCATGGTTAAAGCTTGGCTTTGCGGAGGTGGTGGTTGATGAGGTTCCGCTTCGGTACGCCGCGACAAACCGACTAGCGGTAAAACGGGTTGAAACCCTGCATTCCAAGGAGCCAACAACCATCCCCTGGCTAGACATGATTCAATCTGACGACGTGTTTGTAGATATTGGGGCCAATATAGGGATGTACACGGCCTACGCAGGCAAGGTGAGAGGGGCGCGGGTATATGCGTTTGAGCCGGAAGCGCTTAACTTTGCAGAGCTTAACAAGAATATTTTTATTAACGATCTCCATGGAAAAGTATTGGCCTATTGTATGGCGTTAGGGAATGAGGTTAGTGTTGATCGTCTACTTTTAGGGGGGTTTGCTGAAGGTTTATCTCACCATGATTTCGCCGAAAACACGTGGCTAGAAGATAAGGACTTTGGTGCATTGCAAACATCAATTGATCAACGACTTGAGCAGGGCTGCGTATCGTTTCCGCTGGATGCCTTGGTAGAGCAGGGCGCAGTGCCCGTGCCAAAATTTGTCAAAATTGATGTTGATGGCCTCGAACACAAGGTTGTCGAAGGAAGTTGGAAAACGTTTCAACGTGGTGAGGTCGAAAGCATATTGATCGAGATTGATCATCGACTCCCACACTGTGTAGAGATTATTGACCGTATGGTGGAAATTGGATGGCGATACTCTATCGATCAATTGCGCACAAACCGAAAAACAGTTTTTTCCGTCGAGCAGGTTGAGAGTATGCGTAAAACTGGTAAAGGGGGCTTCAACTATATTTTCTATAAGGACAAAAAATACGACGAACTTTTCAACAGCTTCCTTACGGATTACGAACCGCCTTTAGCGAAGAAGTAGCGATATGGCCAGGATATTCAAGCACAGCCAGGTGGAGGACTACTTTGCGGAGTTGGATTACAACCAGCCCTCAGAAGCGCTCAGTGCTACCGCAACAGAACTCTATGAGGCTGGCAAAGCAGTTTCTGTTTCCAATCTAAAAATCGATTGTGATTTTGCGTTTCTCTCAGAGCTCCAGTTTGATGAAAATCTTCGTTCAAACAAGAAGTTTAAGTCACTTAATTTTTCCAGGCAGTATGCATCCAAGCCCCGCGTATTCGATGAACTTTACAGGGACACCTTCGGTGAAAACCGTGATCGAATGAATTACTTCGCGAGCCAAGTGGCGTGGATCAACCAGCAGGTGCTAGAGATAACAGACACACTTTTCCCCCGATATGACGTGAATCGCCCTTCTGTTACCTGGCGTTTGACGGACACGATAAACGAAAATCTTCATCTAGATGTGTATAAGGAGGATTTTCCAGATCACCACGTTCGACTCTTTGTAAACCTCGATACAGTACCGCGAATCTGGCATACGAGTCACACGTTAGAGCATCTGCTTCAACACTCCCTGCATCTGGTAGACACGGATCTACTGAAAAGCGGAACCCCTGGCAGAATATGCCATAACCTGAATTTCTCAGTATTTGGTGATATGAAGTGTGCTGGACGGGAAGGTAAGGACAAGCACATTGTTTTCTTTGATCCGGGCGAAGTTTGGTTTGTGGACAGCAGGAAGGTTTCTCACCAAATATTCTTTGGACGCAAAGCACTCTCTACAGAGCACCAGGTAAATCCGAGTAGTATGCTAAATCCAGAATTGCACTATTTCAGTATCGTTGACCGCTATCGTAAAGAGTTTTTGGCATCATGCTAGCGGCTCTGTGGGCCAGGTAAGCGGAATATTTTCCTGCTGGCAGTGTATAAGATACTCCTTGACAACAGGGTGCTCTGAAATTGCTGTTATAATTTCTGGGTTCAGATAATTTCTTTCATGATGTAATTTTGGGTCAGAGATTAGCTTGCTTGAACCTGACAGCGTCTCATCCAAAAATGACTCAAGTAATCTAGTCGTACCCGTAGTTTCAAACACCAGTTGTTCATAGTGAATATGCAAAACTCGAGGATCTGCAGAGTGCTTTTGTACCGTGGAAAAAGCTTCTGACCATCGGGAGATCATGTCCTGTAGATTCGTAATGGCCTTCCACCAGTCCTTTCCCTGCCGGGCCATCTCGGTCCTGCGAATCATGGAGTTTACGACATCCAGCGGGTTTCGTGTGATGTGAATGTAGGCCGCATTTGGTATTAGATTTATGTTTTCAAGCTGTCTAAAGTAGTTGGGAAACTTGTCACCCCATAGCACCAGCGGCACGCCCGGTTGCAACTGGGCATGATGCCACTCATACATGAACTCAACAGTTGGCCAAGCACCCGCTTCTGAAAAAGTGTGCTGTTGCATATCTTGAAAAGACATTGTTTCTCTAGCTGATAGCTGCCTGTTGCGACCTTTAGCGATGCCCTGTCTTCTTTCTCGGGTGCCCAGAATGTCGCGCATGCGAGGCATCATCTTGAACAAGTTTTCTTCGGAAGAGATGAAGACCCCCGGGCTGCTGTTCAGATGCTGCAGCAGTGCGGTTGTCCCGCTGCGCGGGCAGCCGCCAATCATTACTATTCGCTTAGCTGGCACTATTCATCACCGGGCAGATTGCAAATGAAGGCCATTCCTGCCCAACTGTATGTAAAATATTCAGTGAGAGAGTGTTGCGATTTCTGTTGCCACGCAGAACACGCGGCCCTAACACCCTTGTCCTGTCTCCCTCGATAACAAAACCAATCGTCGAACATAACGATGGCACCATCAGTCAGCCTGGTCTCAAGAAAATCAAGGCACTGGGCGGCTGAGCTCAATAGGTCGCAATCTATATGGGCGATCGCGACAGGATAACTCAGCTCGTCCTGCACATGTTCTGATTTCAAGCTATCGGCGAAAAAGCCGGGAATCAGTCTTAGCATGTCAGTTGAAAGACCAGCTTCTTGGATATTCTTCGTTACGGTCGCGATGCTGGTGTCTGAAAATTGGCCGGTCTTGAATACTTCGTATTCAGCTAAGGCGTCCTCTTCCAGAAAAACCGGAAGACCCTGAAATGAATCAAAACCATAGAAATCCTCGACAAATACCTGTCCGGTCTTATTACTCCAGTTATTATTCTGTCGAATAGCTCTAATCAGAGATGAGCCTTGCCAGGTTCCAAACTCGACATAGGATCCTCTAGTTTCAGACTTGTAGATAAATTCGAATGCGCGTTTGAATGCGCCCTCACGGTTAATTCCGGTTGACATCCGGCATACTCTCTATTGGTTGGTTAGCGAATTTATCATCTGGATTATTGAAGTCCCACTTTGCAAGGCGCTGGCTGGGTAGATCATAAAATCGCGTGCCCTTTACCATGAAGCTGACTGAATTTGACATGCACAAAAGGTTGACGCCTGTCGGATCCATGATTTGCAAAGTGAAACTGTAGCTGCCGGGATTGAGTTCAGCCTTTCCCAGTTCCGCCGATAGCAATTTGTAACGGTCCGGCCACTCCAGGGCGGACCGAAAGGAGTTCCAGTCGGAGACAAGAGAGTGCGATGAATCTTTAAGCAGGATCCTGATCTGTGCACCGTGAGCTAGTTTTGACGCGTCGATATGCAACCCCAGATCGTCGCCATAATTAACTCTGGCGCCGTCTTCGGTGCGCTGTTCGTTTACCAGCAGAGTCATGCTCACGAGGTCTTCGTTAAAGGTATGCCGCCCGGCGCTTTTAGCACTCAGCGACTCAGAGTCGTCCTGGTAGAGCCGAATAGCTTGCTGTATGTCGCCTGTGTACACGGTCTCGCCCTTGTGCAGGTAAAGCCCACGGTTGCAGAGCCTGGCTATGTGTCCGAGCGAGTGTGAAACAAATATTACTGCAGCTTTCCTGGTTAATTCGTTGATTTGATCGTAGCACCTGAGTCGAAATGATAGATCTCCTACAGCCAGAACTTCATCGATAATGAGAATGTCCGGGTCGATAAAAACAGAGGCGGCGAACCCCACCCTCGCCCGCATCCCAGAGCTATATATCTGGACTGGTGCATCAAAAAATTCACCGATGTCAGCGAATTCCGCAACCCTGTCCACATAGATGTTCAAATTAGTGCCAGACTTCCCAATCAATTTGCCGCGCACTTTGACATTGTCCCGACCTGTCATGGTAGGAGAAAACCCGGCGCTCATTTCTATGAGATGACCAAGTTCTCCATTGATATCTATCGATCCACGGTCTGCACGAACCTTGTTTGCGATGCACTTGAGCAATGTGCTCTTACCAGCGCCGTTACGGCCTAATATCCCAAGGACCTCCCCGCGTTTTACATCGAGGTTGATATCTCTCAGCGCCCAGAACTCAGAATCTCTTAGTTCGCTTGGCGCGGGGTTGAAGCCCAGCGAGGTCCGAAGAATATCCCTAGCAGCGTATTTTGCAGTGGACTTAAGGTTAACAGAATACTTCTTCCACAATTTTTCGACTTTAAGTAGTTCGGTCATTAGTTACCCATTCGTTCCAGCAGGATAGGTACTTGCTTCTGGATATGAATCGCACTCATCCAAATTATGAATATGGATAAAAGTACCCAGCTTACCATCACGTTGGCAAATACCGGGCCCTCTCCGGAGAGCGTATGCTGAAGAACGATAAGTGGAGAAGCGAGCGGGTTGGCAATCTCAATCCAGTAGATAGAGTAGGCCGGATCAACTACCGCCGGGTAGAAGATAGGGGTGATTAAAACAAGAGGCAGACTAAGCGATTGCAATGCTTTCCTTACGTCGGCGAAGAGTACTGCCCATGGTGACAGCAACATCCCCATTGCAATTGAAGAAAGTATTAATGCAAATAGACAGCCAATAACCCACATCCACTCAGAGCTTGAAAGTGATAGGTCAACGCCGAGTACGAGAATCGCAGTTATTATTGTAATAAATCGAATCACGAAAGAAAGAGACGCTTCTAGAGCAACCGCGATTATAAATGGAGATACTCCGACGTTCATTCCACGAAGCATTCCTCTGTTCTTTGATATGAATGCCGACATATCTTGAAGACATTGATACCACGCCTGAAAAAGGGTTAGTCCGGAGAACACCCTTATGATGTCCCACCAGTCTGCCGGCTCGACAATAGATCTATTTCCGAGAACTGCCTGCCGGACATATACATAGCAAATGGCGTAAATCACTGGAATGATGAAATTCCATGCATAGCCGAGCATATGCTCTTTCACCTGAATATTTACTGAGCGCGCACCAAGGGTCCACCCGGCGATAAGTGATTTATGGAGGTTCTGGTACTTTGCAGCGTTCATAACATTTTGAAAACTGTATCTGCGGCGGCGGAGAGGCGCCGATTGGCTAGCTCTGGTTGTGACATGTCAATTGCGTAGTCTCCAAGGAACCAATCCACAAACGTCCGATAAGATGCGTCCAAACTTTTTACATCAGAGTTTATACAGTAGTCATATGCTTCATCGATATTGTTTAAGTTACCATTGAAAGTGACACAGTCATATTCGGCGCGTCCAAATGTGACTATTGGCTTGGTGTGAAATAGTGCCTCGAAACCGACGCCGCTGTTAATAGTAAATACTGCCAGGCTATTTCCTATTAAATCGTGAACATTGGAAGTTGACCAAAATACCCGCCTATTATCTACATACTGCTTAAATTGATTCATGCTATCCATGTTCGCTGGGTGTGGCTTTAGCACCAGGTTTACATTGTTTGCCAAAGCCCAATTTGTCAGTACGTCTATCACCAACTCTTCCGAAGTGCTTGAAAAATACCTAATGGATTGGTCGTGAGGTATTTGCAGAGGGTAAAATATATAGCCTTCTCGGGGAATTTCGCCGTTCTTCTGCAATTGAGAAACGGTAGATGAGTTGGCCTGTTCGAACTTACTCTCTAGATTACCTTGCAGTAGTAATTCTCTATATCTATCGTAAACCCCCTTCTCTGTAGGCTTCAAGTCTGCAAGATTGAGAGGATAGATTGAAGATGCTGCGCTCCAACCACTTGCGTCCAGCGTGAATACCCAGCGGAAATATTCCTGCATGTAAAATAATACGGGTTTTTCGGTGGTCTCGAAATCAATATTGCAGCGATGAGGCACTATCGCTAGGTGATCAGACTTGGACTCGATCAAAGATGGCTCTAGTGTCCACATTGGAATCTCTTCTACATTTACATAGACACCCCTGGACTCCAATTCATTGGCCAGCATGATTGCAAATCTTTTCCAATGCAGTCTTAAATCGATAACATCAGCACTTAGCTTGGCAATCTTGACAGCCTTATTCCCCGGGGCTTTCCATGGTAGGTCCAGACGCGGTACATACAGCGTTACTCGTCGGCGTCGCTGCAGGAACAACTGCTTTGATTTGTTACCAATTAACGCATACTTATTTTCGAAACTGCGAAATGAGCCAAACCTGACTCGACCAAGCTCCTCAAACATCCTGCTTGCACTTGATCTGCTCTGGACCTTGTCTGCCAGGGCTCTTTGCAAAATCAGATATCGAAGATCGAAATTTTTACGATCACCTTTGCCGGACCAAAGTATGCTTCCTTCCGAGAAGTCCCAGTCAGCGAATTTACGCTTAATGTTATAAGCGCGAATTTTTCTGTTTGGGTCCAAAATCCGGTGTCCGAAAATTTCCTGATCGATGAACCAATAAATATCTCCAGCAGCGAATGCTGAGATCAAGTCGTCTGCTACGTCAATGATCAGTTTTAACGTTTGCTCGGTGGGGTTCAACCATATCGAGCCAACAGCAACGGAAAGTGGATCGAGCGTTGACGTAACCCTGCGGTCACGTATTACGAGGGATATATCGACATCTTCCTTGTCGCTAAAATCATCATCAATTGAGTTGACTATTAGAGAGTCAGCGTCAATACAGAAAATAGGGGGGCCTTCTGTTGTAAGAATTTCCTTTAGTCGAACAAAGCGCGCCATTGCAAAGTATGTTCTGCGCTCATCGCGCGACAGCATAGTAAGGTCTATTCTTTCAATGGAGAGACCGATGCAAGTGTCTTGAAGTTCCTTTTGCAGTGTCAAAACTCGTTCTATGGCGTTCGGGTTTGGGTTGACGATATGTAATAGAAAGGTCAGACCGGGGGAAAATACTTCGAGACTACGTATGAGTGGAATAGCGTATTCCAGATAGTCTGAATCGCAGGCAGAGAATATCATTGGCTCCGAAGAGATAACTCTTGGTAGCGGTATTATCCACTCGACCTTGCGCTCGTTGATTGAATTAAGGCGGGTGGGGTCTAACTCATGGGCGATTTTATCAAGAATCCTCTTGGTGGCGTCTCCTGGCAGGACCTTGTTGTTAACGAACTCAGCTGAGACCGTGCTTATGTCGTCAGCGCCAGCAAGAGCGCTTTCGACAAACTCAACCCAACTGTCGGCTGAGGACAGACTCGGCAGAGGATCATAAAATGAGAGATCCATGCTGCCTACATGCACAGCTACGGGCTTTCCGAGTATCGCGGTATCTAGCGTTACGGTGGAGGGGCTAGTTATGACTGCGGCTACATTTGTGATGATTGCCGGCGCTGTAAAGGCCTGCCATTCATCATTCGCAGGATCGGCTACAATGATATTTTTGGGCAGGCTGACCGTGCCTTTGCGCCGGTGCGTAAACCATCTGCCAGCGTGATGTGGTTTCAGAATGAATGTTATGTCGGGGAGTCGTTCTGCCGCCTCCAGTAGGCATGCAGTAAACTGTTCCCTGTAGTTTTTTGAATATCGATCCCAATGTAGATTTTCGAAAACAGCCACTACACGCTTGCCTGATTTTACTGGCAGTGCCTGTGAGAATGACTCGTCGAAAGACTTGGTCATGCCGACTGGTACGCACTTCTGGCGAATATCGTTGGTGACCGCTGAATCTAGCGTGGAGAGTTCGCCCCAAATGAATATCGTATCCGACGCCATTTCAACTGACTCTGGGGTGTATCTATGATCGAAGAATGTTAGTCCAATGTTTTCCAACCCGTGCTGTAGAGTGTATGTGGGAACACCAAAAGTTTTTGCCTGCTTTGTCAGTTCGTGAGCCGCCTTGTGTGGCCTCGAATTCGATTCTACGGCTGTAATAAGCGCGTCCGCATTCTGAAGGAGAGGGCGCATTCGTAGAGTCCCGGAGTCTTTTTCATCGATGACGTAGGGAGGAATCTCTTTCTCATGTAGTGAATCCCAGACTCGCCTTGAGTTGTTTAGGAGCCACTTGGTCACAACCGCTATAGGGGTAAAACGTGGGTCAGCTTTTAATGCGGTTAGGAGAGGGAGCAGCAAATCCAGATCCGTGAGTAGACTTGAGAAAACAATGATCTGTTGCGTCTTTTTGTGGTGTTTCTTAGGTGACTGTTCAAGAAGGCGCTTTTCCGCGTAACACTGATTGATTAAACTTGCCCATCGCATTGCGAGACGGGGCTCAGAATACCGAGACTTAATTACTTCTGATGCAGTCTTTAGATGCGTTGCTACGAGTTCTTTGTTCGAAAAATATTTATCTATTCCTGCTTCAAAGTCGTCGAAAAGCACACAGTCTTGCAAGCGTTCAGTCGCTGGAGACTTGGTTGTCACAACTGGAACCCGTTGTTGAAGCGCCATTAGTACCCTGTTCTCAGACTTGCAGCGACTGAATTCGTCCAGTGAATTGGGGAGAACCACCAAGTCTGCAAACTCTAGTACGCGATATACGACTCTAGGAGTCCAGTCGATATAAACAGTGGGGATTTTTGCTTTATCGGCAAGGCGTTCATACTTGACGCGACTATTACTTATCACAATTAGTATCAGGTCGTACTTGCGTGCTGATCGCTCCAGCGCGGGTAGTATCTCTTGCAGCGATGCCAACCCAAATTTTGCGTATGCTCCCCCAGCATTGCCGAACCATAGAATTACTTTGCGTCGCTGGATGAATGATTCAGCTCTCAACTGGCGAAATTCGAAAGTCGAGCTCAACCGATTCTGATATATATGAATCTGTTCCTTGAGGAGAGCTCCCAGAGCGCCTTTGTGCTTCCACAACCGGTCGATCAATCTGGGGGCGTTTTTCGAAGACCGCTGGTGCTTCTTTATCAACTTTGCCGAAGCATTAACCAGTTTTGGTGTTTCTACGCCATCCGGTATGACAACGGTTCTCAGTTCCTGCCTGCGTACGTTTTCCCGAATTACGTTTGCCATTGCATCGTTGGTGGTAACAACGGCATCAGCAATTTCCGCCATATCTAGAAATACTTCGGCTATGTGGAAAGCAGTCTTGCTTGGGTATTGTGGAAGAAAGATGTTGTCACAAAGATCCAATATTATGGGGATGCCTTGTGAGTGCGCGTAGTGTGCATCTGCTAGATCAGATATTGAAGCGCACTTGACGAAAACTACTGCAATTAGCGGTTGCGAGAAGTCAACTTCTGTAACCCCAGGAAAGATCCTGGATTTTATTCCAAGGCTATCTAAGCCAAGAACGCGGTGCAGCACCCTGTAACGCAGACTTGCCAGATTGACGTCATAGGAATTCGTCTTCCATGCGACAATGCCATCTGGAATAGCTAAATTGTGTAGAGAGTGCATGTTGGAGCGGACCACATGTGTAGGGCGTCAATATAACGTCTAGTTCTGCCTGTTTCAATCTAGCTGAGGCTTCAAGCGTTCTCCCTCCTCAATCTGGTGCTACCTGACCATGACTGAGTAGCTTCCTACACTTATTGGATGGAAGGAAGATAGCGGTTTGGTGAAAGTGGTCTTTATGAGTTACGCCACCCCACCCAGAATCTTGCAAAACTCCCCGTCCTCGCCGTAGGCGTGTGGCCGCTCCTGTACCCACTTCACCGCCTCGGCGGGGTCGTAGAACATCTGGAACAGGCCGGTATCGATAAGCTCGGCGAAGGAGCGCAGGATACCGCTGCGCGCTTCATCCGGAGCCACGATGGCCACCCGGGCAGTGCGGCTGAGTGGGACGTATTGCTTGGCGAAGTCAACAAACTGCACCAGTTCATCTATTTTGAAATGGGACAGATTGGCCGTGGACAGGTCGCAGATGCGGTTCAGGTCAGCCGAGAAATCGGCGTCCTTCACCAGCAGTCGTGCAGCCCGTACCAGCTCACCCAGTGTCGGGGTTTGCCGAACTTCCACGTAGGCGTAACTCTTCTCTTTCAGAATACGATGCTGAATCAACAGTAACACTCCTGGTTTCCGGGGATCGGATTTTGAGGGTCGGGGCCCTGGTCAGAGGCTCCACTGACGACATGATGTTATTTTTTGTAGAGTTCATGTCTCTCACAGGGCAAGAGTATCCACTGCCCGGGTAATAGTAAAGCAAATTTTGTAGGTAAAAATCGCCATAAAACAGGAGCTTAGCGCCGATACTTAAAGCAGTTGGTGGATGCTTGCCGCGGCTCCCGCGTGAGCGCTTGGGCACGGAGGTGCAGTGGCCGGCTTTGAGGCTATAATGCCGCCTCATTTTTCCATAGAGACGAGGACACCCGGCGGGTGTTGGCAGGGGGCGCGGTGAGAGCACCACAGCAAGCGATCGACAAGGTCATCGCGCTGTATCAATCGGGCAATGTTAAATCTGCCGAAAAGCAGTGCCTGCGCGCATTAAAGAGCCAGCCGCAATCCTATGACCTGCGCCATTTCCTGGGCATGTTGTACCTGCGCGAGGGTCGCTACGCCAAGGCACTCGATGCGCTAAAGGCCGCTCTCAAGCTGCGCCAGGACGATGGCAACCTGTTTAATAACCTGGGCATGGCCTGCTACCACCTGGGCAAGTTTGAACCGGCCATTGAGTATTTGCAGAAATCCCTGGCCATGATCAGTGACCCGGGCATTTTTCGCCACCTGGCGGCCGTGTATGTGGCTCAGGGCGATATGGAATCTGCTGATGCCAACTACCGGGAATTTGTGCAGCGCAGCCCCAGCTCACTGGCGCGCCTTGAGTATGGCGAGTTTTTACGGCGCCAGTCTCGCTATGAGGAAGCCGAGGCGCTGTTTCAGCAGGTGGCTCAATCCACACCGCCTTCGGCAACCGAAGAATGGCACCGCATTGGCAAGCAGCAGACTGACCTCTACATAGACTGGCTGCGCTTTGACAAAGTGTATGAAGCCTTTGAGAGCTTCGTTGCCGACAATGAGACCCCGGCCAACTTTAGCCTCTACCTGTTCCATCTCAATTATCATCCCGAGCTGAGCGGTGAAGAGCTGTTTGCCTTCTACCAGCGCTACAACCAGTTGTACGCGGTACCTGCTGAGCAGCGCTTTGTGCATACCCCCGGCAAGGCGCGGGCAAGCTCAAAGCTCCGTGTTGGCTACGTATCCGGTGACATGAATAATGCACACAGTGTCAGCAAGTTCGCGATGCCCTTGCTGGAGCACCACGACCGCGATTTGCTCGATATCACCCTGTACTTCAGTGGCGGGGTCGATGCCGCCAGCTACTACAAGCAGGGGCCGCATGCAGACAAAATCAGCGAGGCGGGAATGCGCAGCCTGCTCAAGGAGCAGGAACACTGGCGCGGCCGCTACAAGCAGCATGCTGATCGTTGGCGTGATGTAACCCAACAGTCAGATGAAGAGCTGGCGAAGCAGATTCAGCGCGACCAGATTGATGTGTTGGTGGAATTGTCTGGGCACACCGAGGGAGAGCGGCTGCGCGCCCTGTCCTATAAGCCGGCGCCGGTGCAGGTGAGCTGGCTGGGCTATGGGTATACCACGGGGCTGGAAGCTATCGACTATTACCTCGGCGAGGCGGAGTTCACCCCGCCTGGTTGTGAGCACCTCTACAGCGAGCAGATATACCCCTTATCAGTCCCTCCCTTCGCCTACCTGCCCAATAGCGACATGCCAGAGGTCGGCCCGTTGCCAGCACTGGCTAATGGCTTTATTCGCTTTGGTTCCTTTTCCCGGGCGGTGCGTTTTAATGACAAGGTGTTGGCCTGCTGGGCCGAGCTCCTGAAGCGGGTGCCAAACTCGGTGCTGGTGTTCAACACCAGTCATTTCGAGGTCCCGCGCAATCGTGACATCTTTATCGAGAAATTTGCCGGCTGGGGAGTGGGGCCGGAGCAACTGGAGTTTCTCTCCACCCGGGGCGTTGCCACCTGGCAGGAGTACCAGAAGATCGATATCGCGCTGGATCCCTTTCCCCACAATGCAGGCACCACCACTTACGACGCGCTATGGATGGGTGCGCCAGTGCTGTCGCTGGCGGGTAGCTTTTCCCTGCAGTGCTTTGGGGCGATGATATTGCGCCGGCTGGGTCTGGATGAATGGCTGGTTGATTCGGCCGAGGACTACGTGGAGCGTGGCGCGGCGCTGGCGGCGGACCTGGACGCCTTGCAAGAGCTGCGCGCAGGCTTGCGCGCACGCATGCAGTCATCAGAATTTATGGACCAGGCCGGATTTGCCCGCGCCATGGAGCAGGCCTACCAGGATATGTATCAGCGCTTCCTGGATTCCGCTCAGTAGCCTGAGGGTGGTGTAAACGGCCGGTGATGCTGCTCCAGCATTTTCGCCACCGCCAGTGCGGTTTTGTCCTCCAGATAATCCGCCACCACCTGCACTCCAATTGGCAGGCCTTCACTGCTGAGCCCAATCGGGGTTGCGGTGACAGGTAGCAGGGCATTCAGGGTCAGGCCGGCCCATCCCAGTACATCCATGTAGGGACGCTGCTCGCCATTCACGGTGTGGGTGCGGGCGTGTATGTCCGGGTTGTGGTCGTGGGGGAAGGCGGTGACATGGGCGCAGGGGCACAGCAACACGTCGTAGTCGGCGAAGAAGTTGGTCCAGGCCGCGCGGATGTGCTGGCGCTTTTCCATTTGCCGGTTCCACTCGCGGTGGCTGGAGGCAATGCCCCGGGCCTGCAACATGGGCAGGCTGACATCGGCAGGGTCGCCTGCCTCGGCCATTTGTTTCATCATGTCGTAGACCGCATCAGGCATGCCCGAGCCCATGGCGGCCATCAACATATGGGCATAGTTGTGCAGGTTCATGACCGGGTCGATGTCGGGCCGGGCGGTGCGGTCGACGCTGGCGCCTGCCTCTTCCAGGGAGTCGGCGGCGGCTTCCACTGCGGCCTTGATGTCGGTATCGACATGGCAGAAAGGGTCATCCGACCACACCGCCACCCGCAGCTGCCTGGGGTCTGTGGTCCGAGCCGGCGGCAGTTTGATTGAAAACGCCCGGGCGTCTTCCGGGTTCGGCGCGATCACAATATCCAGCGCCTTTTCCAGGTCATCTGGGCAGGTGCCAAGCGGGCCGACCACCGACAGGTCAGATTCGCTGATCACGTTTTCCCCGGGTGGCAGGTGGCCGCGCTGGGAGACGATGCCAAAACTGGGTTTATGGCCAAACACGCCATTGAAGTGGCTGGGGGTGCGGATAGATCCGCCGATATCGCTGCCCAGTTCCAGCGGGGTCAGGCCCGCCGCCACCGAGGCCGCGGCGCCGCCGGAGGAGCCGCCGCAGGTACGCTTGACGTTCCAGGGGTTATTGGTGGTGCCATAGACATCGTTGTAGCTCTGCAGGTCCGAGCTCATAAAGGGCACATTGGTTTTGCCGAATACGATGGCGCCCGCGTCGATATAGCGTTGCACCGCCAGCGCATTGGTTTTGGGGACATGGTCCTTGCACTCGGGGATGCCGCCCACGGTCACAATACCTTCGGTGCACAGGGCATCCTTGATGGTCAGCGGCACCCCATGCAGGGGCCCCCAGTCTTCTCCCGCGGCGGCAGCGGCGTCGGCCGCCTCCGCCCGGGCCCGGGCGCGATCAACATCCAGCATCACCACAGAATTCAGGGCCGGGTTGTATTGCTCGACCCGGTCCAGGAAAAAGTTCAGCACATCCAGTGACTTGAGGGTTTGTGCCTTGATGTCTTCAGCCAGCGCAAACGCGCTGCGGTAGAGAATATCGGTCATATCTGAATTCCTGATTGTTTTCCAACTGAAGCGCGCAGATAGCAACTCAGCGCTATTTCCTGGTCCATAATAATGTCAGCTATCCAGGGAAGGATGAAGCCACAATGCCGGAAATTAGTCGATTCTTTGGGATTGTCATCGCCATGTACTACAACGACCATGCTCCGCCGCACTTTCATGCGCGCTATGCGGGAAGTGAGATAAGAGTAAATATCGAGAATGGCGATATACTATCTGGCCAGCTATCAGCCCGTGCTGAACAGTTGGTACAGGAGTGGTTGGCGCTGCATCGAGATGAAGTTTAGCTGGACTGGAAGTTGGCACAGTCAAGGCAGCCACTGAAGAAGATTGAGCCACTGGATTAGTGACATGACACCCAAACTTTGTGGGGCGCGCTATGTGTCGGGCTACAAGATTGCGCTAAGTTTCGAAGATGGCACAGCCGGCGTGGTGGATTTGGAGTCGCAGCTGTGGGGTGAGGTATTTGAGCCGCTGCGGGAGCTGGCAGTTTTCCAGGATTTTGTACTGGACCCAGACTTGCAGACCTTGACCTGGCCGACCGGTGCCGACCTGGCCCCTGAATTTCTCTATGAGCAGGCTGCTGGCATTAGTCGCTGACGCGCTCAGCTGTAGCCGTGGGGGTTCTTCTTCTGCCAATTCCAGGCATCCCGGGCCATGTCGTCAATATCGTAGTGGCTGTGCCAGCCCAGTTCCATCTCGGCGCGGCTGGGGTCGGCAAAATAAATGGCGATATCACCCGCGCGCCGCCCCTTGATCTCGTAGGGGATGGCTTGCCTGCTGATACGCTCGAAGGCGGCGCGCACTTCCAGCACGGAGTAGGGGCGGCCGGTGCCCAGGTTCAATACCATCTGGCCGGGCTTGTCAGCGAGTTTCTCCAGCGCCTTGACGTGGCCACGGGCCAGGTCGACAACGTGGATGTAATCGCGCACACCGGTGCCGTCCACGGTGTCCCAGTCGTCGCCAAAGATCTGCAAGATATCGCGCTTGCCGATGGCGACCTGGGTGATATAGGGGGTGAGATTGTCCGGTGTGCCTTTCGGGTCTTCACCGATCTCCCCGCTGGGGTGGGCGCCGACCGGGTTGAAATAGCGCAGGTTGAGGACGTTCCAGCTACTGTCTCGCTCGTGGCGTTCACGCAGGTAATCCTCCGCAGCCAGTTTGGACTCGCCGTAGGGCTGGGCCGGGGCGGTATCGGCGAACTCGGCAATCGGTTCGTTGCTGGGAAACCCATACACTGAGGCGGTGGAGCTGTAGACGATATCCTTGACGCCGTGGTTGTCCATCACGTCGCACAGCACCACCGTGCCATTCAGGTTCACATCGAAATACAGCTCCGGGTCGCGCACGCTCTCGGCCACAGACTTGAGCCCGGCGAAGTGAATCACCGCATCGATGGGGAAATCGTCAAATACCCGGGTCATCGCCGCCTGGTCACGCACGTCGGCCTCCACAAACAACAGGTCTTTAAAGGCCAGTTTCTGAACGCGCTCCAGGGCTTCCTCGCAGCCGTTGCTGAGATTGTCGACCACGACTACGCCGTAACCGGCGTTGAGCAGTTCTACGCAGGTGTGAGACCCGATATAGCCGGCACCGCCGGTAACCAAAATAGTCTTCAACTGCTACAATCCTTTGTCTTTATGCTGTCTGAGTGTAACTGATGCCCAAAGCCAAAAAAATTGATTTCGAGGCCTCCCTTGACCAGCTGGAAACGCTGGTCGACCAGATGGAGGAGGGTGATCTCAGCCTGGAAGATTCGCTGAAAGCCTTTGAACAGGGTGTGAAGCTGACCCGCGAGTGTCAGAAAGCCCTGCAGGAAGCGGAGCAGAAGGTGCAGGTGTTGATGGAGCAAAACGGTGAGTTAGTGGCCGAGCCGCTGGATACCGAGGACCTCGACGAAGCATGACCGGGAACGATTTTCCGTCGGCCCTGGCGGCCCTGCAGGAACGCTGTAACAACGCCCTGGTGCGCCTGCTCGGGCATGGCAATAGTGAGTTTTCCGCCAATGCCGGTCCCCACCTGGTGCGTCTGTTTGAGGCCTCGGCCTATGCCCTGACCCGGGGCGGTAAACGGGTGCGCCCGGCACTGGTGTATGCCGCCGCCCAGGCAGTTGAGGGCAGCGCCTTGCAGCAGGCCGAGGGAGATGCGCTCAATGCCCTGGACTACGCCGCCGGTGCCACCGAGATGCTGCACGCCTATTCCCTGGTTCACGACGATCTGCCGGCCATGGACAACGATGAATTACGCCGCGGCCAACCTACCTGCCATATCGCCTTCGATGAGGCGACGGCGATCCTGGTCGGTGATGGTTTGCAGGCCCGTGCGCTGGAACTGCTGGCAGAGGCGCCCGGCTTGTCGGCGGAAATTCGCCTGGCCATGTTGCGCACCCTGACCGCCGCGGCCGGTAGTCGCGGTATGGTGGGCGGGCAGGCAATTGATATTGCCGCGGTCGACCAGGCCATTGATGTCCACCAGTTAGAGACCATGCACGCGCTGAAAACCGGGGCCCTGATTCGGGCCAGTGTGGCGCTGGGTGCAATTAGCGCCGGGGCCATCGAGGAACAACTGGCAGCCCTGGATGATTACGCCGACGCCATTGGCCTGGCCTTCCAGGTCTGTGACGACGTGCTCGATGCCACTGGCGACAGTGCCACCCTGGGTAAACAGGCCGGCGCCGATGCCGCCAATCACAAGCCTACCTATGTCAGTATTCTCGGCCTGGACGCGGCCAGGGCCAGGGCCCAGGCGCTGCATGATGAGGCTATTGCCGCACTTGAGGGTTTTGATGGCGATGCTGACCTGTTGCGGGGAATTGCTGGCTATATAGTCACGCGCACACACTGAGATTGGTCTACACTGTTGGCCATGCCGGATAAGAATCTAATAACGGTTTACGGGGATTTTAACTGTCCATACTGCTACGCGCTCAATGAGCGATTGCAGGTGTATGCGCGAGACTTTGATATTCATTGGCAGGCGGTACAACACGTACCCTTTGTCGACAGCCAGTCTCCCAGTTTCCAGGAACTGACTCAGCTAACCGCCGAGGTGGCCTCGGTGCGCAAGCGCGCGCCGGAAGTGCAAATTGTGACGCCGGCCAGCCGGCCCAATACCGAGGCTGCCAACCTGTTGATAGCGGCCTGCGAGTTGCGCGGCGACCCCGGTATCGGCAATTTGCGCACCCTGATTTACCGCGCGCTATGGCGCAATGGCGACGACATTTCTGATCCCGTGGTGCTGACCCGGCTGGTGTACGACGCCGGACTGGACGCCCTGCAACCCGGTGCCCGGGAGGAGCAGCTCACCGCGGCCTGGCAGCAACTGTGGGAGAAAGGGCAATTTGATCGCCGCATTCCCTGCATGGAGAACGCCCAGGGCGGACGCATGCTGGGCTTCCCGGCTATCCCCAGGCTGATGCCCTTCCTGCAGGGACAGCATGACGATGCCGACACCCGGGGCGCCTCCTGCGAGATCCAGGCCCAACGCCGCATCCTGGTGGTGGGAAATAACATTGGCATGGTGAACCCGGTTGCGAGCGAGTTTGCCATCGACCAGGCCCAGTACAGCGATGATCTTGAGCTATTGGCGCTGGAGGCGGCCCAGGCCGACCTGGTGGTGCTGGATGGCGCCGATGAGCGGCATAAGCCCCTGTGTTTGCGGCTGCAGGCCGGTGAGTTGACCCACCATATTCCGATTGTGGTCTACAACCAGCAGGCGGACGCCGCCCAGGAAGTGGAAGCCTTCAATCTCGGCGCCCTGGACTACATGCACGGCGACCAGGATCCAGTGGTGTGGCTGGCGCGCTCACGTGGCCTGGCCCGGCACAAGCAGTCCACCGATTTGCTGGGCAAGCTGGCGCGCATTGACGGCCTTACAGAAATCCCCAACCGCCGGGAGTTTGATCGGATCCTGGAAATTGAATGGCTGCGCGCTATTCGCTCGAAAGAGCCACTCAGTCTGCTGATGGTCGATATCGATAACTTCAAACCCTATAACGATGGCTACGGGCACGATGCCGGCGATGAATGTATTCGCCAGGTGGCGCTGACCGTGCAGGCGACCATGCGCCGCGGCAGCGATTTTGCCGCCCGCTATGGCGGCGAAGAATTCGTTTGCGTGCTGCCGGACACGGACCGCGAGGGCGCCACCTCACTGGCCGATGCGATCCGTCGCAACATCGAGGCGCTCAATATTCCCCACGAGTTCTGCAACGGCGAGCGCATAGTCACCATCAGTACCGGCGTGGCGACCTTTGCCGCCTCCGCCCAACAATCGCCGGTGGCGCTGCTCAAAGCCGCCGACGGCGCGCTCTACCGGGCCAAGGAGTCGGGTCGCAACTGTGTGATCGCGGCCTGAGCATCAGCAAGCGGGTCAACAAGCAGATGGCAGGTTCATGGGCCGGAGCTTTGCTGGGGCTTTTGCTGTGTTTGCCCGGTAATCCGCTGTTGGCCCAGCAGCGCATAGCATCCTTAAACCTGTGTACTGATTTGCTGTTGCTGGAACTGGTCGAGCCCGAGCGGATCGTGTCGCTGAGCTACTGGGCCGCCGACCCGGATTTGTCATACCTGGCCGAGCGCGCCAGCGGGTTGACCCTCAATCACAGCCTGGTCGAAGAAATCGTGCCGCAGCAGCCCGACCTTGTGCTGGCAGGGCAATACAGTGATGTGCAGGTGGTGGCGCTGCTACGGCGCCTCGGTTATCCGGTGGCAGTAATGGATGTGCCGCTGACCCTGGCCGGTATGCGCGCCCATATTCTTGAGTTCGGTGAATTGGTCGGCGAGCCGGAACGGGCCCTGGCCCTGGCCGATCAGATAGATGCGGGCCTGGCGGCGGCAGCCCCGACCCTGGATTCTGCCTCGCGTCCTTTAGCGGCGGTGTATGGACCACAGGGCGTCAGCCCGGGTCGTGACACGCTGATGAATGACCTGCTGTACCTCGCCGGTTATCGCAACCTGGCGGCGGAGCTGGGGGTGTCCAGCTACGGTACCTTGTCGCTGGAAACCCTGGTCAGGGCCGAACCGGATGTATTGGTGCTGGATAACCTGGCTAACAGCGGTGATTCCATCGCCCATCGCGCCATGCGTCATCCTGTATTGCGCCGACAGTTTGCCGAAGCACAGCTGTTACACCTGCCCGCCAGTCTGTCGGTGTGTGTCGGGCCGACGGTGGTGACGGCGGTGCAGCGTTTGGTCGCGGGGCGCCCCCAGGTTGCCGTGTTGGAGGGCGCTGTCGGTGAGTAGGAGCTGGTGGCTGCCCTTGGCTTTGTTACTGCTGCTGGTTGCCGTGAGTCTGCTGGCACTGGCGCATGGCACGGTCTGGCTCAATCCCTTTGCCGCCGCGACGGAGGCCTGGCAGGCCACGGTGCTGTGGGAAATTCGCTTGCCGCGGGTACTGTTGGCTATATTGGTCGGCGCGGTGCTGGGTCTGTCGGGGGCGGCGCTGCAGGGATTGTTACGCAATCCACTGGCCGATCCCGCCATTGTCGGGGTCAGTGCCTGTGCCGCCTTCGGTGCGGTGGTGGTGTTGTACTCGGGCCTGGCGAGCCTGGCCTGGTTCGCCCTGCCGCTGGGGGGCATGTTGGGGGCGGCGCTGTCGGTGCTGCTGGTGTATCTGTTGGCCGGTAGTCGCAGTAGTTTGTTCAGTTTAATACTGGCGGGGATGGCGGTGAATGCCTTCGTCGGTGCCTTGATTTCGCTGGTGCTGAATGTGGCCTCCAATCCCTTTGCCATGAGTGAAATCGTCTATTGGCTGCTGGGTTCCTTTGCCAATCGCAGTCTCGACGATGTGGCCGCGGCGGCGCCCTTCATGCTGGCGGGCAGCGCGGTGGTGTTGACCGCGGGACGCTATCTCAACGCGCTTAGCCTCGGTGAAGAAACCGCGGCCAGCCTTGGTTTCAATTCGCAGCGCTGGCGTTGGCTGGTGGTGAGCGGGGTGGCCTGCGCGGTGGGGGCGGCGGTGTCGGTCAGCGGAAATATTGGCTTTGTCGGCCTGGTAGTGCCGCATCTGTTGCGGCCCCTGGTTGGGCATGAACCACGCAAGCTGTTGTGGGCCTCCGCCCTGGGCGGTGCTGTCCTATTGGTGCTGGCGGATATGCTGGTGCAGGGGATATCCGGGCGAGTAGAGCTAAAGCTGGGCGTGATTACCGCGCTCATCGGCGGTCCCTTCTTCCTCTACCTGATTGTGAAAACCCGGAGTACAGATTGGTGAGTGTACTCAGGGCTAAAGACATCGCGGTGAGTTTTGCCGAGGTGGATGTGCTGCGGCAAGTGTCGCTGACAGTGGCCAGCGGTGAAGTGGTGGGTTTGATTGGCCCCAATGGCGCCGGCAAGACCACGCTGCTGAAAGTCATGGCTAATTTGCTGGCCGCGGATGCGGGATCGGTATCACTGAATGAGCAGCCGCTGGCTGACGTTACGGAAATGCAGCGCAGCCGGGAATTGGCTTATCTCGCCCAGGGAGCGCCGGCGCACTGGCCGCTGCAAGTCGAAAAAGTGGTGGAACTGGGTCGGATTCCCCATCGCGCCTGGTGGCAGGGCCTGGCCGATGACGATCGCAGCGCGGTGGAGCAAGCCATGGCCAACGCCGAGGTCGAGCATTTACGCGAACGCCTGGTCACCACCTTGTCGGGGGGAGAGCGCACGCGGGTGCTGTTGGCGCGGGTGTTTGCCACCCAACCGCAGATAATTCTGGCAGACGAACCGGTGGCCTCGCTGGATCCCTACCACCAATTGCACGTGATGCAATTATTGCGTGATCACGCCCGCGCCGGCGGCGGCGTATTGGTCGTGCTGCACGACCTCAACCTGGCAGCCCGCTTCTGCGACCGCCTGGTGCTATTGCACGAGGGCCGACTGCAATGCGAAGGCCCGGTGCGAAACGTGCTGGAAAACCCGGTGCTGGCCGACGCCTACGGTGTACAAGTCGATATCGCCGAGCAAGACAAGGAACTCTGGGTCCGCTACCGCTAAACCACCTCCCCCTCCCGGGGTCTGACCCCATTCACCTCCGACCCCATTCACCTCCGACCCCATTCACCTCCGACCCCAGTGGGGTCGGAGGTGAGCTATTTTTCATCATATGCGCTCAGGGCGATTGTTGAATCTGAAATAGCTGCCATAGTGAATGTGGGAAAAGTAATTGGTGACAAGGAGGTTGCCATGGCTCGGAAGCAACGCCTGTACTTTGCGGGGTGCAGCTATCATTTAGTCCATCGTGGCGTAAACGGTACGCCTATCTTCTATGAACCCAGCGATTTCATTCGTTATCAGGATTACTTGCTGGACGCCATGTTGCGCTACGGCGTGCTATGCCACGCCTATGTGCAGATGACGAATCACGTGCATTTGCTACTTTCGCCGAGCTGCAACGAGGGCATTTCCCGGGTCATGTGCCTGGTGGGAAACCGATATGTAAAAGCCTTCAATCGCACTCACGAGCGCACTGGTACGCTTTGGGAGGGCCGCCATTACAGCTGTGCGATCCACACAGACCGGTATTTGTGGGCCTGCTACCGCTACATTGAAATGAACCCGGTTCGAGCCGGGCTCAGCTCTGCGGCCGCAGGTTATTACTGGTCCAGCTACGCCTGCAATGCGCTAGGAGCCAGCAACGAGTTGATCACGCCCCATCCAGTCTGGAATGGCTTGGGTAACTCCAGTGAACATCGTTGCGATGCCTACAAGCGCTTGTTTGATGCCAATCGACGTGCCGATAACTTTGATGAAATCCGCCACGCCACGCGTAGCGGTCTCGCTGTAGACCCGTCACCTGGACCCTTGAAGCCCCCGGGAGTACCCGCTACCGCGATTCAGGAGCGCTCCGCCCGCATCTACCACTGATCCTTATCAGCCAAATATGATTCTCATTTACCTCCGACCCCATTGGGGTCGGAGGTAAATGGGGTCGGAGGTAAATGGGGTCGGAGGTGAATGGGGTCGGAGGTGAGTGGGGTCGGAGGTGGATGAATAGTTGTGATTGGTGGGGGTGTGTTGTGGGATTTTGTGACAAGTGCTGGGGGTGGGGCTAGAGTATAGGGCGATGCTGTGAACAGGAGATTTCAATGAACAGGAGATTGCGATGAGGTTCAGCTACCAGGTGGGCATGTGCGATGCCAGCCATTACCTGCCCCTGGCCAGGGCGGCGGAAGAGGCCGGTTTCCATGGGATTAGCGTGCCCGACAGCATTTGCTATCCGCAGGAGGCCACTTCCAAATATCCCTACAATGCAGACGGCAGTCGCCACTTTCTGGAGACCGAGCCCTTCATCGAGTCGCTGATCGCTGTGACGGCCATGGCGGCGGTGACGGAAAAGATTCGCTTCGCCACCTTCGTCTACAAGCTTGCCATTCGCCAGGCCGCTATCGTGGCCAAGCAGGTGCAGAGCATCAATGTGATGAGCAACAACCGCTTTGATTTTGGTGTCGGCATCAGCCCCTGGGAGGAAGACTTTGCCGTCGCCCAGACGCCCTTCGAGAAGCGCGGCCTGCGGCTGGACGAGCAAATCGACATTCTGCGCGGGCTAGAGACCGGTGACTACTTCGGCTATGAAGGTGAGATTCACCATATGCCGGCCAACAAGATGAAGCCGGTGCCGAGCCAGTCCACCCCGATTCTGATTGGCGGTCACGCCGAGGTGGCGCTCAAGCGTGCCGCCCGCAATGACGGCTGGATGTGCGCCGGCGCCAATCTCGATGAGCTGCGCACATATATCGGCAAGATCAATCAGTACCGGGAACAACTCGGCACCGCGGATCGTCCCTTCCGGATCTTCACCACCGGTCAGGATGCCTTCACCCAGGAAGGCATTGCAGAACTGGAAGCGATCGGCGTCACCGACGTGATTATTGGCTTCCGCAATGTCTATGAGATGGAGCCAGACCATGACCTGGACAGCAAATTCCAACAATTGCAGTGGTATGCCGGCGAGTTCTTCTAGAGATTGCCGTGAATGCAAAACCATAAGCTATTCAATATCAATGACTTACAAATCCACCAATGAAGTCATTTGATCTAATCAAGTGATCTAATAGCTGATGACCACAATTCCTCCCCAGACCCCGGTCCTGATAGGCGCCGCCACCCTACAGCAGCGGCTGGAGGAGCCTGGTGCCGGTCGTGAAGCGGTGGAACTCATGGTAGCGGCGCTTGAACTTGCCGCCGACAGAAGCGGGTGTCCCGCGCTACTGCAGCGTGCCGATCGTATCGAAGTGCCGAAAGGTATCTGGGGCTATAGTGATCCGGCCAGGCTGATTGCCGATGCCATTGGCGCTGCGTCGGCAACCACAGTGCTGGCCGAAATTGGTATCCTGCAACAGTCCTTGATTAACCGGGCCTGCGACAGTATCGCCCGCGGTGAGGCCGTTGTGATTCTCGTCGCCGGCGCTGAGGCCAAATACCGGGCACTGCGTTGCCAGATCGCCGATGTTGAAGTCCCGGAGACGACGCAGTCTGATGTCGAAGCTGACCTGGTGCTCACCCCGGATGCGGAATTGTGGTCGCCGGTGGAGTCGGCGGCGGGCCTGGGCATGCCGGTGGGCTACTACGCGATCATGGATTCCGCCCTGCGCCATGCCCAGGGCATGAGCGTTGATGCGCATCGCGAGCAGATGGCGCAAATGTATGCTGATTTTTCCGCGGTGGCAGCAGGCAACGAAGACGCCTGGCTGCGCAAGACCGTGGACGCAGACACTATCCGCGAGCCCTCGGCGAAAAACCCTATGCTGGCCTTTCCCTATACCAAGCTGCATAACAGCCAGTGGAATGTCGACCAGGCCGCCGGGCTGATTTTCTGCGCGGCGGGCGTGGCCGAAGAGCTGGGCATTGCCCGCGAACACTGGGTGTTTCCGCTGGCCGCCACTGAGAGCAATGCCATGTCGGTGCTTGCCGCCAGGGTGCAGTTACACCGCAACCAGGGTTTCAAGCTTGCCGGCGAAAAGCTGCTGGCGCTGACCGGCAAGCGTATTGAAGACATAGAACTACTGGAACTGTATTCCTGTTTCCCACAGGCGGTGCGCGTACAACTGCAGGAACTGGGGCTGTCCCCTGCGCGTCCGCTGACCGTGACCGGGGGTATGACATTTGCTGGTGGCCCACTCAATAACTACGTATTGCAGGCGACGGCGAAAATGGCCGAGCGCCTGCAGCAGAAGCCGGGCGCCAGCGGCCTGGTGACTTCGGTCAGTGGTATGAACACCAAGCAGGCCTGTGCCCTGTATTGCACCGACGCCAATCCCGATGGCTGGCAATTTTCCGACCTCAGCGCGGAGGTGGCAGCAGCCACAGCCCTGACCGAAGTGCTTGAAGATTACGCGGGGGAGGCGACCATTGCCGGTTTTACCGTGTTGTACCAGGCGGCCGAGCCCTGGCGTGCGGTCGTGGTGTGCGATTTACCAACGGGCCAGCGCACGGTGGCTTACAGCGAAGAGCCCGGGCTGATCGCGGCGATGTTGCAGGAAGAGTTTGTGGGGCGGCGGGTGCGGGTCAGCCAGGGCCAGTTCAGTTAGTGCCAGCTGCGTACTTTGGAGGCATCATCCAATTCGGCAGGCAGTTCGGCATCCGTTTTTTCTTCAGTCTTCTCAACGGGTTTGGCTTCAGTCTTTGATTCATCATCCGGCAGGTAGAAGTCAGGGCCCACCTCGCCGCTTTTCAGGGCTTCCTTAACCGTCTCTTCGATTGCCTCATCGACTTCTTCTTCCTCGACTTTCACCAGCGGCTGTATGTCGGCCGGCTCCTGCCTGTCTTTCAAGGCCAGGAAGAATTCGATGCCCTTGGTCAGCATATAGGGATTAAAAGATTTCTCTTCGCCGATCGTGCTCAGCGGCCAGCCCTTGAAGTCGCGACCGGGGTAGATGATGGTGTCGTCAGGTAATTCCGCCAGCACGTTATAGAGGCTGTCGTAGTGCATACGTGGGTTGCTGGTGCCCTGGTTGCTCAAGCCAACGGTGCGCACCAGGAGGGTGTCGCCGGTGAAAACGGCACTCTTGCCGGGCTGCTCGATCAGGTAGCAATAGGAATCTTCGGTATGCCCGGGCGTGTGGATGACGCTCAGTTGCATGCCGCCAACTTTGATGGTGTCGCCGTCTTCCACCTGCCTGTTAACGCCGGGGTTTTCATTGGGTGCGCCAGAGATGGCGTCGCAACCCCACAGGTCCCGCAGGGCGGTGATGCCGGTAATCCAGTCGTCGTGGTGGTGGGTATCGATGGCCGCGGTAATGGTCAGGCCCAGCTCGTTGGTCAGTTGCACGTAGTCGCGCAGCTTGCCCTTCACCGGGTCGATAAATACCGCCTCCGAACTCATGGGGTCCGCCAGCAAATAGGTGTAGCTGAAAGTGGCATGGTTAAAAAGCTGGCGTAAAAGCATTAAAGGGCCTCCGAGCCTTGCACCGAAACAGGGCGTGCGCTCATTCTACAAATATAAGCGCTCAGGCTGCCGAAGGCTATAGCTTGCCGCAGGATAGATTGGCCGGGATGGCGATATCCATCAGTTTGGGGTTATCCAGCTTCAATTCCGCCATGATCGCCGCATAGTCTTCGGCGCTGCTCACCTGCAGGCGCGGGTTGCTGTGGCGCTCCATGCCAATACTGCTGACCTTGTTGCCGGCATAGTCGTGTCCCGGGTAGACCCGGGTAGCCGCCGGGAGTGCCAGCAGCACATCAAACAGGCTGTGGTATTGGGCGATGGCATCCCCCTGTTGAAAATCCGTGCGCCCGGTTCCACCGATCAGCAGGGTGTCGCCAGAAAATAACATCTGCTCCTGGGCCAGGTGGAAACTGTAAGAGTCGTTGGTGTGGCCAGGGGTGGCGAGTGCGGCCAGGGCCAGTTCGCCAATGTGCAGCACGTCGCCATCGTTGATCTGGCGCGAGGCGCAAGCCATCTGGCTGGGGTGGCCCACGATCGTCTCGCAGCCCGTGGCGTCGCGCAGCTCACCCAGGGCGGTAATGTGATCGGCGTGGGTGTGGGTGTCGATAGCGTAACGCAGGCTCAGTTCCTGTTGTTCAAGCCGGGCCAGGTAGTCATCCAGGTGCTCGCGCACCGGGTCGATCAGGGCCGCTTGCCCCTCGCTGGCCAACAAGTAGGTGTAGGTTGATGAGCTGTCGTCAAACAGTTGTTCAAAGATCATGGCTAAATCCCCCAGATACTCACTTTACCCAGCGTAAATACGGCCAACACCAACAGGCAGATGGCAAACAGTTTTTGCAGCAGACCTGGGCTCAGGCGCTCGGCCAGCGTACTTCCCAGGTACATGCCGACCAGGGCGCCGCCGCCCAGTTGTGCCAGCAGGTTCCAGTCGGTGTCGTGGGCGATCAGGTTGTGAGTAGCGAAGCCGGCGCTGCTGATCAGGGTGATGATCAACAGCGAGGAGGCGATCGCCTGGCGCATGGAAACGCCAATCAGCAAATGCAGCAGCGGCACAATCAGGAAGCCGCCGCCGACGCCGAACAGGCCCGACAAGTAGCCGACGCCGAGTCCAGACAGCGCCAGTACGCCGACCGAACGGGCCTGGGGCTGGAAATGGCCATCGTCGTCAAATTGGAATAGCGGACTGTCCGCCACCGCGTCGCTGCGCATGGCGCCGACACTGGTAGATGCGGAAATAAGCTCGCGGTCCTGCTCCATGCAGCGGCGCCACATCTGGCTGGCGATGCCCAGGCTAAGCACGGTAAAGCCCGCCAGTAGCCATACATCGGGTACATAAGTGGATAAATACTGGCCCGCCGGTGCGGCAATCATGCCGAACAGGCTCAGGCAGGCCACGGCCCACCAGAATATATCGCCGCTATTGAGTCGCCGCAGGGCACCGTAACCGGCACTCATGGCCACGGTGGCAAGCGACAGCCCGATGGCTTGCTGTACCGGCAGGCCGATCACCAGTACCAGTAGCGGCAGGGCAAAGGCGGCACCGCCGGCGCCGGTCAGGCCCAGGATGGTGCCGATAAGCAGGCCTACCAGCACTATCACTGGGCCTGCCCGTAAATCAGTGTGACGCCGGCATCTATACAATTATTGAGACCGCCGGCGAGAACATACAGGGGGTTTTCGAGCTTGCCATCCAGGTGCTCGGCGGCCATCTGCGCGCGCTTGCCCAGTTGGCACACCAGCAACAGCGGGCGGCTGGGGTCACCGGCGTGTTCATCGATAAAGCTGTCCTGTTGCAGTTCCAGCAGGGGCACGCAAAAGCTGTGGGGCAGGCGTACGGCCGCATGGTCGGCGTGGTCGCGCACATCGATCACCAGCACATTGGGGTGCTGTTCGCACAGGCTCTGTACGCGCCCGGGCTCAACAAGCTGAATGGGTTTGCGGTCGGCCTTGGGTGATGAGTTCTGCATTACATATTACCAAAAGAAATAAGCATATAACTGTAGATTATAGACCAATATCTGCGCGGGTCAACGGTGGATTTCAGGGATCTGCATTGACTCCAGCGGCGATTGGCCTAGGCTTGCGACTTGATTGCCGGTGGCCTGTCAGCAAGGACGCCGCATAAACCGTCGCGTCGAGGTGGCAAAGCATGAATGAGCAAACCGTGACCGGGTCCTGCCTGTGTGGCGCCGTGTCTATTGAGGTGGACCTGCCCAGCCTGTGGTGTGCGCATTGCCACTGCAGCCAGTGCCAGCGTTTTCACGGCGCGGCCCTGGTTACCTGGGTGGGCTTCAGCAGCGAGGGTTTTCGCGTGACGGCGGGTGCCGACAGCCTGCACTGGTACCGGTCCTCGCCGCCAGCCCAGCGTGGTTCCTGCGCTAACTGCGGCTCCAGCTTCCTGTTCCAGTCCGAGCGTTGGCCCGGGGAGATGCACGTCTCGCTGAGCAACCTGCACGGTCCGATTGATCGTGCCCCCGAGGCACATGTGAACTACGCCACCCATGCACCCTGGCTGGAACTGGCAGACCATCTGCCACGCAAGGACTAGCGCAGTTGTCGGGACTTTCCTCCAGCTGGATGCTGTACGGCCTGACGGTGCTGATCTGGGGCTCCACCTGGATCGGTATCAAGTATCAGCTGGGCGTGGTGGACCCCATGGCCTCGGTGGGCCATCGCTTCGCCCTGTCAGCGCTGTTGATAGGACTGTTTTTGCTGGCGCGTCGCGAATCCTTGCGCTTGCCCTGGCGCCACCACCCGTTTTTGCTGCTGCAGGGCCTGTGTCTTTTCTGCGGCAACTATTACTTTGTCTACCACGCTGAGTTAGTGCTTACTAGCGGCCTGGTCGCGGTGGTGTTTGGCACCCTGATGATATTCAACGTGATCAATGGCGCGCTGTTCCTGGGCACGCCGGTGCGCACCGGCGTGGTGGTGGGTGGCTTGTTGGGTTTGGCAGGTACGGCGGCCGTGTTCTGGCCGGAGCTGGATGCGCTGGATCTCAGTGACGCCAATTTTGTCGCCCTGCTGTTTTGCCTGGCGGGCACGATGCTTGCCTCCTTCGGCAATATTATTGCAGCGCGCAACAAGCTGCACGAGATCCCGGTGCTGGTCACCAATACCTGGGCCATGGGCTATGGGGCGCTGGCCATGTATGGCGCGGCGCTATTGATCGGGGTGCCAATTACTGTGGACTGGAGTCCGGCCTACATCCTCTCATTACTGTACCTGGTGGTGTTTGGCTCGGTGATCGCGTTCTGGGCCTACCTGACCCTGATAGGTCGACTGGGTGCCGACCGGGCCGGCTACGCCAACCTGGTCTTTCCGCTGGTGGCGCTGGCAATCTCTACCTTGTTGGAAGATTACCAGTGGAGCCTGTTGGCGATCGCCGGGATGGGGCTGGTGATGTTGGGCAACTGGTTGGTGATGCGCGCCCAACGGGCCTGAAAAGCGTACAATCGCGCAAACGATAACAATAGCCCGTGAGGACAAACCATGGCCGGATTCAGCGTCAGCCGTTCCTACACCATGAGTAAAGACGACGTGCGCGAGGCCGCCGAAGAGCTGGCCCGTGAGATGAAAACCCAGTATGGGCTCAGCTATCGCTGGAATGGCGACCGCGCCACGTTTCGCGGCAGCGGTGTCGATGGTTCACTCAATATTGAAGACGACACGATCAGCGTCAAGGTCAAGCTGGGCTTAATGGCGATGGCGTTTGAAGGGTCCTTGCGAAGAGCGGTGAACCAATACCTGGATGAGCACGTTTCCTGAACAGGCACTCGCCTAAAACGCCTGCACCCCGGCCAATGGGTCGGGCCCGTCCACCAGGGCGGCAAATTCATCGCCCAATACCTGGCTGGCACTGGCGGCGCTTTGCCAGTAGTTGATCCGTTCCGCCTGGGTCATTTTTGGAAAGTCACGGCGGTCCGGAATCTTGCCCAGGGGTAAGCTGGCCAGGAACGCGGGCGCCGGGCACAGCAGCACGACCTGGTCCAGCAGATGACCCGGGGCACGGCGCCAGGGCAGGGACTTGTCGAACCAGCCCGGCGTAATGTCATCGCGAAAATGCGGGTATAGCACCAGGCCATTGCCCCGGTAGTCCTTGAAGTCGAAGTGGTAGTCCACAATGCCACCGTCCCAGTAGTGTCCGGCAGGGGCCCCGGCAATATCGCGCTCACCGGGCATCACGAAGGGAATCGAGCCGCTGGCCAGCAACGCACGGCGGGCGTTATTTGCTTGCAGCGGCACGTGTACGGTATCGAAGTCCTCAAATGGGAAGCCCAGGTCGGCACGGCCGTGGGAGCTGAAGACCACGCGCTGGAACCAGGGCTGTAGCAACTGCCGATGCAGGGCATTACCCAGTGCGGCCAGTCCCATGCCCAGGGCACGCGGCAGCGGGTGGCGGGCGCTGTTAGGCCCAAGCCCGCGGGCAGTCACAATGTGCGTTTGAAAGCGCGGATGCTCACACAGGTGGTCATAGAGCCCGGCGTCGGCGTAGCCATCCAGTATCCACTCGCAGACCTCCCCGATGACGCTCGATGTGGGCTTCACCGCTTCGTCATAGTGTTGGTTGATGTACTGATGGTGCAGTTTGGCCAGGCTGGCGACCGGGTCGGCGGCGGCCAGGGCAGCGTGCCGCCAGGTGCCGATGGAGGAGCCGATGAGATGCATGGGGTGGTGCGAACGCTGCAGAAAATCCCCGAACAGGAACTGGTCCAGCCCGGCAATACCCAACAGTTTGGGGCCGCCGGAAGCGCCGACCAGGGTGTCAAACAACTGCGGGCGCCAACCCTCCCGGGCCAGTAATGCGCGGGCGCTGTCGCCGGCGTAAACCGACAGCGACTCAAGCACTGGCGCGGATGTCCTTGGGGGTGTGGCCGGTCCATTTGATGTAGGCCCTGCGGAAATTGGACACATCATTGAAGCCGATCATGAAGGCGATACTGGCCAGCGGCAGCTGGGTGGTGGTCAGGTAATGGGTGGCGTGCTCGGTGCGCACCTGGTCCAGCAGCTGTTGGAAAGACATATGCTCTGCCGCCAGGCGCCGTCGGTAGGTGCGCGGGCTGAGGTTAAGCATGTCAGCAAGCTGGGGCATCTGCGGGTAATGGCCTTCCAGTTTGCGCAACAGTTGCAGGGTGCGCTCGGTCAGCGAGTCCTCGTCTTCCAGGTCGTTGAGCAGACGCTGGCATTCCTGCTCATAGAGCGCCAGCAATGCCGGGTTGGAGGAGGGGAGTTCCGCATCCAGCCACTCCTCGCCGATTGATATCCGCCCTTCATTGCAGCTGAAATACACCTCCTCACCGAACAGCTCGCGGTACTCGTCGACGTAGTCGGGCTCCGGGTAGGGAAACTCAACGCGGAAATGCAGGGCCGGGTTACTCAGCAGCAAGCCAATGCTCTGCACGAAAGCGGCGTAAAACAATTCGTGGCTGAAGGCGGCGCGACCGTCCGGCCAGCCTGACTTGAGAATTAGTGAGCAGCGGCCGTCGCGTTGTTCGTATTGCAGTTCCAGCGCCGGGGCCAGAATGTGGTAGTACTTGAGGAAGAAGTTGAGGGTTTGCTCCAGGGTCTCGCAGGTCATGAAGGCCTGGCCCACCGTGGCATGGGCGCTGAGGTTGAGACGGCTGCCCAGGTGCAGACCCAGGGCCTGGTCACCGGTCAGCTCGAAGGCGTTATCGACAATTTGTGTAAAATCATCCTCGTTGACCCGCGCACCGATCGTGGCCAGCCCCGAGGCAGACAGGGACGTACCCCGCAGCAGCGCCTCGGCATCGACGCCGCGTTGGCGGCCCAGGTCCAGCAGTATCAGTACGTACTGGGCCGGTGTTGTCGGATTTTGTATGGCCATATATGACCATATTTTGACAACAGATCACCTTGTTCACAACCCACCCCTCACACATAGTGACATCTGAGCCATTTTAGCTCCGCTCCCAATCGGGTCGGTGCCAGGTTAGCTTCGCGCAAAAATGCGGCGGAGACGGATGATTTTATCGAGGAGAATGGGCTGTGAAGTTGCAATGGTTAGAAGAAACACCCCGCAAGGTACAGAATTTTGCCGGTTCAGACCGCCGTCAGGGCGAAGCCGATGACATCGATGACAAGCTCACCAGTGAGCATGTCGACCAGGTCGCGGAGATCTTCAATACGCCACTGACAGGTAGCTATAACTGGGATTACACGATCCAGGACGACCGCATCAAGAAGCTCTACGAGTTGGGTAAAGATCTCAACTGGAACGCCCAGATGGATATCGACTGGGAACGCCCCTGGCCGGAGGAAGATTTCGAGCAGGGCGCCGAGCTGATGAACCTGGCCGACTACCAGCCCTATATCGACCTGAGCGACGAGCAGAAGCGCGAGTTCTGGCTGCACCAGAATTCCTGGAGCCTGAGCCAGTTCCTGCACGGTGAGCAGGGCGCCCTGCTGGTGGCGTCGCAGTTGACCTCCTGCGCGCCCACCTTTAATGCAAAGCTCTATGCCGCGTCACAGACCTTCGATGAAGCGCGCCACGTCGAGGTATTCAACAAGTACATCCAGCAGCGCCTGGGCCTGATGTACCCCATCAACAGCAGCCTCAAGAGCATTCTCGACAAGATCCTCACCGATCCACGCTGGGACCTGAAGTTCATCGGCATGCAGATCATTATCGAAGGCCTGGCCCTGTCAGCCTTTAACACCGCGCGCGAGACCACGCCCGACCCGGTACTGAAAGACATCATCTACCTGGTCACCCGCGACGAGGCTCGCCATGTCACCTTCGGCGTGAACTACCTGGAAGAGTTTGTGAAGACCCTGACAGAGGAAGAGAAGGAAGAGCGCGCCCTGTTTGCCTACGAGGCCTGTGTGGTCAGTCGTGAGCGCCTGGTCGCCACCGATGTATTCGCCCACTTTGGCTGGGATGTTGAGGAGGCCCGCCAGCGCGTTATGGAAGGCTTCGTCATGTCTACCTTCCGCGACCTGCTGTTCCAGCGCGTAATCCCCAACCTCAAGCGCATTGGCCTGATGACTGACAAGATCCGACCCAGGTTTGAGGAGATGGGCATTCTCGATTACGAGAACCTGCCCGATGACGGCGATATCAACTGGAAAGCCATGGAGCGTCCGCTGGATACCAGCGAAGCGCAGTCCTACGAGCAGCAAGCGCTGCAGGAGCACATGGAGAAGGCCATTCACAGTAAGCTCGAAGAGCAGGCTGAGGCCGCTAATGGCTGAGTAGTGGCGAGCCCACCGCGGTGGGTACAAGGCATTAAATCAAGCGGGCTTCGGCCCGCTTGTTGTTTGTCGCTTCGAGCCGCCCTATAGTTTCAACATGAACGTTCGCATTGCCATCGCTGTGCTCGCCTGCTGGTCTATCACGGCAGTCGGGCAGCCGCTGCTTGACCCCGATAAGGAAGCAGACCTGCTGCAACAGCCGCCGCAGTCGCGGGTGCCGGTTTCCGATACACCGCTCATCTACCGCAGTGCCGGCAGTGACCCGGCTACCCCCCGCAATGTAGATGAAGTGATTCACAATCTGCGCGAGGAAATGCGCCAGATAGCGCAGTCCACGATGACGGCTGCCGAGCGCCAGGAAGCCTTAAACCGTCTTTACCAGACACACGCGCGCAGTTTCAGACCGAGCATGATAGGCGGCGATGAGAAGCCGCCAGCGACGGTCGAAGAGGCGGCGCAGTTGTTTGAGCTCATGTTCTATGACCTCGCCCTGGAGTTGTCTCCGGACCAGGCCACGCGTAATGAAATCGTGACTGGCGCCCCCCGGCACCTGCAGCTGGAAATGCCGGAGCCGATTCTTATCGCACCGCGCAGCACCCGTAAAAAAATTGTTGTCACACGCAAGGCTGACGCCAGGTACAAGGAGGAAGGCGTCACGCCCTGGTGGCGCGACGCCAGGCTCGATGCCGAGGCGCTGGAGCTGAAAGAGATCAAGGAGTCGCCCAAGCAGCAGTTGGAGCCGGCCGAGGAAAATGTAGAGAGGAGAGTCAAGGTCGAAGCCCTGGCCGACGAGAAGACCACGGTGGAAATGCATGACGACACCACAGTTTTGCGTGATGTTGAAGGTGAAGATGGCGGCCTGGTCTTGTTCGACGGCGTGCATGTTTGGGTCGGCGGCGCCTGGCAGGGTGACCGATATCAATTTGACGATTTGTTCAACGCCAATGAGGGCGGCCAGAGCACCGACGACTTCTACCTGCGACGCAGCGAAGTCATCGTCAGGTCTACCGTGTTTGACCTGGGCGAAGTCAAGATGGCCTACGATATAGATGACGATATCTGGCGGGATCTCTACTTTCGCTATGTCAATGAATCAAAGGGCTTCACGCTCACCGCCGGCAACCAGAAGGAAGCTATATCCCAGGAGCGCTTGTTGGGTAACAAGTTCACGACGGCCATGGACGAGTCCGCACCGGCTTCTGCATTTGTTACTGGCCGTGGACTGGGCTTGCGCTTGAATAATTGGTTTGAGCGCAGTGCGGATGAACAATTTATCAGGTATGGCCAGGCGAAAACACGCTATCTCACAACCAGCCTGGGCGTATTTGGCCAGGATATAGAGAACAGCAGTGACACTGATATCGCTGTGACCGGGCGCGTCACCGCTGGCAGCTCGGATACCCAGACAGGTGGTCTTCACCTGGGCATGTCGGGCAGCATGCGCAAGGGAGAGTTTGTCGCTATCAGGCCGCGTCCGGAGATGTACGAAGCCGAGAGGCTGTATCTGGCTGAATTTGATTCAGACCATACCGCGGTGCTTGGCTCCGAGCTCTTGTACTCCAGGGGTTCACTGCACGCGCAGACTGAGGCTTACCTGGCTCACTATTGGGGCGGGGATACCGATGCAACGGGATTTGGTGCCTATGCCCAGGTCGGGTATATCCTGACCGGTCAGCAACGGACTTATCGGCCCAAATGGGGTTTATGGGCGCCCTTATCGGTGGGCGCGCAGAATGTATTCGAGGTGTTTGCACGCATCAGCTACACCTATGGAGATGCCGAAGATGACGCCTCCAACGATTTACGGGTGTTGACGCTCGGCGGCAACTGGTATCGACACAAGATTCGGGTCAGCATCAATGGCGTCTATAGCCAGACAGATCGCGAGATCAACGGTGAGGACGATGGCCTCGGTGTGACCATGCGGCTGCAGTACCTGCTGTAAGTACTACCTCAAGACAGCCAGCGGCCGATTGGCGTCTTCACCCACAGTATTTGCATAAACTTGATCATGCCCTCGGCGGTCTTGGCCGTGTAGGGATAGGCATTGGGTATCTTGCCGCCGCGCTTTTCGACCACCACCGGCATCTCGTGGCAGTAGCCGCGCAAACCCTTCTTGCCGTTGACCTGGCCGACACCGGAGCTTTTCTTGCCACCAAAGGGCGCCGCGGGAATACCGTAGCTCACCGCCATGTCGTTGACCGAGCAGGCGCCGGTATCAATTTGCAGGGCCAGATTCAGGCCGCGCTGCTTGTCCTGGGTCCAGACATTCCCATTGAGGCCGTAGTCGGAATCGTTGGCCAGGCGAATGGCCTCGGCTTCGTCTCGTACCTTCTGGATACAGAGGATGGGGCCGAAGGTCTCCTCGGTCATGATCACCATGTTGTTATCGACTTCGGTCATCACCGTGGGCTGATAGTACAGTCCCTTCAAATCCGGGTTGCGTTGCCCGCCCATATGGATGGTGGCACCTTTGGCCCTGGCGTCATCGACATGGCGCTCGATAATCTCCATTTGCTTGTCCCAGAATACCGCGCCGACACTTTCGTCGAAGCCGTGCTCGCTACCCTGTTTCAGGCCTTTACCCGCGTCCAGGATTTTCTGCAGGAACTCTTCGTAGACGGACTCCACCACGTAGATACGCTCGGTACCACAGCAGTAGTGGCCGGTGTTCATGCAGGAACCCAGCCAGGCACCCTGGGCCGCGCGATCCAGGTCGGCATCGGCGCAGACGATCATGGCATCGTTGCCACCGAGTTCCAGTGTGACCGGGATCAGTTGCCGGGCACAGGCCTCGGCGACCTTGCGGCCGGTGGCGACGCTGCCGGTGAAAGACACCTTGTCGACCCCGCCTTCAACAATAGCCGCACCCGTCGCGCCGTCGCCCAGCAAGACCTGCAGCACACCCTCGGGCACGCCGGCTTCCAGGAAAATGGTCTCGGCCAGTTTGGCCGAGAAGGGGGTGACTTCAGAGCCCTTGGCCACCACGGTATTGCCGGCCAGCAGTGCCTGGCAGGCCTGGTTCATGACCAGCACGAAGGGACCGTTCCAGGGTGTAATCAGGCCGATGACACCCAGTGGTTTGTAAGTGATGTGTAGCTTCTTGGTAAAGCCCAGCACGCCATGCACCTTGCGCGTGCGTGGCTTGAGGAACTTCTCGGCGTTCTTGGCGTAGTAACAGAGTGAATCCGCGACCGAAAACACTTCCATGCTCATGGCGTCGGTGCGGGCCTTGCCGGTCTCTGCGACCACGGTGTCCATGATCTCGTCGGCTTTCTCCACCACCAGTTGACAGGCCTTGTGCATGATCGCGGCCCGTTCCTTGAAGCTCAGGGCCGCCCAGGCCGGCTGTACCTGGCGCGCCCTGGTGATAGCGGCAGCCACGTCTTCGGCATTGGCGCAGATCAGTTCACCGGCAGGTTCCAGGGTTACCGGGCTGCGCAACTGCAAATGGCGGCGCGAGTCATCGGATTCAATCGGCTCGTAAATAGACATGTTCGGGTCCTCGGCGGTAAAGGCAGGCGATCAAAACTAATGATCATTAGTCCATGAGTCAACGCCCGCCGCGGCTGGCTTGTCTGGAATCTGGCTCCGGTACTGTTCTGGTACAGCATGCTTGACCGCGTTTGCCTGCAGATGAGCGATTGATGCGTGGCAGTGAGTGAGGCATCATTGCGCGTTGGTTTTTTATCCGGATTTTCTGATCGATACTATGAGCACCGAACCGCTTTGGATGCTGGCTGGCTACAGCGCCGCGATTATCCTCGCCTCCCTGTTGGGGGGGTGGTTGCCGTCGCTGGTGCGCATGACCCACACCCGCACCCAGGTGGTGATGAGCTTTGTCGCCGGCCTGATGCTGGGTGTGGCCCTGTATCACCTGCTGCCCCACGGCCTGGCCCAGTTGCAGCACAGCCTGGATCCCGGCGAGTCGGCCATCGATGTTGCCGTCGCCTGGATCATGCTGGGCATGATCCTGATGTTATTGCTGTTACGCCTGTTTCACTTTCACCAGCATGACTTTAGTGCTGAAGAAGACGGACACCACGACCATCATCACCAACACGATAGCTCCGCACATCCGCTGAGTTGGCTGGGCATCGCGCTCGGCCTTGGCCTGCATACCGTTATTGACGGTGTGGCCCTGGGTGCCAGTGTGCGCGGCGGTGTCGGTGAGTCCGGTTGGGTCGGCCTGGGTGTATTCCTGGCCATCTTGCTGCATAAGCCACTGGATGCCCTGTCGATTACCAGCATGATGCAGATGGGTGGCTGGAGCGCACGGGCGAGGAGCCTGGCCAATATTTCCTTTGCGCTGCTGTGTCCACTGGGGGCCCTGTTGTTTTTCTGGGGTGCCGGCCAACTCGGTGACCCGGCCTATGTCGTGGGCTGTGCCCTGGCCTTTTCCGCCGGCGTATTTTTGTGTATATCACTGGGTGACTTGCTGCCGGAAGTGCACTTTCACAGTCACGACCGGTTTAAATTGACCTTCTCATTCCTGGTCGGCATTGGCCTGGCCTATGCGCTGCGCTTTATCGAGCCGGGGATGAACCACGGAGTCCATGTGCTGCCATGAGTAATCCCAAACGCATTATTTACCCGCCAGTGTGGCTGGTGATCGGATTGATCGTGATTTTTGTGGCTGATAACTACCTGCCGTTGGCGCGCTTTACCGGTGGCTTCGCCATGGGCCTGGGTAGTTTTGCGATTGTGATCGGGCTGCTGATGCTGGTGCATGCCGGCGGTATGTTCAAGGCCGCGGAGACCGATCTTATCCCGTTCAAGAATGTCAGCGCCCTGGTGACCACCGGCATCTACCGGGTCACGCGCAATCCCATGTACCTGGGCATGGCCCTGGTCCTGTTGGGTGTTGCCTGCACCACCGGTACCCTGGCGGGGCTGCTGGTGCCGCCGATCTTCATGGCGATTATCGAGTTGCGATACATCCGCCCGGAAGAGGCTATGTTGCGGGAAATCTTCGGCGAGGAATTCGACGACTACTGCAAGCTGGTGCGGCGTTGGATCTAGCGCTTGCGCTGCAAGGCCGCCACCAGCGGCAGGGCCATCGACGGGTAGTCACTAATCACACTGTCAACGCCGAGCTTGAACAGCTGCTCGATAACGCTGGCGTCATTAACTGTCCAACAACTGATATGAATACCCCGCGCCTGCAAGCGCCGCAGCTGGCGACGATCGGTGAGGGTTTGCCAGTGCGCGATCAGGAAGTCGCAGTCGCAGGCGGCGAGAGTCGCCTCCGGTTGCGCGGTGGTCGAGACATAACCGGTGGCCTGGTTCGGCAGCGCTTCTTTGACCGCGCAGATCAAGTCGGGCTCTAAAGAGGTAACCACGGCGGGGGCCTTGTGCTGGCGCAGCCAGTCCACAGTGGCGGCGGCGAGCGCCGGGTTATTTTTCTTGCCCAGGCTTTTCAGTTCCAGTTGCCAGTGTTTTATTTCGGGAACCGCCTTATACAGGGCGCTCATGCCGGGAATGCCTGTGCCGCGTTTGTTGGGCCAGGGTGGGCCGTCGGCACGGGCGTCGAGTCGTCCCAGTTCGGCAGCCTTGAGTTGATTGAGTTTGCCGCTTGCACCGGTGCAACGCTTGAGCCCGGCATCGTGTGCGACCACCAGTTGGCCGTCGGCTGACAGGCGCAGGTCAATTTCCAGTGCACGCACGCCGCGCGCTACCGCATGCCGGGCTCCGGCTATGGTGTTTTCTGGCGCTTCGCCGCGGGCACCGCGATGGCCGTAAACAATCACAGTGGCTTAAACACATCCACCTCGTCCTGGGGCGGATCGTGGGTGAGGATGGAGAAGCCATCGAAGCGGTATTCGCGGCCGTCGTCCGTCATCTCAAAGGGGGCGATGCCGGCGATGATGGACTGGAAGGCGGCGTTGAGTTGGCGCAACTTGTCGCTGCTTGCCGTCGGCACGTTGTGGGAAGTGAGCAAGGTATCGACGGCACCGACCATGGCGGCCAGCTTGTTGGCAGTCGCAGCGTAATCGTCAAAACTGGAACCCTCCAGGTGGGCGTACAGCGGGGCCGGGTAGAAGGTGTCGCCGGTGAACATGAGGCGGCGCTGGTGATCGATGAGCACAATGCCATCCGGGGCATGGCCGGGGGCAAATACCACTTCCAGGCTGACTTCGCCGAGGTCAATAAATTGCCCCTCCTCAATCCAGCGACTGAACTCGTAGGGTTTGATGTGGTAGCTACCGGGCAGGAAGTTGGGTGGGTGCTGTTTCCAGATCCAGTCCTCGCTGGCAAATTCGGCGACCTTGTCGTGGGCAATGCCTTTGGCGCGGGCCTGGGTGAAGGCTGTGTTGCGGCCAATGATGTTATCGAACTGGTAATTGCCGCCTATGTGGTCGTAGTGGCCGTGGGAATTCAGCACGGTGATTCGCTTCTTGGTCAGGCCTTTGACCACGCTGAGTATATTGTCCATGCCCAGGCCGGTATCAAACAGCAGGGCCTGGCTCTTGCCTACAATCAGGAAGGAGATCACCTCTTCGAACTGGCCCGGCTCGTAGATCGCGTAGATGCCGTCCATGATCCGGTAAACCTCAAACCAGGGATTCTGGGTCTCGATTTTTTCGTAGCTGGCCCACGCCGCCCGGGGCAGGGCGGACCACCAGTTGGAGGGGTCAGCTTCTGCCTCATTGCCGCGGCTGGCCATAGCACTTGAATCAGCACTTGAATCAGCGCTTGTATCTGCCGCACTGCTAGCAGCAGCCGTCTCACTGGCCGCCGGAGTGGGGCTGTCGGCCTCGGGTGTCTTGTTGGAACAGGCGCTGGCCAGCGTGCAAAAAACCAGTACCAGGCAGTAGGTGTGCAGGCGGGTGGGAAGCATGGGCGCGACTCGAAAGTGGTAGAAGCTCTACAGTAGCACTCAGCGCGCTGTGATCAAGTTTCACGGCTGGAATTGAACTATTATGCTTATATGCTTAGGCCTTCGCACGTATAAACCGAAAAACCAAGGAGAATAACTGTGACTGTTATCACTATCCCCGATGCCATGCCTCCCTTTATCAAAGAGCATGTTGAGTTGTACCTGCGTGACGGTGAGGCAGCGCACCTGTGGGACGCTTCCATGGGCGGTGGCGAGGGCATGCTGACCACGCTGCTGTTGACCACCACCGGTCGCAAGTCCGGCAATAAATCCATGCTGCCGTTGATTTATCGGCCGACCGGCGCTGGAGGCTACTGTGTGATTGCCTCCAAAGGCGGCGCGCCGGCGCACCCGTCCTGGTTTCTCAACCTGGACGCTGAGCCCAGGGTTCATATCCAGGTCGCCAATGATAAATATGATGCGGTAGCGCGGGTCGCCGAGGGTGAGGAGCGCCAGCGCTTGTGGGACCTGATGGTCGACTACTACGCGCCCTATACCGATTACCAGGCCGCCACCGAAAGGCAGATACCGGTCGTGGTGCTGGATCCGATTTAGCACAGCACAATGATCAAGCGATCAGGGATGGCCGCTGGCCTGTTGTTAGTGCTGGGCGCGATTGTGGCCGGGCGCTGGATTGTGCCCGCATTTGATTTGGCCACCGGTTATTCGGCCAAGCAGTTGTGTTCCGGCGTGTTCCGTTCCGGCTTGCCTGCGGATTATATTATCGAAAATGACATCCACTTGAGTATGGCTGCGCTGGGGCCCTTATGGCCGCTTTTGCACACTGAGGTGGATGTGCCGGCAACCCGTGTTCGCGCCTCGCTGCTGGGCTCCAGTGCGGTGGCCGTATACACCGCGCCCACTATGGGCTGTGTGCTCAATCCACCGGACGAGGCCGCATTGCCCGGCTATCGTCCCTTTGATTACGAGATCATCTATGAGCCGGATGACCCTGTCATGCCCTCGGCGGCAATGGCCGCGGTGATCGACCAGGCCTTCCTTGAGCCGGTAAGCGGCCAGCGGCATACACAGGCGGTTATCGTCATGCACCGGGGCGAAATAATTGCTGAACGCTATGCCGCGCCCGTACATGGCGCGACCCCGCTGCAGGGTTGGTCCATGAACAAGAGCCTGATGGCCACCTGGGTGGGTATGCAGGTGAGCGAGGGCGCCCTGGCACTGACGGATTCCGTGCGCGATGCGGTGCACAGGGTTGACCCGGATCTGGCTGGCAACATCGACCCGGCACTGAACCTGGGCCATCTCCTGCACATGGAGAGTGGCTTCGACTTTGAGGAAACCTATCTGCCCGGCGATGATGCGACACAGATGCTCTACCGCAGTCCGGCCATGTGGCGAGTGGCGCCGGGTACGGGGCAGCGCCATGCACCGGGCGAACACTTTAATTACTCCAGCGGCGATACCAACCTGGCCGCCTGGCTGTGGACCCATTCCCTGCAAGGGGAAGCCTATATTCGCTGGATAGGCAGCAATTTTTCCGGACCACTGGGATTGTCACCCTATGCGCACGAACGCGATGCCTCCGGTATCCAGGTCGGCTCCTCCTACTCTTATATGACGGCGATTGGCTGGGCCAGGGTTGGGCGTTTCTGGCTCGATGCCTATCACGGTCGCAGCGAGCTGTTGTCACAGGAGTGGATGCAGGCTTCGGTCACGCCGCGCCCGGCCAATACCCATGGTAACTATGGTCGTGGATTTTGGCTCAACACCCAGGCTTACGACTTCCCTGAGCTGCCGCGCAAACTGTTCTACGCCTCGGGGCACAATGGCCAGTACGTGGCCGTGTTTCCGGATCAGGAATTGGTGGTGGTGAGGCTGGGGCTGGCCAGTAGCTTTGAGCTTAACGGCGTGGCCGAACTGCTGCAGGGCGTGTTGGCGAACCTGCCTGGCCCGGATTAGCTCTCCGGGTTTAAGGCCGGCTTGCCCCGCAGCTTCTCCGCCATCAGGTCGATGAATGCCCGCACCTTACTGGGTGAGTGGGGCCCGGTTCGATGGATGATATGAATCGGGCTGGGTGGCGGTTCGAAGCTTTCCAGCAGGGTAAGCAGCCGGCCTTGCTCCAGTTCCTGCGCCACCTGGTAGGACAGCAGTCGGGCAATGCCCAGGCCTTCCAGCGCCGCCTCGATTGCTGCGTCATTGGTCGTTACCGTCAGGCGCGGTCGAACCCGGACGCCCTGTTCACCATCGGGAAAGTGGAAGCGCCAGCCGGCGGAGTAATCCCCTGCGCTGGAGGCAATTACCGTGTGCATGCCAAGTTCCTGCGGTGTTTTCGGCACTCCACGCTGTTTGAGGTAGGCGGGCGAGGCGACCAGCATGCGACGCACGGAGCCCACCCGCAGTGCGCGCATGGAGGAATCCGGTAGCTCGCCGATCCGAATGCCGACATCCAGGCCCTCTTCAAGCAGGTTGACCGCCCGGTCCAGGAACACCGAGTCCACTCGCATTTCCGGGTAGCGCTCCAGGTATTCGACGATGCCCGGTATCACGAAGCGGCGGCCAAACATCACCGGCGCGGTGACAGAGAGTTGCCCGCGAGGCTCGGCATTAATGCCGGCAGCAGCTTCATCGGCGGCTTCCACCTCGGCGAGGATACGACGGGCGTCTTCCAGGTAGCGTTGCCCCGATTCGGTGGTGCGGACATGGCGGGTCGTGCGGTTCAACAGCTTCACACCCAGGTGTTGCTCCAGGGCGGCCACCGCCCGGGTCACGGCGGGGGCGGATTGTTGCAAACGCCGGGCTGCCGCGGAGAAACCCTGTTCTTCCGCCACCGCGATGAAGGTCTGCATCTGCTGTAGTCGATCCATGATTATTCCACTAAATGAAATAATAAATTGCAATTTTAACGGATTCTTTCTCTTTTGGAAATTAGCGATAGTACATCCATCGGCGGCACAGCGGTGTTGCCACAGAGCAAAGCCCCGAAGTTAAACCATTAACCGAAGCCAGGCGCGAGGACAGCACCATGGGACACAGCTACCACGACATAGCCTTTACGCCAGCGATTCTGGAACTGCAGTCCGCTATGGGCAGCCGCGATAACTACGCGGCCATGGGTGCCGGCGCCAGCTTCAACCACGAGCTGCGCGGCCGCGAGGCTGAGTTCCTGCTGCAGCGCGACAGCTTCTATATGGCCAGCGTGAGTGAAACCGGCTGGCCTTACCTGCAACACCGGGGTGGCCCTGCCGGTTTTATGAAAGTACTGGATGAGAGAACCATTGGCTTCGCCGATTACTCCGGCAACCGCCAGTACGTGAGCACCGGCAATTTCCAGAACAATGATCGGGTGGCCCTGTTCTTCATGGACTACCCGAATCAGCGCCGACTGAAAATGCTGGGTCGTGTGCGCATCGTCGACAGCAGCGAGCAGGACATCCTGGATCAGCTGGAAGACAGGGATTATCCGGTGCAGATTGAGCGTGCCTTTGTCATCACGGTGGAAGGCTTCGACTGGAACTGCCCCCAGCACATCACCCCGCGTTTTACCCGGGTCGAGATCGAGTCCGTGGTCGCCAGCCTTCAGGAAGAAAACCGCAAGCTGCGCGCGGCGCTGAATAATACGACCCCGGCTACGAGCGCAGAGTCGCCGCTTGCACCGGACGAAGTCATCGGTGATGGCCCGCTGGAGCTCGTGGTCAGCGGCGTGCGCCAGCTGGCCCCGCGTGTCCGTGCCTTTGAATTGCGCGACCCGGAAGGTAAGGACCTGCCCGAGGTAGAACCCGGTTCCCACCTGGTGGTGCCCGTCATCCTGCCCACGGGTGAGCGCAGCGATCGTCATTACTCCATTGCCTCCAATCCGGAGCGCCGCGATGTCTATGAGATCGCGGTGCTGCGCGAAGAGGAGGGCCGTGGTGGCTCCGGCGCGGTGCACGACAGCTACCAGATCGGAACCCGCATCCGCACCGGAATGCCCGCTAATCATTTTGCCCTGCACAGCGATGAGCGTCCGGCGCTGCTTATCGCCGGCGGCATTGGCATTACCCCGATCAAGGCCATGGCCCAGGCACTGGACGCACGCAATGGCAACTTTGAACTGCACTACGCCGGCCGCGCCCGAAAGGATATGGCTTTCCGTGATCGCCTCGAGCGTCAGCTGGCCGAGCGTCTGCGTGTTTACAGCAGCGCCGACGGCGAGCGTATCGACCTTGCCGCTCTTATGACCGGTGCCGCCGCTGATGCTGTGATCTATGTCTGCGGTCCGGACCGGCTGGTAGCCGGTGTACAGGACGCCGCCCGCGAGGTCGGTATCTCGCGGGACAGGGTGCGCCTGGAATTATTTGCCTGATTGATTTAACCGGGCTCGCGAAATGGGCTCTAAACCTGGCTTGAACCCCACTGAAACTGAAAGGAGAACCACCATGAGCACGATTAAACTTTACCGTCACGCCCTGTCGGGCCACTCACACCGCGCCGAGCTGTTCCTGTCCCTGCTGAACAAGGACATTGAGCTGGTTGATGTCGACCTGGTTAACGGCGCCCACAAGCAGCCGGAGTTCCTGGCCATGAATCGCTTCGGCCAGGTGCCGGTGCTTGAGGATGGCGACACCGTGATCGCTGACTCCAATGCAATCCTGGTTTACCTCGCCAACAAATATGACGCTACCCATAGCTGGCTGCCGACAGACCCGGTGATGGCGGCTGAAGTCCAGCGTTTCCTCTCGGTCGCGGCCGGACCAGTGGTCTACGGTCCCGCAAACGCGCGGCTGGTGACTGTGTTTGGCGCTGGTCTGGACCAGGCGCGTGCCATCGAGATTGCACACACTGTGCTCGAGGTTCTCGAGAGTCACCTGGCGGACCGCAACTGGCTGGTGGGTGAGCGTCCTACCCTGGCAGATGTAGCCAACTACGTGTACATCGCTCATGCGCCGGAAGGTGGCGTGGCACTGGACAACTACCCGAATATTCGTGCCTGGTTGGGCCGCGTGGAACAGCTGCCCGGGTTTGTTCCCATGCAGTCAACAGCAGTCGGTCTGGCCGCATGATGCTGGATTGGGTGTCAGGACCGCAGGCGGTCCTGGTGCCCGGCTTTGTGGCTGCTTCAGAACCTGGGCCCCCCGTGTGTGGGCCCTCAGGTCTTTCTGACATAGACGATCAGGGTCGGGTACTTGTTGGGGTCGGTGTTGATGATGAACATGAGCCTGCCATCGGGCGAGCTGGCGCCGAAGTTTGTGCTGGTCTCCAGGCGGCCGTCGCCAAACGCCAGCAGAAAGTCCGCGGCGAGAAAATAACTGCGGCCACCGATGGAATCGCGCAACACCGACTCGGCAGTCTGGCCAGTGTTGCTAACCAGTAGATCGGTGACTGCACTAACGGGTTGTGCGCTCATCCAGGCGCCGTAGTAACTGCCGATAACATCAAAGAGGGTGCGATTGGAGGAACTGCGCAGGCAGATGGCTGCGCCCTTGCCACTGTCGTTAATTTCCGCGCCGGCAAACACCGAGCCGTCGGCGGACAAGCTGCCGGTCAGGCGACGGCCGTCATAATCAAGGGTCGCGGTGCCATCCGCAAAGACCTGGTAAGTGGCGCCGGTAGAACCCGAACGGCTGTAGCGGTCGCTGATCAGCTCGACGGCCCCGGTGCCATTGCCAGTCATCACGGCGCGAAAGAAGGTGGAGAAGCCGAGTTGGCGGGTGCTGATGTGGCCGCAGTAGTAGCTACCAAAGAACAGGCCGGCTGCGGCCTCTTCCAGTTCGGGCATGAGGTAGGCCACCGAGATTTCATTGTCGCTGCTGTCGGTATCCACCAGGGTCATGAAGTCCAGGCCCACGGTGGCGCCGCCGCCGGAAACCAGGCTGGAGCTGGTGGCCCCGGTGGCCAGCAGGCCGTCGCCCTGGCGCTGGTAGTAGAACTGGCTGCGGTCAAAGTACTCGCGGGTAGAGGCCTGCTGCGAGGTGTAGCGCAAGCCGCCATCGTCTGACACAAGCGCATCCAGTAAAGAACCGTAGGCCAGCAAACCGACCGTGCCAAAACTGGAGGTGATATAGCGAGTGCCTGGGTTAGCCTGGGCGTCCTCCACGAACACGGCCTTGAGCGGCGGTAGCGGCGTATCGGGATATTGCTCGTCCCATAATTCGGCAAAAGCCTCAAGGTAGTCCAGTCGGCAATCGGGCGCGGGGGAATCCCTGGCGCAGGCGCCATTCCAATGGGAAAAACGCCAGCCGGCCCGGGGTAGTGCGCTATACAGGGCGGTTTCTGTATCCACCACCGGGTTATCAGAGCAGCGTGCGAAGTCAGCCTCGAACTCTTCCAGCGAACAACCGCGCAGGCCGCGCTCCAGTTCGATGATGTCGCCCTGGCCTTCAATTTCGAGGGGGTGCTTGCAGGCCACCAGCAGCAGGGGAGCAAGGATTAAAACCAGTTTTCTATGCCAGGCCATCTACAACAGGGTTGCTCGTTAGTGGTGTGCGCTAATCATACCTCAAGAGCAGCTGGGGTCAGACCCCAATGGGGTCTGACCCCAGTGCGAAGCTTGGAACCCGGCGGCTGGCAGGGACCCATACTGTCAGGCTTTGGCACCCACCTTGTGTATGTGCACGGCGTGACCCGGGTGGAACAACCCCCTCTTGAGGCAATACGCGAGAAGCTCCAGGAGGCCTGGATGCTGGAACAGGTCGAAAGCCTCAGCACGGAGTTCATCGATGAACTGGTTTCCCGTTACGAGATCGTGGTGGAGGAAACCCGGGTACCGCTGACTGTCCCGCCGCAGCAGGCCGGCGAATGATGCGGCCCCTGTTTCTGTTACTGCTGTGGCTGGGACTGGGGCTATTGCCCCTGGCCCCCGCCAGCGCCGATGAATTCAAGCCGGCGTTGCTGGAAATCGGCGAGACCTCGTCGAGCAGACGACCTGGCGCGGCGAGCCCGGCGCATTGGTCGGCTCCAGTATTGAGATTGCCGGGCTCAGGTCCTTGCCCATCGATGTGATCGTGCAGATCGACCTGCTGGACGGCAGCGAGCATTCGGCCATCCTGCGCTCGACATCCCCGTCCTGGGTCGTGCCGGAACGGGCTACCGGCTGGACTGTGGCGGGCTCCTACTGGAAGATCGGCACCATCCACATCCTCGAGGGTTTCGACCACCTTTTGTTTGTGCTGGCGCTAATCCTGATTGTGCCCGGCTGGTGGATGCTGCTGAAAACCATTACCGCCTTCACCCTGGCCCACAGTGTCACCCTGGCGCTTAAAATTCCAATAGCAGCACCAGCTGCCCATAGATATTGAGGTCGTCGTCACCCAATTGCAGTCCGCCCTCCGCCGCCGAGGCATCGGGCTTGTAGAGGCCGAGCAGCGGGCTCAGGGTCAGCGCCTCGTTGATCTCCCAGGCGAGAAACAGGTCCAGTTCCTGGCCATCGAAGTTGACCTCATCGTCGTCCGCAGTGCGGAAATCGAAGAACAAGGCCCCAATCGTCAGCCCTTTCCGGGGATAGGCGCGCAGGTGCACATGGCTGATTGTGGCGTTGCTATTGAAGGGCCCGGCATAGTTGCCGGCAACCTCGCCCTGGAACCAGGTGCCGTAGCCGGTACTGAAACCGTAAAACAGCGGATCGAAGCCGTCAGAAAAATCACTGATCCTGACCCCGGCGCGGGGCTTCCAGTCGACCGACTGGAACTCCCAGGCAATTTCGCCGAACCAGGCATCCTCACTGCCCTCGCTGTCGTCCTGGTAGACGTATTCGCCGCGTAGCGTGAGTGCCTCGTGCAAGTCTGAACCGTCGTAGCGCAGACTGTAGGTATCCTGGCCATCGCGTGCCGCGTAACCCAGAAATTCGGCCCAGGCCTGGTCCACGGAGAGACCGCGAATATAGGATAAGCCAACGCTGCCGAGACCATCCGAACGGGCAACCAGGTCGGCACCGGCGAGTTCCGTACCGGCCTGCGCATCATTGTCGGACTCGATCCAGAACAGGGTCCCCGACAGCGCCGTCTCAGAGCCAATCTTGGCCAGTGCGATCTTGTCGAAGGCATGGCGTCGCCCAAGCCAGTAGGCGCCACCCCGGTCCAGGCTGCCAGGTGCTGCGCCCGCCGCTGCCAGATCGTCAAAACCCTTGCCGAAATTGAGGGCATCGCCATCGATCAGGAAACCACTGCCAAGCATAAAGTTCTGGCGCCCGAAAGATATATCCAGCCCATTTTTACCCAGCGCGGGCAACAACTCGCCTGAGCGCCAGCCCGCAAAGGCATCCTCCAGCGCCAGCCGCTCTTCATCACCGGTGGTAAAGCCCGCGGCATCACCATCCCCACGGGTGCTGGTAAACAGGGTTCCCACGGTGGCGTACCAGCTGGCGCCATTGGCCGCGTTGAGGGAACCGTTGAGCGATACATCCGCGGAGGTCTCCGTCCAGGCCTTGTCGCCCTCCTCGACACTGGTCTGGGCATAGCTTCGGTCGCTGCGATAGACACCCAGCCCCAGGTCTGCAGCCAGGCTCAGCTGGCCCCGCGTCCCCTGGTACAGGTCCAGCGCCGGAGAGATACTCGGTAAGGCCAACAGGACAGCCGACAGGTACAAAAATCGTGATTTCATAGGGGTGAGTATGTGACAGTGCCCCAGTGGCTGCAACGGTCAGAGTGGATATCGCTTTCGCGGAAATCGTGCGAGAATTCACCGGAATCAAAGGGAAGTCAAACCATGTCGGACTCATCGGCAACAACCCGGTCACATGGCCCGGGACCCTTCATTACACAGCGGATCCAGACCCGACCCGAGGGCGGCCTACTGGTAGCGATCTCGCGCCTTCACCGCAAGGGACACCCGGCGCGGGGGGCGGCCAGCCACGAAGAGATCCAGAACATCCCGGCGACCCACGCCGCCGCGTTTCGACATCTTTTTTTCCCGGCAAAGCTCGGCTGGTGGATCGCCCTGTCCTTCGCGATTGGCTCTACTCACTTCCTTATCGGCGCACTGGCGGCGAACTGGCCCGCGGCATTCCCGGCACTGCTGCAGGAAGGGGAGGTCGTGGGCTGGGTCTTCTTCACAGGCTCGATTTTCTTCACCATGGCGGCCTGGCTGCAGTGGCTGGAGGCCCTGAACAGGGATGTGGCGAACGCCCTGGGCGGCGCGGTCCACCACTGGTGCTGGTTCGGCTGGCGACCGCGCAACCTGGGCTACCTGGCCTGCCTGGTCCAATTGGTCGGCACCATCTTATTCAATTTCAACACGGCTGACGCCATGATCACCGGACTGTCCTGGCGGCAGCAGGACGTCCTGATCTGGTTACCCAATATGCTCGGCAGTATCTGCTTCCTCATCGCCAGTTACCTGGCCTATACCGAGGTCTCCCACGGGGCGTTTTCCTTCGCACCGCGTAGCGTCAGCTGGTGGATCACCATCATCAACCTGGCCGGTTCGGTCGCCTTCCAGGTTTCGGCGCTGGAAAGCGTGGTTGGCCCGGCGGGGATATCACCCCATCTGCTGTTTTGGTCGACCCTGTGGACAGCGGTCGGCGCTGTCTGTTTCCTGGTTGGGGCTTACCTGCTGATTCCCGAACTGGCGGAAGCCGGCAGCAGCGACGACTAGTGGACAGAGCCCGGCGCCAGTGTGCGCTATAGTAAAGAGTGACAGCCGTCGGGGCGGCGAGTGATGGTCGACCCCCAATAATTGTTAACCGCTAACGGAGCCGACTATGGCCTTGCATGATAAGGATTCAATACGACACAAAATCGACGACGAAGTGTACGCCTCGGTGGATCTTTCGGTGAGTGTGCCCAAGTACAAGTTCCCCACTGATGAACAGGCCCCCCGGCACGCCTACACCCTGGTTAATGACGAATTGATGCTGGACGGTAACGCGCGCCAGAACCTGGCCACCTTCTGCCAGACCTGGGAAGAGCCGGAAATACACCAGCTGATGAACACCTGTATCGACAAGAACATGGTGGACAAGGACGAGTATCCGCAAACGGCCGAGATCGAGGCCCGTTGTGTACACATGCTGGCCGACCTGTGGAATTCACCCCAGGCCGCCAATGGCGTGGGCTGCTCCACAGTGGGCTCAAGCGAAGCGGCAATGCTGGGCGGCATGGCCATGAAGCGTCGCTGGGAAGCAAAGCGCAAGGCCGAGGGCAAGCCCATCGACAAGCCCAACCTGATTACCGGGCCGGTGCAAATCTGCTGGCACAAGTTCACCCGTTACTGGGACGTGGAGCACCGGGAAATCCCCATGGAGAATGGTCGCCTGTTGATGACACCTGAAGAGGTGATCAAGCGCTGTGACGAGAACACCATCGGCGTGGTCCCAACCCTGGGGGTTACCTTTACCGGCGAGTTCGAGCCGGTTGCAGCTGTCTCAGCGGCGCTGGACAAGTACCAGGAAGACACCGGGCTGGATATTCCCATTCATGTGGATGGGGCCAGCGGCGGTTTCCTGGCGCCATTCTGCGCCCCGGAACTCGAATGGGATTTTCGCCTGCCGCGGGTCAAGTCCATCAACGCATCGGGCCACAAGTTTGGCCTGTCTCCCCTGGGCGTGGGCTGGGTCCTGTGGAGAGAGGACGCCGACCTGCCGGAGGAGCTGGTATTCTGGGTCAACTACCTGGGCGGCAATATGAAGGACATCGCCCTGAATTTTTCCAGGCCCGGGGGCCAGGTCGTTTGTCAGTACTATAATTTCGTGCGACTCGGTCGGGAAGGCTACGAGAAGATTCACGGCGCCTGCTACGACACCGCACAATACCTGGCAGAAGAGATCGCCAAACTTGGACCCTTCGAGGTGATCTACAGCGGTGGCCGCGACGCCGGCATCCCCGCCCTGTGCTGGAAAATCAAGGACGGCGTCGACCCCGGTTTTTCACTGTATGACCTGGCGGACCGACTCAGTGCACGGGGCTGGCAGGTGCCGGCTTACACGCTGCCCGCCAACTGCGAAGAGGTGGCTATTCAGCGCATCCTCGTACGCCACGGCGTCAGTCGAGATTTGGGCTCACTGCTGCTGGAGAACATGAAGGATGCGCTGGCCTATTTCGAGGAGCGACCGGTCAGTAACCAGCTGACTGAAAAAGAAGCCTCAGGCTTCCACCACTAGCCTTAAATTACGGGGACAGTTTACTTATTTCCCAACGGGGACAGAGGATAACGCCGGGTGGAATTAAGTAAACTGTCCCCGGAACTGGAACTTAGAAACGCACAGCCATCCCGACACCCACAAAATTGTCGGACGCGTTATTCAATCCCAGACCGGCGTTGATATCGAGTTGAACATCGTTATTCCATAACAGGGTGATGCCGGCATCGATAACCGCCTCGTCATCCAACTGCGTTTCGGATGGCCAGATACCGTATATTTCAATGAAGGTACTCAGCCTGGCGCTGTGGCTGAAGGAAGCCCCCAGGGCAAGCTGCGCGTCGTACTCCCTGTCACCCTCATACTTGAAGGAGCTCGACTGCAGCACGCCAAACAGTGATACCTGGTCGCCCAGTGCATAATCCCATAGCAGGCCCAGTAGTGGGTCGACATTGTCCGAGCTCGAGGGCGAACTACCGACCGGCAGCGAAAGAGAGCCGAGCAGGGATAGATTGTATTGGTCGCTTTCGCGCAGCCTGTACTTACCCCCAACGGATACGTCAGCGATGGAGCTGTCAGAGGACTGGTCATCCGCATCATTGATATTCCAGCCATCCCAGAGCAGGTTCAATTCGGCCTTTGGCGAAACCCCCATGCGCAGATTGAGCTGGGGCAGCGTCTGTGTGTTCTGGTCGACGCCATCGCTGTTGAACGCATATTGATACCCGAATTCAGTATTCAACTTGCCTGGTTTGACTGTGTAAGTGCCGGTGCTGAATCCCGGGCGATCGGCCACAATGGGGCCACTGTCTGCCAATACACAGGTCGGCAAGACACAAAGGAATAACGCGAGTCTGCTTTTCATATTATCGGGTACCGGGTGGCCAGTTTGTGACCTGTCGCTAGTTCGGGTTGTCTCCTGAACGGAGTGTTACACCTGTCAGGCGAGATTCATGGCGTTGCAAACTTGCTGTATATCAATATGCTTAGGCAGGTTTTCGTTTTTTGCATAGCGTGTGCCGTCCAGTGTTCTATCGTAAAGTCTGGCATAAATTCAGGATTGTGGAGGAGAGACGAGCGTGAAGAAACTGATAGAACCAGCCTTCATTACAGCGGCTTTAGCAGGTAGCTTTTTACTCAGTGGGGCCGCCAACGCCGGCGACCTTGCCGCGGCAGCCACTAATCCGGTTTCCAACCTGGTCCAGTTCCGGCTGCAAAACCAGTTCTCCCCGGAGAACTACAACTCCGACTCCTGGAGCAACGCAGCTCTCGCCCAGATTGTGGCACCGCTGCCCAGTATTGCCGGTAAGTACCCTAGCCTGAAGGGGATTGTCACACGGACCACCATTCCCTATGTCTCAACGCCGCAGCTGGAAAATGGCATCAACCGCAAGAATGGCCTGGGCGACACCCAAATGCAGGTGTTTTTCGTCCCCGAGAAGGCACCCAAGAAAACTATCTGGGGCATCGGGCCGGCGTTTACCTTCCCCACCGCGGGGGATAATGACTTCACGGGCTCAGGCCAGTGGCAGGCGGGTCCGGCCGCCGTGGCCATGGTCACTCCCGTGCCCGGCGTGCAACTGGGCGGGCTGCTATTCCAGCAGTGGGATTTTCACGAAACCCGCTCCAATGCGAGCGATGTCAGCGTTCTCAACTTCCAGCCCATCGCTTTCAAGCACTTTGCCGGCGGCTGGTACATAGGCGCGCCGGATGTACCCCAGGTCTATAACTGGAAAACCAACGAGTGGTCACTGAACCTGGGAGCGACAGTCGGCCGGGTCGGCCCGGTTGGTGGCCGCCCCATGCAGATTTACGGCGGTGTTTACTACAACTCTGAGGAAAACGAGAATGCCGTTTCAGGCGAGTGGACCATCAAGTTTAACGTGGGCTTCCTCTTCCCGAACTAGGTTCGGAAAGTGTGTGACATAAGCAGGAACTCGCGATCCACAGTAATCGATACGGCATGCAGAGGAATATGAAGATGAACGGTAACTTGATGAAGCGTTTACAATGTATAGCTGCAGCACTGCTGCTAGTGCTGGTAGCAGGCTGCAGCTCAACCACGACCGACAGCGGAGCGACCGAGAAGCCCCCGGGAACCATAGTGATCAGGGAACACAACGTACTGCGCATGAGCAGCGGTGGCGTGGCTGAAGGCACGCTGATTTTTCTCGGTTGGCAACACACATTCGAAGTTGAGAACATGATCCTGGGCCCTGTCGGCCGCGACAGCGTGGAACTGACAGGCGAGGTCTGGAACCTGGAGACACTGGAGGATTTCGCGGGCACCTATCACCCGGCAAAGGAAGATTTCCAGGCGGGGAAAGGGCTGAGCGGCGTCTGGTTTGAGAATGAAAATGGGGTGAGGGTGCAGGTACGCACCGTGGGACAAGATATCTCTGTGCGCGTAGACTCAGCGGGTTCAGTGGTCACTCTGAAGTAGCACCGGTCGAAATCGGGCAATCAGGCCCAGGATAGCCAACTCAAAACTATTGGATGTAAACTGTGAGAAACAAGACAAATGCACGCTTGCCTGCCGCTCTGCTGCTGTCAGGCGCACTGTTATTCACCGCCAATACCTGGGCGGACGACATGTGGACCCGTGACAAGCTCACCGGTGACTGGGGCGGGCTGCGCACCGATCTAAGCAAGCATGGCATCGACATCGACCTCAGGCTGACACAATACTACCAGGCAGTCACGAGTGGCGGTCGCGACACGAACGACGAGTACGGCGGAACCCTGGACTACCGGGTCAAGCTTGAAGGTGACAAGCTTTTCGGCAGCTGGGGGGGATTTTGGATCGACATGCATGCCAGGACCCGGTGGGGCGACGATATTGGCGCCGACGCGGGTGCGATGACGATCCCGAACACGGGTATGCTGATGCCGCTGCCGGGTGATTATGAAGATACAGACATTACCGGGCTTACCGTCAACCAGATGTTTCCGATTGGCGAGACGCACCTCGGCCTCGCCACCGCGGGCAAGCTCGATATTATCGATGCGGTGACCCTGTTCTTCCCCTCGGTTGGATATGGTCAGGAAGGCTTCCAGAACGTCAACGGCCTGGTCAGCGCCCTGCCGTGGTTTGGTGCGGTCGACGGCCTCTCCCTGTACGGTGGCTGGCTGGCCACTATAAATAAGCAGTACGGGATCGGACAGAGCGCCGTTCTGGTCACCGGCACAGAGAATGTCACCACAACAAACGGCCAGGTCTCAGACTCCTTCGACGACGTCTGGGTGGCCGCTTTCCACCGGTTCCTCTACGACATAGACGGCAGGCCGGGCTACGTTATGGTCTTTGCCGGTGCTTCTACCAGAGAGCAGGCGTCTAATGACCCGAAAGATTTCGTTTTCCTCCCCGGCCAGGGCATTGTGAGCGACGACGAAGAGAAGCCCTGGGATGTCGCCCTCTATTTAAGCCAGGTTTTATGGCAGGCTGAAGGCGACCCCAGCCGCAAGACCACGCTCTTAATCGGCGGAACTGCGGGTCCGGATAATCCGCAGTTTGCGCAGTACAACGCTTTTGCTGCGGTGGAGACTTACGGCCTGTTTGAGTCTCGGCCCCATGACCGGATGGGCGTGTCTGGCTGGTACAACGCGCTTTCCGATCAATTCACGGACCTGGTGTCTCCGGTGGCCGATCTCCAGGATACCTGGGGTTTTGAGTTCTATTACAACTACCAGGTCATGCCTTCTGTGCACCTCACGGCGGATCTTCAGCTGCTCGAGAACGAGTGGAATGACGACGACCTGGCGGTTGTTCCCGGTGTTCGGCTGGTCGTCGACTTCTGATCAGTGTCGCTGACGCGCAACGCCAGTGGAAATCCGGCACGCGGTTTCTACTGGCTTCAATCTGACTAACTCACCTGAACCAAGCTGGCTAACTCAGTCCATCTGCCAGGCGCAGATCGGGAGTTTTTAACTCCCGATGCAGCGTATCCGAGGGCAGTTCCCCAAAGGCCTCGCGGTAATACCCCGCGGCGCGTCCCAATTCCGGGAAACCACAATCCTGGGCGGCCTGGGTAACCGAGAGTTTCTCCGCTGACGCCTGCAGCAACACCCTATGCATACGATTAAGGCGTACTAGTCGTGCGTAGCGAATGGGCGGCATTGCCAGCGCTTCCTTGAAGCCAATTTCCAGGCTGCGTCGGCTCACGCCGCTTCGCAGCGCAAGTTCATCGACAGTGATATTACCGCGCTCAGCGTCTATTTCCTGGAGCGCCAGGCGGAACGCGATAGCCCGCTGGGTAGACTGGGCTTCGACTGTCTTTCTGCTCTTATCGCCCAGCAGGCAGGCAATGCCCGCATCGAGTAACTGAGTTTCAAGAGTGTCGAGCGGGTTTTGATCGACGGCGCAAGTGCTGTTCGAATGCAGCCGCGCAATGCTGTGCACTACAAGCGTCGATAAGCGGTCAACCGCGCCCGTTTCCCCAGCAGTGAAATAGGGCGTCTGCAACAGCTCCGCGACATACTCAGCGCCTAACTGCTCGGTAAGCAATTCCAGGGGAACCAACATCGTCCAGTGCTCCTGGTTATCCGATGTCAAAAAATCAACTTCCGTGGCATCCAGCGTGGCAAACATTTTGCCTGGCATCACGGTCGATCCACACATGGAAAAACTGCTTCCTGGGCAGCCTCCCACGAAGGCCGCATAACCCGGCGGCGTCAGGCCTGAAGCAGCGACTCTATGAGACCAGCGCTCCCGACTCAACAGAATCCCGTTGACCCCTACAAAGTCAATCGATGCCTGCAAGCTGCCGGAGGATAGCTGACTCATGTCCAACTGCCATGGATCCACACTGTACTGGAGCTCCTCCACGTCGCTCACAGCAATGCGGCCTAAGGCTGCCTCGTGGTCAGTTTTTTCGAAACTGCTTTTTACAATTGCGTCCATACCCACCTATACCTGCCATTGAGGGTGTCGCCCACAATCCCTGCGTACCAATTTACACCGTCTGAGGGCAGAATCCTTGATCTCAAGCAAGCGTGCTGCGCAAATTGCATAGTGCACCATAATTACCGGTAGCAAAATACCAAATTACGTACGTCCAAAGGGATAGAGCAGATGTTGATTAATAAATCAGTTTTCGGAATTTCTGTGCGGGGCCTGGCAGCAATGCTGCTGTCGCTCGCAATGATACCTGCCGCATTCGCGGCCAAAGATAAGCCCAATATCCTCGTCATCATGGGCGACGATATCGGCATCACCAATATCAGTGCCTACAGTCACGGCATTATGGGGTACCAGACGCCGAACATCGACCAGCTGGCGAAAGACGGCGCCATGATGACCGATTACTACGGCGAGCAGAGCTGCACCGCCGGTCGGGCGGCCTTCATCACCGGCCAGAGCCCGTTCCGCGTGGGCATGACCAAGGTTGGCATGCCGGGCGCCAAGCAGGGCATCAGCGACAAGGATCCAACCCTGGCGCAGTTGCTCAAGCCGCTGGGCTACACCTCCGGGCAGTTCGGCAAGAACCACCTGGGTGACCGCAACGAGTATTTGCCCACCGTGCATGGCTTTGATGAATACGCCGGCGTGCTGTACCACCTGAATGCATTGGAAGAGCCCGAGAATGTCGATTACCCGAAGGATCCCGAATTCTTCGAGAAGTTTGGGCCGCGCAACGTCATTCACACCTGGGCCACCGACAAGACCGACAAGACTGACCAGCCGCGCTGGGGTGTGGTCGGTAAGCAGAAGATCAAAGATCTTAAAAAGATGACGATCGAGCGCATGAAGACCTACGACGACGAGACGCTCAAGCAGTCTGAGGATTTCATGACCAAGGCTGTGAAGGACGGCAAGCCCTTCTTCCTCTGGCACAACACCACCCGTACCCATACCTTCACCCACCTGCGCAAGCACTATGCAGACATGATCCCGGAGAAGGGCCTGATGGGCGCGGCAATGACCGAGTTTGACGATACGGTTGGCGCGCTGAACCAGAAACTTAAAGACCTTGGAGTTGCTGACAACACCATTGTCATCCTGTTGTCAGACAACGGCGCCATGAAGTTCAGCTGGCCCGACGGTGCCACCTCTCCCTACCAGGGCGAGAAGGCGACCACCTGGGAAGCCGGCGTACGCGTTCCTGCCATCATCAAGTGGCCGGGCGTGGTTAAGCCTGGCACGGTCATCAATGACATCATGGCGCACAACGATTGGCTGCCTACCCTCATGGCCGCAGCCGGCGAGCCCGGCATCAAGAAAAAACTGCTGAAAGGCCACAAGGCGGGCGGCAAGAAGTACAAGGTGCACCTGGACGGCTACGACCAGTCGGCAGTACTGAAAGGCGAAGGCCCCGGCGCGCGTAATGAGTTCCATTACATCACTGATGATGGTGACTATGCCGCGTTCCGCTACGGCCCCTGGAAGATCCAGTTCCTGACCCAGGAATGCATTGGCTTCTCCGTCTGGGACTGCGTGTACAAGGCGCATCGAGCGCCTCGCATCGTTAACCTGCGCCAGGACCCCTTTGAGCACGCAGTGCGGCCTGGTCAGAGCTGGAATTATGACGAATGGATGTTCCGCCGCGCATACCTGTTTGTGCCGGCGCAGGGCATCGTTGGCAAGTTTGTGATGTCCTTCAAGGACTATCCGCCGCGCGGGCTGCCGGCAAGCTTCAGTGTTGGTGATGCATTGAAGAAGATCTCACAGCACACGCACAATTGATCTCCCAATAGTTTTCTCCGTGCTAAATCTTGGGCCCTGCATTTGCAGGGCCTTTTTTTTGGGGACAGTTCACTTAATTCCATCGGACATCTGATCCTCTGCCGCTGGCGGGAATTAATTGAACTGTCCACGGAGTTTGAAAATAGTATTATTATCAGGACCAACCCTAAGCCGGAGCACATATGTCTGAATACCAGGTACTGACCGTATTGGCGGCCTTCGCCTTCTTTTACAGCGTGGTGGCATCAAGACTGGAGCGCACGCCGATTAGTGGGCCGGTGGTGTACCTGTTCGTTGGCCTGGCCTGTGGTAGTTACGGCCTGGGCCTGGTCGACCTGGATATCGACAGGGAAATGCTCAAGCGCCTGGCCGAGTACACGCTGGCGATGGTGCTGTTTGCCGACTCCGCAAATGCCAATATGAGCATGCTCAAGGAAGTAAAAAAAGTCCCGGCCCGGTTGTTGCTGATTGGTCTGCCGCTAACCATTGCAGCGGGCGTTGTTACCGGTTACTTCATCTTCGATTCACTGACCCTGCTGGAAATTGCACTGCTGGCCACCATGCTGGCGCCCACGGATGCGGCGCTGGGCCAGGCGGTCGTGACCAACGAGTCGGTTCCTGATTCCGTGCGGGAAAGCCTGAATGTCGAAAGTGGTCTGAACGATGGCATTTGCGTACCCGTGTTGCTGATTTTTCTGGCGCTGGCAACCGGCCAGGCAAGTGGTGAGGATGCGGGCAGCCTTATCGTGCACTTACCCCTGCAGGCCATCGGTATCGGGGCGGGCGTGGGCGTCGTACTGGCACTGGTTGGGAGTTCACTGGTTAAGTTCTGCGGCAGCCGCGGTTGGATCAGCGGGGCCTGGACCCGCATACCCGTCATCACCCTGGCCATGTTCTGTTTCGCCCTGTCACAGTGGATGGGCGGCAGCGGGTTTATCGGCGCATTCGTCGGCGGCATGTTGTTCGGCGCACTGATCAAGAACCACGAGTCCAAGGAAGAATTGTTGGCTGGGGCCGAGGGCTTCGGCAATTTGATGTCGCTGCTAACCTGGTTTGTATTCGGCGTGGTGGCCTTCGGCAAGGGCCTGCAGGACGTGAGCTGGCAGGTAATTCTCTACGCGGTGCTCAGCCTCACCGTCGTGCGCATGCTGCCGGTCATGTTGTGCCTGGTCGGAATCAAAAAGCACTTTGATACACAGATGTTTCTGGGCTGGTTCGGTCCGCGTGGACTGGCCAGCATCGTTTTCATCGTCATGGTGCTGGGCGAGAATTTGCCTGGCGCCAACACCCTGGCAGCGGTTGTTACCTGGACCGTGGTCCTGAGCATCATCGCCCACGGCGTGTCCGCCGTACCCTTTGCGAATAAGTATGCGAAGCGGGTGGCCGGTCGCCAGGGGGTTGTCTAGAACAGGTGATTGTTTGCGCCGACAGTGCTCCAATCCCAAGGCCGCAGCCTCTGTGACAATTACTCGTGGCACCTATTCATGGCGCCTGGTCATGGCAGCTATTCATGGCTAGGAGGGACCTCGGTCTCTTCATCCGTTCCCCACGACCGCAGCCATTCCCGCACCTCGTTTCCGCTCAGGTGCTGACCGGTTTCCTGATAGGCCGTCCACGAAGCGATTGCTTCCTGCTTGAAGCGTTCTCTGGCCTCCTCACGGGCCACATACTCGCGAATCGCCTCCCGCATAATCCAATGCGGGGTGCGCTCTCGCTTGTCTGCCAGGCGCTGGACCTTGCGCTTCAAATCTTCATCGAGTTTTACAGATGTGGCCACGGTGACCGCCTCGTTATTACCTGGTAATACCTCGAAACATCATACTACATCGATGCAAGGTTGTCGGGGTGATCGATGTCGGTTTTGAAGTTGATTTCCAACCGAAGCGTGCAAATGTTTCAAGTGGGGGCAGTGGACAGCTTGCCCGGTTCTCCCGGTTTGTATCAAGTAAACCGCTTCCTTACTGTTCGCCGATAAGCATTTTCAAGCGCAGTTCGCGGTACTGGTGTGAGGCCTTTTTGCCTGGGCCAAAAATCTGGCGCTCACCCATCTGAAAGCCTGCAAGCAAACGGCTACGCATTTCCAGGTCGTCGCCTTTGAATCCCAGGTCCATGAGTGCATCACGGATAAACTTCAGCCGCATATCGATAACGCGCTTGCGCTTGCGGGCGACACGCGCATTGGTCCTGGACCAGAGATCCATGGCCGCATCGAACTCGGTAAGATTCTGCTCGTAGACCATGGTCATCAGCTGCAGGAGCCGTTCCCGGGCAGGCAGATTCAGCAACATGGGGTTCTCGGTGATGATCTCGGTGTACTCGTGAGCCCAGTACTGGAGGATGTGATCCAGCAATTCCTCCCGGTCCTTGAAATGACAGTAAAAGCCACTTTTGGAGATGTTGAGCTCGCGGGCCAGCTTTTCCACCCGCAATCCCTCTGCGCCGTTTAGGGCAAACAGCTCCAGGCCCTTGCTCAGCCACTGGTCCCGGGATACGCGTTTTTTGAGTGCAGAATCAACCATGCAGGCATTATTCGCCGAGACGGAGGCCAGATCAATCGCTTGTTATTCATGGCAGCATCATCTATATATATTGGACGTATCCGTCTAATTAAATGCCCAGCGGCCCCGTACATCTTGTTTCGCGGATGGGTTCATGGATCAAAGAGAGGTGCTCAAAATGATTTCCCGTATTTTCTCCACTGTTTCACTGCTGTCACTCTTGCTTGCCAGCACTGTCACCTGGAGCCAGAGCGGCGTGGTCCCCGGACCAAACGCCATCGCTCCCGATCGTTACATCTATTACCCGGGCACCGAGGTATTGGCCAAGGATGAGGTGCGGGTCATTGCCTGCGGCACCGGCATGCCTGACCAGCGCATCGCCCAGGCCAGCGCCTGCTTCCTGTTCGAGTTTGGTAATGGCCAGAAGCTTATCTTCGACCTGGGCACCGGCTCCATGCGCAATATTGCCTCCCTGATGATTCCCTACGAGTACCTGGACAAGATTTTCGTCAGCCACCTGCATACCGATCACTGGGGTGAACTGGGTGCACTGTGGGCCGGCGGCTGGACATCCGGCAGACCCGGCCCGCTGCGACTGTGGGGACCGAGCGGAGCAACCGAGGAAATGGGCACGGCTTACGCGGTGGACGGATTCATGCGTACCAACAACTGGGATTACCAGACCCGCGCCTACAAGATCACGCCCCTGCCCGGCCATATCGAAGTTCACGAATTTGACTACCGGAAACTCAACCAGGTTATTTACCAGGAAAATGACGTCACCGTGCGCTCTTTCCCGGCCATTCACATTGGCGACGGCCCCGTCAGCTTTGCCGTTGAGTACGCCGGCCTGAAACTGGTGTTTGCCGGAGATACCACGCCCAACCAGTGGTTCGTCAAGTACGCCAAGAACGCAGACTTCGTCATCCATGAAGCCTTTGCGAACCCGACCAATTATGTGGCGATCATGAACCAGCCAGCACAACTGAGCTGGCGCATGTGTTGTGAATTTCATACCTCCGGCCCCTCAATGGGCAAGGTCATGAGTTATATCAAGCCACGTCACGCGGTCGCCTACCATCACCAGGAAGAGCTGAGTCCCTATGTGAGGGCGGACATCCGCAGGACCTATGATGGCCCCCTGTCAGTTGCAACCGACCTGATGACCTGGAACATCACCAAGGACAAGATCACCGAGCGCATGGCGGTAGTTACCGCACGGGCCAATGCCGTGCAGGGGCCGACCCCGCAGCCCCCACCCGAGAAAGGTCGCAAAAGCCCAATGTCTGACTTCATCGCTTCGGGCGAATGGGGTCCCGGCTTCAATGCCCAGAACGAGATGCTGGATGAATTCGAAAAGAAATTTGATCTCGAAGATCAGGACTGGCGCGAGAAAAAGAAATGGTACAAGCCCACCAAATGAAACACTTTTAGCGACATGAAAAACCCCGCTGAAGCGGGGTTTTTCATTCGTAACTTCTGAAGGAAGCTGAACACGATGCGAATCACTCCGTGGATTGCCGTGATGTTGCTCGCAACAACTAGCCCTGCTCACAGCGAAAACGCGTCCAACCCCTTCGCCGCGGTCAGCAATACCGATGTGCGCCTGCAGTACTATGACCTGGACGGACCGGAGCTCTACGACTTCTGGGCGGCGGATGGGGCCTATATGGTCACCCCCAAACTCAAGCTCAAATATGAACTGCACTACCTGGATACCGATGTCAGCGGCTCAAGCGAGCGCGATTTGGGATCGGCGCATCTAAAGCCCATTTACTTTCCCGAAAAAATGGTGGGCTCCCTCGGGGAGTGGAAATACAAACTCGCTGTCGGCGCTGAGTTGATTGTGGATTTGGGTGATGAAGACAAGGGCACCGGCTCAGGCTCCGACGTGGTCGCCCCCCTACTCGGCCTGGCCATGGTGCGTGGCAATACCACCCTGGTACCGATCGTGCAGCACTTCGTGGACTACAGCGGCAACGAGGTGAGCCTGACAGCCTTTCGGCTGGTTGCCATCCAGTCGTTACCGAAAAACTACTGGGCCAAGCTGGATGCCAAGGTGCCCGTAGACTGGGAAGATGACGAGGCCATTCCCGCGACTGTAGAAATGCAACTCGGCAAGATGTTTTCTCCAGCTTTTGGTAGCTATATCGATATGCTGGTGGGCGTTGGCGATGACAAACCCTATGAGTGGGGTGTTGGCGTTGGCGTGCGATTTAAATATTGAGGCGGGTTTAACCTTCTCTTACACTACTGGCAACTAACCATATTGGTGGTCCCATGAAAAAGCTTTTTCTTTTCTCCGCAACTCTGTTTCTTGTAACACTCGGCTATTGGTTGGGTAAGGCTGATGGGCCCTCCGACCAATTATCTTCGGCTGTGCCTTTGATAAGTTCCGCACAGGCGGCCGCCTCCGATTATGAGCTTCTTGTTTCACCAATCGACGCGCGTGAGCGCGATGTTTATTACCCCAACACTGAGTCCCTCAAGCCAGACGAAATGCGTGTTATTGCTTGCGGCACCGGCATGCCAACCACGCGCGCCGCTCAAGCCGCTGCCTGCTTTCTGGTGGAGCTCGGTAATGGTGACAAATTCCTGTTCGATATGGGTTCTGGCTCGGCAGAACGCATCAGCTCGCTTGTCATTCCTTACAACTTCCTCGACAAGGTTTTTGTCGGCCACCTCCATACCGATCACTTTGGGGCGCTGCACGACCTCTTCATCGGCGGCGCCCTCATGGGTCGGAATGTTCCACTTCGGGTCTGGGGGCCCAGTGGTCAGGTGCCCGAACTGGGCACGAAATACGCGATGGACGGCATGATGCAGATGCTAAATTGGGATCTTTCCGGCCGTATCGGTATGACCGACTTCCGCGGATATCACATGGAAGTCAACGAGTTTGACTACAAGGGTGAGAACGCGATTATCTTCGAGGAAAATGGCGTCGTCGTTCGCTCCTTCCCGGCCATTCACTCCATCGACGGCTCCGTCAGCTTCAGCCTTGAGTGGAATGACCTCAAGTTCGTTTTTGGCAGCGACAGCTATCCCAACAAATGGTTTGATAAATACGCGAGAGATGCTGATCTGGCAGTTCACGAGTGTTTCATCGCGGTTCCCGATCTGGTCGCCAAGGCAGGTTGGACTCCTGAGATGGCATTGGTGGTCGGTACCCAGATCCATACTGCCCCGGAGGCCTTCGGTAAGGTGATGTCCAGGATCAAGCCGCGGATGGCGGTGGCCTATCACTTTTTCAAGGACTATGACACGACACCTGCGATCTACGACCGGATTCGCCAGACCTATGACGGCCCGCTTTCGCTTGCGGAGGACTACATGGTTTGGAACGTCACCAAAGAGGAGATTCGCACAAGAATGGCTGTCGTCGATCACCATACGTGGGCACCTCCTCCAGCCAGGAAATCCTTGCCTGGCAATCCGGCAGACAAGGAAGCACGGGCCAAAGAGCTCGGTTTGGATTCCCTCAATTACAGTGATTTTATCTCCGAAGGAAGATTGGACGTGAAGGACGTCATTCGCCCGATTTACAAAGAGGCCAGCAAGGCCCTCGGACGGGAATTCCCGTACCCCGGTGACGAGGAATAACAGCACACGCTATTGCTGATGAGGTGAGTTTGAGTCACGGAGACAGTCTCCGTATTGCAAAGAAAAAGCGGCGCCCTGGGGCGCCGCTGCGGTTTCAGTTGCTTGTGGGGGTCGGTATCAGCCAGCGCTGGCTGCCAGTTCCGGCAGTTTGTTGATCGGGGTAATTGGGGTCTGACCCCAATTAATTGATGTGGCCACGGTGGCCGCCTCGTCATTACCTGATAATACCTCGAAACATCACTCTACATCGATGCAAGACTGCCGGGGTCATCGATGTCGGTAAAGAGGAAGGGTGAGCCACGGATCTGGTGGGGGTTCGTATGGTGTAGATTGGTCCCTGGCTATTACTCCGCCAGGTATAGCTTCCAGCGAAGCTTTCTCTGCTTGTTCGCCCGCTCCTTACTCTGCCGCGGAAACAGCGGTAACTCACTCGTTTCATGGGCCACGAATAGCCTGGCCCGAACCGCTGCCTGTTCTGCATTGAAGCCGAGTTCCAGGAAAATACTTCCAATGTAATCCAGCCGCCTGCGCGTGACAGCGCGCACCCTTTTCGCCACTCGCGCATCCTTGAGCGCCCACACGTGAAAGTGCAGGTCCAGGCTTGCCAGCTTATGGTCGTAAACCATTTGCATTGCAGCCAATAGCCGCTCCCTGGGCTCCAGCGAGAGAAGCTGCGTGTTTTCAGTTATGACTTCCGTGTATTCATGCGCCCAGTAGTCCAGTACCTGATTAAGTAGATCGTTGCGGTCCTTGAAGTGCCAGTAGAAGCCCGCCTTTGCCACATCCAGTTCTCGTGCAAGCTGTTCGATGCGAATGCCAGGCTCTCCCTCCCTTGTGAAGAGATCGAGGGCTTTTGTAAGCCATTGGTCCTTCGTGACTCGCGCGCGCTTTGCATTTTTTGCCATTTGACTATTCTGCGATGCGCCGCAGCCTCGCGCAAGCTGCGCCTGGCGAATGTTCAGCAACGCAAACGCACAACTGTATTGTAATACTAGACGATAGCGTCTATACCTATGGGAGCGTGTTGGCCGCTGCTTATTAGCCTGGTTTGGTAGGAGGAGTTCGAATGGCAACAGGAATTGGTAGAACGGGTGTGATGGTTCTGTGCATGTCGCTTGTGGCCTGTGGGTCCGATCCGGGTGGAGATGCGACTTTGCCGGGCGAAGTGGAGGAACCGGCAATTGGCGAGAAAGTTGCCGCCCCGGTTGATGGCGCTACCGCTCAGGCTGCCGGAGAACCTGTAGCAGGCGACATTGAAGAGGAAGCCGCCGCCATACTCAAGCGCATGACCAGTGCCGTGGCGTCGCTTGAAGGTTTTTCCGTCACCCTGGAAACGGGCTTTGATGTAACCCAGCCGAACGGGGAAAAACTGGAGTTCGGTAGTCGCCGTTCAGCCAGTATCTCGCGCCCAGACAAGGCGCATTTCAGATTTCAGAAGCGCTCGGGTGAGGCTGGTGAACTGGTGTTTGATGGCAGTGACATCTGGGCCTTCGACCGCGAGGCAAATGCTTACGCGAGCATTCCCCAGCCCGGGGACATTGACGCCAGCATCGATTTCGCCACGACGGAGCTGGGCATGCCGGTGCCTGCCTCGGATTTTTTTGCCGCTGATCCCAGCATTTCGCTGGCCGAAGGGGTGCTGGCCGCGAGGGACCTGGGGCCCAGCACTATTGCAGGGCGTCCTGGTCGGCAAGTGGCCATGCGCAAGGCGGGGGTGGACTACCAGATCTGGGTGGCGGATGAAGGCTCGCTGCCGATCCGAATAGTAATCACCTACATCGAAGAGCCCGGACAGCCCCAATTTTGGGCCCAGTTCATTGAGTGGGACCCGCAGCCAGTCAGCCAGGCCGGCGAATTCCGGTTTGTGCCACCAGAGGGTTCCGAGCGAATTCGATTCGCAACCTACGACAGTTCCGCGCAAATGGAAGAGGGGGTGGCGCAATGAATACACGCAAAGCCAGGCGTAGCTTGACGTCTTCAGTGCTCCTTTTTGCCCTGCTCGCCACAGTGTCCGTGCTTAGTGTGGATACCGCGGACTCAAGGCCCGGCGCGCGCGGCGGCGCACGCGGTGGTGCGATGCGCAGCGGACCCGCATCAGGCGGTTCAGTGCGGGGAGGGCACCGCGATAATCGTATGGACCGGGGCTCTAATCGCAGCGATAACCGTCGAGAGACGAGAGATACGCGCAACGACAACCGTAAGGAGTCCAGGGACAATCGTCATGAGGGCCGCAAGGACGTTCGCGACGAGCGGCGCGAGTGGCACGAGGATCGTTGGCGGCGGCATCGCACGCGGCACATCACCCGTGCGGCATTTCGCTCCTTGAGTTGCACGACGACTACCGTCATCGCTAACGGTGTGACTTACTATAGCTGTGGCCGGACTTACTACGAGCGGGTCTACCAGGGCGGCAGCGTGGTTTATGTGGTGGTATCGGCGCCGTCCGGGTATTAACCCGGCCTCGCCATGGCTCCAATGACGCGCTGGCGCAGCCATGTGCAGTGGCTGCCCGTGGTCATTTTGCTTGGCGTGGCACTCAACCAGCAGCGCCTTGCACACTTCCAGGATCTCTCTCCCTGGTCGGGCGGCGGTTTCGGGATGTTTGCATCAACCGACAGCCCGGCGGACCGGCATCTCCACGTCTATGAACTCAGCCAGGCATTGCGCCGGGAGCTGGATATACCGCCGGGGCTTGAGGAAGAAGCGCGCCGCGCCCTGACGCTGCCCACCGAATATCGACTGGACAAACTATCCCGGCTACTGCGCGAAGAGCTGCAATTGCCACCGCAGGTGGCTGTCGAGATACAGGTATGGATGCGCGACTATGATGCCGGGAACCTGACGCCCCGCGGTCGACTGCTTCGACATTTTCGTGACGACGGTGTCGATGCGGCGCGCTGATGCAGGCCGAATGGCGTCAGCGATCCCTGAGCCGATGGTTTGGGCGCTGCGGCTCACCCTGGCAAACCTGTTGTTGCAGCCGATCGGGCCGTGGTGGTTGCGGGGCGGTATCTTGTCACTGGCTTTGCTGGGACTGTTGTGGCCGAGAGTCCTGGCCCTTCCCGCACTTTGGCTCACGCTTGCCTTGCTGACCGGGGCACGGGTGATCGCTGACTGGCCCCTGTCCGATAACCATGCCTACCTGATGAGCTATTGGTGCCTTGCCTGCGGCCTGGCCTTGTATGCTGATAGGCCCGTCGACGCCCTCGCTCGCAACGCCTGCTGGCTGCTGGGCCTGGTGTTCCTGTGGGCTTCAATCTGGAAAATTGTGGGTTCAGCTGATTACGGCAGTGGCCTGTTTTTTCGGGTGACTATGGTGATGGACCCGCGACTCGAGGGCTTTGCGCGACTCGTCGGTGGATTAAGTGGGCAGGAGCTTGAGCTTCTGCGGGATTATGTCGGTGCGCATGTCGACGGAAATTTACTGGCTGCGATGGCAGCACCAGAAGTGCCTCGTCGCTTCGCTTATGTTGCCCAGGCCGCTGCCTGGTGGAATATGTTCATCAATGCCGCTCTGGCTGTCGCATTCCTGGCGCCCGCTCAGTGGCTGGTGTCGCGTGCTCGAAATGTACTTTTACTGGTTTACTGTATCTCCACCTATGCCGTTGCCACCGTGGCTGGCTTCGGGTGGTTGCTGATCGCCATGGCGGTGAGCCAGACTGAGGCGGATGAGCGTCGTCTCAGAATCGCCTATGTGGCGACCTTTGTATTGATTCTCCTCTACCGCGAAATCCCCTGGAGCCAGTTGCTCCTTGCATAGCTCCTGTGAATAGCTCCTGTGCTGAGCGGCCCGAGTTCCCCGCTTTGGCAAAGTGTCCAGGTTGCGACCGACCTTTATCAGGGCAAGGAAATAAGCGCATTGAAATACTGTACGATACCGTATATAAAAGGGCGACAAACGTCATCATTTTGAAGTCTGTACTACACTAAGCTAACCGCCAAAAAACGACACTAGACGGCCATATTCAAAGGTTTAAAGGAATATATCCATGAAAAATATAAAGAGAACGCTAATTGCCTCCACCCTCGCCGTGTTTCTTGCAGCGGCCTATCAATGGGGGCATGTCGATGGCGCCGACGGCGAATCATCCCAGCTTTTAAACAGTGCACACGCTGCGGGTGATCGCGAGGGAGCTGGCTGGTCGCGAACGGGAGAGGCGCCATCACGTGACGTCTACTACCCCGGCACAGAAGCTTTGGAACCCGATGAGATGAGGGTAATCGCCTGTGGCAGCGGCATGCCTATGCCTCGATTAAAGCAAGCCGCGGCCTGCTTCCTGATTGAGTTGGGCAACGGTGACAAGTTCATCTTTGACATGGGCACCGGCTCCATGGAACGGATCTATGCCCTCGGTATTCCGCTGGACTACATCGACAAGGTCTTCCTCACCCACCTGCACATGGACCATATGGGTGATCTACCCGCGTTCTACCAGTATGGCCCCCAGAACAACCGGTCGGTGCCACTGCGGGTCTGGGGTCCGGGAGGCGGAGGCACGCGCCCGGAGTGGGGAACGAAGGCTGCGATGGACAACATGCAGAAGACGTGGGCCTGGATGAACGGCACCCTGGTCGGCACCATCGACACGCGGTCGGCGAGCATCGAGGTCACCGAGTACGACTGGTCGAAGGTCAACGGCGTCATATACGACGACAACGGCGTGGTCATCAGGAGCATCCCGGCGATTCACTTTGAACAGACAGCGAGCTTCATTCTGGAATGGAACGGCCTGAAGCTGGCGTTCATGGGCGATTCACTCCCGAACAGGTGGTGGATCGAGCACGCCAACGGGGCGGACCTTGCCATCGGCGAGTGCTTCTTGCCGGTGGACCTGGCCGCGAAGAAATGGGGTTTCACCGGCCAGGAGGCCCTGAACGCGGTGACGAAGATCCATGCCAACGCCACGTTCGCCGCGAAGGTCATGGCGATGACGAAGGCAAAGCACAATGTGGCCTACCACTTCCAGAACGACGCCGACACGCTCCCTGTCGTCATGAACGCCGTCGAGCAGGTCTACGACGGCCCGGTGGACTACGCGCAGGACTTCATGGTGTGGAACGTCACGAAGGAGGGCGTGCGCACACGGATGGCGGTGCCGAACCGTGAGGCCTATCCGCCACCTTCGCTGGTGGAGAAGAAGATGGCATCTGGTGGTGATCGCTATCAGACTCCCGATTCGGTACTCGCAGGTTGGCCAGAAGAGTTCAATGCCGTGGCGGACAAAATCTACGCGGACTTCAACAAGGAAAATGGGACGGACTACAAGTTCCAGTTGAAGAAGTGAGTGACTGAGACAGGGCAGAGATCCATGATTGCAGTGCAGATACCGACCCAAAGCAGCCAATATCGTAGAAAGTAGATACATTTCGGAGCAATAACGTGAAGAATTTCCAAAAGAATGCAGATAAAACAAAGTTAAGGGTAATAGTCTCAGCAGTTTTTGCGTTTGGTGTTGTTGCAGGAACCTACATTGCCAATACTGATATAAAGATTGTGAGTAGTGCTATGGCAGGTGAAATTGACGCAATTTCTCCCGTTAGAGTGTCTGATAGACAAAGAGATACCTATTACCCAAATACTGAAGATTTAAAGCCTGATGAAATGCGTGTGGTTGCATGTGGCACAGGTATGCCAACAACACGTGCAGCGCAAGCGGCGGCCTGTTTTCTTGTTGAGCTGGGTAATGGAGATAAATTCCTATTTGATGTGGGGTCGGGGTCGGCTGAACGTATAAGCTCACTACAAATTCCCTATAATTATCTTAATAAGGTATTTCTTGGGCACCTTCATACGGATCACTTTGGTGGTTTACATGACCTTTTTATTGGCGGTGCACTTATGGGGCGAAATGTGCCGCTTGATGTGTGGGGGCCAAGCGGCGCGTCTGAAAAGTTAGGCACTAAGTATGCATTGGAGAGAATGCAAGAAATGCTGTCATGGGATTTAGCGGGTCGTGCCGGCCTTGTTGACTTTCGTGGTTACAAAATGGAAGTTACCGAGTTTGATTATAAGGGTGTAAATCAGGTTGTTTATGATAAAAATGGCGTTGTTATTCGCTCATTCCCTGCAATCCATTCTATTGATGGTTCGGTAAGCTTTAGCCTGGAATGGAATGATTTGAAATTTGTTTACTCTAGCGATACTTATCCAAATAAATGGTTTGATCAATATTCAAGAAATGCTGATTTAGTAATACATGAATGTTTTGTTGCTGTTCCTGACTTGATTACAAAGATGAAGTTTACTCCAGAGCAAGCACTAGTAGTTGGCACCCAGGTTCACACATCACCAGAGGCTTTTGGGAAGATAATGAGTGCGGTTAAACCACGTATGGCCGTCGCTTATCATTTCTTCAATGACTTTGATACATCTCATTCAGTCTATGGGCGTATCCGTCAAACCTATGAAGGACCCTTAAGTTTATCGGAAGACTTGATGGTCTGGAATGTGACAAAAGATGAAATTCGTACAAGACTTGCGGTGGTTGATGATCATACGTGGGCACCACCAACAACCAGAAAACCTCAGTTACCTGATATTCAAGATCGAAAAGACTTTGCTAAAAAGGTCGGTGTCAAAAGTTTAGAGTTCAGTAAGTTTATTTCTGATGGCAGTTGGGATGTAGATGATGTTTTACGTCCAATATATAAAGAAACAAGTGAAAGTGCAGGGAGAACCATCCCTTATCCAAAAGGAGAGTGAAAGTCCATCTGACAGACCAGTGGGCTATGCGCAGGACTTCATGGTAGGGAACATTACCAAGGACGGAGTGCGAACATTAACGCAACCAAGAATAAACAGGAGAAGTGACCCGTGATCATAGTGCTTTCACTCTATTTCCTCGTCGTCTGGCTGGTCTTCATCAAGTTCAAATGGCTGCCCTGGAACCGCGGCTGGAAAACCCTGGTGTTCTCCATTGCGGCCTTTGTTGCCCTGGTGGTCCTCGGGGCCCTCAAGTACTACACCCCGGTATCCAGTGGTGCGGTGGTGCAGGGTGATACACAGCAGATATTCCCGCTAGTGAGTGGCCAGGTCGTCAGTGTTTCCGTGGCAGACACGGTAGCGGTCGAGGCTGGCGATGAGCTGTTTCGACTGGACCCGGATCCGTTCCAGTTCGCGCTTGATGCAAGGAAAGCCGAATTGAAACTGGCGCAACAGCGCCTGCGCGATATGCAGACCCTGGTGGAAAAAGATGCGGCGGCGGCAGCCAGGCTCTACGAACTGGAAGCGAGCCTGGACCTGGCCCGGGCGAAGCTGGACCAGGCCGAGTACGACATGGAGCATTCCGTGGTGCGTGCGCCGGCGACCGGCAGCGTGAGCATGGTTGCCCTGCGCGAAGGTGAGGTTGTCGGGGCCATGACGCCGGTAATGAATTTTATCGGCGATGATCGGGTGACGCTGGCAGCGGCCTTTGCACAGAATGGCATGGCCTTGATGGCGCCCGGTGCCCACGCCACCGTGCTGTTTTCCGCCGCCCCTGGCGTGATCTATGAGACCACGGTCGCCAACGTGCCGTTTGCTTCGGTGCAAGGGCAACTCACCGCCCAGGATGTCGCCGATCCCGCCGCCGCGATTCTATCCACCACCGGCCTCTACCCGGTGTTGCTGAACTTTCCAGAGGACGCTCCGGACTACCTGCGACGCCCCGGCACCGAGGCGAGCATTACGGTGTTTGCCGATGAGGGAAACCCGATCAATGCGCTGGCGAGCATCATCCAGTGGATTGGATCCAAGCTGGCCTACCTGTAGAGGTTGGTTAATTGGGGTCAGATCACAATTAATTCCAATTAATTTACTCTGACCCCAATTAAATTTGCGGTGTGTGCTTGTTGATGGCCGCCGGTGGGGCCGAGAATTCGAGGTCGTCCGAGGACAGGGCTGCCAGTGCGCGCTCCCGGTCAGCGGCGGTAAAGCTGCAGGTGGTGACGCAAAACTCGACCAGGTTGTCGTTGGGGTCCTTGGTGTAGATCGAATGACACCAGTTGTGATCGATCTCCAGTACCTCCAGTCCGGCATCAAGCCATTGCTGTTTACGGTGCTGTAGATCATCGCTGTCGTTCACGTCGAAGGCTATATGGTTAATCTGGTCCGGCACACCCGCAGCCTTCGACAGGTTGGTTTCCACGCTGTCGCCACCGGGTACATCGTGCATCTCCCAGAAGGCGATGAACTTTGAGTCATCTTCCATCTGGTAAAAAAAGTGCTTGGCCCAACCGCCGGCGGACACAGGCCCGATTTCGACTTTGACCAGGGTAAAACCCATCACACCTTCATAGAAGGCGTGGATGGACTGCATGTCTTTGGCGGCCATGGCGAGGTGGTGGTAGCCCATAACTCAGCGCTCCTGTTTGCTATCGCGGTCGACGACGCGCATCACATCGTTGTCGCCGCCGCCCGGGCTGGCGATCTCGACGATGCGTTCATCAATGTCGTCGTACTCCAGACGCAGGGCGCGCGACATGGTGGCGTGCATTTCGTAGAGCGCGGTGACGTAGGTGAGCTCGAGGATTTCCTCGTCGGACAAGTGTTGCTTGAGCACATCGAATACCGCGTCGGCAACACGACCGCCTTCCAGCACCAGGGCATCGGTGTAAGCCAGCACCGCGCGCTCCAGGTCACTGAAGGCATCACTCACGCCCCAGTGGGGGATGGCCTCGATCTTGTCTTCCGACAGTCCCACCGAGCGACAGGATTTGCAGTGCTGGGAAAACACAAACTGTGAGCCGCGACTGTAACCGGCCCGGGTCTGGCCCAGCTCCCGCAGTTGTGGGTCGAGTTTGCGCGCCGGATCGCGGTAGAACTGAAATCCGTCAACGGCGTGCTTGAGACAATCCGGCACCAGTGCAAACACTGTCCACCAGTTGCCCGGTGTGCCAGTTGCGGTGCCGGGTTCAGCGACCGGATCGCGCTCGCCGAATAACATGTCATAGATTGAGGTGGTGAAAGCGTCGGCGTCACTGCGAGGCACCTGGCGTAAACGCGGCATGGCTAAGCTCCGGTAGTTGGATTACACAGTATAGATTGTGCCGACCGCGATGCCTGCTGCCAATATTACAAAGGCTAGCAGCGCCATTGGCTGCACGGGTTTGTGGCGATAAAAGCTGTCGGGCTCACGCCAGATCCAACTGCAGGCCGCTGTGGCGGGTAGCAGCGCGACCAGTCCCAGTGCCGCCGCTGGTGGCAGATGTTCGAGGGCACAAGCGCCTAGCAAGATCAGGCTGGCCAGCAGGTAGATGACAGGCAGCAGGCGGCTGGCCCGATGCCTGCCCAGGCGCACCACCAGGTTATTCTTGCCGACGCTGCGGTCCGCCTCGAAATCCGGGAACTCATTGACCCAGAGGAACGCGGCAATAAACAGACCCAGTGGCAGGGAAGCCCAGATTACATCGCTGTTGTAGCCCTGTGTGCATACCACGTAGGTGCCCATCGAGATGAGCGGGCCGTAACACAGCGCCACGTCCAGTTCGCCCAGGCCGCGGTAAGCCAGTTGCAAGGGTGGGCCGTGGTAAGACCAGGCTAACAGAACACCAGCCAGCCCCAACCAAAACAAGCCGGGTTCGCGCCCAAGCACAATGAGCATGCCCAGCAGCGCGCCGGCTGCGCCGAATACGATAGCGATGCTCCAGGTTTGTCGGCGGGTCAGCAGTTCGTCGACTAATACTCGCTTGCCACCGGAAAAATCGGTGCGATCCTCTGGCTTAACGGCGAGGTCGGTACCGGAATCAAAATCGATGACATCACCCCAGGCGTTCTTGGCGACCTCGAAGCAGAACAGGGCGAGCAGGGTAAGGGCCAGCCATCCCCAGGGAGTGGAGCCATCGCGATAGGCAAGCGCTGCGCCGATGGCCATGGCAGCCACCGAGGTGATGCTGATCTTCGGGTCGGCCAGGCGCCACAGGCCGGCGGGGAAGTTGAGTTTACTGCTCATGCCACCGGCGCTAGACGCCGCCGCGTTCCAGCAGGTAGCTGATAACAAACTTCAGCACAAACCCGAGGATTCCAAGCGCCAGCCCGACGAATAAAATGATGGTGCCAAACTTGCCGGCATTATGTTTCTTCGCCAGGTCCCAGATGATGAACATCATGAAGGCGATAAGACCGCCAACCCCGATCGTCACACCGTAGTTTGTAAGCCACTCGTCGATGGGTAGGGTCCTTGTTTGGCTGAGACTGTTTATAGTTTAGTTGTATTTGGGGTGGGTGGTGAAAGGGAGAAGTTGGGTCTTCGCGGCCCTTAGGGGTCGCTTCGACAGACCTTGTTTTGGTCGGCGCGGGCCGGTGTTCCGGGTGAGACGTTGGGAGTTGAAAAGCACTCTCAAGGCATTGATTTTAAAGATAATAAATGATGTGCATTGTCTGGAAGACCCCCAAAAATACCCCCTCATGATATCGTGAGGACATATTGCTATCCATTACCGCTGGAAAATCTTACGCGATGTTTCGAGATACGTATAGATTTGGGTCCTATAGTCCAGTTCTTGATATCGTAAACCTCTAGTCTTTTTTGCTTTCCTTCGATTCCTGTAGGGGTGCAGAATGACGTAATAAATACTTATTTTGAAGTTGGACTCCTTACTCATGCCAGAAAGTATGAAGCTTCATGCCAGTCGGGCCGGTGATCAATTTCACTATCTTTGGGCTGCCCGTCGTGCATTGATGCTTCTGCAGCCAACCTCCGACTTAGTGGCTATAGCAATCGAGGGTGTTTCGGGGAGCGAAGATAGCGAAGCCGTTGAGGAAGGAGAGGAGTCCATTGATGTCGCCGAGTACTTTGGAAGCCAGGAAATTGAGCAAGCGTCTCTGATCAGGTACATGCAGCTAAAGCACTCAACGCTCCACGCTAGCGAAAGCTTTGGCCCCGGCAATATGAAGAAGACCATCAGTGATTTTGCCCTCAGATTCATTGCCCTCAAACGGAAATTCTCTTCCTTTGATCTAAAGGAAAAGGTCGAGTTCTGGATAGTCACCAATCGGCCAATCAGCGTTTCCTTTTCGAGGACCGTAGCCGAGATTGCGGGCGGTAGCGCAGCAACTAGTACTGCAAACGAAGCCAAATTGAAGTCTTATACGGGGCTTGACGGAAAACATTTGCAGGAGTTTTGTCAAACGCTGAAGTTTGAAGGCGGGCAGGATGGGTACTGGGAGCAGCGAAATATACTACGGCAGGACCTTTCTTCCTATCTTGCGGGCGCCGACTTTGACGCCCCAACCCGCCTCAAAGAGCTAATCAGTAGTAGAGCCTTGCCCGAAAATATTGATACGCCTGAAATAACTAAAGTTGATGTGCTGAGGGCCCTACAAACTACGGAGCTTGATCTCAGACCTGCCGAAAATCGTATCGAGCGCGTGGAGAACTACCTGGTCAGAGAAAGCGATGTAGAGGTAGTCCAGGCTATTGTCGAATCAACAGATAGGCGTGCGATCGTTACTGCTGATGCGGGGGTGGGAAAATCTGTTTTCTCAATTAATCTGGAGAAATTGCTACCATCAGGTTCGATAGCGGTTGTTTATGATTGCTTTGGGAATGGTCAATACCGCTGTCCAAGCGGTTATCGTCACCGACATCGGGATGCTTTAACCCAAGTTGCAAACGAGCTGTCTGCGTTGGGCTTATGCCATCCGTTAATTCCTAGCCCTATGGCTGACATTACTTCCTTTTTGCGCGCGTTCTTAAACCGGCTGGCTCAAGCAGTCAGCGTAATGCGTGCGAAGCAAGCCGATGCTTTGCTTGTCGTGATCCTGGATGCTGCGGATAACGCGCAACTGGCAGCAGAGGAAATAGGAGAGGCGCGATCCTTTATCCGAGACTTATTGCGTGAATCGGTGCCCACGGGAGTTCGCCTAGTTGCGACTTGCCGGCCGCATCGTGTTGCAAAGATTGATCCACCTCCCACCACGGCAATATTGCAATTAGACGCGTTTTCACGCGAAGAATCTGCAGCTCATCTTCGGCTTTGCTATCCCGAGGCCACCGAGACAGATGTCGATGAATTTCACCGACTGAGTTCCAGCAATCCAAGAGTTCAGGCACTTGCTCTATCACAACGCGCCATTCTGTCGGAAATGTTGCGGCTTCTAGGGCCGAACCCGAAAAGTGTCGAGTCGACGTTAGACGAGCTTATGACATCGCTACTGGCGAACCTGAAAGATAGTGTAGGTTCAACCGAAGCGGCGCAGATTGATTTGCTGTGCGCTGGAATGGCCTGCCTGCGCCCACTAATTCCGATATCTGTCTTGTCGGCGATGTCGGGTATCGAGGAAGGTGCAATACGTAGTTTCGCGTTAGACTTAGGTAGGCCACTGCTACTAACGGGCGACTACGTCCAATTCTATGACGAGCCAGCCGAAACTTGGTTTCGTGAGCGTTATCGACCGAACCGAGATGAAACAAGCGAGTTCGTCCACCGATTGCTGCCGTTGTCTTCCACCGATGCGTATGTTGCTGCTGTTGTGCCACAGCTGTTGCTTGAGGCGGGGCAATTATCTGAGCTTGTGGATCTTGCTCTCAACTCCAAGGAGTTGCCAGAAGATAACCCCATCCAGCGCCGAGACATCGAGCTGCAGAGGCTACAGTTTGCACTAAAAGCTGCATTGCAGGCTGGGCGGTTTGCTGATGCTTCGAAACTAGCACTCAAAGCCGGTGGTGAAAGTGCGGGCGATGACCGCCAACGTTCTATTCTGCAGGAGAATACGGATCTAGTCGCATTCTTCCTCGACAGCGATAGACTTACGGAGCTTGTTTCTCGTGCTACGTTCGATTCTAGCTGGATGGGTTCACATCACGTCTACGAGGCGAGTCTTCTAGCTGGATCTGAAGACCTAATCGGCGAAGCACGCGGTCGGCTTCGTATGGCTGAGGAATGGCTTAGTAATTGGAGTCGGCTGTCCGATGATGATCGTGCTCAGGAGCCTGTTTCTGACCTCGATCGAGCAAACTTTGCGCTTGCTCATCTCCAGATTCATGACTGTTCGAGTTCAGCGCGAAGTCTGAGAGTATGGAGTCCGCGCGAGGTTTCTTACAGCTCAGGCCTACTCGTCGCCAGGAGGCTGCTTGACCACGGAAACTCTGAGGACCTACTGTCGCTTTTGTTGGAGGCGGGAAACGATTTAGGGCTTGTGCTGGCAATTGCCCAAGTGGCGAGAGAGAAACATGTTGAAGTGCCACGCGGACGCCTTGATCGAGCACTGAAGCTGGTTTGCAGCAGTAGAGTCAAAATTCAAAAGCCTTCACTTGCGGCGATACTTGCGCTAGTAGAGTGTGTGTTACTTCAGGACCGTGGCGACGATGCATTGCGGTCGTCCCGTGAGATTATTGATCGCTACTTGCCGTCCATGCCGCCGTTTGGTCTATTTGCCTATCACGACGATGAGCAGGTTGCTTATCTCCGTCTCGCTTCTCTGAGAGCCGCTCTTGATGGTCGTACGTTGAGTCTTATCGATGTCGCGTCAAAAGATCTTCGGGCGGAGTTGGAAGATACAGAGAAAGCTGGTGAGTCCAGAGTGCTTAGAGAATTCAAGCAGGCCACTGGAATGCTTCTCCCTTGGTATGGGCTATGGGCTGCCACCATTACTGGAGTGCTTGGGAGAGAGTACATCGAATCAGCTATTGAAGACGTGAGGCAAGAATCTGGCAAGAACGAAAGTTATCATCTGCGAGATTCACGTCGACACTCTAACGAGATTTCCTCTCTTTGGGTGGACGCGCTGTTTAATGTTGGTGATGTGAGTCAGATGGATATCGAGGGCGTCTTGGACTGGGCGGAAACGCCGGACAGGCGGTTTTTTACGCCTACACTAAACCGGCTCTCGAGTTTGTGTGGTGCAGTTCCTGGCTTACAAGAATTGTCATTTAGGTGCGCAGAAGCAGCCAGCTTTTTGCTAAAGGAAGAGCGTACAGACGCTCTATTGGTCTCTGAAGGCTTCGTAGAGATCGCTAGATCTCTCGTGTCTGTAAGTCCCTCCGAAGCAGAAGCATATTTTGAAGAAGCAGTACGGATAGCTGGAAATATTGGGGAAGAAAATTTATCAAGATGGAATGCGTTGATCTATGTGGCTGAAGCGGCTGCGAACTCAGAGATCGCTCGGCCTGAGCTAGCCTACAATTTTTCGCGCTGCGCTGAGGTAACACGAAGCTACATTGAGCGAGACAAGCACTTCCCTTGGTATGCTACCGTCAGTGTTCTTGTTGACCTCTGCCCAAATTCCAGCTTTTCTATAATGAGCCGGTGGAGAGATCGAGAGTTTGGTCAAACACATCGATTTTTACCGCCGGCGGTTCAGAAGTTGATTAGTCGTGAAAAGCTTTCTCCTCTAGATGCTGTTTCGCTCGTGCCTTTTGGTGAACATATTGACGAAATTGAAATACTCGAGCATCTAGTATCGTCAACGGCAGACACTAGACTCGCCAAACTAGCAGTTGAGCGCACCTATCGCTATATGCGTTTGGATGGTGCTGCCCATAAACAGTGGTCCAGGATGAGCCGGATCGCAGAATCACTGAATATCGAGCTACCACTGCTACAGCAGCAGATTGCTCTAGAGCAGGCTGCTGATGCGAGCAGAGAGCATAGATTTGGCACCTCGGGGGTGAATACAGAGGAACCGGTAGATGACAGTCGCTTGAACGATGTATTCGATAAATGTGACCTCCACAACCCGCATGATATTTCTAGTGCCTATGTTGCGTTTAGATCACGTGAAGCGCCTATTGACGATAGAGAATTCTTTCGGGAAGCCTGTCGCAGAGTAGATTCTGGCACCGAGTCGGAATTTATTCGCGCACTGTCCGATGCGCATGATTTTAACCTTTATTGCTTGCGTAGCTTTATTGAAGTTTATCCTGATAATTGGGTCGGTCGACTTTCCGCGCGTAAAGCCTCGACAGAATTATTGCTGACTCTTTGTCGTCGTCATTGCTCTGAAATAAGCAGGAATAGTTACTTTGAGGTTTTTCCTTTTTCGGCCGCTACCAACATTTCGGGGGTGACGGAAGCGGCTCTCGTTGGCGCGGCTCTCGAGGGTTTAGTTGAAAGCTCCGTGTTGCCTGATTCGCGGCAACTTTTTGACGTCGTTGGGATGCTGTGCATTCGATTGGACAGTGAACAAGCAGCGGAGGTATTGCAATACGGGTTGGATCTCTTTGACGCCGTTTTAGATGATTCTGATGGTGATGGTGTCTGGTCTCCCAGTTTGGCTCCTCCAGGCAATATCCATTCTTCCTTGGCAGGGTATATTTGGGCAGGTCTGGGTTCTCCTATTGCAGCCGTTCGATGGCGATCTGCTCACGCGGTTGTATTTCTGTTTTCACTGGAGAGGGAGGCCGCAATCCAATCTCTTTTGGAGATCGTCGAGCAGAATTTGGCGAGGCCATTTGTGGATTCTAGGTTCGATTTCTATTGGTTGCATGCGCGCCTTTGGCTATTGATAGCGATCGGCAGGGCGTCGTTGCTGCACCCAATCTCGGTGGCACCTTATGTTGGATATGTGAAGGAATTGCTCAAGCAGCATGAATCGCATGCTTTGATGCGAGCATATGCGGCAAATATTCTCCTCAATTTGAGCAATGCGGGTGCAATAGAGCTATCAGATGAAGAGATAGCGGCCTATCGAGCAGTGAACGTGTCAACCTTAGGGACTACTCAAGAACGCGAAAAGTGTGTTGCTGCGATATTGGCAACTAGTGGAGAAGTTGGGTCTCAAGATGCCGAAAACGAAGATCGTCTCTTTTTTGGTATTGATTTGGGCCCTTACTGGCTTGCACCTCTAGGTCGCCGATTTGGCTTATCCGAATCAGAAATAGCGCGTGAAGCGCTATTGGTCCTCCGTGACGATCTAGGTTTCAAGGCGGACAAGTTTTGGGAATCTGATGAAAGAGCAAATTGCAATATCTATTACTATGAAGATACCCGGCATGATCATGGATCTACCCCCAAAGTTGATGATCTTGCGTTCTATTTGACCTATCACACGCTGTTTGTCACTGCTGGCAAATTGCTGGACCGTGTTCCTCTCTTTAAGGAAGATTGGGAGCAAGGAGACCCTTTCAACGATTGGTTGTCTGAGCATGATCTGGCGCGAGAGGATGGTAGATGGCTAGCAGATCGAAGAGACCCCGTTCCGGTATTTGACCGGGATTGGCCTGAATCAACAAATTTTGGACAATGGATTTACTCCATAGAGTTGAGAGACTTTTATAGGGTTCTTCATCCCGCGCGTGATTCAGTAGTTGTCTGGGGAGGTTGGACTGAGTCTGATTCTAGTGTAGAGGAAATGATCTCAATATCTAGCGCATTAGTATCTCCTGATAGATCCAGTCACCTCCTGCGTGCATTACAAACCGCATCTGACCCGCATAATTTTCGTATACCTGATGAAGACGATGACTTACAGATTGATGAGGGGAGTTATATCCTGAAGGGGTGGATCTGCAATTCATCAAGGAACTATGGTGGCGATGTGCTGGATCCATGGTGTGGTGGCGTACGCTTTCCTGCGCCTCAGCCGGCATTGGCGGTGGTGGACTCTCTCGCGCTACGATGTGATGAGGACCTCAGGCACTGGAGCACAGAAGAGCATTCTGGAGTAACTTTCGAGTCCCAGGTTTGGGGTAGTTTACCGGAGAGGCATGAGGGTCGCCCAAACTTCGGTAGCCGATTGATAGCGTCTGAGACTGCTATTCTGCAGTATCTCAACGAAGTACAAATGGATTTGATCGTTGAGGTGCAGGTGCAAAGGGGTCGTCGGAGTAGTTACTATGACGGTGGTTATGATGATCTGGGGCTGCCACGCCCTAGTGCCTTTATATTATTGATAAAACGTGATGGATCTAGACAAAAAATCTGAAGCTCTGGTTGGTTTGGGAAAGAAGCTTGTAGTCGAGCTGGGACTGGATGATTCAGTAGACACGCTCGGTCGCTGGATGGCGCACTATTTGGCAGAGCTTATCGAAGATTGCCAATCAGAGGCTGACAGCACGGATAAAGTCAGAGCTGAGCTCAGGGATACGGTTCTGGCGTTATGGGCTCATCGAGCAGCGCTACCAGATGGCAAGCGACCGCTGGAGGATTTTGAGCCAGTATTTGAAACGCTATCTAGTCTTCGCCCGAGCGGTGAGCATCGATACGCTAGGGTGCGATACCTGCCAGAGGAGATGGAAGGTGAATCGCCAGAAGCTGTTTCCTGGCTAGATCTGGCTAGGCAGATCGACTTCGCCTCAAAAAGTTTGATCGACTATTGTATTTCTTCTGCGACGGAAAAGGCACTTGATCAGGCTGCTGAATGGGTTCAGCTTCAAGAAGATGCTGGAGTTGAAGAAGAGCCGCTTATTCTAGTGATTCGTGCCGTACGTGATCGAAGTGAGGTTTACACCGATCCAGATCCTGATGAGGAAAAAATCAGAGAGCTTTCTCAAATCAAGAAAAATCTAGAGATTTTTGGTTCTCGAGCGTCTGAGCTGTTGTTGGAAATCACAGAGAAGTTGGATGCATTGCCAGTGTTAGCTTCGGAGCCTAAGGAAGATACTGAATAGTTATCCGTCTGATATCTAGGTTTGGGGTTGCGGCGCATTGACAGTGATTTGTGTGAGGTCTGTTCTTACCTTATGTAGCTCAACTTATTTTGCTGGGAAATAGGGGGACGGTGGATCTTCATATCACGATTTTTCCTAACGGTCGTCAGTGTCTATTTGGCAGCGGTGGTCTAGCCGGTTGACGATTAAGGCGCCCTTAGCGCCGCTGCATTTGATATGGCAGAGTTGCGCAGCGCTGAGCAATCCTCACAGCTGTGTGAGCCCTGGGTTGTCCAGGGGCCTGGATGCCGTCCGACGCAGTTCCTGGGCACAGAAAAGCCACCATAGACAGACCTCGCTTTGGTCGGCACGGGCCGGCCTTCCGGACGCGCCCTGCGGGCGCGGCTTCAGCTACTGCTGCCAAACAAAAAAAGGGGTCACCGCCAGGTGACCCCTTTTCTTTGTTTGGTGGAGGCGGCGGGAGTTGAACCCGCGTCCGTCAGTCCGCCGCTTATCGCTCTACATGCTTAGATTCCGTCAATTGATTTAGCCGCAAACAGCCCGACGGGCAGGACGTTCTTGGCGATCCTGAAAAATATTTAGCAGTTCCACCCCAGGCAGGCTTCACAGCGATCCAGTTCTATATGACAGTCAATAGCGCGGGGCTGGCACCTTGCTAAAGACCGCTAAAGGACGAATCCTCTAGATGGTGTTAAACAGGCTGCTTACGCAGCGAGTTGTGCACCGTAGTTGTCGTCATTGGCAACTAATAGTTTGCAGCTTTGGATTTACGTGATTGGCTACCATCACGGCATGCACTCAAAGTTTTGTAACCGTCGTCGAATCCGTAACGCCCCCAAGTGACCGGCGAGTATACCTCAAATCACCCGCCGCTGTTTATCTATATGGGGAATCTGCTGTGGCCTTTCAAGCGTATACACTGGATGATCCACTTTACTGACCTGCCACCCAAGAGAGAGAATTCATGAGACGTTCAGCCCTCAGCCTGGCGATAATCGCCGCGCTCACTTCCGGAACCGTTAGCGCCGGCCCTTATTCAGACACCTATGTATTTGGCGACAGCCTCTTCGATAACGGTAATTTTGGGGTTCGGTTCACCAACCGGGTGGGGCCTGATTACCAGACCTCGGAATTTGGACCGGTCTCGCCGACCCTGATTTCGGAGAGCCTGAAGGTGCCGGTTTCCCAGCCTTCGGTTGACGGCGGCAACAATTACGCGGTGGGTGGCAACCGCTCACTGCAGACCCTGCAGTCGATCAATGCACCGACGACCTACGAAAGCCCCGCCGGTCCCAGCTTCAACTCGCTGTTTTATGACCTGGATCGCAACGGCCGCAGCCTGGACAGAAATGCACTGTATCTGCTGGATGGCGGTGGCAATGATATTGGCAACTTCCTGGTCTTTGACGAAGAGTCAGCCGGTGTCGTTGCGACGAACATGGTGGATGCTGCCAATGCCCTGAAGGACCGCGGCGCGAAATATGTGGTGATTACCAATGTACCGGATTTCGGCCTGGCGCCGGCCGGCGTGCAGTTCGCCTCCTTCGCCACCACTCAGGTCGATAGCATTAACGATCAGATACGCGAGCAGGTCGGCAACTCCAACATCCTCATCTTTGACGCGGCCAATATGCTGCGGGAAATTGCGGCCACCCCTGCCGCCTACGGCCTCGATCTCAGCAGCGATCAATTCAGCCGCTCCTGTTTTGACGATGATGACGCCAATTGCACCGGCGGCAACGCGGCGGCCAAGATTGATGGCGCCAGCCCCGATCCGGACCAGTTCTTCTTCAATGACACCCTGCACCCGACCACGCTGGGCCAGCAGGTAACCGCCGATTACACGCTGTCGGTATTGCGTGCCGCCGGCGAGGTTTCCCTGTTGCCGGAAATGGGCCTGGATGACATGCAGGCCCATTGGCGCGCCGCACACCCGGTGATGCGTTCCAATCGCTGGACCAATAGCACCAAGACCGGCAGCTACACCATCTGGGGCGGTCTGAGCGGGTCGGACAGTGAGCGCGACACCGACTACAACGACACCGGTGAAAACCAATCACTGCAATACAACCTGGGCCTTAATTATCGCTTTAGCGATAGCTGGTATCTCGGTGCCATGCTGAGCCGTGCTGACAACGAACTTGAGTTTGATAACAGTGACTCGGAATATGATATGAATAGCCTGGACCTGACTGTTATTGGTGGTTACCGCCATGAGCAGTGGTTTTTCGAAGGCGCCGTCAGTTATAGCGACCTTGACTTCGATGACCTGAAACGCAGCTTCGCGCTGGGCACGGGTAACAAGCGCGAGGAAAAGGCGGATACCAGCGGCGATACCGTCGGTGTGCTGGCCAACCTCGGCTACAACCTGGCCGATAGCAGCAAGAACTTCCGCATCGGTCCCATGCTGGGCTACCAGTACGTTAACGTTGAAGTCGATGGCTATCGCGAAAAGGGCACACAGGTTACCGCGCTGGTGGTTGATGACCAGGAAGTGACGACCAATATCTGGAGCCTCGGTTTGTTTGGCGAGCTGCAACTCGGATTCTGCGCCTGCGAGCTTTATAGCGAGGCGGTCTACCAGGCCTACACCGGTGACAGCGACAGTAGTCCGCGCATTGGCATGGCCAGTGTTGTCGGCAATAGCGCCCGGCTGCCGGGCTATGAGCGCGACGACGACGGCTGGCGCTGGGATGCGGGCCTGGCGGCGCAGCTGAGCGAGGCGGTCGAGCTGAACGTGGGCGGTGGTATTGGCGATAGCGATAGCACCGACAGCTATTGGGTCGGTGGCGAGGTCAGCTACTCCTTCTAATCTCGACGGAATTCTGCCCGGGGCCAGTGCCTGGTCTACAATGATCGATGAACAGGCACTGGAGCAGGCAATGAATTACGACCTCAAGATCATTAACGGCACCGTATTCGACGGGACCGGGGCAGATGGCGTCGCCACCAATATTGCCGTGGTGGATGGCAATATCGCCGAGATTGGCGCCTGCGAGGGCGAGGCCGAGCGGGTGATCGACGCCAGTGGCAAGATCGTCACGCCGGGCTTTATCGATGTGCACACCCACTACGACGGCCAGGTATCCTGGGATGAAGAGCTGCAGCCCTCTATTAACCACGGTGTTTCCACAGTGGTTATGGGCAGCTGCGGGGTCGGTTTTGCGCCGGTGCGCGAGGGCGACCGCGATACCCTGGTACGGCTGATGGAAGGGGTTGAGGATATTCCCGGTGCCGCCCTGTCCGAGGGTTTGACCTGGGACTGGGAAACCCTGCCGCAATACATGGACGCCCTGGATGCCAAGCCCCACACCATCGATTTTGGGGTGCAGGTGACCCACGATGCGCTGCGGGTATACGTCATGGGTGAGCGCGCGGTATTCGATGAGGAAGCCAGCGCCGATGATATTGCGGAAATGCGCCGCCTGACCCGGGAGGCACTGGAGGCCGGCGCGATCGGTTTCTCCACCGGCCGCTCGGATGTGCATCGCAGCGCCGATGGCGCCTGGACGCCTTCCTCCGAGGCGACCACGGCGGAGTTGTCAGGCATTGCCGCGGCCTTTGACGGCGTCGATCACGGGGTCTTGCAGGCGGTGAATGACTTCAACCTGGAGCGCGAGGGCGACCAGTTTGAGACTGAATGGCAGATTCTCATGGACTACGCCAGGGCCGCTAACGGCGCGCCGTTTTCCCTGTCCCTGATGCAACGGGATTTTGCCCCCGACCAGTGGCAGCGCATTATCGCCGCTGCCGAGCAAGCCAGCGAGGAGGGCGTCAATATTCGCCTGCAGGTGGCGCCGCGCGGCATCGGGGTCACGGTGGGCCTGCAATGCACGTTTCATCCATTTATGGGCTTTCCCAGTTACAAGGAAATATCGCAGTTGCCCTTCGAAGAGCGGGTGGCAGCCATGCGCGAGCCGGCTTTCAAGGCGCAGCTGTTGAGCGAGGAGTCTGAGCCACTGGCCGGTGATGGTACGCCGGTGCCACCGATAACCGATGCGCTGCTGGCGGCGCTGGATTTTGTCGCCAGTAAAACCTTCCGTCTCGGCGACAACCCCGAGTACGAGCAGACCGCCGCGACCTCGGTGTTGCAGATGGCCGAGGACGCCGGGGTGCCGACCCTGGAGATGATCTACGACCTGTTGCTGGAGAACGATGGCAAGGAATTGCTGTATTTCCCCATCTACAACTACACCGAGATGAGTTTCGATAATGTCCTGAAAATGATGCGACACCCCCTGTCGATCCAGGGCTTGTCCGATGGTGGTGCCCACGTCGGTACGGTTTGCGATTCCAGCTTTTCGACTTACCTGTTAACCCACTGGACTCGCGATCGCAGTCGCGGCGACAAACTGGAACTGGCGGACGTCATTCGCCGGCTCACCAGCGATATTGCCGATTACTGCGGCATGCATGATCGCGGACGCCTGCAGCCTGGCCTCAAGGCGAATATCAATGTCATCGACTATGAGCAGTTGCGCTTGCACGCACCGGAAATGGTGCAGGACCTTCCCGCAGGTGGCCAGCGCCTGTTACAGGCGGCCAGTGGCTACAGGGCGGTGATCGTTAATGGCGAGGCCGTGCTGGAAGATGATGCATTGACCACCGCGCGACCGGGGAGACTACTGCGCCTGGGAGCGGCTGGATCACCGGAGCGTGAAACGACCAGGGCAGCCTGATTGGAAACCCTGGCGGCGGCTGCCGGCATTGCAGTTGCGGAGCTGATACTGATTTGGGCGGTGACTATGGGAGCGGCGGTGTTGCGCTCCTTCACCGGCTTTGGTTTCGCGCTGACGGCGGTGCCGGTGTATGCGTTTTTCCTCACCCCGGGCCAGGCGGTCGTGCTCAGCGCCTCCCTTGCGCTGGGTATTGGCATCCAGACCCTGCCGCAATATGCGGGTAAGGCTGGCTTTCGCCAGCACTGGCCGGTGTTTGCGCTGGCCGCGGTTGGCACCGTTATTGGTGCCAGAATATTGCAGCAACTGGAACTTGATAGCTTCCGCCTGGCGCTGGGCCTGTTGACGATTGTTGCCAGCCTGGTGCTGAGTCAGTATCACCCGCCCCGGCGGGCGCCCAGTGTTGGTCTGCAGGCAGGTAGCGGATTGTGCAGCGGCATTATCAATGGCGCCTTTGCCATACCCGGCCCGCCCATCATCATCTATAGCATGGCGACCGAAGCAGAGCCGGCCCGCAGTCGTGCATTTATGATTGGCTTCTTTACCTTCTCCAGCCTGGTTGCCCTGGCCAGTTTCAACGTGGCCGGGCTGGTGTCCTGGCAGTCCCTGATCTTGTTCCTGCTGGCCTACCCGGCGGTTTTCATCGGCGACAAGCTGGGTTACGCCCTGTTCCTGCGCCACGGCGGCGCCCACTACCGCCGCATAGCCGTAGCCACCTGCCTGTTAATCGGCCTGTCTATCACCCTGAGAGCGATCCTGTAGGGATTAGAGCGGCCTACAAATGAGCCCGCCCTCCTGACGTAGCGGGCAAAGAGGTTAATCGGAGATAGGGAAACGAGCGGTCTAACAAAGAGCCCGCGCTCCAGGGTTAGCGGGCAAAGAGGTTAATCGGAGTGAAGATATCGAGCGGTCTAATAAAAAGAAATGAAACGGAGCAGGGGGGCCGCATGTATGGTTGCCCCCTGCCCTGTACCCTCCTCCATGGGAGGGGATATCGGCATTGCTACCGTGTATTAACTATGGTCCCGAATCGGCAATAGCGCAATGCGATTTATAGACTGAGTTTGTCTATCAGGACTCGCAGATATAGGGCTAAAAACTAACCCTGGCTTTGCGCCTACTGTTTGACGTTATCCCGCACCACCCGCTGTTTTTGTCGATCCCAGTCCCTGTCCCGCTCCATCGTGCGCTTGTCGTGTGATTGCTTGCCCTTGGCCAGTCCGATGGCGGCCTTGACCAGGTGGCCCTTCCAGTACAGGGCGGTACAGACGCAGGTCATACCCTTTTGCTGGGTAGCCACCAGAATTCTGGCCAGCTCCTTTTTGTTCAACAGCAGCTTGCGGGTGCGGCTGGGATCAGCCACGTAGTGGGTGGATACCGTACCCAGGGGGGTGATGTTGGCGCCGATCAGGAAGGCTTCCCCATCCTTCATCAGCACGTAGGTGTCGGTAATCTGAACCTTGCCCTCACGCAGGCTTTTCACTTCCCAGCCAGCCAGGGCTATGCCCGCCTCAAACTTCTCCTCGATGTGATAATCGAAGCGGGCGCGCTTGTTCTGGGCGATAGTATTACTTTCTTGCTTGGGCTTCTTCTTGCTCATGGCGCGCATTATGCAGCAAAATCAGTGCATGAGCATCGCAGTGCGCTCCACTTCGGGAGTTTGGCGCAGTCGTACCACATTTGTCCTCGCCCTGACTGCCTCAGCAATCGGTCTTGGCAACCTGTGGCGATTTTCTTACCTGCTCGGCGAGCAGGGCGGCGGGCCGTTCCTGATTGCCTACCTGTTGTGCCTGTTGCTGGTTGCCGCCCCCATCCTGGTGGCGGAGGTGCTGATTGGTGCGCACGGGCGCGCCAACCCGGTTAGCGCCCTGTTGCATACAGCGGTTCGCTCCGAGATCAGCCGCGCCTGGGTGTTGATTGGCTGGATCACCGGGGTCGCGGCGGTCCTTATCCTGTCCTATTACAGCGTGGTCGCCGGTTGGGGCGTGGCCTACGTGGCCAAAATGCAGGCCGGCGCCTTTGCCGACGCCAGCGCCGTGGATGTGGGCCAGGAGTTTGCGGCCCTGTTGGCCGACCCGCAGCAACTGGTGCAGTGGCAAAGCCTGTTTATCGGACTCACCTTTATCATTTGCGGTCTCGGCATTCACCGCGGCCTGGCGGCCTTGTTCTGGCTGGCAGTTCCCCTGTTGTTGGTGTCGCTCGGTGTATTGGTGGAGTTTTCCTTCGCCAATGGTGACCTGGCGCGTGCCGGCGAGTTCCTGTTTTCGGTCAATCTCTACGATTTCACCGGGGAGTCGGTGTTGCTGGCCATGGGCCAGGCCTTCTATACCCTCGGTATTGGCATCGGCGTGGGCATGGCTTTCGGCGCCTATGCACCGGACAAATTGCCGATTGGTCGCACGGTGCTGGCTGTGGCGCTGTTCGATACCATGGTCGCGCTGGCCGCGGGGCTGGCAATTTTCCCGCTGGTATTCGGCACCAACCTGGAGCCGGCCATGGGGCCGGGGCTTATGTTTGTCGGCCTGCCCTATGTATTCGGCAATATGGTGGAGGGTGAGCTGTTCGGTGCGGTGTTCTTCATTATGTTCAGCGTCGTTGCCCTGAGTTCGGCCGTGGCCCTGGCGGAACCGGTAGTGGCCTACCTGGTGCAGCGCATGCGCCTGCGCCGGCCCTTGGCAGCGCTGCTGCTCGGTGGCCTGATCTGGTTGCTGGCGCTGGGTTGTGCGCTGTCATTCAACCAATGGCAGGACGTCTACTGGTTCCGGGAGTACACGTTGTTCGAGTTGTTTGACCGGCTGACGACCCTGGTGCTGCTGCCACTTGCCTGTCTGCTGACGGCACTGCTGGTGGGCTGGGGGATGCGACGGGAGATCCTGCGGGTGGAGTTATACCGGGAGGGCCCGCTGTTTATTGCCCTGTGGCGCGGCTGTTTGCGCTATATTGCTCCTCCCGCCATTATTGTCATCATGCTCAAGGCATTGATGGAAAACCTCTAAGCGATCATTGAACGATATGACGACCATTCAACGCAGTGCCCTGTTGCCCTATCCCGCGGAGCGCCTGTTCCTGTTGGTCAATGATATAGAGGCCTATCCGCAGTATATGGATGGCTGTGTCGGCGCCGAGATTCTGAGCCGGGGCGAGGGTGTGCTGGAGGCCCGGCTCGACCTGGCGCGGGGAGGTATTGCGCAGAGCTTCGCCACCCGCAACCGGGCAGAGCCACATCACCGTATAGAACTGGAGCTGTTGGAGGGGCCGTTTGAACACTTCGCCGGCAGCTGGAAGTTTCAGCAGTTGGGGGACATGGCCTGCAAGGTGAGCCTGGATCTCGAGTTTACGCTCAGCAGCAAGCTGTTGAGTACCGCCACCGCGCGCTTGTTCGACGCGGTCACTCTAAACCTGGTTGATGCCCTGTCCCGACGGGCGCGACACTTGTACGGATGAGCTGATGACCGAAGCCAATAAAATACCGGTAGAAGTAGCCTACGCACTGCCCGAAAAGCAGGAGATTGTCATGTTGGAGGTGTTACCGGGTACCACGGCCAAAGAGGCGGCCCTGCAATCGGATATCGTGCGCCACTTTCCCGGGTTGGACGTGGCGGCGGCGAAACTGGGTATATTCGGCAAGGCGGTGAAAGACGATTACGCGCTGAAGGCCGGTGATCGGGTGGAGATTTATCGACCCTTGATTGCCGACCCCAAGGATGTGCGCAAGAAGCGGGCGGCAGAGGCAAAAGAGCGCCGCGCCAAGACTGACTGATCCCCTCAGGCGGGGTCGGCCTCCCAGTAGGTTTTTTCTTCTTCCGGATTCGCTTCTACGGGTTCGGCAGGTTCTGAGGGCGTCAGGGTGGTGTTGTAACTGACCAGCGTGTCACCCTCGAAAAACACCGTCAGCCGGTCTTCGATGATGGTGTTGTTGCCATTGCGCAGCATGTAAATATATTCCCAGCGATTGCTGTGGAATGGATCCTCCAGCAGTGGCGTACCCAGCACGAAACGCACCTGGCGCCGGGTCATGCCGGGTTTAATCTGGTCCACCATTTCCTGGGTGATGATGTTGCCTTGCTCTACATTGATGCGGTAGACCCCGGGGAAACCCCAGGAGCTGCAGCCGGTTAGCAGAGCGAAAAACAGGCTGAGTAACAGCGTGCGCATTGACTTGGTCTTTCACTTCCTAAGCAGGGGTGGCATCATACATCACCAATCCAACTGAATACAGAGAACAGCGCGCATGCCCGTGGAAAACCAGGAATTGCGTAAGGCCGGCCTGAAAGTCACGCTGCCCCGGGTGAAAATCCTGCAGATACTGGAAGGCAGAAATCCTGAGACCCAGCACATGAGTGCGGAGGATGTGTACCGTGCCTTACTCGATGCAGGCGAAGATGTCGGCCTGGCGACGGTCTATCGGGTATTGACCCAGTTCGAAACGGCCGGCCTGGTGACGCGGCATAATTTCGAGACCGGGCATTCTGTTTTCGAGCTGGCCAAGGGCGAGCATCACGATCACATGGTGTGCATGGAGTCCGGCGAGGTTATTGAATTTCTCGACCCGATCATCGAGAAGCGCCAACACGAATTGGCCGAGGAACACGGCTACCAGTTGGTCGATCACTCCCTGGTGCTCTACGTCCGCAAAAAATAGCCTGGACCGGCCCGGCTTCGGGGCTTAACTGCCAGCCAGCATCTCCCGCGCTGCGGCGCGCGTTTTCTCGGTAATATCAATACCGCCCAGCATACGGGCGATTTCTTCGACCTTATCCTTGTCGTCCAGCTGCGCGAGCGTGGTGCGGGCGCTGTCCTTCTCTGCGCTTTTACTGACCTGCAGGTGTTGGTGACCCTGGGCCGCCACCTGTGGCAAATGGGTCACGCAGATGACCTGGCAAGCGGCGGACATGGCGCGCAGCAGGCGCCCAACCACCTCGGCGACGGCACCACCGATGCCGACATCCACCTCGTCAAACACCATACTGGGTACCGTGTCGGTATTGGCCGAGACCACCTGTATCGCCAGGCTGATGCGCGACAGTTCGCCGCCGGAGGCAATCTTGCCCAGGGGCCGTGGTTCCTGGCCGGGGTTGGTGCTGATCAGGAATTCCAGCTCCTCCAGCCCGTGCGGATGCGGATTGCTGGATTCACGGGCTTGTAGTGTTACGGTGAACTGGCACTGGTCCATGGCCAGCTCCGCCAGCTGCGCTTCCACCTGGCGGGTAAGTTTGGTCGCCGCCTTCTTGCGTGCGGCGCTCAATTTGGCGGCCGCTGCCTGATAGTCGTTTTGCAGTTGCTCCAGCTCCACGGCCAGCTCGTCTACCCGGGAGCTGCTGCCGGTCAGGCTTTCCAGTTCCTCGCGCAGTTGTGCATGCAATTCCTGCAAGCCGGGTGCTTGAACCCGGTGCTTGCGCGCTATCTCGTAAATCGTGTCCAGCCGCCGCTCAAGGTCCGCCAGCTTGCCGGGGTCGATCTCTACCGCATCCAGGTAATGGCGCAGTTCTGACTGGGCTTCCTGCAACTGGATGGCGGCACTGTCGATCAACTCGCGGGCACTCTCAATCGCCTTGCCGGCCAGTGCCTGGTCCTGTAGTAATTGCAGTGCCGAGCGGGCACCGCTTTCCTGGCTTTCACAGCTTTCCAGTGCCTGCTGTCCTGCCTGCAGAATCTGTTCGGCATTGGCCAATTGTTTTTGTTCGGCTTCCATTTCCGCCAGTTCGCCGGCCTGCAAATCCAGCTGGTCCAACTCCTCGACCTGGTAGGCCAACAGCTGGGCGCGAGCACCCTGTTCGTCGCGGGCGGCACTCAGCTCATCCAGTTCGCGCCGGCGTCGCAGCCAGTCCGAGGCCAGCTGCTCCAGTTCCCGCGCCGCTTTCACCTGGCCGGCATAGCTGTCTACCAGCTGGCGCTGGGTATCGCGTCGCAGCAAGGACTGGTGTGCGTGCTGGCTGTGTATGTCGATGAGCAGTTCGCCCAGTTGTGAGCAGTCCTGCAGGGTGCTGGCATTATTGTTGATAAAGGCCCGGGACCGGCCCTCCCGGGTGACCACCCGGCGCAAAATGCATTCACCATCGGCGGTCAGCTCCCGGTCTGCCAGCCAGCGCTGTGCGACCGGCAGTTCAGCAATATCGAAGGTGGCGGTAATCTCGGCCTTGTCAAAGCCCACGCGAACCGCGGCGGGGTCGGCGCGATCACCCAGGCACAGGCCCAGCGCGTCCAGCATGATGGATTTACCCGCGCCGGTTTCTCCGGTAACCACGGTCATGCCGCCGCGGAATTCCATTTCCAACTGGTCGACGATGGTGTAGTTGCTGATCTGAATGTGGGCAAGCATGTTCACCTTATACCGGTTTTGGCCAGTGAGTTGAACTGCATTGAGCGCCGGGGATGGTTTTTTCTGCTCCGGCGTTGTTAGAATCGAAGCATGTCAGAGAGAGAACTACCTGAGCGCGCCCGGCTGCTGCTGAAAACGCTGATAGAACATCATATTCGCGACGGCCAACCGGTGGGATCAAAAACCCTGCAGGAGGCGGCGGGCCTGCCGGTGTCGGCGGCCACGGTGCGCAATGTCATGTCCGACCTGGAGGAGCGCGGCTACCTGGTGTCTCCCCACACCTCGGCGGGCAGGGTCCCGACCTCGGCCGGCTACCGCTTGTTTGTCGATAGCCTGTTGCAGGTACGACCCATCGACAATACCTCGGTGGTCACCCTGCGCGAGGAACTCAACCCGGACCGGCCGACCTTTGAACTGGTGCAGACAGCTTCACGCCTGGTGTCCTCGATTACCGCCCAGGCGGGTCTGGTCACGGTGCCGCGGCCTGACTCCAGCCAGTTGCGGCAGGTAGAGTTTCTGCCCCTGGATGGCAACCGGGTGTTGGTGATCCTGGTGGTGAATGAGCGGGAGGTACAGAACCGGATTATTCACACGGAACGCGCCTACAGCGAAGACGAGCTGCGGCTGGCGACAACCCTGTTGAACCAGCGCTTTGGCGGCCAGCACCTGGACCAGATCAAGGGGCAGATTCTCGGCGAGATGGAGGCTGACAGGGCCTCAATCGACAGTTATATGCAGGCGACCATGGAGCTTGCCAGCAAAGCGTTCGAGGAGGAGGACAGCTCAGGCGAGGAGTACGTCGTGGCGGGGGAGTCCCAGTTGCTGGGCAGCGCCGCGCCAGAAGAACTTGAGCGACTGCAGGAATTGTTCGAAGCCTTCCAGCGCAAGAAAGACCTGCTGCACTTGCTAGAGCGCTGCACCCGGGCCGATGGTATCCAGATTTTTATTGGCGAAGAGGCCGGCTTTGAGGTGCTGGGGGGCTACAGCGTGGTCACCGCGCCCTATACCGATGGTGCCAATACCCTGGGCGTGCTCGGTGTTATCGGTCCAACCCGCATGGCCTACGAGCGAGTGATCCCGATTGTGGATATCACGGCGCGCTTGCTGTCTTCCGCACTGGCACTACCCGAGGGGCACTGACGCCTTTAAACAGCGCAGGCCCTTGAAATAACCGGGCTCCAGCCCCATATCCCCAAAACCAGTAAGAATGCGGCTTGCAGGCGTCCTGGCGGACGCTCTGCGGGCCCTGTTGTGTATAGAACTATGTGGAGCCAGATCGTGATCGACGACAAACAGCAAAAGACTGATGACGAGGAATTAGAGCAAAAGGCTGCGCCAGCCGAGGATGTAGAGCCGCAGCCCGAACCCGCAACCGCCGCCGAATCCGCTGACGAAGCGGCCGAGGACATCGCCGAGGCGGAAGTCACCCTCGAGGTACTGCAAGAAGAGCTGGCCACCGCCAGGGACGCCGCCCTGCGGGCCGCCGCCGAGGCCCAGAATGCCCGGCGTCGCTCAGAACAGGATGTGGAGAAAGCGCGCAAGTATGCGCTGGAGCGCTTCGTAGGCGAACTGTTGCCCGTGGTGGACAACCTCGAGCGTGCGCTGGAGGCCGCAGCCGCCGAACCAGAGGCAAATGCCATCGCCGAGGGCGTGGATTTGACCCTGAAGAGCCTGTTGGGTGTGCTCAAGAAGTTTCACGTCGAGCAAGTCGACCCGGCCGGCGAGCCCTTTGATCCGCAGGTACACCAGGCCATGACCATGGTGCCGAACCCGGATATGGAGCCAAATACGGTCATGGATGTGATGCAGAAAGGCTTCACGCTCAGCGGGCGCCTGATACGGCCGGCCATGGTCGTGGTCAGCAAGTCCGCGGAATAGGCCGCAAGGCCTGCAGGCTGGCGCCTGCGCCGATAATTAATTAGCTAAAGACCCCTTGAAAAGTACGGATTGGGGCCAATATAGAGAACATCGTAAAAATACACAGTTGGTTTGGGCTGTTCAGGCAATTCCGGCTGTTTAGAGGAGAAACACAATGGGCAAGATAATTGGCATTGATTTAGGCACGACTAACAGCTGTGTCGCCGTATTGGACGGCGAAAAGACCCGGGTTATCGAAAACTCCGAGGGCGATCGCACGACTCCGTCGATCGTTGCTTATACCGAGGATAACGAAGTACTGGTGGGCCAGTCGGCCAAGCGCCAGGCGGTTACCAATCCGACCAACACGGTTTTTGCCGTGAAGCGGCTGATTGGCCGCAAGTTCAAGGACGATGTGGTCCAGAAAGATATCAGCATGGTGCCCTACACCATCTCTGAAGCCGACAACGGCGACGCCTGGGTTGAAGCCAAGGGCGAGAAAATGGCCCCGCCGCAGGTGTCTGCGCAGGTCCTGATGAAGATGAAGAAGACCGCCGAGGAATTCCTGGGCGAGTCAGTCACCGAGGCCGTGATCACGGTACCGGCCTATTTCAACGATTCCCAGCGCCAGGCGACCAAGGATGCGGGCAAAATTGCCGGCCTGGAAGTCAAGCGCATCATCAATGAGCCGACTGCTGCGGCCCTGGCCTACGGTATGGACAAGGCCAAGGGCGACCACACTATCGCGGTCTATGACCTGGGTGGTGGTACCTTTGATATCTCTGTGATTGAGATTGCCGAGGTCGATGGTGAGCACCAGTTTGAAGTGCTGTCTACCAACGGAGATACCTTCCTCGGTGGTGAGGACTTTGACTTGCGCCTGATCGAGTACCTGGCGGCAGAGTTCAAGAAGGAAAGCGGCATTGATCTGCACAACGATCCGCTGGCCCTGCAGCGCCTGAAAGAGGCCGCTGAAAAAGCCAAGATCGAGCTGTCTTCCAGCCAGCAGACCGAGGTCAACCTGCCCTATATCACGGCAGATGCCTCCGGTCCCAAGCACCTGGTGGTGAAGCTGTCCCGCGCCAAGCTGGAGTCCTTGGTTGAAGAGCTGGTGACGCGTTCACTGGAGCCGATGAAGATTGCGCTCAAGGATGCTGACCTTAAGCCCGGCGAGATCGATGATGTGATCCTGGTCGGTGGCCAGACCCGCATGCCGATGGTGCAGGAAAAAGTAGCCGAGTTCTTTGGCAAGGAAGCGCGTCGCGATGTGAACCCGGATGAAGCGGTAGCGATGGGTGCGGCCCTGCAGGGTGCGGTACTGTCCGGCGACGTTAAAGATGTGTTGCTGCTGGACGTTACCCCGCTGACCCTGGGTATTGAAACCATGGGTGGCGTGGCCACGTCGCTGATCGACAAGAACACCACGATCCCGACCAAGAAGTCACAGATCTTCTCCACTGCGGATGACAACCAGGCTGCGGTAACCATTCACGTGGTCCAGGGCGAGCGCAAGCAGGCGGCCGGCAACAAGTCACTGGGTCGTTTCGACCTGGCCGATATTCCGCCGGCGCCGCGTGGTATGCCCCAGATCGAGGTGACCTTCGACCTGGATGCCAACGGTATCCTCAACGTGTCCGCACAGGACAAGGCCACCGGCAAGGAACAGTCTATTCGTATCACTGCTTCCAGTGGCCTGAGCGATGAAGAGATCGAGAGCATGGTGTCTGACGCCGAGGCCAATGCCGAGGCGGATGCCAAATTTGAGGAGCTGGTGACAGCGCGCAATACCTGCGAGGGTTTGATGCACGCCACGAAGAAAACCCTGGAAGAAGCAGGTGACAAGGCCAGCGATGAAGAGAAGTCTGCCATCGAAGCCGCGGTTGCTGAAGCCGAGGAAGCTCTCAAGAATGATGACAAGGATGCCATTGAGGCCGCCACTACCAAGCTGACGGAAGCATCCGGCAGCCTGGCGCAGAAGCTCTATGCCGAACAGGCCGCTGAGGCGCAAGCCGCAGGTGCCGAGGGTGCCGATAGCGCTGAAGCAGCAGCCGAGTCTGCGGACGACGTGGTCGATGCCGAGTTCGAAGAGGTCCAGGAAGAAGACAAAAAGGCCGGATAAGGCCTGAGAGGATTCGCCGACCAGAACTGGTCGGTGTACACAAAGCGGTGGGCCGCGTAGGCTACGCCATTTATTCGCGGGCCGAGGCCCGCGAACTTATTTCAAGACTATGCTGATTTAACTATGTCAAAGCGCGATTATTACGAAGTTCTGGGTGTGGAGCGCGGCGCCGACGAGAAGGAAGTCAAAAAAGCCTATCGTCGTATCGCCATGAAGTACCACCCCGACCGCAACCCGGATGCCGAGGATGCGGAGGACAAGTTCAAGGAGGCCAGCGAGGCCTACGAGATTCTCTCGGACCGGGAGAAGCGCGCTGCCTATGATCAGTATGGCCACGCCGGTGTCGACCCGCAGATGGGCGGCGCTGGTTTTGAAGGCAGCTTTAGCGACATTTTCGGCGACGTGTTTGGCGATATATTCGGTGGTGGCGGCGGTGGTCGTGGTCGCGCCGGCCCCCAGCGCGGTGCAGATTTGCGCTACACCCTGGATATCAGCCTGGAGAATGCGGTCAAGGGTACGACCGTAAAAATCCGCGTGCCCACGCTGGTCGCCTGCGAACCCTGCGATGGCAGTGGTGCCAAGCCGGGTACCTCGCCGGCCAACTGTGGTACCTGTGGTGGCGCCGGCCAGGTGCGTATGCAGCAGGGGTTTTTCCAGGTACAACAAACCTGTCCCAATTGTCGTGGTAAAGGCCGGGTTATCTCCGATCCCTGCAACAGTTGCCACGGCCGCGGTCGGGTCGAGGAAACCAAGACCCTGTCGGTGAAAGTGCCGCCAGGCGTCGATACGGGTGACCGCATTCGTCTCAGTGGCGAAGGTGAAGCCGGCCCCGACGGTGGCCCGCCGGGCGACCTGTTCGTACAGATGTCGGTACAGGACCACCCTATATTCGAGCGCGACGGCAAGCACCTGTATTGTGAGGTGCCGATCAACTTCGCCGATGCCGCCCTGGGCGGAGAGCTGGAAGTGCCGACCCTGGACGGTCGGGTGAAGCTGAAGATCCCGGCGGAAACCCAGACCGGCAAGTTGTTCCGACTGCGCGGCAAGGGCGTCAAGCCGGTGCGTGGTGGTTCAGTCGGCGACCTGATGTGTCGGGTGGTGGTGGAAACACCGGTACACCTGAACAAGCGCCAGAAGGAACTGCTGGAAGAGTTCCAGGCCACCATGAGCAACTCGGATACCCGTCATTCACCGCGTCAGACCAGCTGGTTTGAGGGGGTGAAGAGTTTCTTTGACGACATGAAAATATGAGCCTGCGCATTGGCATCACCGGTGCGGCCGGTCGCATGGGCCGCAGCCTGATTGAGGCGATCGACGCCGCTGATGGGCTGCAACTTACCGCAGCGCTTGAGCGCCCGGACAGCAGCCTGGTTGGCAGCGATGCCGGTGAGTTGGCAGGCCTGGGTGCGCTGGGCGTGGCGGTCGCGGGAAATATTGAAGACCTGGTCGGTAGCATCGATGTACTGATCGATTTCAGTGTGCCGGCGGCGACCCTGGCCAATCTCGATGCCTGCACCGCAGCGGGCTGCAAGATGATCATCGGTACCACCGGATTCAGCGCCGAGGAACAGGCCCGCATTGAAAGCGCCGCCGCATCCATAGGTATCTGCAAGGCCTCCAATTTCAGCACCGGCGTTAACCTCTGTTTCAAGCTGCTGGCAATGGCGGCCGACGTGGTGGGTGGGGATTCTGATATTGAAATTTATGAGGCCCATCATCGGCACAAGATTGATGCCCCCTCGGGCACGGCCCTGAGTATGGGCCAGGTGATTGCCGATAGCCTCGGTCGTGACCTGGACGAAGTGGCGGTTTATGGCCGCGAGGGCCAGACTGGCGCCCGCGACCCACAAACCATTGGTTTTGCCACGGTTCGAGCTGGCGATATCGTCGGTGACCACACAGTGACCTTTGCCGCCGACGGCGAGCGGGTCGAAATTAGCCACAAGGCATCCAGTCGTATGTCCTTTGCCCGCGGCGCCCTGCGTGCCGCGCGCTGGCTAGCGGAACAGCCGGCGGGACTCTATGACATGCAGGATGTGTTGGGTTTCAGGAATACTGGCACAGGGATTCAGCCATGACCGATTACATCGTTAACGTTGATGAGACCAATGCTCAGCAGGTGCTGATAGAGGCATCCAGTGAGCGCCCGGTGGTGGTGGATTTCTGGGCTGACTGGTGTGAGCCCTGCAAGACGCTGATGCCGCTGCTGGAAAAGCTGGCGGACGAGTACCAGGGGCAATTCCTGTTGGCCAAGGTCAATGCCGACGAACAGCAAATGATTGCCCAGCAGTTGGGGGTGCGCAGTTTACCGACGGTGATCGTGATCAAGGATGGCCAGCCGGTGGATGGATTTACCGGTGCCCAGCCAGAAACCCAGGTTCGGGAAATGCTCGACAAGTACCTGCCCAAGCCCTGGGACGGGATGTTGGCTCAGGCACTGGAGTTCCTGGCGGCGGGTGATACTACCCAGGCCTTGCCGCTGCTGCGCCAGGCTTATGAGGATTCCGCTCATCGCCACGATATTACCCTGACCTATATTGGGGTGCTGATCGAGACCAATCGCCTCGACGAGGCTGAGCGGTTGCTCGGTGAGGTCCGCCTGGCGGACCAGGATAGTGGCTGGGAGCAACTGCGGGCACAACTGGAATTAAAACGTGAAGCGGCAAGATCCCCGGAGATGGCGGCGCTGGAGCAGCAAATCGCTGCAGATCCCGACAATCTGGATCTCCGTCAACAGCTCGCCATCCAGTATACGGACGCCGGTTTGCACGCTGAGGCGCTGGCAACCCTGTTCGCCATCCTGCAACAGGATCGCGACCATCACGACGGCGGCAGCCGTCGGGCTCTGCTCGATATCATTGCCATTTTGGGCAAGGGCGACCCCCTGGCCGCCGAGTACCAGCGCAAACTGTTTGGCTTGATGTACTGAGCTGCGTGAGAAATGCCCGTGCTTTGGGCGTTTCTGGATAGATACTTCCTGCAAAAGTGTGAATTTTCCACAATTCTTGAGCGGCGAAATCGCATATTCTTTATGCGGCTAGGCTCGGCCGGAATAATTAAAGCTAGAAATGGTTGTTAAAGTTAGCCTCGACACGGTAGGGCAGGGAGTGTCACAACGCCAAGGGCAGTGTTTTTGCGGCCTGAACGTGTACCCCCTCCACCACAACAATGAAAATCCACGGAGACACACATGAAACCGTTTACACCCAAGAAGCTGGCTTTGGCCATCTCTGCGCAAATGGCGCTGACCGCGGGCGTTGCCCCGGTTGCCATCGCTCAGGAAAACTCTGCTTTGGAAGAGGTTGTAATCACCGGTACTCGCCGTGAAGCCCGCTCAGTTTATGATTCAGCGGCGCCGATCGACGTAATTTCCGGCGATGACTTCGTCAACCAGGGCGGCACCGACATGACGGACCTGATCCGCAATGTCGTACCGTCATATAATGTTAACTCACAGCCCATCAGTGACGCGGCCACGGTTATCCGTCCCGCTAACATGCGCGGCCTGGCTCCCGACCACACCCTGGTACTGGTAAACGGCAAGCGCCGCCACCGTGCTTCGGTTATTACCTGGTTGGGAAATGGCGTATCTGACGGTGCCCAGGGTCCGGATATTTCTCCGATCCCCAGCATTGCACTGAAGCAGGTTGAAGTGCTGCGTGACGGCGCCTCGGCCCAGTACGGTTCTGACGCCATCGCCGGTGTTATGAACTTCATCCTCAAGGATGATGCAGAAGGCGGCACCATTGAGGTGAAGTACGGCGAGTTCAGTGAAGATAGCGAAAGCATTTACTCGATTGCCGGTAATATTGGTGTGCCCATTACCAAGGCCGGCTTCCTGAATGCCAGCATTGAATACGGCGAAGCCGATGACACCGATCGTTCCGTGCAGCGTGACGATGCACAAGGCTTGATTGATGGCGGTAACAGCGCTGTTAAGAACCCTGCCCAGGTCTGGGGTAGCCCGGAAGTGAATAACGACGTCAAGTCGATGTTCAACTTCGGTTTGGAGATCAGCGACAGCGCCGAGATCTATGCCTTCGGTAACTACGCTTATAAAGAAACCGACGGTGGTTTCTACTTCCGTAACCCCGATACTCGCGGCGCGGTATTCTCACCGGATAGTGGTGTCTCTCGTCTGGTGGGTGATGTAACCGGTGATATGTCCGGCAACTGCCCGACTGGCCAGAATGGCCAGCCGCCTCTGTTGGTTGGTGACGACGCTGGTCTGCAGTCCGTGATCGCTGATCCCAACTGTTTCGTATTTAACGGCCAGTTCCCCGGTGGATTCACGCCCCGTTTCGGTGCTGATACCAAGGACGCTTCTCTGGTAGCGGGTACCCGCGGCAACTTTGCCAATGGCCTGAACTATGATGTGAGCGCCAGCTTCGGTTGGAACGATGCTGACTTCTTCATCTACAACACGGTGAACTCTTCACTGGGTCCCAATACCCCGACCAGTTTCGATCCGGGCGATTACACCCAGACCGAGTACAACTTCAACGTCGATCTGAGCTATGCACTGGACGTGGATATGTTCGCGTCTGATCTGAACATCGCCGGTGGTATCGAAGTTCGCTCAGAAGAGTTTGAAATCACTGCAGGCCAAACGGAATCCTGGGACTTTGGTCCTCTGGCTGACCAGGGCTTCAGTGCCGGTTCCAACGGTTTCTCAGGCTTCAGCCCTGAGATCGCCGGTGACTGGAATCGCCTGAGCACGGCGGCATACCTGGACCTGGAAACTGACGTGACCGAGCGTTGGCTGGTTGGTGTGGCAGTTCGTTACGAAGACTACGATGATTTCGGTAGCACCACTAACGGCAAGTTCTCCACGTCCTTCAGCGTTACCGATTGGCTGGGAATTCGCGGTACCTACTCTACTGGTTTCCGTGCGCCGACCCCGGGTCAGCAGAATGCATCCAACACCTCAACAGTGTTTGACGCGGCTGCAGGCGACCTGATCAATACCGGTATCATTCCGCCGAACTCACTGGTTGCACAGCAACGTGGTGGTCAGGAGTTGGAGGAAGAAACTTCTGACAACTACTCTGCCGGCCTGGTATTCCAGTGGGAAGACCTGAGCGTGACGGTTGACTACTACAAGATCGAGCTGAGCGACCGGATTGCAGTCTCCCAGGAGTTCACCTTGACTCCACAGGAGCAGCAGGAGCTTATCGATGCTGGTTTCACAGGTGCGGGCAACATCAGTACCTTCCAGTTCTTTGTTAACGACTTTGACACTACCAGTGAAGGTGTTGATGTTGTAGCCACGTATTCATGGGAGATGTTCGGTGGCAACACTGATTTCAACCTGGCCTACAACTACAACGACGCAACGGTCGATGACTTCGATCCTGCTCTGATTGATGCCAACCGCATCAAGGAACTGGAAGAAGGTCTGCCAGAGAATCGTGTCAACTTTGGTGCCACGCACCTGCAGGGCAACTGGCGCTTTACGCTGCGCAACAACTGGACTGACGAGTGGTTCGACTCGGAAGATGGCGTAACCTACGACTCTTACATGACCAGCGATATCGAAGTGGCTTACAGCTTCGACAACGGTGTGACTGTAACCGGTGGTGGCCAGAACTTCCTGGACGAGACACCCGACAAGAATAAGGGTGCTGCGGCTGGCGTTGGTAACAAGTACAGCCAGTTCTCACCGCTGGGCTTCAACGGTGCCTTCTGGTACGGCCGTGTTGCTTACGCGTTCTAATCCATAGTCACAAAGTAGTACCTCAAAAGGGCCTCTTCGGAGGCCCTTTTTTTTGGCCAGCAGGATGCGCGTCTGTGCTATGTTTTCTCATGGTGCAGGTGCAGATGCAGCATCGACTCAGGCTAAGAAGGGGGCTTGTCCGTGAACAGAAAAAGTATCGGCGGAGTACTGCTGGAAGTGTTCTCGATTGTGCTTGGCGTTTTGTTGGCGCTGGGGGTCAGTGAGTGGCAGGAAGAGCGAAAAAAGGACGAGCTGGCCGACAAGGCCCTGGTTAATATCCATAATGAGCTGGCGGCTAATCGGACCATTCTCGAGAGCATCCATGCCAACAACCAGGAGAGCATCAAGCTGGCGCAGGCAGCGTCCGATGAAGACGACGACTCCACAGAGGATCGGCAGTTCATCCCCGGTATCCAGGTGCGCTCCACGGCCTGGGAGACCCTGCAGTCCTCTGGTGTCGCCAACTATCTCGACTTTGAATTGCTGCTGGCGCTGTCTGAGGCCTATTCAATGCAGGCGATCTACACCCAGACCGGCACCCAGCTGGTGGAAGCCTCCATGACCATGTCGGCCATGGCGGCGGCGAATAATTCGGAGCTGGACAACCAGGCGTTTCAGCAACAATTTATGGGCTACTTCAGCATGATGCTGGCGATGGAGGAGACATTGCTACAGGGCTACACTGAAACCCTGCAGCAGCTCGCCCCGGCCCCCAATCAATAGCGGCCCCGAGGTTTAGTAAACCTGCTTGCCGGCAATATAGGTAGCGAGCACCTTGTTCTTCCAGATGTCCTGTTCCGGTACCTCGAAATAGTCATCCCTCACCAGGATAAAGTCAGCCGCATAGCCTGGCATCAGGCGACCAATCACGTTTTCCTGGTGAGCTGACCAGGCGGCCCATTCGGTGAACAGGCTCAGGCTTTCATCACGACTCAGTTTTTCTTCGGGCATCCAGCCCCCCGGGGGCTGGTTGTCCTGGCTTTGGCGGGTTACCGCGGCGTGCAGGCCAAAGAAGGGGTTGGCCGACTCCACCGGGAAGTCGGAACCGCCGGCCAGTGCCGCGTTGTTGTCCAATAGTTTGCGCCAGGCATAGGCGCCCTCCAGTCGTTTCTGCCCGAGCCGGTCGCCGGCCATGTTTTTGTCACTGGTGGCGTGGGTCGGCTGGATTGAGGCGACTACCCCAATTTCGGCAAAACGCGGAATATCCTGCGGGCGGATAATCTGGGAGTGTTCGTTACGATGGCGCAGCTCGCGGTTGTCATACTTCTTGATCATGGCCTCCATGTAATCCAGCACCCGGGCATTGGCGAGATCGCCGATGGCGTGGATGTTGACCTGGTAACCGGCTGCCATGGAGCGTCCCATGTGCTTGTCCAGTTGCTCATCGGTGACCAGGAGCAGACCCCGCTGGCCGGGCTCGTCACTGTAGTCTGCAAACAGGGCGGCGCCGCGTGAGCCGAGGGCGCCATCGGCGGAAATCTTCACACTGCGAATATCCAACATGTGTTCCGGGTCGATCAGAGGACCCTGGCGTAAATAGGCATCGTTGGCGGGATCCAGCACGCTGAGCATGGCGTAGATACGCGCCGCCATCCGGTTCTCACGGCGCAGGGACTGGAAGGCCCGGACTTCCTGGGCGCTGATGCCGGCATCGTGAACCGAGGTCACGCCGTAGCGGGCGAGGTCCCGCATGGCAATATCGGCATATTCAACCATGTGGGCGTCGGTGACCGGCGGCATGGCGGCGCTGACCATGTCCATGGCGTTGTCGATCAGTACACCGGTGGCACGGCCTTTCGCGTCACGAATTATCTGGCCACCCTCCGGGTCAGGCGTATCTTTGCCAATACCGGCCAGCTCAAGGGCTTTGCTGTTAGCCCACATGGCGTGACCATCAATACGGCCCAGCGCAATGACCTTGTCGGCGCTGGTGGCATCCAGCGTCTTGCGGTCCGGGAACTGTTTGCCAGGCCACAGCACCTGGTTCCAGCCGCGTCCGGTGATCCATTCACGTTCGGGGTTGGCACCGATAAACGCCGCTACCCGCCCTACCGAATCAGCTTCGCTGGTGCTGCCGACCAGGTCCACGGCGCTCAGGGCCATACCGTGTGAGGTGACGTGGCCGTGGGCATCGATCAGCCCGGGCAGCAGGGTGGCGCCCTGGCCATCAATGCGTTGCCCAGCGCGACTGCCGGCAACGCTGTCGGCGTTCTTGTGCAAGCGGGTGACCTTGCCCTCGTCAAATTCAAGCGCGACGAAGCTGATCCGTTCACCCTTGTTCATGGTGTAGCCGGTGATGTTATGCACCAGGGTGGCAGCGACTGTTGTGGCTGAGAATGTGAGTGCACAGAGGCAGAGAATTGCGCGAATCATGACTGAGTTCCTGTATAGCGTTGTGCGAAGTTTGTGATTTCCTCCGCGTCGAATAACTTGAGCCCACGTGCGCGGAACGCGTCCAGCTCGGGCTGTTCCGGGAAGCTGAAGTACTGGCCCTCACCAGCTTGTGGAGACGTATCCAGTGTCTCGCCCGCGGCCAGGCTGGCGACACAGCCTAACAGTTTTTTGCAGCCCTCGGGATACAGTGCCAGTACATGCCACAGGTAGGAGCGCCCGGCCTCTACCGGCAGGGCGGTGGTCGCAATAATTGCGCCGGTGTCTATACCCGGGTCGGAGATATAGTGCAGCGTCATGCCGATTTCCCGCTCGCCGGCTAGTAGAGCCCGAAAGGTAGCCATTACCCCGCGGTAATCGGGCAGTAGCCCGGAGTGCAGGTTGATCACGCCCAGCGCCGCGCTGGCAATGGCCTCTTCCTTGAGGATGCCGCCGTAGCGGATGCTAAGAATTAAATCGGCTTGCGACTGGCGCAGTTGCGCCAGACCTTGCGGACTGTTGATACGGTTCAGTTCGGCGATGGGAGTCCGTGTGTATTGGCCTAATTGCTCAAAGCTGCACAGGGCGCCGCCCCGGGTGGCGGGCAGCAGCGGAAACAGCAATTCGTTGAACAGGGTCTGCTCAAAGAACTTGAGCTGCTGCAATTCCTGGGGCCGTTGCCCGGTTCCGCCCACGGCCGAGGACAGGTAGACCTGCACACTGTGATCGGCGGCCAGGGTGGGAAGCAACAGGTTGAGCGCGTAGTTACTGGCCAGGTCGCGATTGGCCAGGACTGTGATATTCAACAGCGCAGGTCCAATTCCATGATGAGGTCAGTCTGCCGGGCGTTACCCAGCATGAAGTCGTGCACGCCGACATCGATAAAGCCCTGCCGATGATAGAACTCCAGGGCGCGCCCATTGTCTTCCCACACGCCCAGCCACAGGGTGTGGAAGCCCTCGGCCTGTGCGATCTTGATACTGGTGTGTAACAGGGTCTTGCCGACCCCGGCGCCGATCAGGTCACTCTTCGCATAAATGCGCTCCAGTTCGACCGGTTTTTCTCCGCTCACGCAGCTCTCCGCGGGACCCCGGCGCAACTTGGCATAGCCGGCGGGTATACCCGTGTGCTCAGCCCAGATAAAAGTGCTGGCCGGATCGGCCAGTTCTGCCTCGATGGTGGGCAGGGCGAAGGCATGGTCACAGTAGAGCTGCATATTCTCGGGTGTATTGCGCTCTTCAAAGGCGCCCATAAAGGTGTCCCGCGCCAGCTCGGTGAGGCGTTCGGCGTCGGCGGCGACGGCCATGCGAATGTCGAGGCTCATGGCTGTCTATCCGCGCTCATGGCTGTTTACCCCCGCTCATGGCTGTCTGTCCGCTCATGGCTGTCTACCCCGCTCATGGCTGTCTGTCCGCTCATGGCTGTCCGCTCGCCAGGTTCTGCAACGCCTGGCCCGTGAGTCGGTAGCCAATCCACTCATTCAGGGCGACGGCGCCCAGGGACTCGTAGAACTTGATGCTGGGCTCATTCCAGTCCAGCACGTTCCATTCGAAGCGGCCGCAGTCCGTGTCCACAGCAATTTTCGCCAGCTGTTGCAGCAGTGCTTTACCGGCGCCGATGCCACGACACTCCGGGGTCACATACAGGTCCTCCAGGAACAAGCCATACTTCCCCAGCCAGGTACTGTAGTTGAGGAAGTAGATGGCAAAGCCGATGGCCTCACCATCGTTTTCACAAATCAGGCCATCAACCCTGGAGTCCGGCGCGAATACTACGCGGCGTATGTCGTCCTCCGAGGCCAGCACCTCGTGTTCCGCCTTCTCATAAATGGCCAGTTCGCGCACGAAATGCAGGATCAGGCCGGCGTCTTCAATGAGGGCGGGACGGATATTCAGCATCAAAAACTCCAAAGCGTGGTAATAAGAAAGAATAGCCCACATCCGCTGAGGGTGCACAAAAGCAGGACAATTGCAGTCTGCAGCGCCCGTGAATGCGTATAAATGGAGAGTCAATACTTGAATGTGTGAAAAACATACTGTAGGTTCAAATCCCCGATTTCAGGAGCTAATCATGGATACCAGTTTTTCGGCTGAAGACCTCGCATTTCGCGACGAGGTCCGCGAGTTCTTTGCCACAGAGCACGATGAGGAAATCAAGAAGGGCTTGTCACATCCCGACACCTACCGCGCCACCACCGTGAAATGGCAGAAGAAGCTGTTTGCCAAGGGCTGGATCGCGACCGGTTGGCCCGAGGAGTACGGTGGCACCGGTTGGACCCCCACCCAGAGCTTTATCTTCGACAATGAACGCGCATCCGCTGGCATTAGCGATGTGGTGCCTTTCGGCGTGAAAATGGTGGCGCCGGTCATCTACACCTTCGGTACGGATGCCCAGAAAGAAAAATTCCTGCCGCGCATTCTCAATAGCGACGACTGGTGGTGCCAGGGTTACTCGGAGCCTGGCTCCGGTTCCGACCTCGCCTCCCTGAAGACCAAGGCCGAGCTGGATGGCGATCACTACGTGGTCAATGGTGCCAAGATCTGGACCAGCTACGCCCAGTTTGCCGACTGGATTTTCTGCCTGGTACGCACCAATAGTGATGGCAAGAAACAGGAAGGCATCAGTTTCCTGCTGATCGACATGAAGTCAGAAGGCATCAAGGTAAACCCGATTATCTCCATTGATAACCACCACAGCCTGAATGAAGTTGAGTTCAACAATGTGCGGGTGCCGGTGGAAAACCTGATCGGTGAGCAGGACAAGGGCTGGACTTATGCCAAGGCGTTGCTGGCCCACGAGCGCACCGGAATCGCCAATGTGGCCGATTCCAAGAGTAACCTGGCCCAGGTTATCGAGCTGGCCCAGGCCGAAATGCCCGGTGGTGTACCGCTGATTGAGGATGCCAGTTTCCAGCGGCGCCTGTCCGACATCGAGGTGGAGTTGATGGCGCTGGAGTACACCGAACTGCGGGTGCTGGCCTCTGTGGCCACCGGTGGTGCACCGGGGCCGGAGTCTTCACTACTGAAGATCAAGGGCACCGAGATACAGCAGGCTATCCAGGAGTTGCGCATGGAAGTCGCCGGCCTGTACATGGGTGTTGTCACGACGGAAGGTGAGGCGGATCTTAGCGGTCATGAGTTTGGTGATTTTGCTCGCCGTCGTTACATGTATGGCCGCGCCGCGACGATTTACGGCGGTTCCAACGAGATCCAGAAGAACATTATTGCCAAGGCCGTGTTGGGTCTGTAAGCCAGCCTTGAGGAGAACAGGACAATGAATTTCGATTTTTCAGAAGAACAGGTCATGTTGCGCGACAGTGTTGCGCGTTTTATCCAGGACGATTACGACTGGGAGACCCGTCGTGCCATCGTTGACAGCGAAGAGGGTATCAGCCGCGCCAATTGGCAGACCTTCGCCGAACTGGGCTGGTTATCAATTCCCTTTGCGGAAGAGCACGGTGGTTTCGGTGGCAACGCCATCGACACCATGCTGGTGATGGAGCAGCTTGGCGCAGGCATGGTAGCTGAGCCTTTTGTGCCTACCGTGCTCATGTTCGGTGGCCTGATTGAGAAAGCGGGCAGCCCCGCCCAATGCGAAGCCTGGTTGCCGCGGGTTATCGGCGGTGAGGTTCTGGGCGCCTTTGCCTACCAGGAACGACAATCCCGCTTTGAGCTGGCCGATGTCAGCACCACGGCCACGGCCGACGGTGACGGCTATGTCATCAACGGTGAAAAGACCGTGGTCTTCAACGGTGCCAACGCCGATGCCCTGGTGGTTTCAGCGCGCAGCAGTGGCGAGCGCACTGATGAAGACGGTATCAGCCTGTTGCTGGTTGATGCCAATGCCGAGGGCGTCGAAAAAACCAGTTACCGCCTGATGGACGGCCAACTGGTAGCCAATATTAGTTTCAGCAATGTAAAAGTGGGCGGAGATGCGCTGCTGGGCGAGGCCGGGCAGGGCTTTGCTGCCATGCAAACGGTGGTCAATGACGCAACCCTGGCGCTGTGCGCTGAGGCCCTGGGTATTATGGGCTGGCTCAATGCCGCTACTGTGGAATACACCCGTACCCGTGAGCAGTTCGGCGTGGCGATCGGCACTTTCCAGGCCCTGCAGCACCGTATGGTCGAGACGTTTATGGCGTATGAGCTGACCAAGTCCCTGTTGTACCGGGCGGTGGCCTCCGCCGCTGATGGCCGCGAGGAAGCGCTCAAGGACCTGCACGCCCTGAAGGTGATCGTGGCGCGCCGCGGCAAACTGGTTGGCGACGAGGCGATCCAGATGCACGGTGGTATGGGCCTGACCGACGAACTGGCCGTGGGTCACTACGCCAAGCGTCTGATGATGATCAATATCACCTTCGGTAGTGGCGATTACCACCAGGACAAGTTCAACGCCTTGTCTTATGGACAGGGTGCTGGCAGTTCAGCCGCGGCAGCACCGCGGGCGGTGGATGCTGCTTGATCAGCTGCTTTCGGGTCATTGGCTAATTGACTGGAGGTGGCTGGGCTCCGCCACGTCCTGTCCTGTGGTGTCGCCGGCCGCAGGGTTTTTGAAGGATTTGCCCGCTGCGCAACTCGACAATTTTCGCTGCGCGAAAATCTGGACTCAGACATTGCTCGCGGACGGTCGCAAATCCTTCAAAAACCCTAAACGCGACCTGACTGGCGACACCACAGGACAGGACGCGGCGAAGCTCGTGCAACTGTTTGACACTACTTGAAGAGCACGAGTACATACTGTAAGTTCAAATCCCTTTTTCGGTGCCCTCCGGCTGGGCGTCCCCGCTTTTTTTAATTTGGAGCAATTACTATGAAATTAGGCTTTTTGCTGGGTTATTCCGGTAAGCAAATTCACATCCCCATCGACCTGATCAAAACGGCCGAGAGCCTGGGTTACGACTCTTGCTGGACGGCGGAAGCCTATGGATCCGACGCGGTCACAACCGCGACCTGGGTTTTGGCCCAGACAGAGAAAATTCGAGTGGGTACCGCCATTATGCAGATGCCGGCGCGGACCCCTGCCATGACGGCGATGACCTCCATGTCACTGGCACAGATGTCAAACAATCGCTTCATCGTTGGTCTCGGTGCGTCCGGGCCGCAGGTAGTTGAGGGCTGGCACGGAGTGCCCTACGGCAAGCCGATCACGCGCACCAAGGAATACATCCAGATTATGCGCAAGATCATGGGCCGCGAAGGTCCGGTCGAGTATGACGGCAAAATCTACCAGATGCCCAATAAGGGCGAGGGCACTACCGGTCTGGGCAAGCCGCTCAAATCTATTCTGGAGGGTAACCCTGATATCCCGATTTACACCGCGTCTATCACCCCGGCCGGGCTGCGCTGTGCGGCTGAAGTTGCCGATGGCGTGTTCCCGGTATGGATGGACCCGGGCAAGTACGATGTGTTTGCCGATGATTTCAATACCGGCTTTGAGAAGGCCGGTGGCGGCAAGGGCCTGAAGGACTTTGATGTGGCGCCCTTTGTCTCGGTGGCCATGAATGATGACCTGGATGCAGCCTTCGATTCCCTGCGCCCCTGGCTGGGCCTGTACATCGGCGGCATGGGTGCCAAGGGCAAGAACTTCTACAACGATTACGCGACTCGCCTCGGTTACGGCGATGCCGCGGAGAAAATCCAGGACCTGTACCTGTCGGGTAAGAAAGCCGAAGCGGAAGCGGCGGTGCCGAAGGAGTTGCTCGATGAAGTGGCCCTGGTTGGTCCTGCGGATCGTATCCGCGAGCGCCTGTCCCGCTGGAAGGACGCCGGCAGCCGTGGTGAAGTGGGCAGCATGTTGATCGGCGCGCACGATCCCGCGGTACTGGAGCTGATTGCAAAAGAGATGCTCTGATGCAGGTCGCTGACAAGGTCGTTGTCGTCACCGGCGGCGCCAACGGCATCGGCAAGGCGCTGTGTGAGCGTTTTGCCGCCGAGGGCGCCCGCGTCGTGGTGGTGGCGGACCTGGAGAAAGACAACGCCATTGCAGTTGCCGAGGCAATTGGTGGGGTTGGCTTTGGCGTTAATGTTCGCGACGAAAGCCAGATCCAGGCCATGGTTGCCCAGGTCGAGGCGGACTACGGCCAGATCGACCTGTTCTGCAGCAATGCCGGTATTATCGCCGGCGATGGTGAGCCCTGGTGGGCTACCTCGGCGTCGAATGATACCTGGCAGGCCATGTGGGACATCCACGTTATGGCGCATATATTTGCCGCCCGGGCCTGCCTGCCGGCTATGCTTGAGCGCGGTGACGGCTATTTCCTGAATACGGTCTCGGCCGCCGGCCTGCTCAACCAGGTTGGCGACGCGGCTTATTCAACCACCAAGCACGCCGCTGTGGGTTTCGCTGAGTCACTGGCGATTACCCATGCCGATGACGGCATCAAGGTTTCAATGATATGCCCCCAGGCCGTAGCCACGCGCATGATCGGTGGCGTTGAAGACGGCGGTACCGCCGGTGTCGATGGCATTATCACGCCGGCCGATGTAGCCGAGGCAGTCATCCAGGGCCTGGCCAGTGAGAGCTTCCTGATCCTGCCGCACCCGCATGTGGAGCAGTACCGGCAGAACAAGGCGGCAGACTATGATCGCTGGATCGGCGGCATGCGTAAGCTGCGGCGCCAGTTCGGAAACCCTGAGATAAAATCCTCGTAAGTAATTTGCTGACCCGGAGGTTCCATGGCAGCTATAGATTTATTCCGACTCGACAACAAGATTGCCCTGGTCAGCGGCGGTAGCCGCGGCATCGGGGAAGCCATGTGTCACGGCCTGGCGGAACAGGGCGCCCATGTCATTGTCTCCAGCCGCAAGCTGGACGGCTGTGAAGTGGTGGCGCAGGCCATTCGTGATAATGGCGGTCAGGCGACAGCTATGCAGTGTCACGCTGGCGACCTGGATGCCATCAACAGCTTGTTCGACGCCATCGAGGAGCAATTCGGGGGCCTGGATATCCTGATTAATAACGGCGGTACCAATCCCTATTTTGGACCCATTGCCGATACGCCCGCTGCGGCTTTCGACAAGACTATTGAGGTCAACTTCCGCGGCCCCTTCTTCATGAGCGAGCGGGCCGTGGCCAGCATGAAACAGCGCGGTGGTGGCTCAATCATTAATGTTGCCTCTATAGACGGCATTAGCGCCGGCACCTTCCAGGGGGTGTACAGCACCACCAAAGCGGCCATGATCAGCATGACCCAGGCCTTTGCCTTGGAAAACGGGCAATACGGTATTCGGGTCAACGCCCTGTGCCCGGGACTGACCGAGACAAAATTCACCACGGTATTCATGGAGCAGGAGGGCTATGCCGACACGGTCAAGCACCTGCCCCTGGGCAAAGCCGCCGTGCCGATAGACATGGTTGGGGCTACCTTGCTGATGGCCTCGGACGCCGGCGCCTGCATGACCGGTCAAACCCTGGTCGTGGATAGCGGGAGTCTCATCGCACACGGCCTGTAGCGGGGTATAATCGCCAGCGTGGAAACTTCCCAGCGCTTTGCTCACACCATTCTCAATGGTTTTGAGTCTTACTTTGCCGACTTCCAGAATATAACCCTGGCGGCCATGCCGCGCTTTGAAAACGCCGACTGGCAGGGTATGCACACGGCGTCCAGCCGCCGCATCGACCTGTACAAAACCAAGGTTAACCAGGTCCTGGAGTTTGTGGAGATTATTGCCGGGGACAACCTGCGCAACCTGCACTTCTGGACCGAGGCCAAGCGTCACTACGGGGAATTGCTGGAGGGGCATAACAACTTCGAAATTGCCGAGACCTTCTTTAACTCGATCTACTGCTCCACCTTTCACCACCACAAGATTCGCGACGAGTATGCCTACGTGTTCTCACCCCAGGGCGACATGCCACCAGTGGGCGAGATGCAGATATTCCGCAACTACCGCGCCCGCGAGGGCCTGGAACCCATGATTGGCCAGCTGCTGGATGACTACGCCTTCAGCATTCCCTACGAGGACAAGGCGCGGGATATTGAGCACATTGCCAAGGCTTTGCGCGAGGTCTTGCTGCCCCGTTTCCCGGTGGCTGAAGAGGCGCTGGAGTTACTGGTGCTGCAATCGGTGTTTTTCCGCAACAAGGGCGCCTACATCGTCGGTAAGCTGGTGGCAGGCCGCGAGTCCATGCCCTTTGTGTTGCCTATACTGCACACCGAGCGGGACAGTGTGTACTTCGATACCATCCTGTTCGGCTCAGACAAGGTCAGTGTAATTTTCAGCTTCACGCGCAGCTATTTCATGGTGGACGCTGAGGTGCCCTCCCAGTACGTGTTGTTCCTGCAGAGCCTGATGCCGGCCAAGCCCATTTCCGAGATCTATAGCTGCATGGGCTACAACAAGCACGGCAAGACCTATTTCCACCGTTGCGCCTACCGCCACATGAACAGCACCACAGACCAGTTCATCCTGGCGCCGGGTATCAAGGGTATGGTCATGAGCGTGTTTACGCTGCCCAGCTACGATTTTGTCTTCAAGATCATCAAGGACAGGTTCACGCCGCCCAAGGATATGACCCGCGCGCAGGTGATGGAGAAATACCGGCTGGTGAAGCGCGCGGACCGGGCCGGGCGCATGGCCGACACCCAGGAATTCAATAACCTGGCCTTCGCCCGCAATCGCTTTTCCGATGAGTTGATGGAGGAGCTGCACGCGGTGGCGCCTTCGATGATCGAGGAGCACGGCAAGGCACTGGTGATACGCCACGTCTACGTGGAACGGCGTATGACGCCATTAAACCTGTATCTGCAGGATGCCAGTGAGGAGCAGCTGTGGGCGGTGATGGATGAGTATGGCAATGCCATCAAGGAACTGGCGGCGGCCAATATTTTCCCCGGCGATATGTTGCTCAAGAACTTCGGCGTCACCCGCCATGGCCGGGTGGTGTTTTACGACTACGACGAGCTGTGCCCCCTCATGGACTGCAATTTCCGCAAGATACCCGAGCCGCGCACCGAGGCCGAGGAAATGGCGAGCAAGCCCTGGTATACGGTAGGCCCCAACGATATTTTCCCGGAGGAGTTCCGCCTGTTTTTCAGCGGCAACCAGCGCGCCCGCAAGGTGTTTGATGAACTGCACAGCGACATATACGAGGCCGACTTCTGGCGCGATTTGCAGCAGCAAATTGCCAGTGGTTACGTAGAGGATTGCTTCCCCTATCGCCGCAAGCTGCGCTTTGCCCGCGACGAGGAGCTGCTACAGCGCGTATACAATGGCTAGTATTTACCTGATCAGACACGGCCAGGCCTCGTTTGGCACTGACGACTATGACCGCCTCTCCGAACTTGGCTGTCGCCAGGCCGAGGTCTTGGGCCATTACCTGGATAGCTGTGGCCTGCATTTCGACGCGGTCTATACCGGTGAGCTCAAGCGGCAGCGCAAGACCGCGCAGATCGCCACCGAGGGGAGAACCCCGGCGGAGCAGCATATTGTCGATGGACGCTTTAACGAGATCGACAACGATTCCCAGCTGCAGGTGATTACACCGATTCTGTTAGAGCGGCACCCGGAGTGGCAGCCCCTGGCCGACCGCGCCTTTGGCTCCAGCAAGGATTACCAGAAGTTGCTGGAGCAGGTATTCAACTACTGGGTGGGGCTGGGTGCGGATAGCCCCGCGGGTGTGCAGAGCTGGGCCGACTACTCCGGCGACGTGATCGCGGCGCTGGAGGCTGTAAAGCGTGATCAGGGTCCCGGAACCAACACGGCAATCTTCACCTCGGGTGGCACCATTGCTACGGTCGTGGCCCATGTGCTGGGCGCTGGCGCAGAGGCCACCTACCAGTTCTATGAGCCGGTCATCAATTGCTCGGTCACCCAGTTGCTCTACAACCAAAACAAGGCGTCGCTGTCCTACTACAATGATCATTCCTTTCTCGACCTGCTTGGCCGCCAGAATGGCGAGTCACTCATTACTTACCGCTGATGGTTGATATCTACCTGGTCAGGCACGGCGAGGCGGCTGCTGCCTGGGGCGAGGAGCCCGATCCCGGCCTCAGCCATGCAGGTCGTCAGCAGGCGCTGCAGGTGCGCGATGAGCTTGAGCCTTACCGTAGCAGCCTGCATTTGATCAGCAGTCCACTGCTGCGAGCCCAGGAAACGGCGCAGCCACTGGCCACCACCCTGCGCCAGAAGCTGGAGATCGACGAGGCCTTCCGGGAAATACCCTCACCGGTGGGCATTGATGACCGCCAGGCCTGGCTGCAGGGATTTATGCGCCAGGATTGGTCGGAGCAGGGACCGGAGGTTTCAGAGTGGCGGGAGCGGGCCTGGAGCCGTTTGTTTGAGCTGGAGCAGCACACGGCCATCTTCACCCATTTCATGATTATCAACGCGATTTGCTCGCGCCTGATGGAGTCTGCTGCGACAGTCTGCTGTGTACCGGACAATGGCTCGGTAACGCGACTCAAGCTGGATGAGCATTCGCTGCAACTGGTTGGTGTGGGACGCCAGCTGCAAACGATCGTTAACTGACGGGCCTGAGCAGGGCCTCCTGCGCCACAGACGCCACCAGCTTCCCCTCTTGCGTGTAGAAGCAGCCGCGGGTGAAGCCGCGGGCCGAGCTGGCTATCGGGCTGTCCTGGTCGTAGAGCAGCCACTCGTTGGCCGCGAAGGGCTGGTGAAACCAGAGCGCGTGGTCGAGGCTGGCAAACATCAATTCTTCACTGCGGGTACTGATCGGATGTGGATGCAAGGCCACGCCCAGCAAGGTCATATCTGACATATAGGCGAGCAAGGTCTGGTGCTGAATAGGGTCGTCGGCCAGTTCACCCAGCGCCTTCATCCACACACCGCTGACTGGTTCACGGATATCATTTTCCGGGTGCAGATAGTCGCGCCGGTTCAAGGGCCGGCGGTCAATCGCCCAGGAGGTGGGCTTGTCGAAGCGCTGGGGATGCTCCTCGGCCAGTCGTGTCCAATAGTCGAGATCACTTTCCAGGCTCTCCGGCGCCGCCACGGCGGGTGCAGTGAACTGGTGTTCGGGGCCGTCTTCCTTTAACTGGAAGGAGATCGAGGTGTTGAATATGGCGCGCCCGTTCTGCTTGGCCACCACCCGGCGGGTGGTAAAGCCGCGGCCGTCGCGAATCGGGTCCACCTCGTAGATGATCTTGCGATTGGGATCACCCGGACGCAGGAAATAGGCGTGCATGGAGTGGGCGCTACGATCATTGTCATCGACGGTGCGTATGGCCGCATTGAGTGCCTGGGCCAGCACCTGGCCGCCAAACACCCGTTTGGGCAGGCGCGGGCTGCGACCGACAAAGATGTACTTGTCCAGCTGTTCAACCTGCAGGTTTTTCAGGAGTTTATCGAGATCGCTCACTCGCGTACCGCCGCCAGTCCATTTAAAAACATCTGGTAATAATCCTTGGAGGCACTGTCGACGTCATCGACCTGTCGCCATAGCGGCAGGTCCATGCTGGCGTTCATGGCGCCGCTTATCAATTCCTGGGCGACCTCGACATTGATGGGCCTGACGCTGCCATCGGCAATGCCATCGCGCATGAATTGCCCAAAGCGGTCGCGGGACTCATCGGTCAACTTGAGGATCTCCTTGCGCCGTGGCACCGGTAGTGCCGTGATCGAGTTGTAGCGGATCATCGGCCCCTCGTCTGAATTCTGCACGTGGAAGACGCGGCGCAGGGTGTACTCAACCCGGTCAATACCGCTGCCCAGTTTGGCCGCCTCGGCATGGATGTCACGTGATATGTCCAGCGAGCGGGTGTAACAACTGTAAAGCAGGTCTTCCTTGTTGCGAATGTGGTAGTAGAAGGCGCCCTTGGTGACATCCAGGGTCTCGGCGATCTCGTCCAGGGAGGTACCGACAAAGCCCTGCTTATTGAAAAACCAGGTGCCAGTCTTGAAGAAGGCATCCTGCTTGAGCCGATTCTGCTGCTCCCGGTCAAAGCCGCTGGTGCCATCGTCATCGCGGCCGCCCAGGTTAAAATCACTGAAGGGGTAGTTGCCATCGCCCTGGGCCACCCCGTAGGTGATGAGATCGACAGCGCCGTCGATAATCTGGTCAAACTGGTCGGCGGGCACGGTCCGCAACCAGTTGAAGGACCACTGCATGGAGCCAACCAGGCCGAGGGTGGCGGCGGTGCTGTCCAGTGGCCGGATGCTGCCTTCGCTGATGCCATCGCGAATGAACTGGCGCAGGCGCAGAAACATCTCGGTATAGCGCTTTTCAACATCTTCCCGGTGCTCGTCGCCTAGCGAGGCAATCTCCAGTAGCGCGGCGGTGTGATTGCGACGACCCTCCTGGGCGTCGCGCCAATCGGTGAAGTGGGCGCGCATGGTGGCCTGCACCCGCTCCAGGCCAGTTTCCCTGGCACTCTCGATAACATCGAGGCCGCGCATGATGTTATCCAGCGCCGCGATGTAGCACTGGTAGATCAGCTCTTCCTTGGTTTTGACGTAGTAATAGAGGCTGGTTTTGGTCAGGCCCAGGCTCTGGGCGATATCCAGCAAGGTCGTGGAGCGCGAGCCCCTGCCATTGAACAGTTTGGCCGCCTGCGACAGGATCGCCGCCCGCTTGGCGTCGTGCTGCGCGGTGCGGTTAAAGGGCGAACCGCCGGGCTTGCCGGGCTGGGCCTTATCCTTGGGCATAAACTTTGCGCACGCTCATCAATACCGAATGTTCTAGAGTTTTACTCTGGAGTATGTTTTTTAAACGTGGCCATCATAACCCGCCGGGATTCAGCGAACCAGTGTTTTGCACTCCTTGTGGCGGAAGCAGTCGGTGGTGTGATCATTGACCATGCCGGTGGCCTGCATATGCGCATAGACAATGGTTGAGCCCACAAAATTGAAGCCGCGCTTTTTCAGGTCCTTGCTGATGGTGTCTGACAGGGGGGTGTGGGCGGGGAGCTCAGCCATTGATTTCCAGCGATTCTGGATGGGCTTGCCGTCGAAGAAGTTCCACATGTAGTCGGAGAAACTGCCCCATTCTTCCTGCACAGCGAGAAAGGCGCGGGCATTCTGGCGGGCACTGTAGACCTTGAGCCGGTTGCGGATAATGCGCGCATCCAGCAACAGCTTGTCGAGTTTGCGATCGCTGTAGCGGGCGATCTTATTGGCATCGAAACCATCGAACAGGGCCCGGTAGCCCTCGCGTTTGCGCAATACGGTAATCCAGGCCAGCCCGGCCTGGGCGCCCTCCAGCATCAGGAATTCGAACAGGCTGTCATCATCGTACAGCGGTACCCCCCATTCCTGGTCGTGATAGGCCATGTACAGTTCGTCGTCACCACACCAGGTACAGCGCTTGCTCATTCGAGTCTCCATTTTCCCTGCGATGAGTATAGAATGTGCGCCCATGACTGACACCGTTCAATTCCACAAAAACGGCCATGTGGCCCGCATCGTCCTCAATAACCCGGCCAAGCACAATTCGCTGGGGGCCGAGGAGTTGGCGGCACTGCAGCAGCACGTCGAGTCGGTGAACTCAGACCTGGATGTGCGCGTGTTGGTGGTCACCGGGCAGGGCGACAAGACCTTTTGTGCGGGTGCCGCCCTCAACCAGCTGGGTAGCGGCCAGATTAGCAGCGACCTGTTCCAGGAGACGACCGACCAGCTGGCAGCGACTCGCGTGCCCACTATCTGTGCGCTCAATGGCAATGTCTTTGGTGGCGGTGTGGAGCTGGCGTTGAGCTGCGATTTTCGTATTGGTGTGGAAGGTTCACGCTTGCGAGTGCCGGCGGCACAGATTGGCCTGTGTTATCCACTCAGTGGTATCAATCGTTTTGTCGAGCGCCTGGGCGTCAACCTGGCCAAGCGCATCCTGGTGGCGGCGGAGGAGTTTGATGCCGCGGCGATGCTGCACATCGGCTTTCTGGATCACCTGGTAGCGCGGCAAGAGTTGGAAGTGCGAACCCAGGACCTGGCCGCGTCAATCGCCGGCCTGGCACCGTTGGCGGTGCAGTCCATGAAGCAAATATTGCAGCAGGCAGCCGCGGGCAACATTGATATGGAACAGGCGCAGGAGTTGTCGCGGCGCTGTGCCACCTCGGATGACTTGCAGGAGGGCTTCGCCGCCCAGCGCGAGAAACGCCCGCCTCACTTCAGCGGTAAGTAGTCAGGCATCCTGGCGTACGACCCGCTCGACGAATTTTCGCATCAGGTCATTGGACTCCGGTGTTTCCACGGCGCTGGATAAGACTTCCTGCAGGTGGTCGTCACCGTCGGTATAGGAATCCTTGTACACGGTAAGTCGCGCGATGAGCGTGGCTTTATCCACCTCTGGATGAAACTGACAGGCCCAGAAGCGCCTGCCATCGACCTTGAAGGCATGGCTGCAGGGTTCGGTGTAGGCCAGCTCGGTGGCGCCGGGCGGGCAATCGACCGAGCGCTCCCGGTGTACGGCGATGGCGTGGAAACCATCTGGCACATCCTGAAACAACAGGTCGTCGCTTGCCGCCGGGCGCAGTGAAATTGGCAGGCTGCCCATTTCAAAATCTTGTTCATCGCGAATGATCTCGCCGCCCAGGGCCAGCACGGCCAACTGAAACCCAAAGCAGGAGGCGAACACCGGGAAATCGACGTCGATGCAGTGGCGCAACAGTTCGATGCAGTAGGGCACCGCCGGGTAGTTGTCGGGTTCCAATACGCTCGCCTCGCTGGCGCCACCGACCAGCAGGGCATCGTAACCCTGCAGTACCTCGGGGCCGAAGGCCGGGGTGTCGAACACATTGAGAATATCCAGCTCTTCTGGCTGCAATTGGCAGTAGCGCAGAAAGCTGTCGTATTCTTCTTGTCGCACCTTGGGTACATGGCGGATCTGGAGCAGGAGTAAGCGCATAGTGATCTCGTTATTTTTCGGGGTGCAGTATAACCGGGTGCGGGCAACTCAGCCCGTTTGGTGGATGGATCCGTGACATTGTCCGGCTGCATCGATACCCAGCCAGGGCAAGCCCAGCTCCGCCAGCCACGCCAGTGCCTCCTGTTCGGGCTTGAGCATGGCGATGGTGGCACTGCTGCCGGCAACCAGGCATTGCTCGGCAATAACGCTGACGGCAACCAGGCCCTGTGTCGGCCAGCCCGTGTGTGGATTCAGTATGTGACCATAACGCTGGCCGTCAATGTGCAGGCAACGTTCGTAGTCACCGCTGCTGGCCAGGGCCGCAGCTGCGAGGCTGATCCGGGCTATGGCATTGGTTTTATCAGTGGGGTGGCGGATGCCTATGGACCAGGGCTGGCCCTTGCCCTGGTCACCCAACGCCACCATATCGCCGGCCAGATCTACCAGGGCATGCTCAATACCATGCTGACGTAATTGCCCGGCGGCACTGTCACAGGCGTATTCCTTTACACAGCCGCCAAAATCCAGCTCCATGCCGGCCCTGGGCAGGGTAATCGACTGCTCGTCCCAGAGCACCTGGTCCCAGCCAATCAAGGGCAGCAGGGCGGCCAGCTCATCCGCTGCCGGCGCTAGCTTGTTTTTAAAGTCCCAGGCCCTGCGTAAAATACCCGCGGTCAGGTCAAACAGGCCATCACTCTGTTGCCACAGCGTATCGGCGTAGCCCAGCAGGCCAGCTGTTTCGCTGTCTATGGCGCAGGCCTGGCCGGAGCCGGCGGCACGGTTGATGAGGCTGGTGACGGAATCGTCCAGGTAGCGGCTGTATTTTTGCTCCAGCCGGCGTACCTCGGTTTCTGCTGCACGTATGGCGTCATTAGCGGTAGATTTATCCGCATGAACCAGGCGAACCCGGCAGGGGCCGCCCATGGCGTTAAAGCTGTGATCGATTCGCTGCATGGTCCTGTTCAGCGGAAGGCGTAGTCCACACCAATTGAATAGCGCCAGTACTTCACCAGTCCGGGGGATTCGTCGCCACTGTAGGTGCTCCAGTCATTGCTGGTGGTATAGCGCTCGCCGGTCAGGTTGACGGTCCAGTCACCCAACTCCTGGCGCAGGCGCAGGCCGGTTGTAATTGCGCCGAATGCCGACAGCCGATAATCATCGGCAAAATAGGGTTCACTGAAATCGACGAGATTGGAAAAGAAGTCGGCCTGGCCCTGGTTGTAGTAGCGGAAATACGGCTCCAGTTGGGTGCTGCTGCCGATATTCTGGTACCAGGCCAGGTCGACGGTGTGCGAGGCAATACCCCAGTCATCGTTGAAATAGCGGTAGTCGGCATGCAGCGCGGCATTGCCGCCGACGAAGAATTGCCGGTAGCCGCCACCCAGGGCCCATTCCTTGCGCTCGTCAGGGCGCGAATCATTGAACTTGTAGGGGTCAGTGAGGAAGCCATCGCGGTAGGTGTAGCTGAGGCCAAATCGCAGGATGGCACGCTTGCTGATAATGCGGCTGACACCGATCCAGGCCGAGCGAATGTCCTTGTTGTCATCCAGCGTATTGGTCGGTGTTGCGCCCTGGGTGGGATTGATGTCGTCACTGGAGGCGCTGATCGCAGCTGAGTAGGTGGTCATGCCGTCAGCGCTGTTAAAAGCCGTGTCCAGGGCGATGGCATTGGAGGTGTAGTCGTCCTCGTCAGAATAAGAGAAATTGAGGCCGGTATTGCCGCGGTCGTAGTAATAGCGGGTGGTGACGCTGACCGAGGTGCGGGTATCCTCGATACTGGCGCCGCTCATCAGAACATTGGGGTCTCCGTCTGCGCTCAGCCCTACAAACCAGGGTGAGGCACCGCTCATGTCTTCCCACTGCACATCCAGCGCTACCGACCAATCGTCCCCCACTGGCGCCAGCAAATGAAACTGGGCCACATCGATTTCGTAGCGCTCACTCGAGCCGCCGAAGGTTTTACCCGCCTGGGTGTCGTCTTCCTCGTACTTGCTGTAGCTGACGCCGATTTCTGTGAAATCCGGTGGCGCGTCTGCCCGTGCGCCCTGGTAGGCGGGGAGCAGCAAGGCACTGGAGGTTAGCGCCAGCAGCGTCGGATGGGTGTCGCGTGGCTTAGCGGGCATCAGTTACAGCCGCAGCCGCCGCCCGCAGCGCCGGCACTGCCGGTCGATGCTTCTTTACTGTAGTGAATATGGTCGCGTATTTGTGCTTCCATTACATCGGGCTGCCACTGCATCTCGTTTCGGGCCAGTGTGCCGCGTTCCCAGGGCTGCACCTGCGCAGTCTCGCAGCCCGCCAGGCAGGCGAGCACGAGCAAGCTCGCTAATGCTTTCACGCTCTACTCCTTGAGCAACTCGATGACTTCAGCGCGCAGTTTCTCGCCGTCACTCTTGCGGAAACCCGGGTGCACCTTGCGCACAATGCCTTCCCGATCGATCAGAAAACCCGTGGGCATGCCCAGGATGCCGTAGGCCTGTGGCGAGGTGCCAACCGCGTCGCGCACCACCGGGTAGCTTACCGGCACCTCGGCCAGGAACTTCATCGCGTCTTCGGGGTATTCGTCGACATTGATCGCCAGCACTTCAAAGCCCTGCTCATTCAGCTCAGCGCGAATGGTCTCCAGTTGCGGGAAGGACACCCGGCAGGGACCGCACCAGGAGGCCCAGAAATCGACGTAGACGACACTGCCGCGAAGATCCAGCAGGCTGACGTTTTCACCCGACTCCGTCAGGCTGGGCAGGTCTACCAGTGGCGCCATCTGGCCAGCCTGCAGGCTGCCGGCGTTGGCGTGCAGTGGCAGGCACAGTAACAGGATGATGATCGAGCGAAACAGTGTCATGGATTAGCGTTCTACCTCTAGTTGCAACAGGGTCCAGGAATTAAAGCCGTGATTGTGCAGGTGATACTCCACCGTGCTACCAGCCGGCGCCGCGAAGGGTACATCGACCCGGGTGTCAAAAATTTCGGCATCAGCAGGTATTTCGACCTCGGCTTCCCACAATAGTTTGCCATCGATGCTCACCGCCACATGCGCCGCAGCGGGCTCTTCAAATGCGAGGTCGCCGTGCCAGAGCACAATGTGCAGCTGGTCGCCGGCGTTGATATCCACCAGGGTCGGCTGGGCCAGGGACAGGTAATTACAGTAACCAGTCTCCACTTCGAGAGCGCCGTCTTCGTTGTACCAGCTGTTATCCGGGCAGTCGACCGGGACTGGCCGGTGTTCGGCCAGGCTGTCTTCCCCGGCGTCCTGCATAAGCCAGGCGTCCACATCCACGAGGTCGGCGCTGTCAGCGACTTCGACATCGGTGATCTCAATGTCCACGCGCTGCTCTATGCCCAGCGGGTGATGATCTGCTGCGCGCAGGCTAACACGTAACTCATGCAGGCCCGGTGCCAGCTCTTCCGGTAGCTGGTAGTAATAGTCCTTGTCCCAGGCAGTGAGGTGCTCGGCGTCGTCATCATCGCTGTCGAGATAGACGTGGTAGTGGCCGTTATAAACCGTGTTGTGGTCATCATCCGCCATGGCGTGGTCGCCATCCTGGTGCAGCGTGGCGTTATCGTGGTCGTGTTCACCGGGGTCGTGCAGGCTGAAATTATTGAGTATCAACTGCAGGGGCACCAGGTCGCCGGGAGCGAAGGCCTGTTGGTAGCTGGGTGATTCGATATACAACGTGGGCTGATAACTGTAATCGTAACCCGCTTTGGGCTGGGTCATCAGTACTGACATCAGGCACATTTCGTCCTGTGTGCCATCACCCCATTGCACGTCTTTGGTGATCAGCTGCACACCGTTGACAAAGTCCTGGTTGGCCTGGGAGTTGTCCCAGGTGCACTCCAGTTTGATGGTGTCACTGGGCTGCACCAGCAGTTCGTTGGCGAAGTTGTAGGTGCCTTGCCAGTTGAAGTCCCAATCGCGGATATCGAGGATCACCTGCTCCGATCCATCCGGCCGGATCAGCGTGGTACGAGCCTTAACACCCAGGTTGTGCATATGGGTGAAGCCCTGGTGCATTACCCAGGGGTCGGTTGCCTCGATATTGGCTTCCTCGCCAAAAATTGCCGCCAGGGCAAAGGCGGGAAAGCTCGCCTCGTGGCTGACCTTGGGGTCGCCGGCCGGAATCGGCATGCCACCATCACGCAGGAAGCGCGGGTCGGTCAGGAGGAAGCCCCTGGCCGGGCGCTCAACGCTGTCGGCGGTTGCGAGCAGAATAATGGACTGATCAGCAGCGGGTTCTGCAACGAGGGTGTTGTAATGCATTTGCACCACCAGCACAGAACCGGGTTTCACACCCATGCCGGTGCCTTCCGGGGTCGGTTCACGGCCGGCACCCGGCACCCAGCCGCCGACCTGGCGCGGCAGAGGCGCACCGGTGACGCCACCCGCGCCCAGGCAATACCAACCGGGTCTGCCATCCTCACCCGTGGCGCCATAGTAGAGGTGGGCGTCTTCGGGTTCGGCGACCGAGACAATCACATGGTGTACCTGCTCTGTGACATCGGGCAGCACATCGACGTCGGTGACAAAGCTGAATTCATCCAGGGGCCACTCGATGGCAAAACAGCGATGATCATCCGGTTGCAGGAAGGGGGTGTAGGCCTCCGGCATTTTCAGTTTCAGGTTATAGCCGGGGGGGATATCCTCAAGGTCGGAGGCAGTCGCCGGGCCGGGTTGGGGCTCGCCTTCTTCCAGGCCGCCCTCCAGCCAATTGAGAAGAATGTATCTCTCCTTTTGGCTCAGGCCCCGCTCGTCAGCAAAGTGGGTATAGCCCGGGGTGGGTGGCCAGGGCGGCATACTGCCACTGCGAATAGCAAAGGCAGCGGCTGCAGCATAAATTTTGACCTTGGCATAGTCGTCCAGGGCGAAAGGCGCGATATCGCCCTCGGTATGGCAGGTGACACATTTTTCCTCAATGATCGCGCGGGTGTCATCGTGGTAGGTGAAGTTGCGGTCAACCTGGCGCGTGGGCGGAGGCTCTTCGGTAGCTTCGGTGATATCCGGTACTGCGGGCGCAGAGCTGGAGCCGCCACCACTGCAGGCCTGCAGCATGCCCAGGCCCAGTAACAGTGCAAAATAGTGTAATGTGAGTTTCGCCGACATATGGGCTATAAAAGTAGCATGCTGGCCAGTTTTAGTCAGCCAGATCACGGATAATCGAGACCATGGAAATCAAGATACTGACAGTCGGTGGCACCATCGACAAAATCTACTTTGACGCCAACAGTGAATTCAAGGTGGGAGACCCGCAGATTGGCGATTTGTTGCGCGAGGCCAATGTGACTTTCGACTACGCTATTGAGTCGCTGATGCGCAAGGACAGCCTGGAGATGACCGACGCGGATCGGCAGACGGTACGCGAGCGGGTTGAGCAGGAAACCGCCACACACATCCTGATCACCCATGGGACTGACACCATGGCCGACACCGCCCGTGCATTGCAGGGAGTGGCCGGCAAGACCGTGGTACTGACCGGCTCCATGCAGCCGGCGCGCTTGCGGGTCAGCGATGCGATTTTCAATATTGGCTTCGCGATTGCCAGCCTGCAGCAACTGCCTGAAGGCGTTTACGTTGCGATCAACGGGCAGGTGTTTGACCCGGCAACGCTGCACAAGAATCTCGCGGCCCAGCGCTTTGAAAGCGATTAAGCAGGCAGGACACTGATGTCCAGAAATACCGGATCCGGACTCAACTTCGTCAGGCGAATTTATACGCCGCGTGTGTTCGGTATGGCGCTGGCGTTCCCGGCCGCCGCCGCGGTGCTCTATCAACAACAGGCGCCCTGGCATTTTTGGGTCTTTGCGGTGTTCAATGCCTTTCTCTGGCCGCACCTGGCTTACCTGGTTGCATCGCGTAGCGAAAAACCAACGGTGGCGGAATACCGCAACCTGATGACCGATTCGGTGTTTGCCGGACTGTGGGTGCCACTGCTCTCATTCAACCTGTTGCCCTCACTGGTGGTGCTGACTATGGCCAGCCTCGACAATATGATGGTGGGTGGTTGGCGCCTGTTTGCCAGGGGCCTGGCGTTGTCGCTGCTGAGCATAGTGATTGGCTGGCAATGGGCGCAGTTCATCGTGCCGGATTACAGCTTTCAGCTGGAACCCAGCATGCTCACGCTGATTGCCACCGCACCCCTGATGGTGGTGTTTCCACTCTCTATTGGCTTGATCAATTTTTCACTGTCGCGACGCTTGTCGCATCAGCGTGAGGAACTGGAGCGAATCAGTCGCACCGATGGTCTGTCACAACTCAATAATCGACGTTACTGGGAAGAGTTGGTGTATCGCGAGTACGAGCGTCAAAAACGGAGCGGGGCGCCACTGTCATTGGTCATGATAGATATTGACCATTTCAAGCAGGTGAATGACAAGTATGGCCATGTAGCCGGTGACCAGATGATCAGGGAAATTTCTGATCTGCTAACCGAATCAAACCGCACCTCGGATGTGGTCGGTCGCTATGGCGGCGAGGAGTTTGGCTTGTTACTGCCTGACACCGATGAGAAGGGTGCGCTGCAAATTGCCGAGCGGCTGCGCCTGGGGGTGCAGTCCTTATCAATTAAGCCCTACAACGCGCGCTGCACGATAAGCCTTGGGGTGGCTGAGGTGGATGCCAGCGTACGCAAGTATCGCCAGCTGATCGAACATGCCGACAAGGCGCTGTATTTGGCCAAGCGCAGTGGCCGCAATATCGCGATGGCTTACGAGCGGGATTGAGCTATCGGTTGCGGGGGGATTTCGAAGCGGAAGCTGGTGCCGTTCTCCCTGTTAATGCTGATCGACGCATTCAGCCTGTCAGCGCATTGCTTGACCACATCCATGCCGGCGGTAAATGCGCGCTGCGGGTCGATGGATTCCGGTAGGCCGACACCACTGTCGGCGACCTCAAGCAGCCAGGCGCCCGGTTGCTCGGTTTCCCGTAGATAGACCTTGATTGTTTGCACACCTGTCATTCCTTCAAAGGCATGCTGCACGCTGTTTCTTACTAACTCGTTGGTGATCACTGCGGCAGGAATAGCCAGCCATTCCGGGATGGTGATTTCCAGCGATTCATTCAGGGGGACTATCTGAAACTCCGGTGTGCCGGTATCCGCCAGAACCTCCCTGAAGATTTGATTGACGCTGCTATGGAAGTCGACCTCGAGTGAATCTGCCCGATAGTAAATGTTTCCTTCAAGAATTTTCAGGCAGTGTAGTCGCTTGTTGTTTTCAAGTAGTGCTTCGCGTGCGCCCGGGTCGTCTACTTCATCGGCTTGCTTCATGAGCAAGTCGGACATCAACTGAATTGTATTGATCGAGTGCTGCTTGATATTCGCGGCCAGGCGTTGCTCAACATGCAATTGATCAAAGAGTTCGTCCTGGGCGCGCTCTGCTGTTTCGTGCAAACTCTCCGCACGCTGTGTCGCAAACTCCTTGAGTCGATAGGTGTCGTAATACTTCTTGATGAATAACACAGAGCTGAGCAGAAAAATCCCATAGGCCGCGAAAGCCCACCATTGCAACCAGGGTGGCGGCAGCACCCTGATAGGGAGGGTGATGCCATCCATGTTCCAGATTCCGTCCGAGTTCGCACCGATGAGCTTGAAGGTATATTCCCCCGAGGGGAGCCTGGCAAAAGACACGCTGTTTCTACTGCCAATGTCGACCCACTCGCGATCATGGTTTTCGAGCTTGTATTTGTAGCTACTGCGTGCCGGATTGACGAAGTCGAGGGTACTGAAGTCAAACTGTATGGAGTGGTCTTTGTGAGTTAGCAGAATCTCGGGCGGAAGGGAGTAGCCTGGGTCGGAAGCAATAGGGGTCCCGGATATAACGATCTCGGTAAGCCTTAGCGGTGGAATTTGCTTGCGAGTAGTTAGTTGCTCGGGATTGAAGCGATTGAAGCCATGATTGCCGCCGAAGTAGAGGTTGCCCATATCATCTTTGTGGGAAGCGGCAATATTGAACTCGTTGTCCTGAAGACCATCGGAGCGATCAAATATTTCAATCTTGCTGGTGCGTGGATTTAGTTTGACCAGGCCGTTGTCAGTAGAAAACCAGATCATGCCCCGGTCGTCTTCTTCCATGGCGTAAATGGTGTTGCTTGGAAGTCCAGGAGAAGTATCTACAGGTGTGAGAGTTTTCAATTCATTCGCATGGTTTAGGGGGCCCCAATAATATAGCCCGGAATTCTGCGTACCCACCCAGACCGACCCGTCGCGACTTTCGAGAATAGACAATATGTATAGATGATTAGCTTGTTCGGAAGCAGAAGAAACGGAATTCACTCGCGTGATCTCTCCCGCCTTGGACATGATGTGTAAGCCCTTTTTTGTGCCGATTAACAAGTTGCCATCACGAAGTGGGTTGGTGAGTAGTACCTTGTCGGAGCGGAGGCCAGTCTCGCCCTCGCTGTCTGCAGCTCTATATGTTCTGAGCGTTTTTCCCTGTTCATCGAGAATATGAAGTCCGCCACCGAACGTGGAGACGATTACGCTGCCAGATTGTGTGAGCTGGATGTCAGTAACTGACCTTATGCCGGATCTTGGGTCCACTACATGAAGTGAGCCTCCAAGAGGGAGGTTGATTCGTTGCAGGCCCTGGGATCTAAAGCCTATCCAGAGAACACCATCTTTGTATTTCAGCGCTGTGACGCGTTCGTCATGATATGACGCGTTCGTATAATAAGTGCTAAAGTTCTCTAGTCTTCCCTGGCGGTGATCTAGAACCGACATGCCAGCCAAGGTTCCCACCAGCGTGTTGCCGCCAGTCACTCTGGAAAACGTTGTAACGAAGTTACTCTCCAGTCCATGACTTTCGTCCAATTTCTGGAAAACCGATTCAACAGAAATGAATAAGCCGCGATAAGTACCTATTAGTAAGTTTCCCGCCTCGTCCCGGCCCAGGGTAAGAATTTTTCCCTTTCCAAGTACAGAATTGATCTTATCTAATTGGTCGACTTGATATAGTTCATTTAGTAAGAATAGGCCGCGTTCTGTTCCAACCCAAACATCACTCTCTCCACTGACGGCTAAACTCGTTATTGCACTAGGAAGAGCGTCTTGATGCTTTACCAACTTTATTTCATGAGCGGCAAACACACCGTCACTTTCCACTAACTCAATCAGCAGCCCCGATTCTGTGCCGACTAACAATCGGTTGTCCACAAGTGGAAGCATAGACGTGATGCTAAATGTTGGGGCAAGTTCGATGTGGTCAGCCAGATCGATGTTCACGCAGGAAACACTATAATTCGTGCAGCGAATGAGATTGCCGATTTCGGTTACGATCCACGTTACCTCTTTCGTATCTGAAGCTATGGCTGTAATTGCTTGATTATTCTTGATGTGCAGATTCGTCGGTATTGGTTTGCGTTCAACTCTTTTAACTACATCTATTCGCTTTAGCAGTCCGTTTGCGTAGCCAACCCACAACGTACCTCTTCTGTCTGAGTGAAGGGCGCTAATTGCAGCTGCACTTTCGGCTGGCTTAGTGCCAACTTCACGAAACCGAACGAATTCTCGAGAACTGTTGTCGTAGAACATCAGCCCCTTGTCCAGCGAAGCAAACCAAAGCCTTCCCCTCTCATCAAGAGCGAGTCTGTACTCTTTCCTGATACCACCCAAGCCCATTGCGCCAAGGCCAGAGTAGAGAGTGAGCAATTCGTGACCGTCATAGCGATGGACCTTATGCTGGCTTCTGATCCAGAGAAAGCCAGCGTCATCGACAAGTACTTCGGCGATCGTTTTATGATTCAGCAGCGAGTTCACTGGGGACTTGGTTATTGTCGTGTTGTCATATGCCGACGAGTTTGCTTCAGCCATTTGCGAGCATTGGGTCGCGTTTAGCGTCAACAATAGGACTAGCCACCATGCGGTGAAGTGATCGTTATGCATTGAAATGCATGTATTCCTCATTAACTGATTTTAGCAGGCACATCAATTCTTGGCGGGGCTACCGATGATGCAGAAACGCCGCGGCCTCGACGCAACATAGTTGCACTAATTGTCACTTCCTGACCCATTTGGGTCATATGCGTCATTTTTCATCACTCGCAATATGAAACGTGGCTACATGACACGTTCATGTAGAGATGCGAAGACTAAGAATAATGCGAGCGCACTGAAGCGCTCACGCTGTGGGAGTAGACGGTAATGAGGTTTTTCACGGAACGAAATTTTGCACGTGCTAGCGCCCTGGCTAGTGTAGTGGTTCTAGGTGCCCTGGGGCCCTACGATCTGTATTCTTCCGCGCCACCGGATAACCAGGTACATAAGGTGCTGCTGCAAGGCAGCAATGTCGATACGCTGGTTGCGTTGGTTGAAGGAAACGGCGGTACGGTCAACCAGGAACTGGACGTGCTGAAAGCCGTCGGTGTCGAAGTTACCAGGGACCAACTTGCTCTGATTAGTCGTAGTTCTGATGTACATCGCATTCTCCAGGATCGAGTCGCCACTCTCAACGGAGCAGACATGTGTCCTGTCAGCGGCGAGCACCTGTTGGAAGTTAGCGCCGATGGTGCGGTGGTCTGGAAGATCGGCAACCATGAAGACAGTGATGCAAGCTTAAGCTCCGTCTCGCTCTCCTGGCCCGATAAACTGGGTGCGCTTGAATCTGTTTCCTATGGCGACAATGTGCTTGCCACAGATGTCGATGGCCAGCAGCTGGTTCTTGATCGTGGCTTACTTGAAGCAAAGGGCCATGATCTGGCGCTGGCGGCCGATGAAAAAACCCAGCTGCGCCTGTATTTCGCCGACGCAGTTGCATCGGATATCTCGCAGAGCGAACTCAGCATCAGCCTGGGCTTTGATGGTAAGTGCACCGCCGAGCTGGTGCGCGGTTATGATGACTACGAGAACAACACGTATTTTCCCAGCGTCGTAAACGCCGACAAGCTCCACCAGATGGGCATTACTGGTGAAGGTGTTACGGTTGCGGTCATTGACTCCGGCTTGTGGATGGACCTTGACGGCATAGCCAAGAACAGTGCTGGAGCTGACCGTGTTATCGCGACCTTTGATGCGACCGCCAGCAACGCGGTTGCGAGTTTCAGCGACGAGCGCGGCCATGGAACTCACATAACATCAGTGCTTGCCAACAGTGCTGTGGCCCAGACAGACGGTGTCGAGGGGATCAGCTACCAGGGTGTTGCGCCGGGTGTAAATATTGTTGCGATCAAGGCCTTCAGTGAGAAGCAAGAAGGCTCCGTCGCCGACGTATTGCGAGCTCTGCAATATGTTTTGGACAATCGCGAGCGACTTGATATCCAGGTGCTCAACCTCAGCCTGGGTACCGAAGCCAGGGGTCCGTATTGGGCGGACCCTGTGAATCAGATGGTCATGGAAGCATGGCGTCAGGGTATTTTCGTAGTCACGTCCGCGGGTAACCAGGGGCCTGATCCTCAGTCCATCCAGGCGCCGGGTAATAACCCATACATTATGACTGTTGGCTCAGTGACCGATGCGTATACGCCGGACGATAAGACCGATGACTACCTCGCGTCTTTTTCTGCCGCTGGACCAACTCTGGACGGCTTTGTTAAGCCCGAAATTGTCGCACCGGGAGGTCACATGATTGGTCATGTGGCTGGAGACAGCGAGTTGGCCAGGGAGCATCCGGAATGGGTTCTGCCAGGCGATCGCTTTATGATGTCCGGCACCTCGCAATCAACAGCTGTCGTTGCAGGTGTGGCTGCACTTCTGCTGGAACAAGATCCTTCACTGACACCGGATGACCTGAAGTGCAGGCTTATCGAGTCAGCTTCTGCCACTCTCGATACTGATGGCGGCGCAACCAGGAACGCCTTACAACAAGGTGCTGGTGCCGTAGACGCGCTGGCTGCTTTCCAAAGCGAGGCCAGGGGTTGTGCGAATGTTGGCCTGGATATGGAACTGGAAATTGCAGGCCTAGGACACTATACCGGTCCTGTTGTCGCCACTGCTGATGGCGCTTTCGCTATCGATGGCTCGGTTTTATGGGATGGAGATTATTTAGAGGCGGCTGGTAACTACTGGAACACTGGTAACTACTGGAACACTGGTAACTACTGGAACACTGGTAACTACTGGAACACTGGTAACTACTGGAACACTGGTAACTACTGGAACACTGGTAACTACTGGAACACTGGTAACTA